>JADYXW010000081.1 GCA_020853975.1 Phycisphaerales bacterium
AATGACCCCAAGGGGATTCGAACCCCTGTTTTCAGGATGAGAACCTGACGTCCTGGACCGGGCTAGACGATGGGGCCACAAAAGGTCTGCCAAGACGTGCCCAGAGGGTACGCGCGTGGGGCCCGGGGTCAACCTTCCAGTTCCATCGTTCCGCAGGCACTTCAGGCGTTGGCCGACGCCGGCTCCGCGAACTGCCCGGGCTTCTGCACGCGGGCCATCGCAAAGACCGCCGCCTCGTCCTCGGACATGCCGACGACAGCGCCGATCGTCCGGCCATCCGCGGTGGTCCACTCGGCGCGGTAGCACCCGAACAGCTGGATATGCCTCACGGACAGGCTGAGCCCGCGCTCGGCAAAGAACCGCCTCGCCTCGTCCGCGGAGGGAAAGGCTCTGCCGTCGGAGTGCCTCCGGACGCCATGGGGATCGGTGGGGTGCCAGCCGGAGTCGTAGAGCGCGTCGATCGCGAATGCCAGGCTCATGGAACCCGTCCTTTCGGGATCGCCCGGCGTCCCTCCGCCGCTGGGTGCATCCGCGGGCATGATAGCAGGCCCCGGGTCCGTCCCGCCGGGGTTATCGCTCCCTGGTGAAGACGAGCAGCGCGACGATGTCGTAGAGCGCGTGGGTCGCGACGACCACGCCAAAGCCCCTCGTAATGAAGACGGTGGAGAAGTAGAGGCCCGCGAGCGTGAAGAAGAGCACCAGCCGCAGGTTCACGCCCCCCGGCCCGCTGACATCGTGGTAGAACGCGAACGCGAGCGACGAGACGAGGGCCGCGGCGAAGGCGCCCACCGCGTGCTTGGCCCGCAGCAGATCCACCAGCACAAAGTGGATCGCGCCGATCATGACGAGCCGGAAGAGCAGCTCCTCGTAGATTCCGGCACCCAGCGAGATCGTGAGCCTCGCCTGCCATGAGAGGGCCTGGAGCGTGCCATCCTGCACGGCGGCCGCGGCGGGCGGGCGAGTGAGCAGCAGGCCCATCACCAGCAGCGGGATCGTCCACAGCGCGGACTCAACCGCCATGAGCCCCAGCACCCGCGGACGGACCCTCCAGGGGTCCTTCAGCAGCAGGTGCCAGGCAAGCAGCACGACACTGAGGGCCAGAGGCGGCAGGTGCAGGCTGGCGGCACCAAAGGTCTGGAAGAACCCCCGCAGGATGCCGTGCGCCCCGATCGTGTCCGCACCTCGTGCCTCGCGCGCGAGATACAGAACCGAGCCCGCCTCGTAGAGCAGCATGAGCGGGATCAGAAAGACCAGGACGTGCAGCGGCCGGGTCGCGGCCACGCTGTACGGGCTGCTGGAGGTGAACCGGGTCTGCGGCTGCCCGAACGTCATGAGCCGCGAGCATAGCGGCGCGCAGGGCCACGATGTCGGGGGTGAGCCGGGCTCAAAAACGACAGGGCCCACGCCGATCGCGCGGGCCCTGAGAGATCCGTGGGGTGAGAGGCTTACTTCGCCTTCGCGCCGGTCTTGGCCTTGGCCCGGACGGCGGCGACGAGGCGGCTCTTGCGGCGGGCGGCCTGATTCTTGTGGATCACGCCGGACGCCGCCGTGCGGTCGATCAGGCGGGAAACCTTGCGCTGCAGTTCCTCGCACTCCTTCACCGTGCCGTGGAGGAGCTTCTCTCGCATCTCCTTGAGGGCCTCCCGCATGGTGCTGAGGCGCCAGCGGTTGCGGGCGCGGCGGGTGGCGTTCTGACGGACGGCTTTGCGGGCGGTGCGGGAGTGTGCCATATCGGAAGGAGCCTCGAAAGTGACCCGGGACGGACGTCCGCAGGGTCGGAATCATTCGCCCGACCGAGCAAAGAATCAAGCCGCGGGCGGTCCGGACTTGTCCGGCCCGCGCGGCATGATTAGGCTTGTGCCCCGGGCGGCCGGCCGCCCAAGGTCTGCGGGCGTAGCTCAATTGGATAGAGCATCTGACTACGGATCAGAAGGTTAGGGGTTCGAGTCCCTTCGCCCGCGTTGCTCCCCCGGCCCCTCATGGCTGGGGGAGCGTGCTTTTTGGACCCGGTTTCGGGCGGAACTTGCCCCGGGGTCCATCCGTGTGCGCCACGAAAGCCCAGCCGGTACACTCCCAAACCCTTGGGGTCGGCGGGGCGTCAGGGTTTCTCCCCGCTTTGCGCCATCTCACGCTCACCAGAAGAGGTACCACGTGATGCACTCCGGTTCGACCGTTGCCCGTCGCTTCGCCGTCGCCGCCCTGCTGGCCCTGCTCGCAGGCACCACCGCCGCGAACGCTCAGAACACCAGCCCGAGCATGGTGAGGTGGCCCGCGGTGAGCAAAGACTACATCTGCTTCGTCTACGCCAACGACCTGTGGATCATGCCCCGCGCCGGCGGCTTGGCCCGGCCCCTGGCAAGCCCTCCCGGTCAGGAGCAGCTTCCCCACTTCAGCCCCGATGGCAAGAGCATCGCCTTCGTCGGGAACTATGAGGGCAACCGCGACCTCTACACCATGCCGATCGAGGGCGGGGTCGCGGTCCGCGTGACGCACAACCCGGGTGCAGAGACCCTCGCCGAATGGTCGGCGGATGGTTCCCTGCTGTTCATGACGAGCGCGTACTCCGGTCTGGGCCGCCAGGCGCAGCTCTGGAAGGTCCCCGCCTCGGGCGGCATGCCCAGCCAGCTCCCGGTTCCCTACGGCGGTTTCGCGAGCGTCTCTCCCGACGGCGCGTGGCTGGCCTACACGCCCCACTCCGTCGATACGCGCACGTGGAAGCGGTACCGGGGCGGGATGGCGACGGACATCTGGCTCTTCAACCTCAACGACAAGTCCAGCCGCCGCGTCACCGACTGGGAGGGCGTGGACACGCTGCCCATGTGGGTGCCGGGGGGCGACGGCAAGGCGGTGTACTACCTGACCGACCAGGGGCCCGAGCACCGGATGAACATCTGGGCGTTCGACGTCGGCGCGGGCACGCGCAGGCAGGTCACGACCTTTGCCGAGGACGACGTTCGTTGGCCCTCGGTCGGACCGGGCGCTGACGGCAAGGGAGAGATCGTCTTTCAGCTCGGCGCGAAGCTGATGCTGCTCAACCTCGGCACCGGCAAGTCCGCGGAAGTCCCGGTGTCGATCCCCGGCGACAAGCCCAGGCTGCGCCCCCGCTCGGTTGACGCCGCGAAGAACATCGGCGGCGCGTCGATCTCGCCCTCGGGCAAGCGAGTGGCGATCGAAGGCCGGGGCGACCTCTGGTCCGCGCCGGTGAAGGAGGGCGTCGTCCGCTCGTTCACCAGGACCGACGACATCGCCGAGCGCGACCCCGCGTGGTCGCCCGATGGCAGGTGGATCGCGTACTTCTCCGACGAGGGGGGCGAGTACCAGCTGTGGGTCAGACCCTCCGACGCGAAGCCCCCCGAGCCCAAGAAGGACGAGAAGGAAGAGAAGAAGAGCGACAAGGCCGATGAGGCCAAGCCGGACGAGGCTCCGAAGGCCGACGAAGCGGCACCGGCGGATGCCAAGAAGCCCGCGGCGCCCCGCAAGCTCTCCGCCCTCGGACCCGGCTACCGCTACGACCCCATCTGGTCCCCCGACTCAAAGTGGATCACTTTTACCGACGAGAACGGGCGGCTCTACCTCTGCGATGTCGAGAAGGGCACGACCAGCGAGTTCGACAAGGACCCCTGGATGAGCCGCGTGCGCGTGAGCTGGTCCTCCGATTCGAGGTGGATGGCCTACGCGAAGGGCGACGAGGCGAACGGCAACAGCGTGGTGTGGATCGCCGAGGCCGCCACGGGCAAAAAGCACGCCGTGACGAGCCCGATGTTCCCGTCGGACTCCCCCGCCTTTGATCGAAAGGGCCAGTGGCTGTTCTTCACGAGCCTGCGCGCCGTGAACAACCCGGAGTACAGCGACATCGACAGCACCTACGCGTACCGCGAGAGCGCGGTCGTGCTCATGGCCCCGCTCACCACCGAGGTCAAGAGCCCCTGGCTCCCCAAGAGCGAAGAGGAACAGCTCAAGGTCGAGGAGAAGAAGGACTCCAAGAAGCCCGACGAGGCCAAGAAGGACGAGGCGAAGAAGGACGACGCGAAGCCCCAGGACAAGGACGACAAGAAGGAAGGCGACGCCAAGGTCGCCTCCGACGATCCGATCACCGGCGCCTGGGCCGGCAACATCACCGGGCCCACGCTCCCCAACGGCGGCATGCCCATCACGCTCAAGCTCGCGCTGGCCAATGGCACCGAGGTCTCCGGCACCATCTCCAGCATGATGGGAGAGGGGCAGATCACCGGCACCTTCGATAAGGCCACTGGCAAACTTGATTGCTCGATCACCTTCCAGGGCATGCAGGTTTCGTTCAATGGAGAGCTCAAGAACGGCGAGCTCAAGGGCGCCTGGAAGTCGCCCGACTCCGGCGGGGCCTTCCAGGTCTCCAAGGCCGCCGAGGGAAGCGCCGGCGGCGAGGGTGGCTCGAAGTCCGACGCCGCCAAGGAAGTGAAGATCGACTTCGAGGGCCTCGAGGCCCGCGCGATCCTGCTCCCGATCACCCCGGGCTCCTTCGGGCGCCTCGCGGTGGCGGACGGCGAGAAGCTCCTGTTCGTCAGAAACTCCGCCCGCGGCGCCTCCGACAGTGGGTCCATCAAGATCTACAACTACGCCGACGACGAGAAGGAGGAGAAGGCCGTCACCACCGGCGGCGGGTTCGACCTCTCTGCCGATGGCAAGAGGCTCCTCGTGTTCAGAGGTGGCTCAAACCTCGCCGTTGTCGACGCCTCCGCAGGGGGCGGCAAGTCCCAGAGCGTCGTCACCGCCGGCATGTCCAAGACCATCCAGGACCCCCGCGTCGAGTGGCGCCACATCGTCAACGAGGCCTGGAGGCTCCAGCGCGACTTCTTCTACGAGCCGACCATGCACGGTGTGGACTGGCCCAAGGTCCGCGACCACTACATGGCCATGGTCGAAGACGCCGCCAGCCGCGAGGACGTGAACTGGATCATCTCCGAGATGATCTCCGAGCTCAACATCGGGCATGCCTATCTCACCAACCCGGGCGACGTGGAAGACCAGCCCAACCAGGGTGTGGGGCTGCTCGGCGCGGACTTCGAGCTTGCGACCGAGGGCGGGAACTCCGCCTACCGCATCGCGAGGATCATCCAGGGCGCGCAGTGGGACTCCGACGCCCGCGGGCCCCTCAGCATGCCGGGCGTGGGCGTCAAGGAGGGCGAGTTCCTGCTCGCAGTTAACGGCGTGCCGCTGGACACCTCCAAGGACCCCTACGCCGCCCTCATCGGCACCGCGGGCCGTGTCACCTCGCTCACCATCAGCACCAAGCCCGTGATAGACGGCAGCGAGCGCGAAGTGCTCGTGAAGCCCATCGCCAGCGAGTCGGGCCTGCGCTACCGCGCGTGGATCGAGGCCAAGCGCCGCTACGTCGCTGAAAAAACCGATGGCAAGGTCGGCTACATCTACGTCCCCAACACGGGCGTCGACGGGCAGAACGACCTTTACCGCCAGTTCTTCGGGCAGCGGGGGATGCAGGCCCTCATCATCGACGACCGCTGGAACGGCGGCGGGCAGATCCCCAACCGCTTTATCGAGCTCCTCAACCGCCCCAACACCAACGCCTGGGCACGCCGCGACGGCAAGGACTGGCCCTGGCCCACCGACGCCCACTTCGGCGCCAAGTGCATGCTCATCAACGGCCTCGCCGGCTCGGGGGGCGACATGTTCCCGTGGCTCTTCCGCCACCACAAGCTCGGGCCGTTGATCGGAACCCGCACCTGGGGCGGCCTGGTCGGCATCTCGGGCAACCCCACCATGGTCGATGGCGGCTCTGTCTCCGTGCCAACCTTCGGCTTCTATGAGACAGACGGCACGTGGGGTGTCGAGGGCCACGGCGTCGATCCGGACATCGAGGTCATCGACGACCCCGCCAAGATGCAGAACGGCGGGGACCCGCAGCTCGACCGAGCCATCGACGAGATGCTCAAGGCCGTCCGCGAGCACCCCTACGTCGCGCCCACCCGCCCCAAGAGCCCGAACCGTTCCGGCATGGGAATCGACCCCCGGGACAAGTAGCCCGCCTGCCGCAACCAGCGCACGCCGGCGCGGTAGACTGAGCCCGTGGGGACCCCGGAGACACAAGTCCGCCCGGAGGCATTCTGCTTCCGGTGCGGCGCGCGCGTGGTGGTGAGCCCTTCGCAGCGTGGCGCCCCACTTTGCCCTGCCTGCACCAAGGCCCGCGCGGCGGCGCTCGCGGCTCCGATCGCGCTCAGCCCGCTCGAGATGGACACACACCGCGCTCCTTGCCTGAAGTGCGGCGAGCCCCAGCGCGTCGGCGTGCCCACCTGCACCAAGTGCGGGCACACGCCGAGCGAGGTCCCGCTCTCGCCAGACAAGGCCCGCGAGGTGCTGGGCGACTTCGACGAAGACCCGGACGCAACCGCCGCGGACAAGCGTGGACGCCAGCGCACCCGCGAGGAGCGCGCCCGCGCGCGCGAGCGGCAGAAGCTGAAGGACGCCGCCAAGCGGGAGGCTTCCTGCTCCGGCTGCGGCTACAGCCTGAAAGGGCTCAAGGGCGGGCACGACGGAATCACCTGCCCCGAGTGCGGGGTGGTCACCAAGATCTACGCCCGGTCCGACCACCACCTCCAGACGTCGCTCGAAATCGCACGCTCCAGCGTTCGCAAGCCGCTCCTCTTTCTCGCGGTCGGTGTGCCCGGCGTCGTTCTGCTCTCGGGAGCAAAGGGCTGGATCGTGGGCGGCATGGCCGGGTCGATGTACGGGTTCATCGGCACCGGCCCCAAGGGCGGGCTCCTAGAGGCCGCCTCCAACGCCGGACTCGGGCTCCTCTGGCTCGGCATCGCCTGGGTCGTCGCCATGGCGACGTTGTTCGTGTGCGGTCTGGTCTGGACGGGTGTCAACACCACGTTCCGGCTGATGTCCCTTCAGACCGCCGGGATCATGTCCATCGCCGTCTTCACATTCCTGTTGCTCGCCGCGGTCCCTCTGCCGATTCCCGTGTGGGTCATCGCCTCCATCGCGGGCATCGTCTACGCCTGGCAGCTTTCGGACGCTCAGGACCTCTACGCGCAGGACGCCGCGATCGTCACGGGCCTCACAGGGTTTGTGCTGGTCATGGTCCGGCTGGGCGCGGGGCTGCTCTAGGCCCTTGGCCATTCGCGCCCCTGCTTGCCTTCCTTCCGCCGGCTCGCGGGGTGTGGTACGCTTGTGCCCCACGCTCGGAGGTTCGCATGGCGGAAGCACAGCCCAAGACCTGCTCGATCTGCGGCATCGACGTGAGCAACAAGCCCCGCTCGAAGGACGCCAAGGGTCGCTACGTCTGCCAGGAATGCGTGACCAAGGCACGCCAGGCCCAGTCCAACCGCGCAACCCCTACGCCCCTCAAGGGCGAGGCCCCCAAGGCCGGCGCCAACGCGGAGCAGGGCGGGAACGCCTTTCTCCTGGGCATGGGCAGCAAGAACGCCATCGCCGAGACCGGCACCAAGGCCTGCCCGGAGTGCGGGAGGGCGCTCACCGCCGACGCCACCATCTGCGTGGGCTGCGGCTACAGCTTCGAGAAGGGCAAGCGCCTCCAGGTCAAGGTCATCAAGGCCAAGGCCGTCCCGGGTGACAAGGGGGGCAAGGCGAAGGGGGGCGGGGGCCGGACCAGCCCCCTCACCATCGGCGTTGTGATCCTGCTCGTGTGCGCCGGGCTCGCCGCCGCGGCGTACTTCTTCCTCTAGATCGGAATGGCGCACAACATCGGGTCGATGGCGTTCTCCGTCATCATGTCCCTGTGGGTGATCCTGCTCGGCTTCCAGAGTTCAGCCCTCGGCGGGCTGCTCTGCTGGTTCTGCGGCCCATACCAGTTCGTGTTCGCCAAGTGCGAGAGCATGGTGGCGAAGTGGCTCTGGAGCTGCGCGGCGCTGAACTCGATCGTCGCCATGCTCATCCAGGCGATGAACTCCCAGGGCGCCTGACGCCGCCCCGGGCGTCCTCACGCCCCGGACTGGCCCACGGCTTCCAGGTAGCCCAGCCGTACGAGGAAGCGCGTGGCTTCCTCGACCTCATGGCGGCTGAACACCGCGAGATCGCGGCCCTCCGCCGGGTCGCTCATGAGTTCCGTGGGGTGCACGCTCCGCCCGTCGTGCGTGGAGGCATACGCCGTGCAGACCTTGAGCACCACGATCGCCGCGTCGACGAGGCGCTGGGGTTCGACGGGCTGGTTCTTGGCGTTCATGTGTTCCTCCTTCGCTTCTGGCGGGTCGTGTGGTTCTCTACCCCCCCTCCCTACGCAGCGTTGGATGCGCGAGTTCCTCACGCGTTTCGCGACATGTGTGTCACGGCGCCCGCGTGCCGGGGCGCCGTCAGGAGAAAAGTCGTTGCCACGAGCATGGTTACGGGGCCTGCGGGAACAACCGGCTCAGGCGTTCAGAGTGCCTCCCCCAGTTGGGTAATTTTCCTCACGCCGTGGGCGAGCCCACCCGATGCAGGGGTTCCGGGGTTTTCCTTTGCCCGACCGCCCGATCCGTACAGCGAGGCGTCCGAGAATCATGCCCAGCCCCCTGCTCGAACGAGTCACGAACTGCGGCACGCTGCCCTCGCTCCCCGCGGTGGCAATGAAGGTGCTGGAGCTGACGCGGGACCCCAAGGTCTCGATCGCCGCGATTGCCAACACCGTCCAGATGGACCCGGCGCTCTCCACCAAGGTGCTGCGCACGGTCAACTCCAGCTACTACGCGCTGACCGTGCCCTGCCCGAACATCAGCCGCGCCATGAGCCTGCTCGGGCTCAACACGGTCAAGGCGCTGGTCCTGGGCTTCAGCCTTGTCGACTGCACCAGGCGCCTCGGCCGCGAGGGCTCGCTCGACCTCACGGCATTCTGGAGGCGGGCCGTCTACGGGGCGGCGTCGGCCCGGGTGCTCGCCGTTCACACCCGAGCCTGCGACCCGGAGGAAGCGTTTGTCGGCGCGCTCCTGCAGGACATCGGCATCCTCGCCTGCTTCGCGGCGCTGAAGGACGAATACCTCTCCGCTATCAGCAGCGCCGATGAAGACCACGACGCGCTGGCCGCGCTCGAGCACGGCAGGCTCGGGTTCGATCACGCGCAGGTCGGGCGTCTGCTCGCGGAGAAGTGGCGGCTGCCCCCGCAGCTCGTGGAGTGCGTCGCGCTCCACCACGCCGACAAGTCCTCGCCCGTGTCCCACGAGCGCCTCGTGCGGACCGTGCAGCTCTCGCGCCTCGTCGCGGGCACGCTCACCCTCTCCCAGCCCCGCGAGAAGCACAAGGCATTCCTGATCAACGCGCGCCAGTGGTTCGAGCTCCCCTTCGCCGACGCGAACGCGCTGATCGAGACCGCCGCCCGGGGGGCCCGCGAGCTCGCCAAGTCGCTGGACCTGCGGGTGGGCGCCCCGACGGACGTGACCGCGATCCTCTCCGAAGCGCACGAACGCCTCGCCGAGTCCCAAGAGGCGATGCAGCAGGAGTCTCTCGAGCTCAAGACCCGCAACGAGGAGCTGGCGCGTCAATCCCGCAAGGACGGCCTCACGGGCGCCTTCAACCGGGCCCACTTCGACCAGGAGTGCAAGGCGGTCGCCGCCACCTGCGCCGGCTCTGGAAAGCCCTACACCGTGATCTTCCTCGACGCGGACAAGTTCAAGTCCGTCAACGACACCCACGGGCACCAGGCGGGCGATGCCGTGCTCATCGAGCTCTCCACCAGGCTGCGCTCGATCGCGGACCGTGTCGGCACCTTCTGCCGCTACGGCGGCGAGGAGTTCGTTCTGGTCTCGCCCGGAGTAGACCTCGAGCGGGGCAAGAAGCTCGCCGAACTCCTCCGCCGCGTCGTCTGCGGCACGCCCTTTGATCTCTCCACGCACGGCATCGCGGGGCTCACCCTGCCCATCACCATCAGCGTCGGCGTCGCCTCGTGCGAGCCCGGAACCCCGACCGCGGGCTGGTCTCCGGAGCAGACCACGCACGCGGCGGACCAGGCCGTCTACGCGGCGAAGCAGGCGGGGCGCAACTGCGTCCGCTGGGGAGCGCACGAGGCGCAGGCCCCCGCGGAGGGCGCCACACGCACGGTGCTGCTGGTGGAGGATGATGTCTTCGCCGCTCGCCTCGCGATGAAATCTCTCGCGTCGGACCCCACGCTCAAGGTGGTGAGCGCCCGCAACCTCGCGGAGGCGCGGGTCGCGCTCTCCGTCGGCAAGGCGCTCCCCGACGTGGCTCTCATCGACCTCAACCTGCCCGATGGGCGCGGGACCGAGCTGCTGCCCCTGCTCCGATCACTTCAGGCTTCCCGCCGGATCGTCTCCGTCATCATGAGCGGGGACCCCAGCGAGGCGAACCGCGCGAGCTCGCTCGCCGCGGGCGCCGAGATGTTCCTCGACAAGGTCGAGTTCCTCGCGAACACGAGCGCCGCGATGGCGCAGGTCAAGAAGGCGTGCGCGCCCACCGGCCGGGCCGCCTAGGCCTGCAGCTTCCTCGCGGTGTTGCACACCGCGGCCCCGATCGCCTCGACGGATGCCCGCTGGGCCGGGTCCTTCAGCACGCCGCCCTCGCCGAACGCCTCGTGCGCGCGAGGGACCGCCACCTGCTGCGGGAGCACGATCACGTTGATGTTGCCCAGGATCGCCCGCAAGTGAACAAGCCCGCGCAGGCCCCCCAGCCCGCCCGGAGACGCGGCGACCAGGCCGGCGACCTTGCCGTTGAAGCACGAGAGTGGGGGCTGCCCCGGCTCCGGACGCGTGGCCCAGTCGATGGTGTTCTTGAGGGCCGCCGTCACGCTGCTGTTGTACTCGGGTGACGCGATGACCAGACCCTGGTGGGCCCTCAGCTCATCCTTCAGGCGGCGCACGCCCTCGGGCATCGGCCCTGACGCTTCGAGGTCCTCGTCAAAGACCGGGAGCGAGAGCTCGCGCAGGTCGAGGAACGTGGTCTTCGCGCCTGCCCCGGCGGCACCGGCGAGCGCGGATTTCACCAGCAGGGTGTTGTACGAGCCCTTCCTCAGGCTCCCCGAAATACCGAGAACTCTGACCTCATTCGCCATGACCTGCCTCCGGTTGGAGGCGGACGGTAGCCCGCGAGGCAGGCGGGGTCACTCCCGGACGCGGAGGGCCAGGATCGTTGTGTCGTCCGGACGCGGGGCCAGGCCCGCGAACTGCCTGAGCTCCCACAGCACCCGCTCCACGATCGCCGCCGCCCCCGCCTCGGGGTCCTGCGTCAGTGCGTCGAGCACGGCCTGGCGGCAGCGCTTCTTGCCGAATCGTTCGCGTGCGAAGTTGACGGTGTCCGTGACTCCGTCGGTGTACGCGACGATGACATCGCGGGGCTTGAGATCAAACACGGCGCGCTGGTACCGCTGGCTGGGATCGATGCCGACGACCATGCCGCCCGCGTGCAGCTCGTCCACATCGGCGGGGGTCGGCGGCCTGTGCCTGGGCACGCGGATGATCAGGGGCGGCTCGTGCCCCGCGGAGCTGTACGTCAGCCTCAGGCGCACCGGGTCGATCACCCCGTACCACAGGCTGGCAAACTCGTTGTCCCGGGTGTCGCGGCAGAGCGCCTGGTTGACGCGCACCACGACCTCGTCGATGTCGTAGACCTCGCGGGTGTGCGCCCGCAGGCTGGCCCGGACGGACGCCATGAGCAGCGCCGCCGCCACGCCCTTGCCCACGACGTCGCCAATGGCGACCCCCACGTGCCCGGAGAGTTCGATGAAGTCGTAGAAGTCGCCTCCGAGCTCGAAGCTGGGGATGTACCTGGCCGCAACGTCGAGCGATGGGGTGCTGGGCACGCCCCGGGGCAGCATGCGTCGCTGCACGTCCGCCGCGAGTTGGAGCTGCCTCTGCACGCGCTGGTCCTCGCGCTCGATGAGCGCGAGGCGAGACTGCTCGCACGCCGCTGCCGCGTGCTGCGCCAGCGAGGCCAGTAGACGCCGGTCCTCATCCGAGAACGCGCGGGGCCGACGGCTGTACAGGCGGATCACGCCGAGCGCGCGCTGGTTGAACAGCAGCCCGACGTGGATCGCCGCCCGCAGCCCCTCCGCCAGCGCCTCATCCCGGACCAGGATGCGCTCGTCGGACTCGATGTCCTCGGCGACCGCCATCTTGCCCGCGATTGCCATGCGGTCGAAGAGCCGGTCGCGGCTGAGAGGGTTCGGATTGTCCAGCCACTGGGGAGACAGGTTGCGCGAGGCCTTCAGCAGCAGGTCTTCCTCGAGATCGGTGATCCCGCCGTCGGGGTCCTCCCTGAACAGCACGATCGATCCGGCGTCGAGGCCCAGCACGTTCAGCGCCAGCTCGAGAGTCACCTCCAGCACGTGCTCGGGCCCGGCGGCACGCACGAGGAGCGAGCCCATGCGGGTGAGCGCCGCGAGCTCGCGCACCTTGTGCCGCAGCGAAGATTCGTGCTGCACCAGCTCCGTCGCGGTCCGCGCCAGCAGCGCGAGCACTCCTTCCAGCCGCTCGCGCGCGTCCTGGGGAAGTGTCGGCTCGCCATCGCCCAGCGTCAGCGCCCCGATCCGCTCCTCTCCCAGCCTGAGGGGCACGGAGACCACCGGCTGGGTGGTCGCCGATTCAAAGTCCCAGCCCTGGCCCTTGCGGGGCACGATCACGCGATTGTCGCGGTCGCGCAGCTGCACGCGCATTCCCGTCAGCCCCGAGAGCTCCGCGCAGAGCGCCGCGAGCGACCCGTCGGTCAAGAAATCCGCGATGGAGGCGCCCGTCTCACGCGGGGCCGCGGCGGGCGCCGGCTTGGTCGCTCCGGCCGCATTGCGCTGCCTCGGACTCTTCGAAGGTTGTGAAGGTGGGGTAGGCTGGGGCAAGGGGCTACTTCCCTTCCGAAGGCGGCGTCTGGCCCCATGCCTGCTCGAGCAGGTCGATCAGGTGGTCCGGCATGGCGGTGAGCCCCGCCTCACGAGCCTGGGCCGCGATGCTCCGCGTGTACGCGTCGCGCATGCCCGCGATACCGCTCTGCACCGCTCCCTGGTCCCTTGTGTGGTGGCCCAGATACGCGAGCAGCAGCGCGGCCTCGGGCCGGGGAAGCCTCTCCGGATTTCCCGGCTTCGCAAGACCGAGCAACTCCTCCTTCACGCCGGCAAGCCTCGCGGCACCCGGCATCGCGGCCCCCTCGTACCGCACCCCGATGAGCTCCGGGTGCTGCTCGAAGAGCTGCCGCAGGTTGATCGCAGCGGAGACGAAGAGACCGGCGCCGATCTGGGCGTTCACGCGCCCCGCCATGGCGCTGGGCTCGCCGCTCTCTATCGCCAGGGCCCTGGCGAAGTGTTCCTCCGCGTCGAAGTACGCGCCACGCCCCATGGCCTCCTGCCCCTCTCGGATCAGCCTTGCCATCGAGCCGCCGCCCTCGCCCACCAGCGCCGAGATCGCCGGCCCGGGCATCTTGAGCAGTTGCAGCGTGTGCTCATCCAGAGGAGGCAGCCCATCCGGACCCAGCGGCGCCACCTGGCGGCCGAGCGGTGGCAGCCCCGCCATCCGCCGTCGCATGTTGATCACCGACTGTTCCCACGGCGCCAGCCCCTTGGGCATCTCCGGCTCCAGCGTGGAGGGGGGCGCGTTCAGCGCGGGGTCCTTCATCGGGGGAATGCCGTCGGCGGGCTCCGCAGGCTTGTCGGGTGCCTTGGGGGATTCCGTCGCATCGGGAGGCTTGGGGGGCTCCGCGGGCGGCGGGGTCGGAGGCGGGGGAGCCTTGGCTTCCTCCCTGGCCTTCGCGCGGTCAAACCCGTCGCGTGCGTCCAGGCTCTCCTGCAGCGACTGGTACGCGGTCTTGGGGGGCGGGGCTGTCTCCGGCCCGGTCTGCGGCCCCAGCATCGCGGCCTTCTGCTCCGTCAGCAGTTTCGAACGCTCGACGAACCGCCCGGTGCTCACGTCCGGCACGAGCAGGTCACCACGTACTCCCAGCAGCTCGGACGCGGTCACGCGGATGACGCCGTCCCGCACCGACGTGAACCCCACAAGCGCCGGGCTGAGCCCGCGTGTGGCGGTGAACGACGCGGTCGAGCGGAGCGTGCTCAACTCCGGGGCGGCCTCGTCGGCGCCCGTCGTGTCGTACTTGGAGAGCTTGCTGGTGTCCAGGCCTCCCACAAGCCCCGAACTCGCGGGCGGCGCGTCGCCCACCGAGCGAGAGAAGAAGTTGGTGTCGCGTGCGTTGCCCGTCGAGAAGTTGAACTGGTACTGCAGCGCTTCGGTGCCCCGCAGCCCGACGTTCGTCGCGCCGCCCACGCCAAAGGAGTCCCTGCGGAAGCGGAAGAGCGAGTCGCTCCCGAGCGAACCCCGGAAGTCGTCCGGGTCGGAGTAGGAGATGCTGCCACGGAAGGACTTTCCGCCCCCGGCGTTGCCCGTCACGACCGCGTTGCGCATCCGGATCTCCTGGCGGAAGTCCGGCCGGGGCACGTTGCCCGTGTACGCACCCGTCTGCTCGAGCCTGCGCTCGAGCCCTCGCCCGTCGCCCAGGGCGTTCTGCCCCAACGCCACCGGCGCACCCGCGAGCAGAACCCAAATCCAGACCTGGGAGTGGCGCATGTGAGCCTCCTGTCGATCGTCCCTGATTCGACACAACGCTTCGGCCGGATGGTAGGTTCGGACCAGCGAGCGGTACCCGTGCGGCTCTTTGCGCCGACCCAAGCGTCCGGTAATGCGGGGCCCTACTCGTCCTCCGCCCGACGTCTCGCCCGGGCCTTGGCCGCCCGCATCGCCTCTGAAGCGTCGGCCGGGGCGGCATCGGTCTCACCGGCCCCCGCGGGCCCACCTTCGGGCGATTGTCCCGCCTCAGTCGGACGACCCAGCCGGACGGCGCGCCGTCGGTCGCGGGCCGCGGCGACCAGTTGCTGCGCCTCCCTATCCCCGAGCGTGAGCGTCGCGTCCTGGGGTGGTTCCGCGCCCAGCGAAGACCGCAGGCGCGCCGTCGTGCCCGCGGCATGCGCGACGATCGCTTCGGGCTTCCGCGCCCGTCCGCGGTCCCACGCGATGCGCCGCACCGCGACGTCGAGCAGAACCATCGCAAGAAGCACCGCGAGGAGCTCCGGGGCAAGCGACCGCACGTGGCTGCGGGCCGGCACTCCCGCGCGGTCGAACAAGCCCCATGGCGCAGGCTGCGCGAGTGACAGCACGCGCCCGCCGGTCCCCGCCGCGAGAGCTCGCAACGCGGGCGTGTCGGAGGTGCGTGCGCGAAACTCGGCTTGATCGGCGAGTGTCGCCCCCACGACAAGTGGTCGTGGGCCACGACGCCCCTCGCCGGATGCGATCACCACCACGTGCGTGCCCGGCTCATCCACCGGGAGGCTCCCCGAAAACTCGCCCGGCGAAGCCAGCCCGAGCGGAAGGTCTTTTGCCCGCCCCGCGGGCGAGTAGACCGTTGCCCGCAGCGTCCCGGGGCCTCTGGCCGTCACGCGGAGGAGGCCACTCGTGATCTCGACGTCCGCGTCCAGTTCACCCGCGGACGCCGGGCGCGCCACATCCCGCGCGAACGCGGGCCACATCGTGCGGAACTGGCCCCCGTCGATCCACGACCGGGACCAGGTTCCCGCGTCGCTCGTCCACGCACCCACCTTGCCCAGGCCGGCCGGCCACGACGCGAGCAGAGGCTCGCCCGAGCGGGCACGCAGCAGCACCGCCGCCTCCGGGTCGGGCCGATCCCGCGTGACGACCAGCCCCGCGAGGTCCGGCGCGCCCTCCAGGCCGGCGGTCACCGGCCCGGCGATTGCCACCTGCACCGCCACCGGCTCCTCACGCAGCAAGGGCGACTTCATCACGCGCACCGCCCGCACCAGCAGCCTGGGCAGGTGTGCCACGTTCTGCGCGTGGAAGAACTCGCCACCCCCGAGCTTCGCCAACGCCGCCAGTTCGCTCACGTCGGCGCCGTCGCCCACCGCGATCGCTGTGACGCGGACTCCCTCGGCGGCGAGCTCGCGGACGCGGCCGGGCAGGGTCTCCTTGTCACGCGACACCCCGTCCGTGAGCACAACCAGGTGCTTGACCTTCACCTTCGCCGCCCCCGCGAGCTGCCGCCTGGCCATGTCGAGCGCGGGCCCCAGGTTGGTCCCCCCATCGGCCGAGATGCCACGCAGCACGCGCGTCGTGCGCGCCGGGTCGCTGTTGGGCCCAAGAGCCAGCATGAGAGAAGGCCTCGAGTTGAAGGTGACGACGCCCAGCAGGTCCGACGGGTCGAGCGCTCGAACCGCCAGCACCGCCGCCTCGTTGGCGATCTCCTGCTGGCTCTGCCCCGTGCCGAGCACGCGACGGTCCATCGAGCCCGAGTTGTCGATGACCAGGATCGTGGCGCTCTGTGGGGACACCACGACGTCGGGCGCCCGAAGCAGCACGGGCAGGATCGGCTCGATCGGAGTCTGCGACCAGCCCCCCGGCGCAAACGAGCCCGGTCCGCCGACCATGATCAGCCCGCCCCCGGAAGCCGCGACGTAGGCGGCGAGGGCCTCCTGGGCGGCGCCGGAGAGCTCCGAGGCCGGCACCGAGTCCAGCAGCACAAGGTCAAACTCCTGAAGGGCGAGCAGATCCACCGGGACCGCCCCAGGGACGAGCCGTTGCACTTCCCAGCCCCCGTCACTCAAAACGTCCGCGAGGGTCGAGGGCTCTGCGGGGCTCGGGCACACGTGCAGCACGGCCCCGCGGCCCGGCGTCACCGTAAACGCCCTCGCGCTGTTATTCTCCGGCACCGTGTCCGTGGGCTCCCCCTCGCCAGCGTACGGCTCCCACCTCGCCAACAGGCGGTGCACCCTTCCCGGGGGCAACTTCGCTTCCAATCTCAGGATCGTCTCCCCCACGGAGAGCTGCACCGCACGAGACGCCAGCGCCCGACCCTCGGAGTACAGCCGCAGCGTGCCCCGGGCCTCCGCAGTGCTGGAGAGCACGACCCGAGCCGCGATGGTCGCCTCCTCAGCCGCGAGGGGCGGCACATCGAAGGCATCGATCGCGACGTCCGAGCCCGCGGCGTACTCAAGGGGCAGCACGTCGACGGGATACTGACTCTGGGCCGCGGCACGCCTTAGGTCCCCCGAGGTCTCCACGCCGTCAGAGATCAGCACGATGCGGCCCGTCGCGGTGGGCGGGATCATGCGAGAGGCCAGCGCGAGCGCCGCCTGGATGTCCGTACCCGGGGCACCGGGTGGGGCAGCCTGCGCGAGCGCGGGAACCCGCGTGGTCGGTGCCGATGCTGCCGTCGCCCGGCCGTCGAACACGACAGCGGCCAGCAGGTCGTCCGGTCCGCGCTCGCGCACCTCCGCCTCGAATCGCCGGAGAAACTCCTCGGTCGCGGGCTGCCCGTCCGGTGTTCGCGCGTGCCGCTCGACAGAGCCCGAGCGGTCCAGCACCAGCACACTGACCATCTGCGTCACGGGGCGAGTCAGACTCAGGCCCGAGAGCGCGAGCACGCCCGTCGCAAGGAGCAACAGCCGGACCAGCACCGCCGCAACGCGCTTTGTCCGCGTCATCGCCCCGAACCATGCTGCTCCGAGCAGCGTGATCAAGGCCGCCGGGAGGAGGAGCCAGAGCCACTCGGGATGGTCGAATCTGAGGATCAAGGCGTGCCGCCGCCCGGAGGTCGATCGAGGTAGCGCCGGAACACGCGCCTCACGAGATCCGCGTATTGAGGCGGCACGCGGCGGTCCTCGATGGCGCGTTCGGCGCTGCCTGCGGCGGCCCGCAACCTTCCCGCCACGCCCGACCCGCTCGGCCCGGGAGCGTCATCCCCCGGCGCGCGGTCCCACTCGGCCAAGGGCGTCATCGGCCCATCGATGTCGCCCGGTGGTCGCAGGTCGAGCTGCTGTGCAGCCGAAGAAAAGTCGCCCGGATCGCGCGGGTCGGGCGCTTCATGGAGGCCGGGACGCGACTCTCCGCCGCTACCTTCACCCGCACTCCCATCTTGCACTCCCCCGTCGCGAGGCTGGCCGTCGTCCCGCGCTCCGCCTGGTCGGCCCGACTCCGGGTTCAGTATCTGCCGAGCACGCTCCCGAAGGTGCCTGGCTCGGGCGGCGTCCTGTCCTGCCTGATCGCGAAGGCGATCCGTCTCCCGCAGCGTTCGCTCAAGCCCCTCCAGCCCGCCCGAGGGTTGCCGACCATCGCCAGGCTGCGCGTCGGGCCCGGTCCCACGAGCCTCTCGCGTCGTTGCCCCTGTCGGCCTCCCGGGCGCTTCCCCGCCCGGCGTCTGACCCGGTGGCTCGGTCGAACCCCGCTCATTGGAGGGCGAGCGTTGCTCGCCGGGAGACTTCTCTCCCGCCGGCTGTGTTGCAGGCGTGTTCTCACCCGGCCGCGATGGGCCTTCCCGCGACTGGCCCTTCTGCGACTGGCTCGAACTCGGTTGATCCGGCTGCTTCTC
>JADYXW010000082.1 GCA_020853975.1 Phycisphaerales bacterium
GACGAGGCGGCGCTGTTCGGCGCGATCCCCAGGGTGCAGCGGAACCCGGTGAGCGGCGAGTACTACCTGACTGATGTTCCCGAGCTTCTGCTCCGATCGGGGAGCACGGTGGAGGTCATCGAGGCTGTGCCGCCCGAGGACGTGCTGTCGATCAACACACCCGAGGACCTGGCGCGGGTGGACGGCATCTACCGGGCCCGTGCAGAAAGGGCGGTGAAGCGATGAACGAGAACGGCGAGCTGAAGGTCTTCGCGGGCCGCTCCTGCGAGGCGCTGTGCAAGACCGTGTGCGGCTTCCTGGAGGGCTCTCCGGGCCGCGCCAAGGTCCTGGACTTCCCGGACGGCGAGATCATCGTGAAGCTCGACGAGGACGTCCGTGGGCGCGACTGCTACGTCGTGCTCTCGACGTCGGAGCCCGTGAACGACCGGCTGATGGAGCTCCTGATCTGGATCGACTGCCTGAGGCGGGCGAGCGCCGGGCGGATCACCTGCGTCATGCCGTACTTCGGCTACGCCAGGCAGGACCGCAAGGACGAGGGCCGCGTGCCGGTCACCGCGAAGCTGGTGGCAAACATCATCACCGCGGCGGGCGCGCACCGCGTCATCACGATCGACCTCCACGCCGCCCAGATCCAGGGCTTCTTCGACATCCCGGTGGACCACCTTTCCGCCACCCCCGTGTTCGTCGGTTACTTCCAGGACCTGCAGAAGAAGGGCGAGCTGAAGGACCTCTGCCTCGTGAGCCCCGACGTGGGCAACGTGAAGGTCGCCGAGGGCATGGCCAAGCTGCTCGGGGGCGACCTGGCCATCATCTACAAGAAGCGCCTCTCCGGCAGCACCGTCGAGACCGGCCAGCTCATCGGCTCTGTCGAGGGCAAGACCGTCCTCATGTTCGACGACATGATCTCGACCGCCGGCACCGTCTGCGAGGCGGCGAAGCTGCTGAAGGAGCGCGGCGCGAAGGACATCATCGCCGCCGCGACGCACGGCGTGCTGGTCGGCCCGGCGGTGGAGCGCCTGGCCGCGAGCCCCATCAGCAGGGTCGTCGTTTGCGACACCGTCCCCCGGCACCCCAGGACCGACCCGCTGGGCTCGAAGCTCGTCGAACTCTCCGTGGGCCCTCTGCTCGGCAACGCGATCTACCGGATCCACAACAACCAGTCCGTGTCCGCCCTGTTCCGTAACTCGGCCGGCCCCAAGCGATAGGGCCGGGTTCAGAAAGCCGTTCACTCCGCCCGCGGCTCGGGGCCGCAGGGCACGATCCAGAAACACTCACCTGCCTCACACCACTTTCAGGAGTTTTCAGTCATGCACGAGAAGGCACCCCTCATCTCCGTCAAGAAGCGCGAACGCGTCGGCACCCGCTACTGCGATCGCATCCGCAAGGCCGGCGGCCTGCCCGCGGTGGTCTACGGCCACGGCGAGGCCCCCGTCGCGGTCTTCCTCCCCGAGTGCCGCGACACCGTCCGCCACATCACCAGCGGCGAGAAGGTCTTCCGCATGTCCCTCGAGGGCGGGTTCTCCGAGCAGGTCGTGCTTGTGAAGGACCTGCAGTTCGACTACCTCGGCTCCAACATCGTCCACGCCGACTTCGCCCGCGTGGACCTCAACGAGCGCGTCAAGACCAAGGTGCCGGTGCACCTCATCGGCGAGGCGATCGGCCTCAAGCAGGCCGGCGCGATCCTCATGCACCCCAACAGCGAGATCGAGGTCGAGTGCCGCGTCGCCGACCTGCCCGATTTCATCGAGGTCCGTGTCGACACACTGGACGTGGGCCACGCGCTGACCGCGGGCGAGCTGAAGCTGCCGACGGCGGACATGAAGCTGGTGACGGACAAGCACGCCATCCTGGCGCAGATCATCATCCAGGCGGAGGTGGTCACCGCCGAGGCGACGACCGCCACCGCGGGCGCTGCCGAGCCGGAGGTCATCACGGCGAAGAAGCCCGCCGAGGGCGAAGCCGCCGCCGGCGCCAAGCCCGCCGCGGGTGCCAAGCCTGCCGCGGGCGCCGCCAAGCCCGCCGCGGGCGCTGCCCCCGCCAAGCCCGCCGCGGGTGGCGACAAGAAGAAGTAATCCCCTCGCCATCGCGAAGCGGATCATCCACCGGGCCCCCGCGGGCCCGGTTTTTCTTGCGCGCCTGGAGCGAGTTGCGCCGCGGACGGGGGCCTACTCCCCGACCATCGCGAGCAGAATGATGTTGCCGATTACGCTGACGCCCAGCGCCACGCACAGGGCGATGAACAGCCCCTGCCTCACGACCGGGCCGCTGGGCGGGGCGACCGCCAGCTCGCCCTCGCTCTTGGCCTCCGCCGCGACCAGGGCCGAGAGGTCGGCCTGCGCAAAGCCCTTGTGGGCCATCGCGGGGGGCTTGCCTTCCTTGACCAGACGCAGGTCCGCGAGCAGGTCCTTGCAGTTCTGGTACCTGGCCTTCACGTCCTTGGCCATCATCATCTCGACGACCTCGGAGACGCCCGCCGATAGCTTTGCGTTCACGTGGTCCGGGGGCACAAGGTCCGACTTGAGGTGCTTGTGCATCACCGCCGAGGGGTTCTTGCCGTCGAAGGGCACGCTTCCCGTCAGCATGTGGTACAGGGTCGCGCCCAGCGAGTAGATGTCCGCCTGCGGGCCGATCGCGAGCTCACCCCGGATCTGCTCCGGCGAGATGTAGTAGGGCGTGCCGAACGCCTTGCCCGCCTCGGCCTCCGCGGCTTCCTTGTCGCTGATCGCCCGCGCCAGCCCCATGTCCGCCAGCTTGGCCACGCCCCCCTTGGTCAGCATGATGTTCTTGGGCTTCACGTCGCGGTGCACAAGCCCCTTGGCGTGGGCGTGGTCCAGGGCCTCGGCCATCTGGATGATGATCTCAACCGCGTCCTTCTCCGCGAAGCGCTTGGCTCGGGTGATTTCGTCAAAGACCGTCGTGCCATCCACGAACTCCATCACGAAGTAGTGGTACTCGCCCGCCTTTCCCACGTCGTAGGCCTGCACGATGTTCGGGTGGTTGAGCTGTGCCGCCGCCCGACCCTCCGCGTAGAACCGCTCGATGAACTGGGGGTTGCTCGTGAACTTCTTGGGCAGCACCTTGATGGCGACCACGCGGTCGAGGCTGAGCTGCTTGGCCTTGAAGACCGTCGCCATGGCGCCGGCGCCGAGCTTGCCCAGCACCTTGTACCCGGGGATCTTCTGCCCGCTGCGCTCGGCGTTCGCGATCTCGCGGAGCCTCGCCATCTGCCGCCGCGTCACGTACTCGTTGTTCACCAGGAGGTCGGCCAGCGAGCGCTCGTTGCTGTCCTCCGCCAGTTGGCGGCTGAGGGTCAGGCAGTGGTGCACCTCGTCGGGGGTCGCCAGGCCCTGGTCGATGACCAGCCTGCCCACGATGGTGTCGATGTTCGTCCCCTGCTTCGCCACCTCCTGCAGCACCGCCTCGGCGGACGCCGTCGTGGGGCCGGTCGAGCCCATGGACGGGCCGGCCAGCGCGCTCTTGCCCAGAGGCGAGGTCTCTCCCGGATCGGTTGGACGCTGTTCGTCGGGCATTCGGGGCACCCAGAGGGCGGGATGATACCAGCCACAGCATCGGCCCGGATGGGGGCCGACTCTGCTTTCACTCCATACGCGATCCCGGCCCGCGAGTTGCGGGGGGGAGTGCGGCCCGGCGTTTGCCGCTCGCCCAACGCCGCGGCGTGTGCTAGAGTCCTTGTTCCCGGCTTCTGAAGCACGGGTTATGGAGACGTTTTCATGATCGACATGTCCACCGCAGAGGGGAAGAAGCAGGCGATCCTGCTTGGCGTCGGCGGCGTTGTGCTCGTGGTCGCCATCATCCTGATCGTCATGAACTTCATGCCCGCGGGGGAGCAGAAGCTCGAGGCCCCGACGGACCAGACCGGCAACGTGGTCGCGCCCAGCCGCGGGCTTGCCCCGGGCGTGACGCCACCCTCGAAGTAAGCGACAGGGCGTTCGGGTTTTGATCGATCGGTCTTGCGCCGTTTTTACGAAACCCTGACTCCCAGCCTCGCGGATAGTTGCGGTCGCCCCCTTCTGTTGGGCGGTTGCGTTTCTTCAAGTTTGTGTATAATCCCGGTTTCCGGGTGGAGTCTCCGCCGCTTGGGCGGGAGTCCGAAGTGATGAGGGCCGGCCGAGTTCTTCGGACCTGCCAGTGAACAAGGGGTGTCATGATGCGCACACGACGTGGTTTTACGCTGATCGAGCTGCTGGTGGTCATCGCCATCATCGCCCTGCTGATCGGCCTGCTGCTCCCGGCCCTGGGCAAGGCCCGCAAGGCCGCCCGTCAGGCCATCTCCCTGAGCAACGCGAAGCAGCTTGGGATCTCCGGCGCCGCGTACCAGCAGGAGCAGAAGGGATTCCTGCCCATCACCATGACCTACGCCGCGGGCGCCCGCATCACCGCCCGCCCCCCGAACCCGAACCTGCCCGACGCGGGCATCACCGGCTGGTGCACGTGGAGCGCCTGGGGCAAGTACTGCGGCCTGAGCCCCACGAGCGGGCAGGTCTACACGGGTTGGCCGGGGTTCTTTGACGTCGCCGCGCCCGATCGCCCGCTCAATCCCTACATGACCTCTGAGGCGATCTACGGGCCGGCCTACCCGCAGTCCATCCCCGCGAACGCGGAGTACCGCGACGCCAAGTATGTCGCCGCGACCAAGGACCCCAGCGACACCATCGGCCACCAGCAAAACTGGCCGGGCAAGAACCTCGACGGCAGCACCTGCTACGGCGATGTGGGCACGTCCTATCAATGGCAGGCGAAGTGGTTTGAGCAGATCGGCTCACAGTTCCCCGGAATGGGCTTCGCAGCGCGGTTCAACCTGGGCGCCCGCCGCCTGAAGTTCGCCGATTCGTTCAACCCCAGCCGTCTTGTTTGGATCAATGACGAGTGGGCGGACATCACCATCAATCAGAGCTCGGCGACCGCAATGGTCCGCAACGGCTACGACGACATGAACCGCGCTGTGCTCGTCTTCCTGGATGGACACGCGAAGTACTCCCCGATCATTCCCGGCGCAACACCCCCCCAAGGCAACAACTGGAACACCGTGCCGGCCTACAACAACGAGCACTACACTGTCATCTTCACAGATCTGAACTAGGCGCCGCGCCACAACCGCCTGCTCCGTTCAAGCCGAACGCCCCGACATGGGGCGTTTTTTCTTTTTGCCGGGTCAGCCTATGCAATCCCGGACGCTATGGACCGGTAACAGCCAAGGGGCCCCAGGAGTTGAGTCATGCGAGAAACGAGCGAGCAGCCACGGTTGTCCCAGTGTCGTTTCGCCGGAACCGCAACCGCCGCCGTGATCTGGGTTCTGGCCGGCGCTGGGGGCGCGGCCGCGCAACCCGTCGCGATCGCGCTGGAGGTTGGCGATGTTGGGGAGCAGATCACCGAAGTTGTCTGCACGCAGGGTGACAACGTCGACTGGGGTCATGTGGTCTGGGTCCGCAGCGCGTCGGCTGGCAGCGCGGGACGAGTTCACGAATGGTGGGATGGTGCGACGTCTGTCTTTGAGGTTGCGACGAGCTTGGGGAGCGGCGAGGACCAGTTTCTCCGTCACGTGATCGGGCTGAACACGTTTGGGGCCGCGCCCTCGATGAAAATGTGGCAGGCAGAACTCTCGGGAAACTCGACTCTGCTCATTGGCTCAGGGGCGAGCGGTAACACCCCCTTGGAGGTATTCGACTCAACCAGCGGCCCCTGCTACCCAGCCGCATTCACGCCGTATGTCGATGTGTGCTTGACGCTCCGTGTCGCGACCGTTGTGCCGTTTGGATTGGGTGGCGCGGAACCCGCAAGCCCCGACTGTCCCAGTGGTACGAGCTGTTTGACAGGCAACGCGGGGTTGGTCATCGACCAATCTGTTGGCGACCCGTGCGGCGGTACCGACTCCGACTTCCACATGGTTGTTCCGGGTGTCACCTCGGCTCCGGGCGGCCGGACGTTCCTTGCCGTTTCACCCGGCATCTCGCTCGCGACCACACAACTAGGGGGCCTCCCGGCGCGCGTGGCGTTCGTGGCAAACTGGGGGAACCTCAACAATCCAGCACGGGGGCTCTTTGTGGGCGTTGGGCCGCACGTCAACGGGTCGGCGTCCTTCAGTCAGTACGCAGGCGCGGGTCTGTCGACCCCCGGACTTCCCGCTATGTCGTTCGGCTACACAGGCTTCGACACGCCAACGCTGAACGACGCCGGAGCGCTCGCGTTCGGCTGGGCCGTCGAGTTTGACCCCGAGAACATTGGCTGTGCGAGCAGTTCGCCGATGGACTCGCTCTGGCTCAAGCTGCGAGACCCGGCTGGGGGGCCCGTCGCGACCCCTATCCCAATCGTGTACCCGGGCCGGTCCATCCCCCTCGACTTCGATTCCACCGCCACATTCACGTCGGCGCAGTCAAGGGCCGGGGTGACTGGTGGAAACGCCTGCGACTACCACGGCCACGTGGTACTCAAGGGCGCGGATATCGGATGGCAACTCAACGCCTCGGACGAACTGGCCTTCCGTGCGGAGTATTGCACCGTCGGGGAAGGCGGGGGGCGGGTGATCCGCCCGGGGCTCTTCATCGCGCGCCCGCAAGGAACTGGTGTAGCGATCACCCCTCTATTAGCGTTCCCCTTTGACCTCGGACAGAGCCCGGTTGCCCCGGGCACTGGTGGGGCGAGGTTTGTCCACGACGAGACCGGAATCTGGATGTGGATCAACAATGCGGGAAACGTCGCGTTCAGGGCGAACCTTGACGATGGACGAACCGGAATCTGGGTTGCGCGGCCGGTGGGGACCTCGTACGTCATTGATCTCTGGCTCATTACCGGCCAGCAGGTGCAGTTGCCGGGTGGTGGGTCCGCCACCCTCACCGGCTTCCTCGAAGCCGCAACCGCGGGCGGTGGCCAGGATGGTCGGAGCATCGTCTTCAACAACCAGCGGCTGTTCGTAGTCGCCGGGACGCTCGAATCCAGTTCGTTCCCTGGATCAAACATCCGGCAGGCTGCGGTCGCGGTGTTCCCGAGCGACTTTCCGCCAACCTCTTGCAACCCTGACGTCAACGGTGATGGGAATGTGGATCAGGACGACGTGGCGTACCTGGTGGGTGTGATCGGCGGCGGCCCCAACCCCGCTGGCATCGACCCAGACTTCAATCAAGACGGGAACGTCGACCAGGATGATGTCGCAGCCTTGCTCAACGCCGTCGCGGGAGGTGGGTGCCCCTGAGGCGTCCGGCGAGTGCCGGGACAACGCCCACCGAATTTCGCAACTGAGCACCCTCAAAGCGGCCCCTCCGAGGGGCCGTTTTTCTTTGCGCGCGCATCCGCCCCACCGCGTCGTCAACCCGGCCTCCCGCCGCGTAAACTGCGCCGCAAACGGAGGTTTCCCATGAACACGTGCGCGGTGGTTCTCGCGGGCTGCGGCAGGGCGGACGGGGCGGAGATCCAGGAATCCGTCAGCATCATCCTTCACCTGTCGCGACTGGGCGTGCCCTATCAGTGCTTCGCGCCGGATTCTCCGCAGGCGGAGGTCATCAACCACGCCACGGGCAAGGTGACGCCGGGCGGCACGCGCAACATGATGGTCGAGGCCGCCCGCATCGCGAGGGGAGACATCCTGCCCCTCGAAAAGCTCGATCCCGGGGCGTATTCGGGCGTCATCTTCGCGGGCGGATTCGGCGTGGCGAAGAACCTGTGCACGTTCGCCCAGGGGGGCGACAAGGGCGGGGCCGCGTGCGACGTGCTGAGCGACGTCGAGCGGGTGATCAAGGGCTTTCACGCCCAGAAGAAGCCGATCGGGCTGTGCTGCATTGCGCCCATGCTCGCGGCGCGGGTGTTGGGTACGCGCAAAGGAGGCCCGGGTGTGAAGGTGACCATCGGGAAAGACCCGGTGACGGCGGAGGCGATCGCGACGATGGGCGCCACCCACGTGCCCAAGGGAGTGACGGAGGCGTACACCGATGAGGCGCAACGGGTTGTGACGACCCCCGCGTACATGTTCGACGCCAAGCCCCACGAGGTGTACGAGGGCATCGGGCGGATGGTGGAGGGTGTGGTTGGGATGCTGAAGTAGCGGGGTGCGGGGGTCTCGCCGAAGGGGCCCGGGCCCGCTATTCTGCCCTTCTATGGTCGTTGCGGACAATCGCCCCCGGAATCTGAGCTGGCTGCACGCGGGGCCGCTGCTGCTGGGGGACTGGGGCACCAGCCGCCTGTACGTGCTGGGGCTGGCGTTCTACTACGCGGCGCACGCGTCGGTGTCGTACCTGGTCGCGATGTCGCTGATCATGACGGCGGTCGCGTGGGCGTACACCGTCATCTGCCGCTGCTTCCCGCATGGCGGGGGCGTGTACACCGCGGCGAGGCAGATCAACCCGCTCCTGAGCGTCATCGCTGCGACCTTGCTGCTGTGCGACTTCATCGTGACGGCGGCGCTCTCGGCGGTGGAGTGCTTCCACTACATGGGGCTGCCCCACGAGTGGGTCCTCCCGCTCTCGGTGGTGACGATCCTGCTGCTGACGGGCCTGAACTGGCTGGGCTCGAGGCGTGCGGGGCAGTTCGCGCTCGTCATCGCGGTCATGGCGATCGCCACTTCCGCGGTGATTGCGCTCGCGTGCATCCCGCTCCTTTGGGAGGGGCTGAGCAAGGTGAGCCTCACGGCGGAGGGTGTTGATTCGCCATGGCAGAAGTGGGAGAGTCTGGTCCGGATCATGCTGGCGCTGTCGGGGCTCGAGGCGGTGGCGAACATGACGGGCCTGATGAACGAGCCGGTGGCGCGGACCGCCAAGCGGACCATCTGGCCCGTGCTGATCGAGGTCGTGCTGCTCAACCTGGTCTTCGCCATCGCGCTCAACGCGCTGCCCGGGCTGGTGGAGCGGACGGTGCCGGACTACGTGACGCACGAGATCGTGGGGAAGCTTGCGCCCGAGAACGTGCCGGAAGATGTGAGGCAGTACCGCGACACCGCGGTCCGCATGCTCGCGGAGCACGCGGGCACGAGGCTCGGGGGCGAGGTCGCGGGGCGCCTCGCGGGCGTGAGCTCGGGGATCATTTTCGGGCTGCTGCTGCTCTCGGCGGTGAACACGGCGATCCTGGCGATGGTCTCCGTGCTCTACGCGCTGGCGCAGGACAAGGAACTGCCCAAGCCGCTGACGCGGCTCAACTACTCGGGTGTGCCCTGGGTGGCGCTTCTCGGCGCGGGCGGGCTCGCGGTGAGCATCCTCGCGGTCGCCTCGGACCCAAAGACCCTGGGCGAGCTCTACGCGATCGGCGTCGTCGGCGCCATCGCCATCAACATGCTCTGCTGCGCCGCGAACAAGTCTCTGGAGATGGGCCCCTGGGAGCGCCGCGCCATGTGGGCGCTGGGGCTGCTGATGTCGGCGGTGGAGCTGACCATCATCGTCGCCAAGCCCCACGCGACCGCCTTCGCGGGGATCGGCATCGCCCTGGTGCTGATCGCCCGGTGGTTCGTGAGAAGTGCCGCGGCCCGAAAGGCGAAGGCCGAGCCCCTTCCCGAGCCCAAGGACGGCTGGCTGGCGGAGCTGCGCACGCCCCCGGCGTCGCTCGAAGGCACGCGCACCCGCGTCATGCTGGCGGCCCGCGGGCGCGACAACGCGGAGTTCGCGGTGGACATGGCGAGGCGCCGCGGGGCGGCGCTCTTCGGGATCTATGTGCGCACGCTGCGCGTGCTGGACGTGCAGCCCGGACAGCGCCCCACGCTGGAGGCGGACGCGGTGGGGCAGGAGGCGCTGGGGACGGTCGCGGTGCTCGCGAGGCGGGCAGGCGTGCCTTTCGTGCCGATCTACGTGAGTTCGCCCAACATCGCGGAAGAGATCCTGGACTACACCGTGACCTTCAACTGCGAGACGTTGATCATGGGCAAGAGCCGGAGGACGGTCCTGGGCCGTGCCCTGGCGGGAGACGTTCTCAAGACGGTGCAGGAGCTGCTGCCGGACGGGATCACGCTGCTCACGCGGGCGTCGGCGCACACGCCGGCGGAGCTGCGGCACGAGGCCGAGCCCGTGAGGCGAGACCCCTGGGCCGACGACGACGTGGCCAGCCCGAGCTGACGGGCTGTCGGTTTTGCAGCCCAACTGCGATCGTCTGGGGCGACCGCAGGCCACGCCGCTACGCTTGGCCGGATGCACGAGAGCGAGTACAAAAAGCCCTGGACGGCGGGGGGCGTGGGCGATCCCGCGCCGGACTCCGAGAGCCTGCTCAAGGGCCTGACACCCCCCCAGCGCGAGGCCGTGCTGCACGAGCAGGGCCCGCTGCTGGTCTTGGCGGCGGCGGGGTCGGGCAAGACGCGCGTCATCACCCGGCGCATCGCGTTCCTTGTGTCCCGGGGCGTGAAGCCCTGGCAGATCCTCGCCCTGACCTTCACGAACAAGGCGGCGGGCGAGATGCGCGAGCGGGTGGAGCACCTGCTGGGCGGGGCCGACAGCCGCTCGGCGCGCGGCCTGACGATCACGACCTTTCACGCGCTGTGCGCGAGGCTGCTGCGGAAGTACGCGGAGCAGGCAGGGCTGAAGCCGGACTTTTCGATCTACGACTCCGACGATCAGATCAGCCTGTGCAAGAAGGCGATCGAGGCGGCGCAGCTTTCATCCACGAACTTTCCGCCCCGCTCGGTGCTGTCGGCGATCTCGAAGGCGAAGAACGAACTGCAGGACGCGGAGGCCTTCGCCGCCCGGGCCCAGGACTTTTCGGGCCGCAACGTGGCGAAGGTGTACGCGGCGTACACGCGGGGGCTGCGCTCCGCCAACGCGGTGGACTTTGACGACCTCTTGCTGCTCACCGCCCGGCTGCTGCAGCGGGACGCGGGGGTGCGAGCGGAACTGCAGTCCCGCTGGCGGTACCTGCTAGTGGACGAGTACCAGGACACGAACCACGCGCAGTTCCTCATCGCCAGCCATCTCGCGGGGGAGCCCGCCGACGCCACTCGAACGAACATCTGCGTGGTGGGCGACCCGGACCAGGCGATCTATGGCTGGCGCGGGGCGGACATCTCGAACATCCTGGAGTTCGAGGACCACTACCCGGGCTGCCGCATCATCACCCTGGGGGAGAACTTCAGATCGACGGCGCCGATCCTGGCGACGGCGGACGGGCTGATCCGGCACAACAAGCGGCGGAAGCACAAGGACCTGTTCACCAGCCGCCAGGGGGGCGACCGCCCGGAGGCGGTGCTCTGCAAGACCGAGCGGCACGAGGCGGCACTGGCGACGGACTGGCTGCGGGCCAGGCGCGAGGCGGGAACACCCTGGCGCGACATGGCGGTTTTTTACCGCACCAACGCGCTCTCCCGCGTGATGGAGGACGCGCTGCGCGGGGCGGGCGTGCCTTACACCATCGCGCGGGGCACCGCGTTCTTTGATCGGGAAGAGATCCGGAGCGCGGTCGCCTATCTGCGCGTGGTCGCGAACCCCGCGGACTCGGTCTCCCTGGAGCGGATTCTGAACGTGCCGGCGCGAGGCATAGGCAAGACGACGCTGGAGGCCCTGCAGACAGCGGCGGACGCCGACGGCGTGCCCCTGCTCGAGGCGTGCCGGAGTGTGGGGGGCTCGGGGGGCGTGCCGGGCCTTGGTGCGCGGGCCGTGCCCGCGGTGCAGCGTTTTGTCACCATGCTCGACGAGTGGACCGGGGGCGGGACATTCATGGGTCAGGCGGTGTCGGCCAGCCTCGCGGACCTCGTCGGAAGGGTTATCGTGCAATCCGGCCTGCGGGGGATGTATCAGGCGCAGGCGGCGGCGAGCAAGGCCGAGGCGGACTCGCAGCGGGTGGACAACCTGGACGAGCTGGTGAGTTCGGCGAGGCAGTTCGAGCTGGAGTTTGACCCCGCCGCGGACGCCGCCGGCGAGGTGCCGGCGGACGCGGACCCGGACCTGCTGCCAACCCCGCCCCTGCTGGCGATGCTGCGGGCGTACCTCGAATCGATCGCGCTGGTCGCGGATGCGGACGCTGTGGACCCGAGCCAGGGCAGCGTGACGCTGATGACCCTGCACGCGGCGAAAGGGCTGGAGTTTGATTCGGTGGTGATGATCGGGATGGAAGAGGGGCTGCTGCCCCACAGCCGCGCGGTGATCGGGCTGGGTGCGGGCGATGCTGAGATGGAGGAAGAGAGGCGGCTGTGCTTCGTGGGCATCACCCGCGCAATGAAGCGGCTGCTGCTGAGTGCCGCGAAGTACCGGACCATCCGCGGCATCCCGGAACGCACCATCGCGAGCCGGTTCCTGGGCGAAATCCCGGCGGCGTGCCTTGTCGTGAGCGACCAGTCGGATGACCTCGCGGAGGTCGAGCAGGAGTGGGGGGCAACCACGCGTCAGAGACCGGGACGGAGCCTTGCGCAGGATGCACCGGCCGCCCCCGCCGGCAAGCCATCGCCCTTCCCCCCCGGAGCCCGCGTGAGACACCCCCAGTTCGGCGTCGGTGTGGTCCAGGCGGTGCAGGGTGGCGGCAACCCCCGCGCGACCATCAAGTTCGAGGCGGCGGGAGTCAAGACCCTCGTGCTCGAGTACGCCAGGCTGACAGTTCTGTGACAGGGTGCCAGATTCTGTGAAATCAGGACTTGCCCCTGCCGAAAAAGTTAGTATATGCTAACTATTGAGGCTGGCGGCTGGCCCCAAGGAGGTGCCCGATGTCTGGTTTCTTTCACTGCGGGTCGCGCGTGTGGGCAAGGCGTGCTGGATTGCTTCTGATCACCGCATGGGCGGGCTTCTGGGTGTGGTTCGTCTCGATGGTGGTGCTGAGCGAGGGCCCGCCGAGCTATCCCTACGGGGCGGCGATCGGGCTCCCCATGCTCGCGGTGCTTCTGGTCGCCTGGAAATGGCGGGTCGTCGGCGGGCTGCTCGCAATCGGCGCGGGCTGCGTGGCGGCGTGGAAGTTCCAGGGCTCGTCCGCAATCCTGTTGCTGACCATTCCCCCGATCCTGGGCGGCCTGCTCCTGCTGGTTGGGAAGCACGGGTCTAGGCGGGCCGAATGCCCCGCTGCATCTGCTGCACCCGCTCTGACTCGGTCTTAACGACGTTGACGAGCACGTGCCGCGGGATCTTCCACTCCGGCGCGTCGCGGGTGACGCTCTGGCAGTGCTCCAGGATGCAGCGGTAGAGCATCTTGAAGGCGTCGCGGGGCTGGTGGAGCTTTTCGAGCGACTCGAAGAGTTCGGCGCGGCTGACGTCCGCCGCGAAGAGGTCGAGCAGGTGTACGGGCGGCGCGTCGGGGCGGCGGCAGGCCTCGAGGCGCTGCTCGCAGAGGTCGTAGAGCGTGGGCCCCGTCCACGCGAGGCGTTCGATCAGGCACTGCTTGTCCAGCCGTGCGGACTGGAAGAAAGCGCTGCTCTCGCGGAACAGCGCGTGGCGGAGCTCCATGGGCAGGAGCATCTTCACGCCCACGCCCTCGTACTGCAGGAACTTGTTGGACATGAGGGGCCAGATGACGGCCTTCATGCGTTCGGGGTCTCCCCCGATGAGCGTCGGCTCGTCCACGCGGTCGACGACCACGACAAGCCCGGCCCAGCCGAACTGCCTCAGGACGCTGCGGAGCCGGTCGAACATCGCGAAGCGGGCCTCGTCCGCGTCGGTGGTGGGCAAGTGCGCTGCTTCCCGGTAGGCCGATGGCAGGTGCCGCAGCGAGGTGGCGAAGGAGATATCACCACGGAGCACGATGCGGATTTGGCGGCGGATGCGGTGGGCCTGGCGGAGCAGCGCGAGGCGGTCCCACACGCCCATTTTGAGGGCAAAGATCGCGAAGAGGGCGACAAGCCCCGCGAGGGCGTAGTCGTAGTAGCGGCGGGGGACCTGCTCCCAGCCATAGTGGGAATACCACCACCAGAAGCCGACCAGCAGCAGCGGGACGACGACCATCGCGAAGCGGCCCCAGATGGCGCTTCCCGGGGGCATGAGGCGGAGCCTGTGGCGGAGGCGGCTGGTGCGCTGAATGGCGAACTCTGGGCGGTCGTACAGCGTCTGCAGCAGCAGCAGGTCGCGCCGGGTGACGAGGTCAAGCCGCTTGTGCGGGCGCTTCACGTCGCCAAGGTCGATGCGGGTCTCTTCGGGGCCGTCGCCCAGCACGGAGTCCACGAGGCGCGGCACGACCTGATGGAGGAGCGCGTCGAGATGATCGACCAGGCGGATCTTCTGGAATGATTCGAGGGGGTTCTTGCCGCCCAGCCTCTCGTGGAGCCGGTCGAGCACCGCGTTGAGGTCGTCGTACGCGACGAAGCAGACGCGGGCGCCCGGGTTGGCGGCGTTGAAGGCGGCGATTCCCTCGGCGAGCTGGATGCGGATCGCCGTCTTGCCGCTGCCCTTCTCGCCAAAGACCACGGCGCCCGATGGGCGGCGGAGGTCACCCCTGATCTTCTCGAAGTCCGGGTGGTGCGTGGAAAGATCGCCCGCGCGGTGGAGGCGGGTGAAGACCTCGTCGGAGCGGGCCTCCTCGCCCTTGAAGGGGTTCTCCGAGAGGCCGTGGTGCTGGAGGAGTTCGCTGACGGTCATGTGAGTGTGCGGGGGCCTGGAACGACGGCGCGGAGGACACTATCCCGGCACCCGAGGGGCCGCGGACGGAGGCGCGGCCCTAGTGGTCCACTCGCTTCCCGAGGCGGGGCGAGAGCGCACCGAAGATGCGGTCCAGCGTCTCCTTGTCCTTGGCCTCAAGGTTGAGGCGGAGCAGCGGCTCGGTGTTGCTCTTGCGGATGTTCGCCCACCAGCCGTGGCCCTTGAAGCAGTCGATCGTCACGCCGTCGAGCTCGTCGACCTCGCCCTTGAGGGGCGAGGTTGGGCCGTAGGCCTCCTTGAGCTCGCGGAGCACCGCGTCCTTGTCGTCGACCTGGAAGTTGACCTCGCCGGACTGGTGATAGCGGGCGATGGGCTTCACGAGCTCGCTCAGCGGCTTGCCGGACTTGGCGAGTACGGTGAGGAGCGTGGACATGGCGATGGCGCCGCTGTCGGCGTTGAAGTTGCCCTGGAAGTAGAAGTGCCCGGAGAGCTCGCCCCCGAAGACGCAGCCGTGGTCGGCGAGGGCCGCCTTCATGAACACGTGCCCGACGCGGCCACGCACGGGCGTGCCCCCCGCCTTGCGAATGTCCTCTTCGACAGCCTTGCTGGATCGCAGGTCATAGGCGACGCTCGCGCCGGGGTGCTTGGCGAGGAAGTGCTTGCCCAGGAGTGAGGTGAGCAGGTCGCACCCGATGATGCGGCCCTTTTCATCGACCGCCATGCAGCGGTCCGCGTCGCCGTCGTAGCAGAACCCCACGTGCGCCTTGTGCTGCAGCACCGCGTCCTGGGTCATCTTCATGTTGGAGGCGACCAGGGGGTTGGGCTCGTGCTCGAAGACACCCTTGGAATTCTCGAAGTTCAGCTCGATGATCTCGATCTTCGCGGCGCCGAGTTCCTTGGGCGCGAGCTTCCCGAAGACGTGCGGGATCATCGTGCCCGCCATGCCGTTGCTCGCGTCGATCACGACCTTCAGCGGCTTGCCCGGGGGCAGGTCCAGGAAGCCCCGCACGTGCTTCGCGTACGCGAGCCACAGGTCACGCTCCTCGTAGCGGCCGGATTGCTTGACGACCGTCGCCTTGTCGACCATGGCGGCGTGCTTGCGGATGTCCGCCAGGCCCGTCGCCTCGCCCACGGGCTTGGCCTTGCGCTTGGAGATCTTGAACCCGTTGTAGTTGGGCGGATTGTGGCTGGCGGTGACCATGATCCCGCCCGCGCAGTCGAGGTGGTTGACCGCGAAGTAGATCATGGACGTGTCGCACATCCCGATATCGACGACGTTGCCCCCCTGGTCGCGGATGCCCTCGATGAGGCGCTTGGAGAGCGCCGGGCTGCTGACGCGCATGTCGCGCCCGACCACGATGTTCTTCATCATGGGGGTGGACTCACCCGCCGCCGCGGCGTCCGCGAGGAGGAACTTGCTGGCCCCAAAGCCGATCTGCCAGGCCATGGTCTCGTTGAGCAGGTCGGGGAAGGTGCCCCGGATGTCGTAGGCCTTGAAGACGCGTCCAAGCATGCGTGAGGCTCCTTGTCCTTAGGTCGAACGGCAACGGTAGCACGCGGCGGGCCCAAGCAGAATCCAAACGTCCGGTCTTGCGGGGGCTCGGCTGGGCGCGAGAGTCCGGGCCCGAAGAAAACAGGCCGCCCCGGACTGGGACGGCCTGCGAGTGGTTACGGATTCAGGAGGCGAGGCTCAGGGGCAGCCGCCGCCGCCGACGGCGTTGATGAGTGCGGTGACGTCGTCCTGATCGACGTTGCCGTCCTGGTTGAAGTCGGGGTCGATGCC
>JADYXW010000083.1 GCA_020853975.1 Phycisphaerales bacterium
AGCACAAGCCCCCGCGGGAAGCGGGGGTTTTTTGTTGGGGGGTTCGGCACCCACAGGCTGAGCGGACGGCGTGTCCCGGGGCGTTCCGACGCACCGGCTCAGGGGCAGGCATCCCCCGCGATCACGCCCACAAGGGACCCAAGGTCGTCCTGATCGGCGTTGCCGTCGCGGTTGAAGTCGGGGTCGCGGCCGGAGGGGTTGTCGCCGCCGGCGAGGATGTTGAAAAGGTACAAGAGGTCGTCCTGGTCGGCGTTGCCATCGAGGTTGAAGTCGGGGTCGCAGGTGAAGACATCAACGCGAGCAGGCGTGCTGGTCTCGCTGCCGCAGGGGTTGGAGACCGTGACGGTGTAGAGGCCGGCGTGCTCGGGCAAGGCATCGAGGAGAGCGAGCGTGTCGGTCGAGGCGCCGGCGTAGTGCGCGCCGTCGGTGATGATCTGACCGTCGCGCCGCCAGACGTAGGAGAGCACGCCGCCGCCCTTGGCGATGGTGAAGAGTTCTCCGGAGGTGTGAGCGGCGATGGGGGTGCTTGACGGGCTGATGGCGATGCCGGCAGGGCCGGATGCGAGCTTCCAGGTTTCCGGATGGTTCGAGGCGCCCAGCACGTAGCCCCCGAAGACGAGGACACGCTGGGCCACCGGGTCATAGGACATGCCGTGGAGCTTGCGGCCGCTGGGGGAGTTGAGGGGGAGTGTGGACCAGGCGGTCGCATCGGAACCTAGGAAGTAGGTGCGTCTTGGGAACAGGTTGCGCTCGCCGGTGGAGTTCGTGGAGTAACCACCGAAGTGGACGATCCCGTTTCGCGCGGGGTCGAAGACCATGCGTGCGCCCGTGCCGGAGACCTGCGATTCCGTGATGAAGGGGCTGAGAGCTCCGTCCTGAACCAGGTATGTCGGGCTGGGGTCGGTGTTGGCGGTGGCCACGACGGCGGCGCGGTTTGGGTCGTAGGCGATGTTGAGGTTGTTCGGTTGGGGTGGAGCGCCGGGGAGCGCGGGTGCCAGAGGCTGCCACTGCGTCCCATCGAAGGCGTAGAGCGCATGGCGGCTCGTGGCGACGGTCAAACCTGAGCGCGAGTCGTAGGTCGTGTTCGCCATATCGCCGCTGACAGGCAGGCCCGGAAGGCTGACGGAGACCCACGAATCGCCGGTCCACCGGCGGACCTGGCTTGCATTGAATGTGGCCAGGGTTGAACCGACGGAGGGGTCGTACCACTGCGCGAACACGGACCAGCCCGGAGACGACGGGGAGTCCGACCGCCAGCGATCGCCGCGGAGTTCCCACGTGCCCGGGGACCCGGAGCTCAGCACGGTGATTCCAGTACGACTGTCAGTCGTCATGCCGACGTTCGAAGTCTCGGGGGGCGCGGTCTTGGAGATCAGGATTGGAGTTCGTTCGGACCCGTTCACGCGAAAGCCCTGAGACTGGGAGGGATCGGGCACGCGGCCCGCGAGGATGACGTCGCCCGTTCCTGGGTCGATGGCCGCACGCATCCCTCCGGCAATGGTGACCTCGGGGAGGATCTCGGTCCATTCGCCAGCGGTGTATTCGCTCAGTGCGGCGTTCTGGGCGACGCCCACCATGCTTCCTCGGGAATCGCTCCAGACGATGCTCCCGAAGGCAGTCGGGGTGTGGGACTCCTGTATCCACGCCGTCCCATCCCAGGTCCATGTTCCGGTGGAGCCGGTGAGGACCATGAGACCCCGCAGGGGGTCGTGAGCCATGGTTCCCGACGTGGGGGCGCCGGGGTTCGGAGAAGTGATCGCGAGTTGGCTCCACACCGTCCCGTTCCAGGCCCAGAGCTGGTTGCTGGGGGAGCCGCCGCCGCCGTAGTGCAGCGTGCGTTGGCCGATAGGGTCATACGCCATGATGGGGTTGTTGGAGAAGCGAGCGCCGTCGGCGCGCTGGTGCCAGGAGCTGCCGTCGAACTCCCAAGTTTCGAGAGTTGCGAGTGCGGATGTGGAGCCGGGGTTGAAGCTCTGGCCGCCGTAGAGCACCGCGACGCCGCGGTGCGAGTCGAAGGCGAGGCCGAAGTTGCTCCGGGGCGCCGGCCCGTTGAGGGTCACGAAGTGCCACGTACCACCCCGGTAGACCCAGGTTTCTGAGGTGAGGAAGCTCTGCGTCGAAGGGTGGAGTTGGAGGGTGCCGCCGAAGAGCACGATCTGGTTGCGGGCCGGGTCGCTGACCATCGCGTGGCCCGTGCGGCCGAACATGTCGTGGAGGGCCACCCAGCCGTCGCAGGCCTGGGCTTGGGCGCGCAAGGGCACCGCGAGTGCGGAGATGGCGAGTGTCGCTGTGGCGATGCAGGTGCGCATGGTGGTCCCCTTGGCGACAGACGGTACGGAGCGGTACACCAGTATTACCCCGGGGGGGGGGGGGGAGTTGCTCTCTCGATCCAATTTCAGAGTTTGGACGCCACTCTCGTGGGCGTGGGCCCCGGCTGGGGCAGGTCGGATTGACTTGCTCCAGGGTCTGGCCCGTTTGGGCTGGCCCACGGTCCCGCTTGTTGCGGGGAGTCGTACGATTCGCCCACGCATGCGGATCGACGTGCTGACGACATTCCCGGAGATGTTCGGCGACCAGCCGCCGGCGGCGCTGGGGGTGTCGATTCCGGGGCGGGTGAGGCGTGCCGGGCTGGCGGAGGTCCACGCAACGGATATTCGGGCGTACGCGGAGAACAAGCACAGCAAGACGGACGACCGCCCGTTTGGGGGCGGGCCGGGCATGGTGATGATGTGCCAGCCCCTGTGGGACGCGGTGGCGGCGGTGGAGGGGCGGGATGCGAGACCCGCGCGACGAATCCTGATGAGCCCGCAGGGTGAGCGACTGACGCAGGCGCGGGTCGAGGAACTGGCGGGGCTTCCCAGGCTGCTGATCATCGCGGGGCACTATGAGGGGATCGATGAGCGGGTGATCGAGGAACTATCGCCCACGGAGATCAGTGTGGGGGACTACGTGCTGTCGTCCGGAGAGCTTGCGGGGATGGTGCTGATCGACGCGGTGCTGCGGCTGCTGCCCGGCGCGCTGGGGGACGAGGAATCGGCGGGGCAGGACAGTTTTGGGGAGGTGGCGGTGCCGCGGGGTGGGGCGGCGAGGCTGTTGGACTGTCCGCACTACACCAAGCCGCGGGAATGGCGAGGGCGGGCCGTGCCGGAGGTGCTGTTGTCGGGGGACCACGGGAAGATCGCGGCGTGGCGGCTGGAGCAGCGGCTGCAGAGGACGCGGGCGAGGAGGCCCGATGTGCTTGGGCCGGAGGCGGCGGGGGGTTGACCGGACGGCTTCCGAACGCGGGCTGGGGCCCTCGCGATGGCGTGGAAAGCGCGGGGGGGAGAGCCTATCGTCGGGGCCCCAGATTGAAGGCAAACCGGGGCGAAGTGCCCCATTCTGACCGCGAGGACCGCCATGCACGCCATCCTTGAACAGATCAACAAGTCCGCCATCAAAGCCGATGTTCCGAACTTCCGGACCGGCGACACGCTCAACGTTTCCTTCCGCATTGTGGAGGGCGACAAGGAGCGAGTGCAGGTCTTCCAGGGCGTGTGCATCGTGAGGCACGGCCGGGGCATCAACGAGATGGCGGCGGTTCGGAAGGTTGTGGACGATGTGGGCGTCGAGCGCATCTTCCCGGTGAACTCGCCCCTGGTCTCGAAGATCGAGATCGTGCGTCGGGCCGACACGCGCCGCAGCCGCCTGTACTACCTTCGTGACCGGACGGGCAAGTCCCGGCGTCTGCGGGATCAGCGTCGCGGCCTGAAGCACAACTCGACCGACGGCGTGTCCGGGTTTGGCGACAAGGGCGCGAAGGCCTGAGGTGACAGGAACGCAAGCGACACGCGCCCGCCGAGGTCGGCGGGCGTTTTTCGTTTTGGCGGGGGCGGTACAGTGACCGGAGTCGGAAGGAGGCGTCATGCGGGCAGTGGTGGTCACACGGCAGGGGTCGCCGGTCTCGGCGAACATCGAGTACCGGACGGACTATGCGGAGCCGGGAGAGCCGGGGCCGGGGCAGGTGCTGCTGCGGACGCTGGCGACGGCGCTGAACCACATGGACCTGTGGGTGGGGCGAGGGATCGCGGGACTCTCGCTGACGTATCCGCGGGTGAGCGGGTGCGACGCGTGCGCGGAGGTCGTGCGTGTGGGCCCGGGCGTGGACGGCGCTTGGGTGGGGCGGCGCGTGGTGGTGAATGCCGCGACCGCGGTGCCGCCCCGCGGGCACCCGGATGACCCGCCCGGGACGACATTGGCGCCGGAGTATCAACTGATCGGCGAGCACCACGACGGGATGCTGCGGGAGCGGTTTGTCGCGCCCGCGGCGAACCTGGCGGCGGTTGACGGGTGCGAGCCCCGGGCGGCGGCGGCGTTCGGGCTGTGCACGCTGACGGCGTGGTCGATGATGGTGGGCAAGGGGGGGCTCACACCCGGGCAGTCGGTGCTGATCACGGGCATCGGGGGCGGGGTGGCGCTGGGGGCGCTCTCGATCGCGAGGCACATGGGGTGCAGGGTCGCGGTGACCAGCCGCCACGAGTGGAAGCTGAAGAAGGCGGCGGAACTGGGGGCGGAGTGCCTGGTGCACGACACGGGGGCGGACTGGTCGAGGCAGGTGCGGGAGTGGACCCGCAAGCGTGGCGTGGACATGGCGGTGGATTCGTCGGGGAAGGCGACGCACCTGTCGTGCATCAAGAGCCTGGCGCGGGGCGGCGCGTACGTGACGCCCGGCTGCACCAGCGGGCCGGACGCGACGACGGACCTGGCGCGGGTTTTCTGGAATCAGCTCAGGCTGCTGGGGTCCACGATGGGCACCGCGGACGAGTTCGCGCAGATTACGGCGCTGTTTCGTAGCGGGAAGCTGGGCATTCACGTGGACGGCACGTACTCGCCCGCGGAGGCGGTGAAGGCGTACGAGCGGCTCGAGGCGGCGGCACAGTTCGGGAAGATCGTGATCGAGTGGTAGGGGCGATCAGGCGGCGTGCGTGCGCCCCGCGGGCGGGGCGGCCTCATCGAGGACGTGCCACGCGGCGCGGCGGTTGTAGCCGGGTGCGGCGGTGTAGGCGGGGCCTTCGGTGACGGGCGTGAGCATCGAGAGCAGCATGAAGGTACCGAAGCGGGCACCCTGCTTGGATCGCCAGTAATCGGGCGTCGCGCGGACCGCGGCGCGATAGAGGCGTGCGAGGAGGCGGACCTTGGCGGGTGTGAGCGAGGTGTAGTTCGCGACGTGCTCGACGGTGGCAGTGGCGAAGAAGGGGCCTCCGCTGACCCTGAAGAAGATGCGGTCGCCGGCGGAGACGAGGCCGAAGGGAGCGATCTGTCGCGAGGAGAGGCGGGACTCGACGGACTTGCGGCCGCTGAGGAGTTCCCCGGCGATGCGACGCTGCACGATGGCGATGTGGACCATGTCCCGAGCCCCCGAAAAGCCGTGCGACCTACCGGGATCGCATGCGTTCGATCACGCCGGTGGTGCTCCGACCCTCCACGAGATCGACCAGCGCGACGTGCCCGCCGTAGGACTCCACGAATGAAGCACCGACGACGGTGGATTTGGAGTAGTCGCCCCCCTTTACGAGGGTGTCTGGTCTGACGGCGCGGATGAGTTCGAGGGGTGTGTCCTGATCGAAGACGACGACGCAGCCGACGGATTCGAGGGCGCCCAGAACGCGGGCGCGGTCGGCCTGGTCGTTGATGGGGCGGGATGGGCCCTTGAGGCGGCGGACCGAGTCGTCCGAGTTGAGGCCGACGACGAGGAAGTCTCCCATGGCGGCGGCTCTTTCGAGGAGCGAGACGTGCCCGCTGTGGAGGACATCGAAACAGCCATTGGTGAAGACGACGCGGCCGCCGGATTGGCGGACGGCGGCGACCTCGACGATCGCCTGGTCGAGGGAGCGGGTCTTGCCCCCGACGCCTCGCGACTGGACCATGAGGGCCTGGTGGACGCGCTCGAGTGGGATGGGCTGGACGCCGAAGACCTCGACCTCGAGCCCGGCGGCGGCGTTGGCGAAGCGGACGGAATCGAACCAGGAGAGCCGGTTCGCGCGAGCGGCAGCGAGCCCGGCGAGGAACATGTCTCCCGCGCCCGTGACGTCGTAGACCTGACGTGCGATGGTGGGGACGGCGACGGGCTGGCCGGACCTCTCCAGCAGCAGCGCACCGTGGCGGTCGAGCGTGAGGACGCAGGCTTCGAGGCGGAGCGAGTCGCGGAGCGTGGTGGCGAGCGTGGCGTTGTGGGCGACGTCGCCCGAGTCGTCGCAGGTGCGGCCGGTGGCGAGCTCGGCCTCGGTCCGGTTCGGCGTCATGGTGGTGGCGCCGGCGTACTTGGAGAAGTCGGTGCCGCGGGCGGGGTCGACCATGACGGGGACGCCATGGCGTGTGGCGGCGGCGATGATGCGGGCGCAGAGCGCGGGGGAGCAGACACCCTTGGCGTAGTCCTCGATGCAGAGCACATCGGCGCCGGGGAGCGAGGCCTCGATGGCATCGGCGAGGCGGGAGGTTACCTCGTCGGAGAGGGGCTCGCGCGACTCGTGGTCGAGGCGGAACATCTTCTGCGGGTGGCGGGCCTGGGCGAGGCCGATGAGGTTCTGCTTGAGCGTGGTAGGGCGGCCAGCGTCGACGAGCAGGCCGGAGGCATCGATTCCGGAGGCGGCGAGGGACTCGGCGAGCGTGCGGCCGGCCTCGTCGTCGCCCCGCACGCCGAAGCCGAGGACGGTGCCGCGGAGCGCGGTGAGGTCGAGGCAGACGTTGGCGGCGCCTCCGGGGGTGCTTGTGACAGAGCGGACGTGGAGGACGGGGACGGGGGCGTCGGCGCTGAGGCGCTCGGCGTCGCCGCTGACCTGGCGGTCGAGCATGAAATCGCCGACGACGAGGGCGCGGAAGGGCCTCCAGCGGGCGAGGGTGTCGAGCAGGGGGTCCATGCGGGGGAGTCTACGCGGGGGCGGGAATGAAAACGCCCCCGGGGGAGCCCGGGGGCGGTGGGACGGTCAGGTGGGGGCGGGTCAGGCGGAGGCGGAGTCGCCGATGCGCATGCCGTAGAACGAGCGCCAGACGAAGAAGGCTGAGATGAGGAAGAAGACGACGGTGAGGCCCATGGTGAGGCCGGTGTGTTCGCCGAGGTGCTTGAGGCTGATGGCGAGCTCGACAGCGAGGATCCCGAAGAGGGTGGAGAACTTGATGACGGGGTTCATAGCGACGGAGGAGGTGTCCTTGAAGGGGTCGCCCACGGTGTCGCCCACGACGGTGGCGGCGTGGAGGTCAGAGCCCTTGCCCCGGCCCGAGCCCTTGAAGACGGGGTCTGTCTCGACGATCTTCTTGGCGTTGTCCCAGGCGCCGCCGGCGTTGGCCATGAAGATGGCCTGGAAGAGGCCGAAGAGGGCGGTGGAGACGAGGAAGCCGATGAAGAAGAAGGAGTCGTAGAAGGCGAAGGCAAGGGTGGCGAAGAAGACGCCGAGGAAGATGTTGAACATACCGGCCTGGGCGTAGCGGGTGCAGATGTCGACGACCTTTTTGGAGTCTTCGACGCTGGCCTTGGTGGCGCCCTCGAGGCGGATGTTCTTCTTGATGAACTCGACGGCGCGATAGGCGCCGGTGGAGACGGCCTGGGTGGAAGAGCCGGTGAACCAGTAGATGATGGCGCCGCCCGCGATGAGGCCGAGGAGGAAGGGCGGGTGCATGAGGCCAAGCTTGTCGAGATTCTCGGTGAGGCCGTGGGTGAGGCCGACGATGAGGGCGAAGATCATGGTGGTGGCACCGACGACGGCGGTGCCGATGAGCACGGGCTTGGCGGTGGCCTTGAAGGTGTTGCCGGCGCCGTCGTTCTCTTCGAGGAACTCCTTGCCCTTCTCGAAGGAGGGCTCGAAGCCGAAGTCCTTCTTGACCTCGGCGGCGATGCCGGGGATGGTCTCGATGGTGGAGAGCTCGAAGACGGACTGGGCGTTGTCGGTGACGGGGCCGTAGGAGTCGACGGCGATGGTGACCGGGCCCATGCCCAGGAAGCCGAAGGCGACGAGACCGAAGGCGAAGACGGCGGGTGCGACCATGATGGCGCCGAGGGTGGCGCCGCTGTCATTGGCGAGGATGGAGATGTAGTAGGCCCCGCCCATGAGGAGCATGATGGCGATGCCGAGCCAGTAGGCGGAGAAGTTGCCGGCGACAAAGCCCGAGAGGATGTTGAGGGAGGCACCGCCCTGCTCGGAGCTGGTGACGACTTCCTTGACGTGCTTGCTGTGCGTGCTGGTGAAGACCTTGACCATCTCGGGGATGAGGGCGCCGGCGAGGGTGCCGCAGGTGATGATGGTCGAGAGCTTCCACCAGAGGGTGGTGTCGCCGTTGATGCTGGGGATGAGGAGCTTGCTCGCGACGTAGGTGAGGATGATGGAGACGAAGGAGGTGACGAAGACCAGCGAGGTGAGCGGGGTCTCGAAGTTGAACTTGGAGGCGTTGCCGAACTTGGCCTTGGCCCAGGCCTGGTTGACGAAGTAGGAGAGGGCGGAGGCGACCACCATGATGATGCGCATCACGAAGATCCAGACCAGGAGCTGGACCTGCACGGTGCCCTTGGCGGCGTCGGCGGTGGCAACGACGGCCTTGGAGGCCTCGACGATGGCGGGCTTCTGGGCGGCGTCAACGACCGCGACCAGGGCGGCACGGTCGGGGCCCTGAGCCTTCTCGATCTCGTTGTTGATGGAGGTGAGGGCGTCGGGTGAGGCGGCGACCTCGACGATGCGCTGATGGGAACGGAAGTCGTCGGCGGACATGCCGGCGGGGCGGTAGAGGCCGGGGAGGATGGCGAGCATGATGAAGGAGATGAGGGCGACGCCGGTCACGCCGTAGGTCTCGAAGCCGTCGGCGGAGGGGCCGACGGAGTCGCCGGCGTTGTCGCCCACGCAGTCGGCGATGACGCCGGGGTTGCGGGCGTCGTCTTCCTTGATCTTGAAGACGATCTTCATGAGGTCGGAACCGATGTCGGCGATCTTGGGGAAGATGCCGCCGGCGATGCGGAGAGCGGCGGCGCCGAGGGACTCGCCGATGGCGAAGCCGATGAAGCACTTGCCCGCGATCTCGCTGGGGAGGAAGAGGAGGATGACGAGCATGATGAGGAGCTCGACGCTGATGAGCGCCATGCCGATGCTCATGCCGGCCTTGAGGGGGATGTCGTAGCAGGGCCAGGGCTTGCCGCGGAGTGCGGCGAAGGCGGCGCGGCTGTTGGCGAAGGTGTTGACGCGGATGCCGAACCAGGCCACGCCGTAGGACCCGGCGATGCCGACGAGGCTGAAGAGGAGGATGATGGCCATGTCGGGGACGGAGACGCCCACGAGGAGGAGGAAGTAGGCGGTCATTGCGGCGGCGACGAAGCCCCAGAGGACCAGGAGGAACTTGCCCTGGCGGAGGAGGTAGGCCTTGCAGGTGGTGTAGATGAGCTCGCTGATCTCGAGCATGCTCTTGTGGACGGCCATGTTCTTGAGCTGGGTGTAGATGAGGAGACCGAAGCCCAGACCGAGGACGGAGACGACCAGACCGATCATGAGGAGGTTGTGCCCGCTCTGGCCGAAGAACTCGGCCTTGACGTCGGTGTTGGTGAGGTCGGGGAGGACGATGTTGACCTCGCCGCCGGGCTTGTGCTCGCCTCCCGAGGCCAGGGCGACCGGGGAGAAGGCGCCGATCGAGAGGACCAGAGCCAGAAGTTTCGCGAACAGCGAAGAGTGGTTGAGGCGGCTAGTCAAGGGGGAGTCTCCTCACGAGGCACCGCGGCGATCCGCGGCTCGAACGGCTCCGGGCGGGCGCCCGGGGGGGCGAGATGCGTCAGTGTGACGGGAGGAACCCCGCGGCGTCAACCTGCGGGGCGTCCGGGGGCGTGCGGTGGCGCAGAATCAGCGCTCGGAGCGCTCGGGCCGGGACCGAGGCGGGAGGTCGTCCTTGATGCGACGGACCTGGCTCTTGCGGGCGGCGCGGCGGCGGCGCTCGGAGGGCTTCTCGTAGAACTCCTTGCGCTTCACGTCCTTCACCAAGCCCTCTTTCTCGCAGAGCTTCTTGAAGCGGCGCATCAGGCCCTCGGTGCTCTCTCCGCTGCGGGCTTTCACTCGGATCGACATGCTTACCTCGTCCTTCAGGCTCTGACACCGTGGGCGCCGCCGGGACCATCCCGGGTCGTCGTTGATGCCGGCCGTGGCGATACCCAAACAACCCCCGCCCTGGGTCTGTACCGACGGGCCCCAAGTAAAGGCCCCAAGCGGCCCCCGATCAAGCCCCCGGGCACGCGTTCCGGTGGGATCGGTGGCCCGCTGACCGAGCGCGAGGCCGACCCCTAGAGTCCGTGGCCCAGCAAATGGAGATCTCGCTATGGATCGGCGAACCGTGTGTGGACTGTTGCCAGCCCTCTGCCTGCTTCTCGTGCCCGCCTGCCAGAAGCCCGTGGTTCGGGCGCAGGGGGAGGGGGGCATTGCGGCCACCTATTCGAGACCCACGCTGTCGGCAAGGCTTCCCGCAGGGACGCGGGTGCCCGCGGTGATCGCGGCGGCGGACGACACCATGCGTGCTCGGGGGTACAGCGTGCAGGCGACGGGCGCCACGGAAGAAGTGGGAGCGGTGGAGGCACGGCCGCCGCGGACCACGGACTGGCCCAAGGTGGAGGTGCGAGCGAGCGCGGTGGCGGATACCACGCTGGTTGAGATTTCCGTGAGCCCGTGGGGCGACCAGGAGCTGTCGCGCTCGCTGCTGGATGGGATCCTCAGGCGGCTGGGGCTCTGAGGCGCGGGCTACTTGGTCGGCGAGGGGCTTGCGGGGGCGAGGGGCGGCTGGCTTGGCTGAGCCGCGGCGAGGGCCTGCTTGTCGGCGAGGTAGGGGAGGTAGGTCTCGCGGTACCACTTGTGCCACGCGGGAACGTTCCAGCCGAGGGGCTCGGTGGACTGGCCCCACGAGCGGCTGGTGAGATCAACGAGCGCGTTGTGGATGTCGACGTGATAGGTGACCACGACGGCGTCGAGCACTCGGAGGATGACGCCCTCGTTGACGGTGCTGAGTTGGGGGTCAAAGGCGACGGCGCTGGGGCCGACGACGGGCTGAAGGTCGGAGACGTAGGCGGTCTGCTTGCCGACCATGATCCAGGCCAGTGCGCCGGTGCGCTGCCCCAGGCCGATGCTGGCGGTCTGCTGCTGGGGGGCCCCCTGGACCTGTCCGGCGATGAGCCAGGGGATGGCCTCGAGAATGTCCATGCCGGAGGCGAACCTGGCGGCGCGGGAGACCTCGCTCTGCTCGGAGCTGCGGAGGCCCTCGAAGACGACGAGCTTGGTCTGGAGGGGCGTACGGCCTGCCTTCTTGGCGCGGGCGCGAACGCGGGCCTCGGCGAGCGTACGGGCCTCGTCGCTCGAGTCGAAGATGCCCATCCAGGTCATGGCGGCGACGCCCTGGTCCGTTTCGTCCTCGTCGAAGATGTCGAGGAGTGCGTTCTTGACGTCGGGTCCCTCGCGTTCGAAGACCTCGAGCATGGTGGGGAAGAGCGCGGGAGAGCTGAAGTCGCGCAGCCTGACGAGACCCTCCTGACGGATCTCGGTCTTCTTGATGGGTCCGAAGTGCTGCAGGCGGAGGCGGCGGAGCTGACGCTCGGCATCAAGGCGGGCCTTCTGGTGGGCGGCGTAGGTGCGGGCCTCGGGGCTGTCGGGGTCGATGGCGAGCTTGCGGAGCCACTCGGGGGAGTCGACGCCCTGGGCGAGGGCGGACGTCACGCCGCCGGCGAGGATCGCCACCATCAACCCGACGCGCAGTGCACCACGCATGGTCGTCCTTTCGTTCGCAGGGACCGGGCCGCGTGTGCGGCTGGCTCGCCCGGTGCGGCCCGCGCGGGCTGCTGGGGAGTCGGGAGCGGGCAGGGAACGCTCTCGCGTTCGCAGGTGCCCGCGGGGGCCCCGGTCCGGGGCTCACGGCCCCAGTATACGGAACTTCGACTCTCGGGTTGCCGGTTGGTTCCCGGGAGGGTTCGGATTGGGGGGCGCGGGGGCTATTCGCGGGTGACAATTGCTCCGCTGCCGACGGCGGCCCGCACCCGGTCGGCTTCGGCCTTGGTCGCATAACTGCCGATGCGGACGGCGTGGAGCGTCTTGCCGTCCTTGGTGAGGAGGACGACGCGGGTGGGACCCCTAGACCGGAGCTTCTGGGCGAGGGCGTCGGCGGTGGCGCGGCTGGCGAAGGCACCGGCCTGGACGGTGTAGGCGCCGGTGGTGGGAACGGGGGTGGAGCCGGGGTATGCGCCGGCGAGGCGGTCGCCGA
>JADYXW010000084.1 GCA_020853975.1 Phycisphaerales bacterium
GAGTACGCCGTGATCGATCCCCCCATGCGGGTGCCTGTCACCGACGCGCCCGCGACCACGCCGCCGGTCCCGGCGAGTGCGGGATCGAATGCATCGAGCTTCAGCCGAGTGACGCCCTTGGGGAGCGTGTCGAGTGACAAGGAGTAGCTCTTGGGCCCGATGGCGACTTCGAGCGTCGCGTGCCGCATCGCCAACCCGGTGTTGGTGACCACGACCTCATCGCCTTCCTGGGTCACGCGGGGGACACCTCGGAACACGGAGAACATCCAGGCACCTCCCATGGCAGCCAGCAGAAAGGCCACGAGCAGCAGAACGCGCGTTCTCGACTTCACTGCTCTGCCCTCCCCGCCCAGCCCGCTCACTGACACACCATGCACAACACCCACGTCCCCTGGCCGACCGCGTACGCCTCCGCCTGCGACATCCCGTCGTGCAGCTTCGAGCACGCGACATCGCACGCCGAGCGGCAGCACTGGATGCCGCCCGGGGACTGCCCGATCCCGATCACCACGAATGGTATCCAGAACCTGCCCCCCAAGGGGCACGCGGGGCAACTGCAACTGCTGCCCAGGGACAGGTTTGCACCTGTCCCCCCTCCTTCCCCCGGCAACTCCTCTTCCCCTTCCACCAAGACCGAGACCTCCCCGGAGCCCTGGACAACCGCGCCGTTCGCCGCGGCGATCCAGGGCTGCACGAATGTCCCGATCCGGATGTGGTACGACTCCCCCCCGGGAGGCGCGAGCGTCGCGTCTGACTTGATGACCCCAACTTCCACCGCCGTGGCGCTTCCCGAGGCCACGAAGAGGCCGGTCCCGATGGACCAGTCGCAGGTCCCCTCGTTCTCGTTGATCGCCGCGGGAAGGCCCGTGGCCACGTCCGATTCGGTTGTCATTCCGAGCACGCCGACGAGTGTCCGTACGCCTTCGGGCCAGCCATACACCTCATAGATCGCGGGTGAAGTGGCGACGAGCTGGTAGGAGGCTCCCACGCCGCAGGTGGGGGGTTCGGGCTCGCCGATCGGATCCTCCACGATGACCATTCCGACCGAGCCCTGCCCAGAGGCGACGCCGCAGCACGCCACCAGGCCGACCAATCCCGCGAGCCACGTCTTCATAGATGCACCTCCCAAGAGTTGCTCGAAGGTATCGAGCAATCGAGCGGGTCTGCAACAGGGCGCGGGTTCGGGGGAGGCTGATGGGCGGGGCGTGAACCCAAGAAAACGAGCCGCGAGATGGCCCTCGCGGCTCGTTTCTGAGTGCAGACCAGATTGTCGAAGCGTCAAAGATCCAAAGTTGTGGAATCTGGAGGAATCTGGCGCGATTTTGGCAGACGGATCAATCCTCGCCGTCGGTGTCCACCTCGTCGGGGCCGTCGTCGCCCTGCTGCAGGGCGAGCTCTGCCTCCAGCGCCTCGATCGACTTCTCCTCTTCCACGTGCTCACCGGCGGCGATCTTGGCGGCGCGCTCCTTCTCCTGCTTGCGCTTCACGCCCTCGACCTTGTGCTTGTCCGGGGCGAGCAGGATGGAGGCGGACTTACCGAACCACCTCGGGGGCTGCTCCAGTTTCGCGATGTCCGCGAGCTGCGTCGCAACTTCCTTGAGGTTTGACAGGCCCAGCTCGCGGTGCGCGATCTCGCGGCCCTTGAACCGCTGGGTAACCATGACCTTGTGTCCGTGCATGAGGAACCGGCGCGCCTGGTCGATGCGGATCTGCACGTCGTGCGGATCGATCTTGACGGACCGACCGAGCCTCAGCTCCTTCAGTTCCGTGGACTTCGCGGCGGCCCGGGCCTTGCGCTGCTTCTGGCCCAGCTCATACTTGTACTTGCCGTAGTCCATGATCTTGCAGACGGGGGGCCTGGCATCGGGAGAGATCTCCACGAGGTCCATGCCCAGCTCGTTGGCCTTCTGCAATGCGACGTTGGTCTCGAGGACCCCGAGCATCTCTTCGTTCGGACCGATCACCCGCACCGGCGAGATGCGGATCATCATGTTCACGCGCGTACGCTGCTGCATCGGTCCCTGATCACGGCTGAATCGGCTCATACGTTCTGGTGTGCTCCTTCCCACGGACGCGCCGCGTCCGCGGTTGCTGCCACTGTGCCAATGTGGATTCGGGCGCCGCTCATGAGATCCGCAGCGGGCCCTCGCCCGCCGGCCGCTCACGTTGCATGTTGCAGAACTGCTGCATGCGCCCTTTCCTCGGGCCGTTCGCGGCCCGCTCGCCGTGATTCTAGCACAAACCCCCCGCACCGGAACACCAAACCGGGCATTGGCCCCGAAAACCCGGCTTTGGCGCTCTGAGGGCGGTGGTCGCTAGCCCCGCTTCCCCCGGCGTCCGGCCCTTGTGCCCGGCATCCCGGCGGGGCCCTTCTCGCCTCGTCGCGCCTCCCCTTCCGCGTCGCTCCGCCGGGCCTTCTCGGGCAGTCCCGCCTTGGCCAGGTCTTCACGTCTCTTCTTGAGCCGTCCGAGCTGGTCGCGCAGCGACGCGGCCTTCTCAAACTCCAGGTCCTTGGCGGCGGTGAGCATCTCCTCTTCCAATGCCCGGGTCAGTTCGGCGATCTCAAACTCCGGCTCGGTGGTCGCGACCGCCTGCCTGGCGGTCTTCCTGGCCTTGAGCTCCACCTCCAGTCCGCGCCGGATGGCCTTTCGCACGGTCTCGGGCGTAATACCGTTCGCCTGGTTGTACGCCCGCTGCTTTGCACGCCGGCGCTCTGTTTCCTCGATGGCTCCCCGCATCGCGGGCGTCATCGCGTCGGCGTACATGATCACCAGCCCGTTGACGTTTCGCGCCGCCCGGCCCATGAGCTGGATCAGGCTCGTCGGACTTCGCAGGAAGCCCTCCTTGTCCGCGTCCAGAATGGCGACCAGCGACACCTCGGGCAGGTCCAGCCCCTCCCGCAGGAGGTTGACGCCGACCAGCACGTCGAACTGCCCCTCGCGCAGCTCCGCGAGAATCTGCACGCGGTCGAGGGTCTCGATGTCGCTGTGCAGGTAGCGAACCTTCAGGCCCCGGTCCGCGAGGTATGAGGCCAGGTCCTCGCACAGGCGCTTGGTCAGCGCCGTGACGAGCACGCGTTCCCCCCGGGCCACGCGCGCCCGGCACTGCTCCAGGAGATCCGGCACCTGGCCCTTGGTCGGCTTGACCACGATGTCCGGGTCGAGCAGGCCCGTCGGTCGGATCACCTGTTCCGCGACGACGCCCTCGCACTTCCCGAGCTCGTAGGGCCCGGGCGTCGCGGAGACGTACATCAGGCGGGGCACCATCGACTCGAACTCCTCGAACCGCAGCGGGCGGTTGTCCAGCGCGCTGGGCAGCCGGAACCCGTGCTCGACGAGCACCTCCTTCCGCGCGCGGTCCCCGTTGAACATCGCGCGGATCTGCGGCATGGTCACGTGGCTCTCGTCGATGATCAGCAGCCAGTCCCCCGCGTTTGGCCTCGGCGCCCGCTCCGCCGCCGGGCGGTCCGTGTCGGTGGAGCGATACCCCCGCACCCCGTCTTCCATCAGCCCGGCAGCGCTGGCGGACCCCGCGACAAGCCCCGGCCCCCCCCCCGCGGGCGGGGCGAAGTCGAGGTAGTCCAGCAGCGTGTAGGGTCGTTCCCCCGGCATGCGGCCGTCCATGAACCGCGAATAGTTCTCGATGCCCGGGCAGGTCCCGGTCTCTTCGAGCATCTCGAGGTCGAACTTCGTACGGCTCAGCAGCCTCTGTGCTTCGAGCAGCCTGCCCTTGCTCCGCAGGTCCATCACCCGGGCGTCCAGCTCAGCTCGGATCGAGGCGAGCGCCGTCTGCAACTGCTCCTCGGGCATCACGTAGTGCACGGCGGGGAAGAGGAAGAACTGGCGTTCCTCGGCCAGCACCTCGCCGCTGATGGGGTTCACGAGTTCGAGCCTCTCGATCTCATCGCCGAAGAGGTCCACACGCACCGCGTACTTCTCGTACGCGGGCCAGACCTCGAGCGAATCACCCCGCACGCGGAACTGACCCCGCTTCCACTCCATCTCGCTGCGCTGGTACTGCATCGCAGAGAGCGCGAGAAGGAACTCCCGCCGGTTTACGCGGCCGCCCCGCGTCATCGTCAGGACCCGCTGCCCGTACGCGAGGGGTGAGCCCAGGCCGAAGATGCACGAGACGCTTGCGACCACGATGGTGTCCCGCCTTGACAGGATGTTGCTGGTCGCCTGCAGGCGGAGCTGGTCCAGGTCGTCGTTGCGCGACGAGTCCTTCTCGATGTAGATGTCCCGCTGCGGGATGTAGGCCTCGGGCTGGTAGTAGTCGTAGTACGACACGAAGTAGTTGACGCTGTTCTCGGGGAACAGGTCGCGCATTTCCTCGAAGAGCTGAGCCGCCAGCGTCTTGTTGTGACTCAGGATCAGCGTGGGCTTTCCGAGCCTGGCGATCGTGTGCGCCATGGTGAAGGTCTTGCCCGTGCCCGTGGCGCCGAGCAGGCACACGTGGCGCCGGCCCGCCGAGAGGTCCGCGGTCAGACGCTCGATCGCCTCCGGCTGGTCACCGGTGGGCCTAAACGGGGACACGACCTGGAACGGGCGGCTGGTCACAGGTCTGAGGGTATGTCCCGGCCCCGCGCACTCCCGGGATAACCTCTCTCCATGTCCGAGCCCGATTACCGAGACATCGCGGGTTGGTTCGCCGGCCCAAAGGCCGAAAACGGCGAGTGGTTCGCCCAGGTCGTCCTCCGCATCGTCCAGGACTATCACGCGTGGCGCCGGAACTACTTCCCGGAGGACGGCGTCGTCCTCGACGCCTCGGTCCGCCGTCACAATGAAGACTTCCGCGACGCCTTCGAAGACCGGTTGCTCGAACTCCTGGGCCGGCTCAAGGCCGACTTCCCCTTTCAGAGCCCCCGGTACGCGGCGCACATGATCGCCGAGCAGACGCTCCCTTCCATCGCGGGCTACTTCGCCGCGATGCTCTACAACCCCAACAACGTCTCCGCCGACTGCGCCCCGGTTACCGTCAAACTCGAACTCGAAGCCTGCCGCCTCATATCGCGGATGCTGGGGTACTCCGACGGGAGCTGGGCCCACCTGACCAGTGGCGGCACGATCGCGAACATCGAGGCTCTGTGGGTCGCGCGGACCGTTTCGTGCCTGCCCCTCATCGTCGCGGATATGCGCCGCGACCTGGGCCTCTCGCCGGACCCCGCGATGAAGGGGCTGGGCACGGCGCCCCTCGCGGCGCTCGAGGCCTTCGCCCGAGTCTTTGCGGATGCGCCGCAGGGGGCACCGGTCATCCGGGCGTACCTGGACTCGCCCCACAACGTCGTGGAGCAAGGACAGGCATCGCTCTCACGCCGGCTGGGCAGCGAGCCCGTGATTCTCCTCCCCGAGACGCACCATTACTGCTTCGAGAAGGCGATGGACGTGCTGGGGCTTGGCCGTCGGAGTGTGGTATCCGTCCGCGTCGACGAGAACTTCAAGATGATCCCGGCGGAGCTCGAAAGGGAGCTCGACCGGATCCGCACCTCCGGGCGGCATCCGCTCGCGGTGGTCGCGGTCGTCGGCACCACGGAGGAGGGAGCCGTCGACCCCATCGACGAGATCCTTGCCCTTCGCGACCGGCGGCAGAGGGCGGGCCTGGGCTCGTTCTGGCTTCACGCGGACGCGGCGTATGGCGGCTATCTGCGGACCATGACCGTCCCCTCGCGTCTGGGTCTGGGCGAAGAGTCCACGCATGTCAGCATCGCGGGGCGCGTGCGGCGGATCAAGCTCCACCTGCCTCACCACCACGCCTGCCAGGCCTTGGAGCGTCTGGGCGAGTGCGACTCGATCACCATCGACCCGCACAAGCTCGGCTACGTCCCTTACCCTGCGGGCGCGGTCTGCTTCCGCTCGAACCTGGTGAAGCCCATCACCAGACAGGAGGCGCCGTACCTGAGCGACAAGCCCGCCGACCCGGAGGCCGAGCGCACGTCGGAGTCTGTCGGGCTGTACGTGCTGGAGGGCAGCAAGCCCGGGGCCGCCGCCGCCGCCGTGTGGCTAAGCCACTCGCTGATCCCGTTGGACACCGCGGGCCACGGCGTGCTGGTGCGGGAGACCGTTCGGCAGGCGAGCGAGTTGCACGCGCTCCTATCGACATTTCCCGAACTTGATCCGCGTCCCCGGCGTGTCCTGTGCGAGGCACTCTGCCCTCCGGCGTCGAACATCGTCTGCTACGCGTTCCGCTTTTCCGAGCCCGCTCCTCTTGCCGCGATCAACCGCCTCAATCGGGAGGTGTACGAGCGGTTTTCAGTGTCGGGGTCAGAGCGCGTATACGACCAGCGGTTCTTCGTCAGCCGCACGGTGATCCGCCCGGCGTTGTACAAGCCAGAGACGGTCGCCGGCTTTCTGGAGCGGCTGGGGGTGTCGCCGGAAGAATACGAGCGGGAGGGCGTGTTCCTCCTGCGCTCGGTGCTCATGAATCCCTGGTACGCCCAGGCCAAGGCCAAGGGGCGGTTCTTCCTCAGCGAGCTCGCGGCGGAGCTCTATGCGGAGGCGGAGGCCGCCTCGTACGTTACGGAGGCGTGACGGAACTCCGGGCCGCCTCGCGCATATGCCTAGTGGGTCGCAGTGCCGCCCCACCAGGAGGTCCCATCATGCTCAGCCGCGCCGCCATGCTCGTGTCACTTGCTTCAGGCCTCTCCCTCGCCCAGACCGCCCCTCAGGCGGCCCCTGCCGAACCCGCGCCCAAGCCCGTCGACCTAGCCATCTGCCTGGACACAAGCGGGAGCATGGACGGGCTGATCGACGCCGCCCGCCAGAAGCTGTGGGATGTCGTGAACGATCTGGCGACGGCGAAGCCGCGTCCCGCCCTCCGCGTCGCCCTGCTGAGCTTCGGCAACGATGGCTACACGCAGGAGTCCGGCTGGGTGAAGGTGCTCCTGCCCTTCTCCACGGACCTCGACGAGGTTTCCAACCAGTTGTTCGCGCTCACGACCAACGGCGGAACGGAGTACGTGGGGCGCGTGGTCTCCAAGGCGACGACCGACCTCGGCTGGTCCACCGACGCCGGGCTGAAGCTCATCATCGTCGCGGGCAACGAGTCCGCCGACCAGGATCAGCAGGTCTCGTACAAGCAGGCAAGTGCGGACGCCATCGCCAAGGGCATCATGGTGAACGCCATCTACTGCGGCCCGGAGGGCGGTCCGGACGCGCCCGCCTGGCGCGAGGTTGCGAGTCTGGCGGACGGCCAGTTCTTCGCCATCGATCAGAACAAGAACGAGGTCATCCCGACGCCCCACGACAGCAAGCTGGCGGAGCTGAGCACCGCGCTCAACGGCACGTATGTCCCCGTGGGTGACGCGGGCGTCGTCGCCGCGGAGAACCAGGCGAGGCAGGACTCCAACGCCGCCGCCGCTGCCCCCGCCGCCGTCGCCAGCCGTGCAGCGACCAAGGCCGGGTACTTGTACCGGGCGACGTGGGACCTGGTGGACCGCGTGTATGCCGCAGACGAGAAGGAGCGGGTCGCGATCGAGAGCGTGAAGGCGGAGGACCTGCCCGAGAACATGCGGAGCATGACGATCGAGCAGCGCCGCGAGTACGTGGAGCAGCAGCGCACCCGGCGCGAGCAGCTCCGCAAGGAAATCGGCGAGGTGAGCGGGCAGCGGGCGGCGTTCCTGGAGGAGGAGAAGCGCAAGCAGGCAACCACCGCCGGGGCCGAGACGTTCGAGTCCGCGCTGCGTCGGGCCGTGCGTGCGCAGGCGGCGAGCAGGGGCTTCCGCTGGGAGAAGTAGGCCCCCCCCCGGGGCTCGGTCCCGCTCTACGGAGGAGCCGCAGGGCGCCCTGTTTGGCGCACGTCGGGGTGCGCGACGAGCGAGAGATCGCGCGTCAGCACCCTCCGCCGCGCACGCTCGTCGGTGACGCCCGGGGAGAGCTCGCGGATACCGGCGGTGGGCGTGGCACGGCTCTCCCCTCCTGAGGTGCCGCGCCGCCGCCCACCACGAATTGGTCCGAACTGGGCATCTGGTCCGGGTTTTCGTGCGAATCGCCCCTTCGGCGGCGCGCCCGCCTAGACTACCCCCCACCCGTAGGTGGAGGGCCCGCGACGGGGAGAGACCCGACGCACACCGCAAGGTCGCGAACTCCAAACAGAGCCCGCAAGGCGGGCGAAAGGATCAGACTCACATGGCCGAGAACACCCCCGCCCCGCAGCAGCAGGTCCAGCTCCGTATCGATGAGACGCGGATGGCCACCACCTACGCGAACACCATCCGTACCTCCACCACCAACGACGAGGTCGTTCTCGACTTCGGCATCAACCTGCCCGTCCCCGGCGCGGACAACCAGCCCGTGCTGGTCTTCAACGTCGGCAGCCGCGTGGTCATGAACTGGGCCGGCGCCAAGCGCCTCGCCATCAGCCTGGGCCAGGTCGTTCGCGCGTACGAGGAGCGCAACGGCGAGATCCAGGTCGGCCCCCGCCAGGGTGGCGGTCCCAAGCTCTCCCAGTAAGCCCCCGAACAGCACGTGTACTCAGGGCCCTGCCGGCGACCCCGGCGGGGCCTTTTTCTTCGCGCGAGATTCGGGTTGGCGGCTGTCTCCCCGCCGGTACAGTGCAGTCGCCGGCCGGGGCGGCGTGGGGAGCAGCGCATGCTAGACAGCGGCTCACGAGAGTCTGACCCGCGTGTGGGCGGTGCGCCCGAGATAGCCGGCGCGCTGGCGCGCGGCGTGCGCAAGCGTTGGCGCTCCCTCGCACGCACCGCCGCCGCGGTTCGCGAGGCCCTGAAGCGCTCCGAGGATGCGGGGCTCGCGGAGAGCGTTCACGCCCTGCGCATCGCGGTGCGAAGGCTCCACGCGGCCATCGGCCTGCACGCCTCCGAGGTGCCGCCAGCGGTGCGAAAGAGGCTGAAGTCGTTGCGGCGGGCGGCGGGTGCGGTCCGCGACTGTGATGTGCACGAGGGCCTGCTGCGTGCCGCCCGCGAGGTGCCGTCTCAGAGAGCCGCCGCGGACGCCGGGCTGGCCCGGCTGGCGCAGGACCGTGAGGCGGCGCGGGAGGCGCTGGCGGCGGAGCTCGACCGCCGCGCGTGGCGGCGAGGGCGGCTGAGCAGGGTCTCCAGCAGCGCAGATGCCCCCACGCGAGGGCACCCCGAGCCCGTTACACCGATCGTCACACTCTCGCAGCGCATCGAGAGGTTGGGGCGTGCGGCGGGCTCTGGCCTGGGCACGCTCGACAATCTGCACGAGCTGCGACTGGCCGCGAAGTCCGTGCGGTATTCATTGTCGGAGCTCGAAGCGGTTCGCCCGAGCCCCGCGCTGCCCCCCGCGATCGAGGCGCTGGCGGAGCTGCAGCGCCGGCTGGGCGACGTGAACGACCTCGCGACGTTGGTGGGGCGGATCGATCGCTGGGCGAAGGAGGCCGGGACGACGGGCGTCGCGACGATGGAGCCCCTGCGCGCGGGGCTGGCCCTTGTGCGAGATGCCCGTGCGCAGCGCGCCCGGGAGCACTGGGGCGGGCAGCGCACGTCGCTGCTGACGTTGCTGCGCGCCGTCGGGGCCACCGTTTCCCCTGTGCGGGCGCCGGAGCAGGCAAGCCAGCCTGTCCCCCCAGGGGGTCACGTGGCGACAGACCCCGCGGGCGGCACGGGAGCCCCCCCAACCCTTACTGCGAGCAACGGCACAACGCACGGAGCGTCGCACACGCCGGCCCGCGGGCCCGCCGCGGTCATCGACATCGGCAGCAATAGCATCCGCCTGCTGGTGGTGGACCGCGAGGGCGCAGAGGGATGGCGCGTGCTGGGCGAGGAGCGGGCCATGACGCGTCTTGCGCAGGGCCTGGCGGCGACCAACCAGATCAGCGCGGAGGCCATGGCGCGCTCCGTGGAGGCCGTGGGCCGTTTCAAGGCGGCGGCGGAGAAGCTAGGGGCCGTCGCGATCGGCGCCTTCGCGACCGCCGCGGTCCGCGACGCGGATAATGGGCGTGATTTTCTGTCGCTGGTGCAGGACCGCACCGGTCTGTTGCCCCAGATCGTCTCGGCCCGCGACGAGGGCTCGCTCACGTTCCGCAGTGTGGCGAGGGTCATGGACATCTCGCACGGGGACGCGGTAGTGGTGGACCTTGGGGGCGGCAGCCTGGAGGTGGTGCGCAGCCGCGACGGGGTCATCATCGGCAACACCTCGATGAAGCTCGGCGCCGTGAGGCTGACGGAAATGTTCGGCGGGGCGGACGGGTGCGCCGGCCCGCGCTACGCGGACCTCAGGGCTCACATCCGCCGCGTCATGCGCGAGCGGGTGGGACGCGTGGACTCACCCCCGGGCGTGGTCGTCGGGTGCGGCGGCGCGTTCACCACACTGCTCACGCTCGCGGCGGCGGGGCGGGGGGTCCTGATCGACCGCAACAGCCCGGCGCTCGCTTCACTCGGGCCCGTGACCGCCCTCCAGGTGCGGGACATCGTGCGGGCGCTGCGGAAACTTCCCCTGGAGGCCAGGCTGCGTGTGCCCGGGCTGCCCTCGGACCGGGCCGACATCATCATCGCGGGGCTCGCGGTCATCAGACAGGTCATGAAGCGTCTGCGCGTGAGCGAGATCCGCGTGCACCCGGGGGGCGTGCGCGAGGGTCTGCTGCTGCGGATGGTCGAGCGGCCCGCCCCTTCTCAGCACGCGCGCCCGGCGGAATCCCTTCCCGGGGCGGCGCGGGCGCTTCTGACGCGGTGCGTCTGCGACTCGCCCCACGCGGAGCACGTGACGAGGCTTGCCCTCTCCCTCTACGACCAGCTCCGGCAGGAGAGCACGCTGATCCCCGGGCTCGCCTCCCGCAGGGACGAGCGGACGTTGCTCGAGGCAGGCTCGCTGCTCCACGACATCGGAACGTTCGTGGAGTACAGGGCGCACCACAAGCACGGGATGGCGATTATCCGGCACGCGGACCTGCCCGGCGTTTCCGATGCGGACCGCGAGGTGCTGGCCCTGCTCGCGCGGTACCACAGACGCGGGGCGCCCAAGGCGTCTCACCCGGCGATGGCCATGCTCCCGGCTTCGGAGCGCGACGTCGTGCTCCGGCTCGCGGCGATCCTCCGCGTCGCGGACGGGCTGGACAGACGCCACGCGCAGACCACCCGGGGCGTGCACGTGCGCTTCGGCGCGGGAGAGCTGCGCTTGGAGGCGGACCTGCCCGAGGACGCGGGCGAGGACCTGGAAGGAGCCTCGGCCAAGCGCGATCTTCTGGAGAGGCTGAGCGGTGAGCGGGTGCGCGTGGTGCGGGCGGCAGGGCAGGCGGCCCACGCCCCGCCGGCCCGGACGCGCCCCGCTTGACATGACTATGCATATGGTGAATAGTCATGCATGGACACGAGGCAACGCCGTCAGTCGCTCATCCGGAGGCTGGTCGGGGCCACGCCGGTGCGGAGCCAGGCGGCCCTCTCGGCGCTCCTGAAGCGAGAGGGCGTGGCGTGCACCCAGGCCACTCTCTCTCGCGATCTGCGGGAGCTGGGAATGGTGAAGGGCGCTTCCGGCTATGCCGAACCCGGAGGCTCGCCCCCGGAGCAGGCGGGCCTGGTTCGGGCGGCGCGGGCGTTGCTCCTTGAGGCGCGAGCAGCGGGAACGCTCGTGGTCATCCGCACGCCCCCGGGGGGCGCCCCCTCGCTGGCCCTGGAGCTCGACAGAACCCCGCCCGAGGGTGTCCTGGGCACCGTCGCGGGCGATGATACCGTCTTTGCCGCGACGGGCAGCGTGTCGGGCGCTGCCAAGGTCGCGAGGCGGCTCGTCGCCATGGCCCGGGCGGAACACGCGCACGAGAGATTCGAACAAGGCGGGAGGCAGCGTTGACGATTCGGACGGTCATCATCGGGGCGAGCGGCTACAGCGGGGCGGAACTTGTCTCCATCCTGCACTCGCACCCAGACGCGCGCGTCGAGGGCCTCTTCGGCTCCGCGAAGCGCGAGGGCGACGAGCCCTACTCCGCATCGTTCGGCAGATTCCGGGGCCGGCTCGACCTGCCCGTGAGGCCCGCGAGCGCCGACAGCGTGCTCGCCTGCAAACCGGACGCGGTCTTCCTCGCGACGCCTCACGAGGCGAGCCTCGAGTTCGCCCAAGCGCTCGATGGCAAGGTCGCGTGCGTCTTCGACCTCTCCGCCGCCTTCAGGCTCAAGGACGCAACGCGCTATCCGGCGTTCTACGGCTTTGAGCACGGGCACCCGGCGCTGCTTGCCCGCGCCGCGTACGGCCTGCCGGAGGTCAATCGGGCGGCCCTGCACAACGCGAGCCTCGTCGCCGTGCCGGGCTGCTACCCGACCTCCGCCATTCTCCCGCTGCTGCCCCTCGCCCGGGCGGGCGCGATCGCCACCCGCCCCGACGGCAGGCCCGCGAGGCCCGTCATCGACTCCACCAGCGGCGTCAGCGGCGCAGGCCGCGGGCTCTCCCTCCGCAGCCTGTTCTGCGAGGTGCACCAGCAGGCGTACGGCGTGCTGAAGCACCGGCACCAGCCCGAGATCGACGCCTACGCCGGCGTGCCGACGGTCTTTACACCCCACCTCGGACCCTTCGAGCGCGGCATTCTCTCCACCATCCACGTGGAGCTCGCCCCGGGTTGGGACGAAGCCCGCGTGCGCGCATGCCTCACCGAGACCTACCGCGACGAGCCATTCGTGAGGATGTGCCCCGCGGGCGTGTGGCCAAGCGTCGCCGACGTGCGCCACACGAACTTCTGCGACATCTCGCTCGCGGCGGATCCGGCCTGGGGACACCTGGTCATGTCCAGCGCGATCGATAATCTCGTGAAGGGAGCCGCGGGCCAGGCCGTGCAGTGCATGAACGCCCGGTTCGGTCTGCCCGAGACGCGTGGGCTCCTCGGCGCATGCGCGGGGGCGTACGCATGAGCGGGATCAGCGTTGTCAAAGTCGGAGGCAGCACACTCGAGGACATCGACTCGCTGGCACCGCTGTGGAAGGGCATCGCCTCTCGGGCCGCGCAGGGCGAGGGACTGGTGCTGGTCCATGGTGGCGGCAAGGCGGTGGACGCGATGCTGGCACGGCTCGGGCTGCCGACGGCTCGGATCGAGGGACTGCGCGTCACACCCCCGGATCAGATGGAGGTCATCGCCGGCGTGCTGGCGGGAACCGTGAACAAGCGGCTGGTCGGCGCGATCAACGCGCAGGGTGGGCGGAGCGTCGGCCTGTGCCTTGGTGACGGCGCGACGCTGCGCTGCCGGGTCATGAAGTGCGCCCCATCGGGGGCGAGGGCCGATCTGGGTCGCGTGGGAGAGACGGGAGGAAGCGGCGACGCGGCGTTGCTGCGGGCGCTCCTCTCGAACTTGTTCACGCCGATCATCAGCTCGATCGGGCTGGACGCTGCGGGCGGGCTGCTGAACGTCAACGCGGACGACGCCGCGGCGGCCATCGCGAAACTGCTCGGAGCCGACCGGCTCGTGCTTCTTACGGATGTGCCCGGAGTGCGCGACGGCGACGGCCAGGTCTGCCCATCGCTCACGCCCGGTGCCATCCGGAGCATGATCGACAGGGGCGAGATCACGGGCGGCATGATTCCAAAGGTACGGGCGGCCCTGGACGCCGCCAGATCATGCGGGGTTCCGGTGCTGATCACTTCCACCTCGGCGTTCGGGCTCGAGGGGGAAGCGGTCGGAACTCTGATCGTTCCAGAGGACTGAACACACGGGGCCGGAGACGCGAATCAGGTGCGGAGGCTTTGATGTTCTGGACGGTGATGTGGACAGTCGCCGGTTGCGCCGCCTTGTGGTGGCTGTGGGCCCACCTGTGGGTGGGGTCGTTGCCGCGTGCCCGCTGGTGGCGAGCGGTGCTCGCGGCGTTCAGCCTCGCCCAGATCGCCGCACTCGGCTGGGCGCTGGCGCCCACCCGCGTGGGCGTCGAGATGCCGACGTTTGTCCGCGCGTGGGTCTACATCTGGAACATGCTGGCCCTGCCACTGGGCGTGATCCTCGGAGTGACCTGCGCCGTGGGCTGGGGCGTGTGGAGGCTCACCGTCCTTGCGCGGCGGCGGCCCAAGCTCGCCCCGGCGCCCGCCCCGGCGCAGGATGGGCCGAGCCTGACCCGTCGGCAGCTCCTCGCGGCGTCAGCGGTCGCGGCCCCGCCCGTCCTGAGTGGAGTGGGCCTTGCCAAGGGGCTGTGGGAGCTCGACAGTTTCCGCGTCAGAGACATCACGGTCCCCCTGGCAGCCCTCCCTGGGGACCTCGATGGCGCCACCTTCGCGCACGTGACGGATGTGCACGTGGGCAGGTACACGCGCGGCGCGGTGCTGCGCGAGATCGCGCGACGCGTGAACAGCCTTCGGTGCGACGCGGTGCTCATGACGGGCGACCTCATCGACCGCAACCTGTCGGACCTTCCGGAGGCGCTGGTCATGGTCGCGCGGTTCGATGGGCCCGTGTACCTGTGCGAGGGAAACCACGACCTGTTCGAGAGTCGCGAGGGTTTCGCGGCGGGCGTGCGGGCCGCGGGATTTCCGCTGCTTCGGAACGAGGCCGCGACGCTGCGACTCCGGGGCGTTCCGGTGCAGTTGCTGGGCATCCGCTGGGGCGGGCCAGGCCGCGGACGGGACGCATCGGTGGAGGATCACCTGCGCGAGATCGAGAATCTGCGCGATCCGGACGCGTTCCAGATTCTGCTCGCCCATCACCCGCACGCGTTCGACGGCGCGGTGCGCAGGGGTATCCCCCTCACGCTAGGCGGGCACACGCACGGCGGGCAACTGATGCTCAGCGATGACGCCGGCGCCGGGCCGCTGCTCTACCGCTACTGGAGCGGGCTCTACCAGAGCGATGGCCCCGACGGCCCAACGGGCGCGTGTGTCATCAGCAACGGCGTCGGCAACTGGTTTCCCCTTCGCCTCAACGCCCCCGCCGAGGTCGTCCGCGTGACCCTCAGGCGGGCCTGACCCCCACGGTTGCCCGAGGGCGATACCCTCTCCGCTCATTCCGGCGCCGCGCCGGACGCACGAAGGAACATCCGCGATGGCGAGCCATTCCAAGACCGAGACCCGAGGCGGGCCGCTCGCCGGTGCCGACCTGCTGACCCTCGCCTCGCTGAACGCCGCGACCATCGACGCGCTGCTCGCGACCGCGATCGCGATGAAGCGAGACTACACCCCGTATTCCCGCGTGCTCGCGGGGCACTCCGCCATCCTGCTCTTCGAGAAGCCCAGCCTCCGCACGCGCATCTCTTTCGAGGTGGGCATCGCCAAGCTCGGGGGCCACGCGATCTACATGGATCACTCCGCGCAGCGTCTGGGCGAGCGTGAGAGTGTGACCGATTATGGCCGCAACCTGGAACGCTGGGTGGGGCTCATCGTCGCGCGCGTCTTCCGGCACTCTGTGGTCGCGGAGCTCGCCGCCGCATCGCAGGTTCCGGTCATCAACGCCCTCTGCGACCTGTACCACCCGTGCCAGGCACTCGCGGACTACCTGACCCTGCGCGAGAAGTTCGGGAGCGTGAAGGGCCTTCGCGTTGCGTATGTGGGCGATGGTAACAACGTCTGCCATTCGCTCATGCACGGGGCCGCGATCCTCGGGGCGCACCTGGTCGCCATCACCCCCAAGGGGCGAGAGCCCAGCGCCGAAGTCGCCCGTGAGTGCGAGTCGCTCGCGCAGGCCTCGGGCCTCGGGGGCGGCGTAACCATCACCAACGACCCGGAGCAGGTGCAGGGCGCCGATGCGGTGTACACCGATGTGTGGGTGAGCATGGGCGAGGCGGCCCACTCCGCCACCGAACGCAAGAAGTTCCTCAGGTACCAGGTTAATGAGGCGCTCATGGCCAAGGCCGGCCCGCGTGCCATCTTCATGCACTGTCTGCCCGCCAAGCGGGGGCAGGAGGTCGTCGATGGAGTCATCGACTCCGCCGCCAGCATCGTCTATGACCAGGCCGAAAACCGGATGCACGCCCAGAACGCGCTGCTCGTCATGATGTTCCCGGGCCGTGGGTAGACCGCGCCCGCAGCCCTCGCGCCCATTCACTCAACCAGATCGCCCGACCACCCCCTCGCACCCACAGGCAACCCCGACAGGACTCACGATATGACCAAGCGCATCGCACTCGCGTATTCCGGCGGCCTCGACACTTCCTGCATCGTCCCCTGGCTCAAGGAGAACATCCCCGGGGCGGAGGTCGTCTGCGTCGTGGGCGATGTCGGGCAGGGCGCCGACGAGCTGGCGGGCGTGGAGAAGAAGGCCAAGGACTCCGGCGCGGCGGAGTGCCACGTGGTGGACCTGCGTGCCGAGTTCGTCGATGAGTTCGTGATGCCCACGATCCTCGCGGGCGCGATCTACGAGGGGCGTTACCTCCTGGGAACCGCCATCGCCCGCCCCGTACTTGCCCGCGGGCAGGTAAACGTCGCAAAGAAGACGGGCTGCACCGCCCTGGCCCACGGCTGCACCGGCAAGGGCAACGATCAGGTGCGGTTCGAGTCCGCGTACGCCGCGCTCGCCCCGGAGATGGAGATCATCGCCCCCTGGCGCATGGACGCGTGGAAGCTCTCCGGGCGCCTCGCGATGCTGGAGTACCTCAAGCAGCGGAACATCCCCACGACCGCGAGCGCGACGAAGATATACAGCCGCGACCGCAATCTGTGGCACATCAGCCACGAGGGCGGCACGATCGAGGACCCGTGGAACGCGCCCCCCGACGACGCGTGGATGCTCACCACCGAGCCCGCGAAGGGTCCCGCCACGCCCGAGGATGTCACGATCACATTCAGTAAGGGGCGGCCTGTTTCCCTGAACGGCAGGGCCATGCCCGCCTGGAAGATCATCGAGTCGCTCAACGGCATTGGCGGCGCGCACGGCGTGGGCCGCGTCGACCTCGTAGAGAACCGGCGCGTCGGCATGAAGTCGCGCGGGCTGTACGAGACCCCGGGCGGCACGATCCTCGTCGAGGCGCTTCGCGCGCTCGAGGAGCTCGTGCTGGACCGCGAGACCCGCCACTATCGCGAGCACGTCGGGCTCACCTTCGCCGAACTCGTCTACGACGGCCGCTGGTTCACGCCCCTGCGCGACGCCCTGTGGGCCTGCGCCGAGCGCATCGCCCAGCCTCTCGAGGGAGAGGTGGTCGTGAGGCTCTTCAAGGGAACGGCAACCGCCGTCAAGCGCCGCAGCCCAAACTCCCTCTACGCCGAGAAGATGGTGAGCTTCGAGGGCGAGGACGTGTACAGCCAGAAGGACGCGGGGGGGTTCATCCGCCTCCTCAGCCTGCCAGAGCGCATCCGCGCGCTGAAGCAGCGGGGAGAGGCCCACTGACGTCGCGCGGCCTCCCCAGCCGCGCCTCGCTCAGGGATAGTCCTGCCTTGTCGGGCGGATCAGAATGTCGCTCACGTGCACGCCCGGCGGCTGCTGGGCGATGAACGCAACCGTCCGCGCCACGTCAGGGGGCTGAAGCACCGGCCCGATGCGCTCCTTCACGCCCTCGAACCACGAGCGGTCGTACCCCGCGACTCCCTGGAACTCGCTCTCGACAAACCCCGGCTCGATCAGCGACACGCGGATGCCCTTGGGGCCGAGTTCCCGCCTGGCGCCCTCCACCAGCCCGTGGACCGCGAACTTCGTCGAGCCGTACATCGATGAGAAGGGCGACACGTGCCGCCCGACCGTGCTGCCCAGCACGATGATGTCCCTGGGCGAAGCGACGCAGGCGGGGCCGGTGACGCCTCCGATCGCAACGAGCATGCGATGCCCGGCCTCGCGCAGCAGGTACGCGCAGCCCAGGTAGTTCGTGCGGACCATCTCTCCCCACTGGGAAGTGTCCGACGTCATGACCGAGCCGTTGAGCCCGCGTCCGGCGTTGATCACGATCAGGTCCGCATCAGCCTTGAAGGCCCCGCGGGCGCGGTCGAGCACACGCCGGATCACGCTCAGGTCCGACGCGTCGCCGGCCTCCACCGCGGCGCTCCCGGGGGGAAGGCCCGCCGCGACCTCGTCGAGCTTCTCCTTGCGTCTGGCGTTGAGCACAACGCGGGCTCCGTGCGCCACCAGGTCCCGGGCTACTTCAAGCCCGATCCCCGCCGAGGCCCCGGTCACAACCGCGATGCGGCCCTTCAGTGTGCTCATGGTCGAGGGTAGGGCGGACGGGGAGTGCTCCCGCACCCTCAACCCGCGAGCTTCGCCAGCAGCTCGTCGTCCACGCCCAGGTACTCTCGCATGTGCCGGTCATACGTCGCGGCATCCTCGTCGCGCGAAAGGTCCAGCCTCAACTCGTTGATGACCTTCGTCCCCTGGCGGATCCACTGGTCCCAGGTCTCCGCTGAGATGTTCTCGCAGATCCACTGTCCGAGCGGGCCCTTGAAGGGGGGCTTGGCGAGCTTGTTGCCCGGGCGGCCCGTCCTGCCGCAGACAAACGACCCATCGCCCGTGCTCGCGGGCTGCGTCCCGCCGGTGCCCGGCGCATCGGGAATCGCCTCCCCGAGCGAGAGCAGCATCTCCCCTATCGCCTTCGCCGGCAGGCGGTCCCCCCGCCCGGCGGCGGACACGAAGCCCTCTCTCAGCACCACCTTGGCCTTCTCCGCGTCTCCCGCGTCGATGAACGCCCGGCCCGCGAGTTGAAACGCCTTGGACATCGCGGGGTTGAGGGTGTAGCAGCGTTCGAACGCGCCCGCGGCGTCCGCGTGCCGGCCCGCCTGCGCGTAGGCCTGCCCAAGACTGAACCATGCCATGTCGTTGGTGGGGTCCGCACCGGGACGCACCATCGTCTCGAACTGCGCAATCCGCTGGTTGATGTCCATGGCGGAAGGTAGGAGGCCAGCACCCGCGCCGGTCCGCCCCCCGCCGCGCCCGGACGCTGTATCCTTGCCCTCGGACGTCCGCCCCATGACCGCCTCACCCGTCGCCACCACCCTCGCCGGCCTCCCCCTGCGCACGCCCGTGCTCCTGGCGGCGGGGACCGCGGGCACGCTCACCGAGATGGCCGATGCGCTCGATCTGTCGCGCGTCGGGGCCGTGGTCACCAAGTCGATCACACGCCTGCCCCGCGACGGCAACGCCACGTGGCGCATCCTGCCCGTGGACGCGGGGATGCTCAACGCGATCGGCCTGGCCAACGTGGGGCTCGACGCGTTCATGCGAGACTACGCCCCGCGGGCCTCGGGCGTGCCCACAACCGTCATCGGCAGCATCTCTGGCTTCAGCATCGAGGACTTCGTCGAGGTCGCCGCCGGCATGGACGCCGTCGAGTCCATCCCCGCGGTAGAGATCAACGTCTCGTGCCCGAACGTGAAGCACAACACGGAGTTTGGGAGCGACCCGCCCCTGCTCGCCGAACTGGTGCGAGAGGTTCGGAGGGTGCTCACGCGTACGCGGCTGTTCGTGAAGCTTTCCCCCATCGCCAACGGCCCGCTGAAGCTCGCGGACGTGGCCCGCGCGGCGATCGAACCCGGAGCCTCCCAGCCCACCGGCCCCAACCAGCGCCCGGGCTGCGACGCCCTGTGCGTTGCCAACACCATGCCCGCCATGGCCATCGATGTCGAGACGCGTCTGCCCCGGCTCGCCAACGTGACAGGGGGCCTCTCGGGCCCGGCCATCCACCCCATCGCGGTCAAGCTCGTGCACGATGTCTACCGGGCCGTGGCCCGCGACACGCGCACGCCCATCGTCGGCATCGGGGGTGTGCTGAAGTGGCACCACGCCGCGGAGTTCATCCTCGCCGGGGCAAACGCTGTGCAGGTGGGCACCGGCCTCTTCGCCGACCCGTCGTGCCCCATCAGCATCGCGAAGGGTCTTGAATCGTGGGTTCGGCGCCAGGGCGTCGCAAACGTCGGCGAACTCGTGGGCCGGTTGCAGCTTTCAACGTAGGAGTCTTGCATGAACTTCCGCCGGGCACTCTGCGTGAGCTGTCTGACACTCGCGCCGGCTCTCCTGGCGGTGGCGCAGCCGGACACCCCCGCGCCCGCAGCGCACGCCGCCTCGGGGCAGACCGGCCCCGTGGATGTCTCGGAGACCCTGCCCCCGATCCTCGAACAGTTCGACATCCCCGCGGCGTCGGCCCTGGTCATCCGCGCGGGCGTGCCTGTCGCGCAGGGCGTCGCGGGCGTGAGAGCCCGCGGGAAGGACGCGCCCGCGACGATGGACGACCGCTGGCACCTGGGCTCGTGCACCAAGTCCATGACCGCAACGCTGTGCGCCATCCTCGTCGAAGAGGGCACGCTCGCGTGGGACACCAAGGTGCTCGACCTCTTCCCAGAGCTTCGAGACATCGCGGACGCCTCGTGGCAGACGGTGACGCTCGAACGCCTGCTCACCCAGACCGCCGGGGCGCCGAGGGACCTCCACAAGAACGGCCTGTGGGGCCGCCTCTGGAAGCGCGAGGGGACACCTCCGGAGCAGCGTCTGCAGCTTCTCCGTGAGGTGCTGACCTGGAAGACGGACCACGAGTCTGGTTCGGCGTTCCTCTATTCCAATACCAACTTCGCCATCGCGGGCGCCATGGCCGAACGTGCGACCGGCAAGCCCTGGGAGGACCTGATGCAGGCGCGCGTCTTCGCACCGCTTGGCATCACCACCGCCGGCTTCGGCGCGCCCGGGAGCGGAGACACCCCCGACCAGCCGTGGGGCCACGCCGGCGATGGCACCGCCCAGCCCCCGGGGCCGAACGCCGACAACCCGCCCGCCATCGGCCCGGGCGGCACGGCGCACATGTCGCTCGCGGACTGGGGGCGATACATCGCGGCACACCTCGCGGGAGAGTCCGAGGGCCGCGCTCTGCTCATCAAGCCCGAGACGTACAAGCGTCTGCACGCCCCGGCGCTGGGCAACTATGCCTCGGGGTGGGCGGTCGGAAAGCGCCCCTGGGCGGGGCCGACGGGGCGCGTGCTCACGCATTCGGGCAGCAACACGATGTGGTTCTGCGTGGCTTGGCTGGCGCCGGACAAGGACATGGCGGTGATGGTCGCCTGCAACAAGGGGGGCGACAACGCCGCGAAGGCCGCGGACGCGATCGCGGCCTCGATGGTCGGCACGTTCATCGCGCCCGCACGGAGCAAGTCCGAGGAATAGGTGGGGGCGGTCACGAGGCCGGGCTTCTCGCCCCGCGCCGCCCGTGCCGCGCGACCAGTTCGTCCAGCACCGACGCGGGCGCCGTCTCCACCACCGCGGGCTCCGCCCCCACGGGCGCGGGCTCCGCGGCGTGTGCGTCCGTTCCCCCCTGCACCGCGCCCACCGCCTTGGACGGGGCCTGGGGGATCTCGCCGTGCTTGCCGACCTGGTCGAATCGCACCGAGACGCGGGTCGAGACGCCCCGCTCCTGCATCGTGATGCCGTACAGCCGGTCTGCGCTTTGCATGGTCCGCTTGTTGTGCGTGATGACGATGAAGTGAGACAGGTCGGTGAAGTCTCTCACCGCCTGGTTGAACCTCGAGACGTTGCCCTCGTCCAGCGCCGCGTCCACCTCGTCGAGCACGCAGAAGCAGCTCGGCTTGGACCTGAAGATACTCATGAGCAGCGCGACCGCTGTGAGCGTCTTCTCGCCGCCCGAGAGCTGGCTGATGCTCCTGGGCTCCTTGCCCGGGGGCTTGGCGATGACCTCGATCCCGCTCTCGAGCAGGTCGGTCTGGTCCGTCTCAACCTTGCTGATGGTGCCGTCGGGGTTCTCGACCTCGCGCATGAGGGGCATGAGCCGCACCTCGGCCTTGCCCCCGCCGAAGAGCTTGCGGAACATCCCCCGTTCACCGCCGAAGTTCTCGCGGATCCGCTCGAAGACCTCGCCGAACCGCTCGCGGCTCACGAGATTCAACTGCTCGATCAGCTCCACGAGTTGGACCCGCGCCGCGTCGATGTCCGCGACCTGCTTCACCAGGTCGTCGTTCTGCGCCTGCAGCGTCGTCTCCTCGGTCAGCGCGTCCATGTTCACGCTGCCCAGCTTCCGCACCGCGTCGCGCAGTGTTTCGATGTTGCGGGCGGCCTCGTTGGTGTCGATTCGCTCGACGTCGCCTCCGTCCATCATGCCCCGGTAGTCCGCGTACTCCGCCGCCAGGTCGATCGACAGCTCCTCCAGGGTGCGTTCCTCCAGGTTCTCTCGCTTCACCTCGGTCTCACGCCGCGAGACCTCGATGCTGTGCCAGTCGCGCTCGAGGATGCTGTGCTGCTTGCGCGCGGCGCCGACTCGCTCGCCGAGTTCCGACGCCTGCGCCTCCACGCCCGCCAGCTCCTCCCTCAGGCCCCCGGCCTCGGCACCGGCATGCGCCGACTGCGCCTCCGCGGCCTGAGCCTGCGCCAACGCGTCGTTGATCCCCACCCGGTGCTCGCCCAGCCTCGCCTCCACACGCTCGATCTGCCCCGCGGCGTCGCGGAGCGTGCGGGCGATCTCGTCCCGCTCCAGCTCCAGGCGGGCCAGCTCGCGCCGCGCGGTCGTGGCCTGCTCGCTCAGCCTCCCCACGTCGATCTTCGCGGCGGACACCTGCTCCAGCGCGGCGTCCGCCCTCGCCTGCGCCGTCCGCACGACTTGCTCGAGCGCCGTTGCCGCCCCCGCCTCTTCCTCCAGCAGCCTCCCGAGACTCTCGGCCCGCTCCTGAAGACCGGCGCGGTCCGCCTCAAGCCTCGTGAGCCTGTCCCGCACCTGCGTCAGTTCCTGCTCCACGCCCCGGCGTTCACGCCCGAGCCGGGCGAGGTCCGCGCCGAGCCTGTCGGCCCTGGCCTGCTCGCTCACGGCGTGGCGCTGCTTCTGAGACAGTGACTGGCGCACACCCGCGACACGCCCGGTGAGCACCGACGCCTCCGTGTCCACGCCCGCGAGAACGTGCCGCTCCGCCTCCAGCACGGAGGCGAGCTTCGTTACGCTCCCGGTCAGCCCCTCAAGCTCCGCGCGTCTGCCGAGCAGGCCGGTTGACTCGCCCGATGCCGCCGAGCTGCCCCCCGCGGTCACCCGCCCGTCGGAATCCAGCGTCTGCCCCGCCCGCGTCACGAACCGCACCTGGTGGCCCGAGAGCGGGCCCGAAGCCAGGAGCTGCGCCGCGTCGAGGTCCGACACCAGGAACGTGCGAGCCAGCAGTCGGTCCAGCAGGTCCTGCAGGCGAGGATCGGCGCCGTCGCCGCCTCGCACTCGCACGAGCGACCTCAGGCTCACGACGCGTGCGCGCTGGTCATTCACCTGCAGCCCCGAGAGCTTGCCCACAAGCACGCCCAGTTCATCCGTGGGCACGGGGCGACCCGTGTGCACGCCCATCATGGGCAGAAACGTCACGCGCCCGGGCAGGGTTTCAAGTTCGTCTCGCGTGGGCAGCGTCTGCACGGACTCCACGACCAGGCCCTGCAGGTCCGCGCCCAGCGCCGCCTCGATCGCCGCCGCCGCCCCGGGGTCCAGGTCCTCCCGGGTCTCGATCAGGTCCGCGAGAGCCGCGATGACGCCGGAGAACCCCGCCCCCGACTCGCGTGCCTCCAGCAGGTGACGCACGGACTCCATGTAGCCCGCGCGGGACTCCACCATCTCGTGCAGAGTCTGCCGGCGGCTGTCGAGCCTCGCGAGCTCCTGCTCGATCTGCCCGACGCGCACCGCGCGCTCGCGCCGATCGTTCGAGAGCCGCCCTACCTCCGCCTCCAGCAGCGAGAGTTCCTCCTCCGCGGCCCCGACCTCGTCCACGGCGGCCTGCGCCGCGCCCACCGCGCCCTCCGCCTGCGTCTGCAAGCCGGACTCATCCTCGGCGAGCCTGCCCTGCCGCTGCGACAGCCGCTCCGCCTGCTCCCGCATCACCTCCGTGCGCTTCACCTCGCTGGAGATCGACGCCAGGAGCCCGATCCGCTCCCGCTCGATGCGCTGCGCCGCCGCCTGCTTCTGCTGGGCCAGGGACCGCTGCACGGTCAGCTCTTCCAGCACGCCCGCGCGCGCCGAGGTCGAGGCCTCCAGCGCCCGCTCGGCCTCCGCAAGTTTCTCGGCGACCATCGCAAGGTCCTCGCCCTGAACCGTGGTCGCCAGTTCCACCTGCCCGCGGCGACCCTCCAACTCCACAAGCCTCTGCTTGTCGCGTTCGCACTGGCGCTGCGCTTCCTCGACGGCTCGCGCCAGCATCGCCCGCCTCTGCTCGGCCTGCTGGCGCGCGTGCGCCGCCTGCAGCGCCGCCTGCTCGCACGCCTGCAGCCGCTGGGAGAGCTCGTGCCGGCGCAGGTCCGCCTCCTGCTTGCCCGCCTCTGCCTCCAGCAGCACGCGCTCCGCTTGGTCGCGCTGGTCCTGCAACTGTGTCTGGCGGCTGGTGAGCCCCGACAGCCTCTGCTCCAGGTCGTCGTACTGGTCAAAGGCCAGCGCCACGCGCCACGCTTTCAGCTCCGTATCCAGCTCCACAAACTTGCGGGCCTTGGCCGCCTGGCCCCGCACAAGCCTCAGCCGCCTCTCGGTGCTGTCCAACTGCTCCCGAGTGGACCGCAGGTTGGTCTCGGTCCGCTCGAGCTTGCGCTGCGCCTCGATCCGGCGCAGCTTGTACTTCGCGATGCCCGCGGCCTCCTCGAAGATCACCCGGCGTTCCTGCGGGCTGGCGAGCAGCATCGCGTCGACCTTGCCCTGCTCGATGATGGAGTACGCGTCCGCCCCCACGCCCGTGTCCAGGAACATGTCGCGGATGTCCTTCAGCCTCGCGACGCGCCCGTTGATGAGGTACTCGCTCTCGCCGTCGCGGTACAGCCTCCGCTCGATCTCCACCACGTCCGCGTCGACGGGCAGACGCCTCCTGGGGCCCGGCGCAGGGGCCTGCTCGCCATCCTCGGCCGCCGGCTCGCCTTCCACTCCCCGCACATTCCCCGCCTCCTGCACGATGGCCACGGGCGCCAGCACCATCAGAGGGTTGTCGAACGTGAGCTTGACGCCCGCCATGCCCAGGGGCTTTCGCGAGGCGGATCCGGCGAAGATGACGTCGATCATCTCCTGGCCCCGCAGGCTCTTGCTCGACCGCTCGCCCAGGACCCATTTGATGGCGTCGACGATGTTGCTCTTGCCGCACCCGTTGGGGCCCACGATCCCGGTGACCGCATCGTCGAAGGTGAACTCCGTGGAGTCCGCGAAGCTCTTGAAGCCGGAGAGCGTGAGTTTCACCAACCGCATGCCGCAACCTCCATGTCGCTCAACCCGCTCGCGTCCATCACCCTGCGGACGTCGCCCGGGCTCAGCCCGATCCGGCGCCGCTTCCGCCCTCGTGGCGGACGCCGCTCCCGGCCAAAGCACCACCCTCCGGACGCCCGGTCCAGAACCGGAAGATATCGGGTTGATTGGACTTCCGCCCGCAGAACCGGGCCGGAATCGGGGCGTCCTGTCACTTCTTCGTCGGGCCCTCGATCGGCACGACCTTGGGCGCCAAAGGCGTCGTCGGCTGCGAGTCGATGACGGTGGGCTGCCGGAATATCACGATCGGCTCGTCGCCCGGCCTCTCCGGCCGCTCGACCCGCTCGCGCCCTGAGGTCGCCGCGAGCACCGCCGCCCGGAGCCGGTTCTGCTCGGTCGCGAACGCGGCACGCGTGCCCCGAGACTCGCTGACCGCGGAGAGGGCCCCCACGACCTCGGAGTAACTCATGTTGAATCCGGTGACCTGCTCGCCCCCCGCGGGCTTGCGCGCGAGGAACTCGATCAGGTCCACCAGCCCGCCGTTCACAGTGCCGGTCACGGCGCCGATGGTGCCCGCCGGGGAGTAGCGGACCTGCACCGGCCCGCCCTCGTCGGCCTGCACCATGAGCCGGTTTGACCACGCGGTCGCGATCATCGGCCTCACCAGATCGTTCTGCTCGCCAAGCAGGACGATCCGCGGCTGCCCCTGCTGCGTCACATAGATCAAGGGCTCGCCGAATGGCATGATGTCCAGGATGAACTTCCCGTCCTGAATGCGGCGTTCGAGCCCCTGCATGTTCCGCTTTGGGATCGCCGCCTGGGCCAGCAGCTCGACCGCCGTGGGGGAGATCCTCACGCCGTCAGGATTCTCGTCCTGGCGAGCCCGGATGCGCCCCGCCGCCGAACGCTCCGCGCGCTTCACGAGCGACTCGTACGCCGTCACCCGCACCGCGATCTCCGGCTGTGCCACCAGGTCCCGCAGCGCCACGTCCACCCGGGGGCTCCCATCCAGCTCTCCCAGGAGCTCGATGGCCCGCAGCTTCACGCTGCCGCCGCCGGTCACCGCGAGCTCGGTCAGCCCTTCCGCAGCCCGAGGGTCGCCCAGCCTCGCACCCGCCTGCAGCGCCGCCATGCGGGGCACTATCTCGGGATAGTCGTACAGGTCCGCGAGGAATGGCGTGGCCTTGGTCCCGATGCCCTCCAGGCACCAGGCCAGATCATCCGCGAGGCCCGGCTCGGCCTTCAGGCCCTCGGCCCAGCGCTTCGCCATCTGCTCCGGGAACTGCTGATCGATCGCCAGGTGCTGCACGATCGACACGAAGTCGCGCGGGTTCGTGCGATACCGCCTGGGCACCCGCACCTCCACCACCGACTGTGATCGGCCCCGGGCCGCCGGCCCCGGGTCGCCGGGCCCCTCCGGGAAGCGGCTGTTGACCGCCGACACGATGCCGCGGGCCCGGGACCAGCTCGCGTTGTCCAGCGTCAGCACGATCGGCTGAGGCTCGGTCACCCAGCCTCCGTCCAGCACCCGCCCGACATCCCGCGTCAGCCCCTGCTGCTCCCTGCCTTCCTCTGCAAACGGATTGATGAAGATCGCACCCCGGGCCTTCGCGACCGATCGCTGCTGCGCGGCTCCAAACACCGCCGGGTCGCCGAACCGCAGATTCGTCGTCCAGAGCATGCCCCCCTCGAGGCTGCTGGCGTTCAGGGCCTTCACGTAGACATCAAAGCGGGCGTTCGCCGGCGCCCCGGGAGGGATCGCCGCCTGGACGATCACGACCGCGACGTTCGGGTCGCGCAGGACCTGGCGGGGGGTCTTGCCCTCCAGGGAGCCGCCAGCGTTGGCGGACTTGCCAATCCCCATCAGGCCCATCTCGCGTTCCATGGTGGAGGCGACGTTGTCCGGGAGCTGCCCGCCTCCGGTCCCGCTGAGCCCGACCACTAGCCCAAACCCGGAGACCAGAACGGGTTCGACGTTGCGGAAGGTGACTTCGGAGAGCACTGTTCCCTTGAGCAGGGGCGGCACCTCTCGGTTGATCGTAGGGTCCGCCTCCACAGGCGCCGGCGGTGGCGAGCTGCCGCAGCCCCCGAGCGACCCCACACCCAGAAGCGAAAGACAAGTGACAGCGATTCCGGCGGTTCGGAAGCCGGCGTAGGCGTTCATGGGGCAATCTCCAGAGGCCCAGCGCCTTGGCCGGACCCGCTTTGCACACTGTACGCGAACCCGGCCCCCCTGTGCCAACCCGCCCCCCAACGGGCGACCGCTCTACCCCTGGACCCCCGAATTGGGGCACCCTAACGAGCCCCGGTGACGAGCCTCAAGCGACGCCTACCGACGCCTCCCGGGAGGTTGGGGATATCTTGGAAGCGCCTATCCAAATACGGACTTGCGCGCTGATGACAGACTATCCACGAAAAACCACATTCTTTTGGGGCTCGCCCCGGTTGCAAGTACGATCTGTAGTGGTATGCTGACGACCCATCGCTCGGCGCGTCTTCGTTTCCGCCGCTGCGAAACTCGGGAAAGGTCGGAGTTCGGCGTCGTGCGAGGCTGGTGGGCCGCGCCGGCGGTGGTTCCGCCTCGCTTCGTCTGTTAGAGTTTTGATCGAACTTTGGTAGGTTTGCGTCGTAGGGTGAAAGAGGGTGTCGCGGGGTCCGGGCCAGGCCCGGGGGTGGAGCGGTGGGCGTTTTCTCTGACAGGCAGATCCGCGAGCGCGTCGTCATTCGGCCTTTCGAGGCCTCCGTCAAGCGCCCGGGGAAGATCAGCTTCGGAGTCTCGAGCTACGGCTACGACGTCCGCGTGGGCACGCACTTCAAGATCTTCACGCCGACAACACGCTCGGGCGATGTCGCCGTCGTCGACCCAAAGTCCTTCTCCGACGACATGATGGTCGAGGTCGACGTCGCGAAAAACCCGGCGGACCGCCAGCACGTCATCATCCCGCCCAACTCCTTCGCGCTCTGCGAGACCGTCGAATACCTCGAGATCCCGCGCGACGTGCTCGCCATCTGCGTCGGCAAGAGCACCTACGCCCGCTGCGGGCTCATCGTGAACGTCACGCCGCTCGAGCCCGAGTGGCGGGGCAAGGTCACCCTCGAAATCTCCAACACCACGCCCCTTCCCGCCCGCGTCTACGCCAACGAGGGCGTCGCGCAGCTCATCTTCCTCAAGGCCGACGCCGTCTGCGAGATTTCCTACGCCGACAAGGGCGGCAAGTACCAGGATCAGGGCGGGCTCACGCTCCCAAAGGTTGATTAGTCCGCGTTCGAGGACATGACGCCTCGCCGCGGCATCGGTGCGGTCCTCTCGAATCGCCACGTTTCCCCAAGGACGGCAGCAGCATGAAGATCACCCGCAAGTTCACCAAGGCCGGTTCCGACCCCTTCGCCTCCGTCACCTGGGCCAAGCGGTCTTCCAAGATCACCAACCCCGATGGCTCGGTCGTCTTCGAGATGAAAGACGCCGAGATGCCCGAGCAGTGGTCCCAGCTCGCCGTGGACATCATGGTGAGCAAGTACTTCCGCAAGGCGGGCATTCCCGTGCGCGACGCGGCGGGCAAGCCCGTGGTCGGCGCGGACGGCAAGCCCGTCACCCGGGGCGAGAAGTCCGCGCGCGAGGTCATCCACCGCCTCGCGGGCTGCTGGAGGTTCTGGGGAGAGACCAACGGCTACTTCGACTCCAAGGACGATGCCCAGGCTTTCTACGACGAGCTCGCGTACATGATGGTCCACCAGATGTGCGCGCCCAACAGCCCCCAGTGGTTCAACACCGGGCTGAACTTCGCCTACGGCATCTCGGGCCCCGCGCAGGGCCACTGGATCGTGGACCCCAAGACCGGCGTGCCCGCGCTCGCCGACGACGCCTACAGCCACCCCCAGCCACACGCCTGCTTCATCCAGAGCGTCAGCGATGACCTGGTGAATGAGGGCGGCATCATGGACCTGTGGGTCCGCGAGGCCCGGCTCTTCAAGTATGGCTCCGGCACCGGCACCAACTTCAGCAACCTCCGTGGCGAAGGCGAGAAGCTCAGCGGCGGGGGTCGCTCCAGCGGGCTCATGTCCTGGCTCCGCATCGGCGACCGCGCCGCCAGCGCCATCAAGAGCGGCGGGACTACGCGCCGCGCTGCCAAGATGGTCTGCCTCGACATGGACCACCCCGACATCGCCGAGTTCGTCGATTGGAAGGTCCGCGAGGAGATCAAGGTTCAGGCGATGGTCGAGGGCCTCAGGGCCCTCAAGAAGCACGACCCCGCCCTCGCGGCCCAGTGCGACGAGTTCAAGCTCACACTCGACTACGACTTCAACGGCGAGGCCTATCAGACCGTCGCGGGCCAGAACAGCAATAACTCGGTGCGCATCCCCGACCGCTTCTTCGACGCCCTCGACCAGGATGCGACGTGGGACACCACCTCCCGCACCACGGGCAAGGTGGCCAAGACGCTGGCGGCGTCGGCCCTGTGGGACAAGATCGGCTACGCCGCGTGGCGCTGCGCCGACCCGGGCGTGCAGTTCGACACCACGATCAACGCCTGGCACACGTGCCCGAGCGCGGGACGCATCAACGCCAGCAACCCGTGCAGCGAGTACATGTTCCTGGACAACACGGCGTGCAACCTGGCCTCGCTGAACGTCCTGAAGTTCTACGACGCGGGAACGCGGACCTTCGACGTCGCCTCGTTCGAGCACGGCGTGGACCTGTGGACCATGGTGCTGGAGATCAGCGTCCTCATGGCCGCGTTCCCCAGCCGCGACATCGCGGAGCTGTCCCACCGCTTCCGCACGCTGGGCCTGGGCTACGCGAACCTCGGCGCCATGCTCATGCAGGCGGGCATCCCCTACGACAGCGAGGCGGCGCTGGCGGCGTGCGCGTGCCTGACGGCGATCCTCACGGGCCGCTCGTACCGCATGTCGGCGCTCATGGCGCAGCAGCTCGGGGCCTTCCCGGGCTATGAGGCGGACGCGACCAACATGCTCCGCGTCGTCCGCAACCACCGGCGCGCCGCGCTGGGCGTGGCCCGTGACAGCGGCGCGTACGAGAACCTCCGCATCGCGCCCGTGCCGATCGATCACTCGCTCATCCACGCGGGCGGGCTGCGCCTCGCGAACGCCGAGGCCCTGCTCACGCACGCCGTCACCGCGTGGGACGAGGCCCTGACCCTGGGCGAGACGCACGGCTATCGCAACGCCCAGACCACGGTCATCGCCCCCACCGGCACCATCGGCCTCCTGATGGACTGCGACACCACGGGCGTCGAGCCCGACTTCGCGCTCGTGAAGTTCAAGAAGCTGGCGGGTGGCGGCTACTTCAAGATCGCCAACGAGTCCGTCCGCCCGGCGCTCAAGGCCCTGGGCTACTCCGATGCGCACACCCGCGACATCATGGCGTACCTGCTGGGGGAGCTCTCGCTCGAGGTGCCCATCCCGGGGCAGCCCGGCATCACCCTCGGCACCTTCCTCCGCAGCAAGGGGCTCCCGGAGGCCGATCTCCGCGCCATCTCCGAGCAGCTCCCCGGCACGTTCGAGCTCTCTTTCGCCTTCGCGGGCTTTGCACTCTCCGAGGGCGCGCTGCGGGGCTGTGGAGTGGACCCCGCCAAGGCCAAGGCCGATCCCAACTTCAACCTCCTCGCGCACCTCGGCCTCTCGGCCTCTCAGATCGACGCGCTCAACACCAAGGTCTGCGGCACCAGCACCGTCGAGGGTGCCCCGCACCTCAAGGCCGAGCACCTGCCCGTCTTTGACTGCGCCAACAAGTGCGGCAAGCTGGGCAAGCGATTCATCGCCGCCGAGGGCCACATCCGCATGATGGCCGCCTGCCAGCCCTTCATCAGCGGGGCGATCTCCAAGACCATCAACCTGCCCAACGAGGCAACGGTCGCGGACATCAAGTCCTGCTACCGCCTGTCGTGGGAGCTGGGCCTGAAGGCCAATGCGCTCTACCGCGACGGGTGCAAGCTCAGCCAGCCCCTCTCCGCCACCACCGACGAGGCCAGGAAGGAGTCAGGCCGTGAGGACGCCTCGGGAAAAGCACCGCCCGCCCCGGCGGCGATCCAGGTTGCCGAGGCCAAGCCTGTGGTGGTTGAGGCCCCGCGCCCGAAGCGCCGCCGCCTCCCCGACACACGCCGCTCCATCACCCACCGCTTCAACATCGCGGGTCACGAGGGCTACCTCACGGTCGGGCTCTACGAGGATGGCCAGCCCGGCGAGCTCTTCATCACCATGAGCAAGGAAGGCTCGACCATCGGCGGGCTCATGGACAGCCTGGGCACCGCCACCAGCGTGGCCCTGCAGTACGGCGTTCCTGTCAAGAGCCTGGTCGACAAGTTCAGCCACCAGCGCTTCGAGCCCGCGGGCATGACGGAGAACCGCGACATCCCCTTCGCCAAGAGCCTGGTGGACTACATCTTCCGCTGGATGGGCATGCAGTTCATCCAGGGCTACCGCGAGCAGCACTCGCCCCAGCAGCCGGCACCCGAGCCTGTCTCCCGGCCCGTCGCAGAGCCCCGCGCCGCCATCACCAAGGCCGAGGCGGTGGTGCACATCGTGGAGCGAACTACGGAGATCGACGTCGTCGCCCGCCAGCGGACAAGCCCGCTGGGCGACTCCCTCGCCGAAGCGCAGAGCGACGCACCCGCCTGCGACGTCTGCGGCAATGTCACGGTCCGCAGCGGCACCTGTTACAAGTGCCTGAACTGCGGCAACAGCCTCGGGTGCAGTTGAACAGGTCCGGGTGCGTTGTGAGAGGTTGTGAGCCGGGCGGTGCTCGTGGCGCCGACCCGAGGAGGAAACAAGGCCGGTGGGACGGATGCCCGCCGGGGAGCGGCTGATCGAGGATCGACGCCGCTCCGACCCTCGGTCCCTTTCGACCAGTGAGGCGCAGCGACCGCGCAGGATCAGGACGAACCGCCGCACAGGCGGCACGCCACGGAGGTCAGAGAAGACCGCTCAGCCAGGGGACCCGGCGCCAGACAGCCGCTCGGCCCAACCTCTCCCAACGCACCCTGTCACCCGGGCTCGGGTTGCCCACCATGCCGTCCACCACGGCATTTGCTCGATCACGAGCGGCGACCCGACCCACCCAGACCCCCGGGTCCACCCCCCGGGGGTTTCTTCTTTTCAGCCCCGCCCCATCCGCTGCTCGAAACGCTCCCGCGTCGTGCAATAGGTGAGCCCGCCCATGCGCCCCACCGTGTCCAGCACCGATGGGTCGATGTGCAGCCTCTCGTTGATCGCGCCGTCACGCACGTGCACGCGGACGACCCGCCCGATGACGATGTTCCCGCCCCCGGCCGCCCCGGGGTTTGTCCGGATCACCTGCCGGGTGACGCACTCGTACGCCAGCGGGGACTCCGCAACGCGGGGCGGGGTCACCGCGGCGCTGGGCGTGGGCGTCAGGCCTGTCAGGTCAAACTCGCTCTCCTCGGGCGAGAGCGGCTCCGCCGCGAGCGCCGCCCGCCCCGCGAGCGCGTGGGGCACGACGCACACGACAAACTCTCCCGTCCCGCCCTCGGGGCGGGGCTTGCAGTTGCGCAGCGTGTCCTTCTCCTCACCCCGATCGTTGTTGGCCGGGCAGAAGAGCAGCGTCATGGGGTTGCTCCCGACGCCCGCGAAGAACGAGAAGGGCGCGAGGTTGAGCACGCCGGCGGGCGACACCGTCGAGACCAGCGCGATAGGCCGGGGCGTGATGCCCCCGATGAGCAGCTTGTAGCGGTCCGGCTGAGAGAGCGCCGCGGGGTCAAAGTCCATTCGCCAGCGTATTCAGCCGGCGCGGGCACCCCGGTCCATCCATCGATCAGGGTGGTTGCTCGCCGGGGGACGCCCAGGCACGAGTGTCCAGCGCGCCCCGCGCGGGCGCGTCCTGCCAGGGGAGCATCGCGCGGGGCCAACTGCTGCGGCGCCCGATCGCGTCCATCCGCACGACGCCGATCCGCACAAGGCCGTCTTTCTCGACTGCGCCAGGGGGCAGGGGGAGTCGGAACGTCCACCGGTCCGCGCCCCGCTGCACCTGCGCGCCCGTCGCCGGGGGCAGCAGCTCCGGAACGCCGGTCGTTCCCACTCCCACGGGCAAGAACTCCGACTCGCCCAGCTCTGAAATGCGCACCACCGCCACCGGGCGCTCGACGGGCCCGAAATACACTCGTACCTCTTCGGCGAGCCCCTCCGCGTTGCGCCCCAGCACGCGGCACTCGCCGTACAGCTCCCACGCGCGGGAGCGCGACGCGGGCGGCTCTGCCCCGGGGGGCATCGCGGGCTTGTGGAGCAGGCACGCCGCGGGCCAGGCCGCCTCCATCACCTCTCCCCGTTGCCACGCGTCGAGCGTCAGGTCCGCGGCAAAGGGCCCCAGATGCGTGCCGGGCGGCTCCACGGGCAAGGGCCGGGACATGGCGGTTAGAGTCCGCTGCCAGCGGCCCGCGTGCACCTCCACCGGCGCAAACAGCACAGCCGGGTCAACGCGTGGCGGAACCACCAGCCTGAGCGAGCGATACGGCGGCAGCTCGCGGAGTTCCGGCGTCTGTCCCTCGACGCCCGCCCATGCGAGCGTGGCACGGTCGAACACCGAGACCACCGCCGCCGTCGCGAGGACGCGCGTCCGTGACGCGTCCAGGATTGCTCCGTCGTCCTCGATCCACGCAACGGCGGGAGGCTGAGCCGCGAGCCAGGCCTCGGCGACCGCAGCGATTGTCGGGTCCTTTGCGAGCGGGTCGAGCAATCTCGAGGCCAGCGCCTCCAGGTCCGCGAGGTCCAAAGGCCAGGCCGGTGCGAACTGGCCATCGCCGAACTCCACCACGGCAGCGAGGCGCCTCTTCAGCCGCCACGCCAGGTCCGCGTCGATGCCCCAGATGCGCAGCATCACGGCCCGCCAGCGACTCTCGTTCTGACGCGCGAGGGCCTCCACCTCGTCGCTCTCGAAGCTTGCCGAGGGCACCCGCCCGGGGTCGTCCTCCGGGCACAGGCCGTCCGCGATCAGGTGCCACCTCCAGCGCGTCCGCGGGTCACGCTGCTCCCCGGCAAATCTGGGCGACAGCACCACGGACGGAGGCAGCGCCGGATCACGCGCGGGCTTCCACGGGCTGTCGTCGTCGGCGTGGGGCGCGCGGGGCAGCGTTCTGCCGTCGCTGATCCACTGCACCGCGACACGTCGCCCGGCCAGGTCCATCCATACGCCGCTCGCATCCGCGGGAGTCTCGATCACCGCCGCCCATTCCGCGGCGCCTCGCACCTGCGACACCGCGCTGCCGCTGGTCCACTGGCCGGCGTCGGGCAGCCAGCCGGCCCGCGATTCCGCGACGGGCATCGCTCGGGCGATCACAACTACCCGCGTCGGGATGGCCCGCCCTCCCTCCAGCACGCAGCGCAGGTCTTCGTCGGGCTGGGCGCTCCCCAGTGGCACCACCGCAACGCCCCCGGGCACGAGATCAAGCCTCGGAGCCGAGAGGTCCGGCGTCGGCATCGGCCCCGCGGGCGATGAACCCGCCCCGCCCCCGCCGGCACAGCCCCCCAGCGCCGCGCCCAGCCCCGCGGCGAGCCCGGCCACCAGTACGCCCGCGCACGAAAACCGGGCGGCACTCCGGATCACGGGGCCTCCACCGGCATCGTTGCCAGCACGTTCTCGATCACCTGCTCAGGCCCCACGCCCTCCGCGTGCGACTCGAAGTTCATGATGAGCCGGTGACGCAGCGCCGGGGGCGCCGCCTCACGCACGTCCTCGATCGATACATTCCATCGACCCTGCACGAGCGCCCGGCACTTCCCCGCCAGCAGCAGCGCCTGCGCCGCACGGGGCGAGGCCCCGAGCCTCACGTACTTGCCCACCATGGGTGTGGCGAATGCCTCACCGGGGTGCGTCGCGAGCGTCAGCCTCACGGCGTAGTCCGTCACGTGAGACGCCACCGGCACCATCCGAACCAGCCTCGCGTGCTCCAGAATTCGCGCCGCGTCGAGCACGGGCGAAGCCGCCGGAGCCTCGGCCGTGGTCGTCCGCCTCAGGATCTCCGCCAGGTCCGCGCGGCCCGGGGGCCTCACCAGCACCTTGAAGAAGAACCGGTCGAGCTGCGCCTCGGGCAGCGGGTAGGTTCCCTCCTGCTCGACGGGGTTCTGCGTCGCCATCACCAGGAACGGTGCCGGGAGCACGTGGGTCGTGCCACCCACGGTCACGCTCCGCTCCTGCATCGCTTCAAGCAGCGCGCTCTGCGTCTTGGGCGTGGCGCGGTTGATCTCGTCCGCCAGCACGATCTGCGCGAAGATGGGCCCGGGCTGGAAGACAAAGCGCCGCTCGCGCCCCGCCGCCCCGTCGCGCTCGCTCACCACGGTCGTGCCGGTCACGTCCGCGGGCATCAGATCCGGCGTGAACTGCACCCGCGAGAACGAGAGCGAGAGAGAGCCCGCCAGCGTCCGTACGAGCAGCGTCTTGCCGATGCCCGGGACGCCCTCGAGCAGCACGTGCCCGCCCACCATCAGGCACATCAGCACGTTCGAGACCACGTCCGCCTGCCCGACCACCACGCGGCCCACCTGGTCGCGCACCGAGGCGAAGTCTGTCCGGAACTGATCCGCGCGAGCCGCGAGTTCCTGTGGCGTGTGTGCGTCGCCCATGCGGAGGGCATCGTACTCCCCGATGTACGGTCCCCGCGTAGGCTTGCTGGACGCAACCCACGCCCTTCCCGGAGTTTCTCATGCTCGTCTCGCTCCCGCTGGTCCTCACGCTCCTCGCCGCTTCACCCGTGCAGCCCGAGACCGCCAAGCCTGCCGCCGCGGCCCAGCCCGCGCTTCCGACGCCGCCAGGCCCCGGCGCGTTCTTCGAGCATGCAGAGACAAAGGTCATCGGCAAGGGTTACGCCTTCACCGAAGGCCCCTGCTGGGTGCCCGCCAAGGGCGCCTCCAAGGGCTTCTTCCTCTTCTGCGACGTCCCAGCGAGTACGGTCCTCCGCTGGAATGCGGGCGACGACACGCCAACGCCCTTCCGCACGCCTTCGGGCAAGGCTCTCGGCACCGCCATCGACGCCGTGGGCAACCTCTACTTCGCCGAGTGCGAGGGCCGCCAGATCACCCGCGTCGAGCTCAAGGAAGGCCAGCCCCAGGCTCCCGCGGTGCTCGCCTCGAAGATCGACGGCAAGCGTCTCAACGCCACCAACGATCTGGTCGTCGCCTCCGATGGCTCCGTCCTTTTCACCGATCCCTCCTTCTTTACCGCCAAGAAGGACCTTGAGCTTGAAAAGCTCGCCTCCCACCGCATCGCCAGGGACGGCTCCATCACCCTCATCACCGACACCCTCCGCGCCCCCAACGGCATCGCCCTCTCCCTCGATGAAAAGGCTGTCTTCATCAACGACTTCGGCGGGGGCAAGATCGTCCGCGTCGACATCAACCCCGACGGCTCTTTCGCGGCGCCCGTCACCTTCGCCGACCTTCGGGCTCTCGCCAAGGCCCATGGCCTGCCCGAGCGGGGCAATGCCGACGGCCTGAGGCTCGACGCCGTTGGCAACATCTACACCACCGGGCCCGGCGGCATCCTCGTCCTCTCACCCAAGGGTGAACTCCTCGCCAACCTGCCGGTCCCGGGCGCGTCAAACCTGGCCTTCGGGGGTGAGGACGGGAAGACGCTGATTATCACAGCGGGGGGGTCGGTCCTCAGCATCCGAACCACGCACGCCGGCGCGCCGTGGCAGAAGGCTGGAACGGATCCAAAGCCCGCCGCCGCGCCCTGACCGCTCTCTCAGCACGCCCCGCGCGGGGCCGTCGCTACCATCCGCCGGGAGGTCACCATGAGCAACCCGCGATCGCCCCACATGGCCGCGCCACTCTCCCTGTACGACGGCGAGGGCGAGAAACTCCTCCGCTCCGAGCAGTTCCCCGACCGCGTCACGCTGCTCCCCGGGGAGCACGGAAGCGTCCGAGGCCGCGAGCGAATCCGCATTCTTTGGGGCCAGGACCTCCTGCGCGATCTCCTCGACGGGCGATACCGCACGGTGATCTGCGGCGTGAATGACCGCGACAACAGCCACGGGCTCATTGCCCAGATCGTCGAACTCGTGCAGACCAGCCAGTGGTCGGCGCAGACGGTCACGAACTACGCCCGCATGTTCCAGGAGTCCGTCGCGCTCCACTCCGCCCGCGACCGCGAGCCCTATGTGCTGAAGTTCGATCTCGACTCGCTGCTGATCCTCGCCATTCTCAGGCCCAGGGGCAAAGAGCACTTCACCCTGGATGATCTCGGACGGGGCTTCCAGACCGTGGCCAAGATGCTGCACGACCGGCGCGAGCGCTGGCCCGCCGCCACGGTCTCATTCCTCAACGCCAAGGCCAACCGCCTCGTGGGTGCGGACGGCCAGGAGCCGAGCTTTGAGGCCGTGCTCCGCACCATCTTCAACGCCGGATACCGGGGTGATGTGTACACCGCCCCTGCGATGTGGCGATTCGCCGACGTGGGCGTCTTCCCGACCTACCCGTTCCCCGAAGGTCTGGAACGCATGCGCACGGGCAGCTCGTGAACTCGCCCCTCCCCACGCTCGGCGTGCGACCTGTCACGCTCACCGGCTTTGGTGTGACCCTCAGGCCCTACGCCCCCAGCGACGCGACGGCCCTCCATGCCGTCTCGCCGCCGGAGACATTCCGCTATTTCCCATGGCAGCCCGCGGACGCCTCGCCCGGCGCGTTCGAGGCGTTCATGCGGGACGCTCTCGCGGACGCTGCTCGCCTGACCTTCGTCGTCGAGCACGCCGCACGCGTCGTCGGCTCAACTTCCTACCTCGATATCCGCCCGAAGCACCTGGGTGTGGAGATCGGGGCCACCTGGTACGCCCCCGACCGACGGGGAACCTCCGTCAATCCCGCCTCCAAGCTGCTGCTGCTCGCGCATGCCTTCGACGTGCTGGGCTGCGAGCGCGTGCAACTGAAGTGCGACTCGCGAAACACCCCCTCGGTCCGCGGCATCACGAAGCTCGGAGCCACCTTCGAGGGCACGCTCCGCAAGCACATCATCATGTCCGACGGCTATCTCCGCGACACCGCCATGTTCAGCATTGTGCGGAGCGAGTGGGCGAGCGTTCGTGCAGGATTGAAGAAGCGAGTGGGGGCGTTGACCTAGGTCCTGCACGAGGGATCGGGGAGCCGCACGCAGGGTTGGATCATGGCCGGGGCAGCGTTGTCCGGACGCACGCGCCCGGGGGGAGCGGGAACGGGATCGTGCGTCGCCGTGCTGCGCCCATCAACCATGTGTGGGCGATCGAGTTCATCCACGACACGGACGGGCGCGGCCAGCTGCTGAAGGAGCGGGCCTTCTGGGCTGGGCTGGGCTGGGCTTGGCGGACGAGTCCACGCGCGAGTGCCCGGCGCCGGAGGCCGAGCGGTCGATGACATCGCGCGGCGCAGGTGCCGATCGAGTTGGTTACCACGCGCGGCGTGCCGCCGCACTTCCGCCGCGAAACCGGGCCGGATTCATCGCCCGATCGGTCCGGCGTCTGACGACGCTCATGGCCCTTACGGCTGTGGAGAACCTGCACGTTGCGCCGGGGGCTCCGGGAGGACGGCGACGCGGGGTGCGTCAACGGGCGTCCGCGCGACAAACTTCCGATCGCGGAGGTGTTCGCCGACGGGGGGAGCTCTCGGGAGGCCGCCTCGGGCGCTCCCGACGCGGTGGGCGCACAAAAAACCCCCGCGCATGCGGGGGCAATGACCCCAAGGGGATTCGAACCCC
>JADYXW010000085.1 GCA_020853975.1 Phycisphaerales bacterium
TCGCCGTTCTGCACGAACGCGATCTGACCGGGGAGAAACGCCCCGCTGGTTCGATTCTCCCCGCGCGGTGGAGGAGGCGATGGGCGTTCCTGCGGTCGCGCATGGGCTTTGGCTTTGGCACACGGATTGCCATAGACACGACGAACTTTCAACCCGGAGATCGCTCGCCATGACCAACGGCACCGCCACGCTGAATCCGTCCGCTTCCTCCGCCCGCTCGTGCTGCACCCCCCCGGCCTCGGCCCCCGCGCACCCGAAACTCTTCGAGCGTGTCCGAGAGCAGATGGACCTCGCGGCCGATGCGGCGGGTCTAGCCCCCGAGGTCCGCAAGATCCTCGCCGCGCCCGCGTGCGAGGTGGCGGTCAACTTCCCCGTGAAGATGGATGACGGGCGCGTAGAGATGTTCTCCGGCTACCGCGTGCAGCACAACAACGTGCTCGGGCCATTCAAGGGCGGCATCCGGTATCACCCGGATGTGAGCCTCGACGAGGTGCGCGCCCTGGCCGCGTGGATGACGATCAAGTGCGCCCTGGTGGACATCCCCTTCGGCGGCGGCAAGGGCGGCGTGCAGGTCGATCCCGCCACGCTCAGCCGGCGCGAGGTCGAGCGGATGACGCGCCGGTTTGTCTACGCGCTGGGCGCGAACATCGGGCCGGGGTACGACGTGCCCGCGCCGGATGTCAACACCGACGCCCGCACGATGGCGTGGATCGTGGACACCTACGCGGCCACCATGCCGCCGCAGGAGCGCTACCGCGCCCTGGCGGTCGTCACCGGCAAGCCGGTGAGCGCGGGCGGCTCGGTGGGGCGCGAGAAGGCGACCGGGCAGGGCGTGGTCGATCTCATCGAGATGTGGGCCGCGGACCACAAGTGCAAGGTCTCCGACCTGACGTACACGGTGCAGGGCTTCGGCAAGGTCGGCTCGTGGGCGGCCCGGATCCTGAAGGACAAGGGCGCAAAGCTGATGGCCGCGCAGGATGTGACCGGGGCGGTCAAGGCCACCACGCCCGCGGGGCTGGATGCCGATGCGCTCGCCGAGCACGCGAAGAAGACCGGCGGCGTCGCGGGCTTCCCGGCCGCGCAGGCGATCACGCTCGATCAGTTCTTCGGCGTGCAGGCGGACGTGTTCATCCCCGCCGCGCTCGAGAACCAGGTGACGGGCCAGTCGGCGCGGAAGTTGAACGTGCGGCTGGTCGCCGAGGGCGCCAACGGCCCGACGACGCCCGAGGGCGACGCGGTGCTCCGCGAGCGCGGCATCGACGTGCTCCCCGATGTGCTGTGCAACGCGGGCGGCGTGATTGTGAGCTACTTCGAGTGGCTCCAGAACCGCGGCGGCGCGGCGTGGAACGCCACCGAGGTGGATCAGCGGCTGCGCGAGATCCTGGAGCGCGCCTACGCCCGCGTGAAGGGGATGGTGGCCGAGAAGTCGCTCGATTGGCGCACCGCGGCGTACGCGGTGGCGCTGCGGCGGATCGAGCAGGTCTACGCCGAGCGCGGCATCTTCCCGTGAACAGCGATCGGCCCGCGCCGAGCATGTACACGCACGCCGCAGGAGCACGCCATGAACGACCGAAACATCCACGTGACGCAGCAGGACATGGAGCGACTGCGCGCCCTGATCGCGGAGTCGAGCCCGCGGACGGGCGGCGACGACCGGGACCGCCCTTACCTGGCGACGCTCGGCGCGGAGCTCGACCGCGCCGTCGTGGTCGGCCCCGATGAGGTGCCGCCCGATGTGGTCACCATGAACTCGCGCGTGCGTTTGCGCGACGGGCGGCGGACGTGGACGATGACGCTGGTCTTCCCTGAGAAGGCCGACCCGGAAGACGACCGCATCTCCGTGCTCGCCCCGCTGGGCGCGGCGATCCTGGGATGCCGTGTCGGGGAGCCCGTGACGTTCCGCGTCCCCGGCGGCGCGGAGCGATCGTGCGACATCCTGAGCGTGCTGTACCAGCCGGAGGCCGCCGGTGACCTGCACCTGTGAGCTTGTTTGGTGGTGTGTTCCGACATCCGAGCCGTCCCCTCATTCCCATGCAGCACACAAAAGGAGTGCGACATGACCGCGCAACCGATCGTCAGCTCCCTCGACTTCGACCGGCTCCAGCCGCTGCTCAGCGGTGCGTACATCGACGCGGCGGTGCTGCGGCTCCGGGCCTTGCTCGATCAGGCCCGCAAGGTTTCGCCGCGCCGGGTGCCGCCCGACGTGGTCACCATGCGCTCCCGCGTTCAGGTGCGTCACGCCGGCGACGATGAGCCCGACACCTATGAACTGACCTACCCGGATTCCGACTCGGGCGGGCTGTCCGTGCTCTCGCCGCTCGGGGCGGCGCTGCTGGGCGCGCGCGAAGGCGCCACCGTCGATTGTGCGGGCGGCCGCGTGTCGCGGCGCGTCACCGTCGAGCGGATCGAGTACCAGCCCGAGCGTGAGCGTCACTTCGATCAATAGCCGCGGATCATCGACATCAGGAGGCACGACATGCCCCCACGGACGTCGAACCTACCCATCCACATCAAGCCTGGGAACCTCCAGACCAGCGCCGCCATCGAGGCATGGGTGCGCCGAAAGCTCGCGGGGACGTTCCGTAGGTACGGATCGAAGATGACGGCCGTCGAGGTCCACTTCGAGGACGTCAACGGCCTCAAACACGGGGGCGACGACATCCGCTGCGTGATGGAGGCCCGGGTCAACGGCCGCGAACCCGTTGCGGTTAGAGCCCGCGCCGACGATCTCTATGCCGCGATCGACGCGGCGGCTCGGAAGCTCGACGCGGCTATCCGGAGGGCTGTCGAACGGATCGATACACGGGCGGCGCGGCGGTTTCGGCAGGACCGGGCGGGGGATACTGGTCGCCGGCGACCCGCGGCGAATGGCTCGTAAGTCCCGGGGTTGGCGCGTCCGCCGCATCGGTCTGCCCTTGGAGCGAATCGGATGAGCAAGCTCAACTCGATCCTCGTCGCCGTGGACTTCTCGCCCTGTTCCGTCGCCGCATTCAGAGTGGCGGCTCGGTTCGCGGACTGCAACCGCGCATCGTTGCGTGCCGTGCATGCCGTGGCCCTCCCGTCCTTCGTGCCCGCGCCGCACCCGCTGTTCCCGTTTCCGTTGCCTACCCAGGCGGACTTTGTCGCGGATGCGAAGACCGCGTGGGCCGTGTTCGCGGCGGCCGCGTCAACGCGCAGCGATGTGACGTGCGACATCGAGGTGGGCAACCCTCCCGAGATCATTCTCCAGGCGGCCGCCCGTGCGGGCGCGGACCTGCTCGTACTTGGTTCGCACAGCGCGATCGATGCGCACAAGGGCATTGGTCCCACCGCCGCGTCGTGCGTACAGCGGGCCAAGATGCAGGTGCTGCTGGTCCGTGAGGACCACGCGGGTCCGTTCAGGAGCGTCGTGGCCTGCCTGGACTTCACGGACACTTCCAAACTCGCGTTGCAGCACGCGATCCGGGTCGCGGCGCAGGATAGTGCAGCCCTGCACGTTCTGCATGTGTACGACGACCCGTGGTACGGCCTTGGACCGCCCGCGGGCGTCAAGGAGAACATGCCCGATTTCAAGGCGCAGCTCAACCGAGGCGTCGAAGCCCGTCTTCGCGAGTTCTGCGCGCCATGGTCGCACGAGATCAACGCGCTGAAGGCGGAGTTTCACTGCCTCGAATCCGAGTGGCGGGGCGGCGGGTACGGCCACGCCATCGTCCGGTTCGTCAAGGAGCGAGGGTGCGACATGACCGTCGTTGGAACGCGCGATCGGTGGAACGTCCGGGACATGATCTTCGGCTCAACCGCCGAGCGGGTGGTCCGTGGAGCGCCCTGCTCGATCCTCGCCGTCAAGCCCGACCTCGCCGCGTGACACCGAGCACACGTATCGACAGCGCAGCGAATGTAGGGAGTCGCGGGTATGCCTTGGGACATGATCGTTGGGTGTATTGTCATCATCCTTGCCCGCATCGGGGATGTGTCCTTGGGGACCATGCGGACCGTGGCGGTGGTCAGCGGGCACCGCGGGCTGGCGTGGCTGTTCGGACTTCTGGAGATGACCATCTGGGTCTTCGCCGTGTCCGCGGTGATCTCGCACATCCGAACCGAGCCGACCTACGGCCTGGCGTTCGCGTTCGGGGCCGCGACCGGCAACTACGTCGGCGTTACACTCCAGCGGTGGCTCCCTTTCGGTGAGCAGGTCGTACGCATCTTTACCCGCGAGGGCGCCGTTCTGTTCGAGCGGCTCCGTGCCGACGGCTACGGCGTCACGAAGTTCACGGGCGAAGGCCGCGACGGCCCGGTCACGATGCTCTTCGTGCAGGCCCGCCGCGCCAGGGCGCGGCACATCGCCCGCATCGCCCGCGAGGTCGACCCGCGGTGCTTCTACACGATCGACGACATCCGCGCGGCGAACTCCGCCGAGCCGGCGGCGTAGGCGCGGGCCGGCGTCCTGGGGCCGCAGCGCGGACACGCAGGATCAGGGCCGTGCGAGGCGCTGCAAGACTGCCGCGACAACGCGGTCGCAGCGCTCCGCGCCGAATGCGTACTGCTCGCGGAGGGAGTCCACCGGCTCGGCGCCCATCGTGTCACGGAGCGCTCGCGTGCCACGGTGGAGCAGGACCTTGACGTTTGCTTCCGAAAGACGCAGGCAAGACGCGGTCTCGCGCGTGCTTAGCCCCTGCACCAAACGCAGAACCACGACGGCGCGTGTGCTCACGGGCAGCGCGTCCAGAGTGAGGGCGAGCGAAGAACGGGTTTGAGGATCCACGGCCATCTCCGCAACCTCGAACGTACCGGCGGTGATCTCACGGTGCCGAGCGCGCGACCGTTGCACGGTCGCCTCACGTGCTCGGCGGCGTCTGCGGCGAAGCGCCTCGTGGAACGCGATCCTCGTGAGCCAGGTCGCGACGCTCGCGCGGCCCTCGAAACGGTTCAGATGCGCGTAGGCCCGCACGTACGCCTCTTGAACGATGTCTTCGGCTTCCAGGTCGTCGTGCATCACCGCTCGGGCGACGCGGTACAGCCGTGTGTTGTGTCGCCGCATGAGCAACTCAAAGGCCGCGATGTCCCCATCCACGACGCGGGCGAGGATGTCCTCATCCGGGAGAGGCGCGAGCTCGGCGAGAGTGCGGTCCATGTTGAGCATGGTATTGCCTTTGTTCATGCGTGCGAGGCTCTGGCGGGCAGCCAACCATCGCCACGCACGGCCGCGAGCGTGGCCAGCGTAAACGCGCCCAGCGCCATGACCAGGTCCCGGACCGCGATATCGAGGAACCCGGCGAGCGCGACGTTCCCGGCGATCAGCACAAGCCAGGCCGCCACAACGGCCGCCCCCAGCCGCGTGAGTGTGCTCAGCACGACCACGCCGGCGATGATCTCGATGACGCCGACGGCCATCATGAACCGCCCGGGCTCGAGGGGCACGATCGAGGTCGCGAACTTGGGCAGGTACTTGGTCCAGTCGGTGAGCAGGTTCAGGAACTTGTCGGCGCCGGCGGCGATGGGCACCAGCCCATAGCCGAGCTTGAGGGCCAGATAGATTCCGTCGAGGCGTGCGTCGTGGGCTGATCCGTGGGCCATGATAGTCTCCTTGTCAAAACAGAGCCGCGAGCGAGCGATTGGTTACAGAAACGGGCGAACTTTCGAGGAATGGGTCATCCACGGCTCAACTATGCTTGTTCGCATGCTCAAGGCCGCACTCCTCGCGTTCGTCGCCCACCTGGCCACGCTCCCAGTCGTGGCGCCCGCCCACGCAGAGCCCGATGCGCGGCGCGCGTTTGCCCTCGCCGCGCGATCGTCCGGGCGTGAAGTTCACATCGCCCCCGGGCCACAGGGCCGCGATGACGGCGACGGCTCGGCTGAACATCCCTTCGCCACCATCGAACGAGCACGGGACGAGGTCCGGGCGATGCAGCAGCGTGGGGGGCTGCCCGGTGGCGGCGTAACGGTCACGCTCCACGCGGGAAGGTACGAGCTCGCGCGGCCGCTCGCGCTGACGGCTGAGGATGCGGGTACCGAAGGCGCGCCGATCGTCTACCGCGCTGCGCCGGGCGGGGAGGTCCGCATCTCGGGCGGGAAGCGCATCAGCGGGTGGAAGGCCGTCACCGACCCCGCCGTGCTCGAACGCCTCGACCCCGCCGCGCGGGGGAAGGTGGTCCAGGCCGACCTCAGGGCGCAGGGCATCACCGA
>JADYXW010000086.1 GCA_020853975.1 Phycisphaerales bacterium
CTTGGGTTCGGTTGGCGCCACGCGCCGTTCATCGGTCTGCTCTGGGCGCTGCCCCGCAGCCGGGCTCGCGTCGCGAGGCGGGCTGGCTGCTCGCGGCTGTCTCGCATCCGGATCTGGCCCGGAAGGAGGGGACTCTCCCCGCACTTCCTTCGCGGCATCCCTCAACTGCTCTACCAGCGGGTCGGGCTCAACCCCACCGGACGGGCGTCGCTCCGCGTCAACCACAGGCGGCTTCTCCGCCGGGTCCACGCCAGTCGCCCCGCTGCGCTCTGGGGCACCGTCACTCTCAGGAGAAGTTGGCCCCCAGGGGGCCGGGCTTGCGGCTGGGCCGGGTGGTCGCTCTTCCCGTTCCGTCCCCTCCCCCGCACTGCTCAGCTCATTCGCCCACTTCTCCAGCTCGCGGGCCAGAGCCTCCCTGTCCTGCGGGCTCATCTCGGCCTGACGCCTGCGCGCCTCCGCGATCACCGACGCCGCGTCACCGAGCCGTCCCTCCGTTATCGCCTCGCGCAGAGCCTGTCCCTGGCCCTCAACCTCACGAGCATCCGCACCCGCCCGCCCGACGCTTGGAGCACCAGCGGGCAGCGCGCGGCTCGCCGCAGCGGCGTTGGCGAGACGCTCCGCGAGCGAGTCCGCCCTCTCCGTGGCCTGACGTGCGGACTCTTCGATCGTGTCCGCGGCACGCTCCGCCGCCTGCGCCGCCAGAGCCCGCGTCTGCACCTCCGATCGTCCTCCCGCCGCGAGCTCGCGCTCGATCTCGCGTTGCCACTCGTTCACGGGGCGGTCGCCGGGCTCAGCCTGCGCCGGCGATGTGGCTTCCATCGCCTTCGCAGCCTCGCGGACCAGATCGACCGCCTCGCGCGTCAGCGCTGCCGGAGCCGGGGCTGGCGGCACCGGCCCCGAGAGCACTCTCTTCGGCAGCCACATCCCGACGCCGACGCCAATCGCGAGAGTGGGCCCGAGCCAGGTCCACCACGCCGTTCGCATCGCCGGCGCCAGAAGCAGAACTGCGCGGGGTCGCACCGACGAGGCCACTTGCTCGGCGCGTTCCACGAGCAGCGCCGCCTGGGGCGAACCCGATCCTCCGAGTTCGAGCGTGCTCGACAGCAGGTCGTGGAGCGAGAGCCTTCGATCGAGCTCTCGGGCGGCCGCGGCGCAGTCCACCCGAGTGAGCCAGCCCGCGAATCCCCCGGCCAGTCCACCGGCTCCCGCCAGGCCGAACAGCCACAGGCCCCACGCGTCCAGAGGCTCGGCCGCGAACCGGCAGATCGGGATGAGTAACACCGCTCCGAGCGCACCGCAGAGGGCACCCACCCCCGCGAAGTCAATCGCCCGACGAAGGCCCAGAGCCCGCCTCGCGGCCTCGACAGCCCGTGTGGTGTTGGGCGCACCCATGCTCACGTCGAAGCATACGGACGACCCCTACATTGGGTGCGGCATGAACATCCGCGAGACACTCTCGAAGCTGCTCGCGGGGGGCACCCTGTCCGCGGCTGAATCGCGTGCGTTCTTCGAGGATCTGCTCGAGGGGCTCTACGACGACGCCCAGATCGGCGCCGCCCTCTCGCTCGTTCAGAGGCGGCTCCCCACCGAAGACGAGATCCTCGGTGGGGCCATCGCCATGAGGAGGCACGTCACGCCGGTGCCCTCGGAAGGCCTGACGGGCTCGCTTATTGACACTTGTGGCACGGGGGGCGCGCGAAAGACTTTCAACATCTCCACGCTCGCCGCCATTGTCACAGCCGCCGCGGCGCCGGGATCGGTCCGCGTGGCCAAGCACGGAAACCGTGGCCGGTCGGGGCGGGGTTCGGCCGAGCTGCTCCGCGAACTGGGCGTGAACATCGACGCCACCCCGCCTGTGCAGGGCAGGTGCCTCCGCGAGATCGGCCTGTGCTTCTGCTTCGCGATCCACCACCACCCCGCGATGAGGCACGCGGCAACAGCCCGCCAGTCGCTCGGGTTCCCCACCATCTTCAACGTGCTGGGCCCACTGACCAACCCAGCGAGAGCCCGGCGTCAGGTCATGGGAATCTACGACCCGGCCCTGGTGGAACCCGTGGCCCGCGTGCTCTCACGCATCGGGTGCGACCGCGCCATGGTGGTGCACGGTCGTGACGGCATCGACGAGATATCGACCGCTGCCCCGACGAAGATCGCCCACGTGGGCCCGGAGGGGGTCCGCGTAGAAGAGTTCTGCGCGACCACACTCGGGATTCCGCGAGCCAGTTCCGCAGATCTGGATGCCACAGATCTGCATTCCGCCGCTGGCGTCGCCCGCGCCGTCCTCGAAGGCAACGCCGGACCCGCACGGGACATCACGCTCCTCAACGCCGCGGCGGCCCTTGTGGTGGGAGGTGTCGCCGAAACGTGGGCTGCTGGCCTCGAGCAAGCGGCAGGAGCGGTAGATTCCGGTGCCGCCGGCCGGACGCTAGCGGCGCTTGTCCAGCTTTCTCATGAACCCGCCTGACCCCTCTGCGCGGCTTCCAACTGCCCTTGTTTCTGGAAACTTTCCAAACGCGCAACCGCGGCCGATCGCGTCGGCCACCACCCGAGATCGGTCTCTAGTGCACTCTGTGGAAACACCTTACGATCGCAGGGCCGCGGGAAGCCAGAGACTGTTCTCCACGTCCCATAATGTGTTGATACACCGTCCCATAAGGCATTCTTGGCTATCGGGTCACTGCGGTGATATGATCGCCCCCGGTTGTTTCTACGCCGCCACCTCTCCGGAAGGGGAATCACGACCGGGAACTCTCAGGCGGAAGCAAGCCCATTGAACAGGAGGCTATCGGATGACTCATGGCGTGAAAGCGATTCTCATTGCATCGGCGTTGTGCTCTTTGGGCATGATCGGCTGCTCCACCACGAGCACCGGCGGCAAGAGCCCCAACACGGTCGGTGGCTACTGGGGTGGCCCCTCGGGTGAGCGCACCGCTCCCGCCCCCGCTCCGGCCCCCGCCAAGACCGAGGCGGCCAAGCCCGCTCCGGCCCCGGCTCCCGCGGCGTCCGGCGCCTGCGGCCCCGGCATGTCCCAGACCTCCCTGGCCCTGCCCACCGGCTCCAAGTCCACCTCCGTCCTCAACATCGACCGCTGCATGCCTGTCGAGGTCATCGCGGGCCAGAACTTCACCTACACCTACAAGGTCTGCAACCTCACCAGCACCGAGGTCTCCAACGTCATCCTCAAGGACATGTGCGCTCCCTCGATGCAGATCGTCGGCAGCGAGCCCGCCGCCTCCGGCACCGCCCCAAACCTCTGGTGGAACCTGGGCAATCTCGCCCCCGGCCAGTGCAAGACCGTTACCGTGACCGCCAAGTCCGCGGCGTCCGGCCAGGTCGGCTCCTGCGCCACCGCCGAGTGGGCCCAGTCCTTCTGCCAGGAAGTCGCCGTCGTTCAGCCCGCCCTGAAGGTTGACCTGGCGATGCAGCCCAACGCCCTCAAGTGCGACACCATCTGCGGCAAGGTGACCGTCACCAACACCGGCACCGGCGTCGCCCGCGATGCGAAGGCCACCGTCACCCTCCCCGCCGGTTTCACCACGACCGACGGCAAGACCGGCTCCGCCGTCTTCTCCGCCGGCGACCTGGCTCCCAAGCAGTCCAAGTCCTTCGACATCTGCGGCACGGTCAAGGCGACGGGCAGCTTCTGCTCCACCGCCGCCGCCACCGCCAACCCCGGCCTGACCGCCTCCGCCGCGCAGGCCTGCACCACGGTCACCGCCCCCGCCCTCAAGATCACCGCTGAGTGCCCCGCGGGCGGCATCGTCGGTCGCGGCGGCCGCAACCTGACCTTCAAGTTCACCGTCACCAACACCGGCAACGCCGCGTGCGACACGACCGTTACTTCCCCGGTTCCCGCGGGCACCACCTTCGTGTCCGCCGACAACGCCGGCGCGGGCGGCGCCAGCGTCTCCTGGAAGCTCGGCAGCCTGGCCCCCAACGCCAGCAAGACCGTCAGCATGGTCGTCAACGCCAAGGCCGCAGGCTCCTTCAACGCCTCCGCCACCGCGACCTGCGCCTGTGCTGACCCCGTCAGCGCCAACTGCTCCACCAGCACCACCGGCGTGCCCGACATCGGCACCCTCGTCACCGACGCGGATGGCGTCGTCAGCGTCGGCGCTCCCCACGTCTACACCTGCGAGGTCATGAACCAGGGCATGGTCAACCTCACCAACGTCAAGATGGTCATCTCCATCCCCGCCGACCTCACCTTCATCTCCTCCGACGCCAACCCCAAGGTCGGCGGCGGCAAGCTCGAGTTCGCCATCGGCACCCTCGCCCCCGGCGCTACCCGCCGCTTCACCTTCACCGCCAAGGCCTCCAAGGCCGGTGAGATCCTGGTCGTCGGCGAGACCACCTGCTCCGAGCTCAAGACCCCCGTCCGCGACGACGAGCTCACCAACTACGTCGCCGAGTAAGACGCTCTCCTGAGCCATCTCAAGTTCCCCACGCGGCCCGGGCTCACCCCCGGGCCGCTTTCTTTTTGCACCTCCCCGGCCCTATCGGAACCGGCCCGCTTCGCGTAAAATGTTCCCATGACCACCACACCCGCACCTCAGAAGCCCGCGGCCCAGTCGACCCCGTCCAAGATCGACCCCCACGCCGTCACCATCTCGGGCCTGGTGCTCGACCACACCTACGCGCCGCACGCGCCCGTCGTCGAGTCGCTCAAGTCCATGGAGACCATCCGACGCGATCTGGGGGCGGGCGGCATGCCCGGCCAGTTCCCCTTCACGCGGGGCCTCTTCCCGCAGGGGTACCGCACCCGCCTCTGGACCATGAGGCAGTTCGCCGGCTTCGGCTCCGCCGACGACACCAACCGCCGCTTCAAGTACCTCCTGAGCCAGGCCAAGGGCACCGCCGCGAACACCGGCCTCTCCACCGCCTTTGACCTTCCCACCCTCATGGGCCGCGACAGCGACGATCCGCTCTGCGTGGGCGAAGTCGGCAAGTGCGGGGTCGCGATCTGCACCATCGAGGACATGCACCGCCTCTACGCAGACATCCCGATCGACAAGGTGACCGTCTCTCAAACCATCAACGGGCCCGCCGCGGGAATCTGGGCCATGTACCTCGCGCACGCCCTGCAGCGGGGCATCTCTTGGGACACGCTGGGCGGCACGCTCCAGAACGACATCCTCAAGGAGTTCCACTCCCAGAACGAGTTCATCTACCCGCCCGAGGCGTCGGTCAAGCTCGTCGTCGACACCATCGAGTTCCAGAGCCGCCTCACCCCCAAGTGGAACAGCGTCTCGATCTCCGGCTATCACATCCGGGAGGCGGGCTCGACCGCCGCCCAGGAGCTCGCCTTCACCCTCCGCGACGGCATGGAGTACGTCGAGGCGTGCCTGGAGCGCGGTCTTCCCCTCGACGCCTTCGCCCCGCGCCTCAGCTTCTTCTTCAACAGCCACAACGAGTTCTTCGAGGAGATATGCAAGCTCCGGGCCGCGCGCCGCATCTGGGCCCGGGCCATGCAGGGCCGCTATGGCGCCACCAGCGAGCGCTCGATGTGGATGAAGACCCACGTGCAGACCGCCGGGTGCTCGCTCACCGAGCAGCAGCCCATGAACAACATCGTCCGCGTTGCCTACCAGGCCATGGCCGCTGTGCTGGGCGGCTGCCAGAGCCTGCACACCGACAGCATGGACGAGACCCTGGGCCTGCCCACCGAGCAGGCGGTCACCGTCGCCCTCCGCACGCAGCAGATCCTCGCCCACGAGACCGGCGTCACCCGCGTGACCGACCCCCTGGGCGGCTCGTGGTTCGTCGAGAGCCTGACCGACACCATGGAATCCCAGGCCCTCGACATCATCGACGAGATCGACCGCATGGGCGACTACACCGATTGGAGGGCGGGCAAGGACAAGGGCTCGCCCGCCGCCGACCTCACCACCCACCCCGCCTACCAGCGCCGGGCAACCTTCGGGCGTTCGTGCATCAACGGCATCAACCGGGGCTACTTCCGGCGCTCCATCGCCGAGGCGTCCTACCGCTTCAGCGAAGAGTGCGAGGCGGGTGACCGCATCATCGTGGGCGTCAACGCCTACGCCGATGGCGACGAGAGCCGGCCCATCGACATTCTGCAGATCGGCCCCGAGGTCGAGGAGCAGCAGAACGCGCGGCTGGCCGACTTCAAGAAGCGCCGCGACCCCGCCGCCGTCGCCCGGGCGCTTCAGAACATCCGGCTTGTCTGCCAGGGCAAGCCCGTCACGCTCTCGCACACCATGCCGAGCGCGGCCTTGCACGCGACCAACGTCATGCCCGCGCTCATCGACGCGGCGCTCTCGAACTGCACGCTGGGCGAGATGACACAGGCGATGGCGGATGTCTACGGCCGGTACACCGGCGGGCCGGAGTGGTAGGAGCGCCGCGTTCGCAGCACGATGGGGGGACGGCGGGCGTGGCACGGCTCGCCCCTCCTGGCGTGCCACTGGCGTCGCCGGGCCCTGGCGGCGTCGCCAGTGCTCCCGATCAAACAGGCATGGCGAACGGCGACCCGGCCGGGCGGCGGCGGGTGGCACGATCGGTGCTGCCTGCCGGGAGGTGGGTGCCCATGAGGCCGCCGCGTCTCCCCGCCGCCGCGCTACCATCCCCCGATCATTGGGAGCATTTCATGGGCATTGAGGCCGCACTTCCCGCCGAGGGGTTCGTCACCACGCAGTTGCGTCACGTCATCAACTGGGCCAGGCGCAGCAGCCTGTGGCCCATGCCCTTCGCCACCGCGTGCTGCGGCATCGAGCTCATGGCGACCGCGTGCAGCCGCTACGACCTCGCCCGCTTCGGGGCAGAGGTCATGCGGTTCAGCCCGCGCCAGGCGGACCTCATGATCGTCGCGGGCCGCATCGCGGTGAAGATGCTCCCCGTGCTGCAGCGCGTGTACGCGCAGATGCCCGAGCCCAAGTGGGTGATCTCGATGGGCGCGTGCGCGAGCACGGGGGGCGTCTTCGACACCTACGCCGTCGTGCAGGGGTGCGACCAGTTCATCCCCGTGGATGTCTACGTGCCCGGCTGCCCGCCCCGGCCCGAGCAGCTCATCGAGGGCGTCATGGCCATCCAGCGGCACATCGACCGCGAAGGCCTGCCCCCTCCCGGCGGAAAGCGCGTGCCCTTGGGCCTGGTCATCGAGCCCACTCACGTGCCCCGGCCCCAGCCCGTCACGTTGGGTCGGTGAAGTCCGCCGCGAGGTTCTGAGTCTCAGCGATAGTCACCGTCGTCCCAGCTGGCGGGGCTGGTGAGGTCCGTGCCGCGCACGAACGATGCGTGCGTGTCCAAGTAGAGCGCGTTGGACCCGTTGCCGTGGCGTTTGGGCGCGACGCGCGGCGCGGTGGTGGGGTCGGTGGTGGTGGGGCTGCCGTTGACGCTCGAGATCCGCCACATGTCGTAGAAGATGGAAATGCGGAGTTCGTCGTTGCCCGCGGCGTAGTTGTTGCCCCAGCGCACGCCGTTGGGGTCGTCGATGAAGCACGTGAGGTACATCGTGGACGATGGCCGCAGATAGCGGTTCATCTGCGTCGGGGGCTTGGACTCGTTCGTGGCGGTGGGCCGCCCGCCGACCATGCGGAACTTCAGCCCGTTGTTGACGAAGTGGATGTGGTGGGGGTCCTTGGGGCGGGCGGGGTCGCGATACGCGAAGGCGTCGCGGAACTGGTCGCGCAGGCCCATGTCGCCCTGGGACGAAACGGCGCGTCCATCGATGAACGGCCTCAGGTTGAACGCCCACGAGAGGTTGTACGGCGCGTTCCGGTAGGCCGCGACGTGGGGCCGCCCGCCCGGGTTGAGCGTCTCGCTCACCCCGCTCTCGCGGGGCGTGTACTCCTTGTACGTCTCCGAGTACAGGCCGAGCGCCACGCCGATCTGGCGCTGGTTCGACAGGCACGCGACCTGGCGTCCGGCCTCTCGCGCCTTGCGGAGCGCAGGCAGCAGAATCCCGATCAGCAGCGCGATCACCGCGATCACCACCAGCAGCTCGATCAGCGTGAATCCGCGGCGGTGCGCCATGGGGCCTCCGAGCCGGACCGTGTCGGACCGAGGACGGTGCAGGGGCATGAAAACAGGCCGGAGCCGGCCCGGGGGAGAGGGCTTCAGTCTACCAGACGCTCCTTCGGAGCGGAATCCGTCCTTGCCCGGGGCGGGGTGGGAGCTTTTTTTGAACCTTGGGGGCGAAACCCGCCCCGGGCACCTCCCAACAACGCCCGGGAGCACACATCGCGGGTTCGGAAGGGCGTGTGGCCCGACCGGCCTTGGCGGGGCAAGCCGAGGAGTTCGAGCAATGGCAGTCTTCAAGCACGTCGTCCGCTACGGCGTCATCACGGCCCTCGTCGCGGGGACCGCGGTCGTCGTCGCTGGCCCTGACCGAATCGGAGCCCTCGCCACCCAGGCGCAGAACGGGATCTGCGGCGTCATCGACGCCCAGATCGAGGACCCCGTCGCCCTTCGCCAGCAGATGCGCAAGCTCGCGGGCCAGTACCCGGAGCGGATCGCCGCCGTCTCCCGCGACCTCGCGGAGCTCAAGAGCCAGCAGGCCCAGCTCCGCCAGGAGTCAGAAGTCTCCGACCGCGTCGTCGAGCTCGCCTCCGCCGACCTGGAGCAAATCCGCGGTCTGATCGACCGCGCGGAACTGACCCAGAACGCGTCGTACACCACGGGCGAGGCCGCCGTCGTCCGCGTCGTGTTCGGCGAGGAGTCGTTGGACATGAAGCAGGCCTACGGCAAGGCCCGCAGCATCCAGCAGGTGCAGGACGCGTATGTGCAGCGTGCCGCGGACATCCAGCGTGACCTGGGCTACATCTCGCAGCAGGAGACTCGCCTCACGCAGCTCCTTGACCAGCTCCAGCAGGAGCACACGGACTTCCAGGCCCAGATGTGGCAGATGGACCGCCAAGTGGACACCATCGCCCGCAACGACCGCCTCATCACGATGATGGAGAAGCGCCAGCGCACGCTCGACGACCAGGGCCGCTACGGCGCCGACTCGCTCCAGCAGCTCTCCTCGCGGTTCGCGGACATCCGCTCCCGCCAGGAGGCGCGCCTCGAGACGCTGGGGCAGTCCTCCAACATCAACTCCTACGAGGACAAGGCCAAGCTGCAGCTCGACTCGCAGCGTGCGTACCGCTCGATGGTGACCCCCAGCCGCGGACCCGCGCCCAAGCCGGCGGTCATTGAGATCACCCCCCGTGACCTCCAGACCCCGCTGCCACCGGCGGCGCCGGCGGATGAGCCCGCGCCCGCCGCAACCAAGCCCATCGCCCTCAAGACCCGATAACACGCGGTAACCTGAGGCCACAGCAGGGCTTCCGGTCACCCAGAGGGCGGTGACTGAACCGGGACCGGGCCGCCGCGTAGAACAGTCCTCGGGCGTCTTGGTTGCGAACGGCCAACAAGCCGGAGCCCAACCAGAGCCAACACCGCCGGACCCGCACCCCTGGGCCCGGCGGTTTTTTTGTGGAGTAGTCCGCTCCCCCGGGTGCCGGGGGAACTCGCCAGCGTCGTCATAGAGTTTTCGCCCTGCAGGTGGCTCCGCGACGGAGGCGGAGCAGGCCTGGGGTCCCCGGAGATTCGCATGAAACTGAAGTTCGCGTTTGCGGCGGCTGTCGTCGCGGTGAGCGGGGGCCACGCCTTCGCCCGCCCGGAGAACAGCATGGCCTTCAACGCGGTCGTCGAGGCGTTCCTCTCCCCGCACCTGGGGGGCAGGGCAGAGCCCATCGGCGATGACCTGACCAAGAGCACCGCGGACGTCCGCGCCGGTGCCGGCGGCGCCCCAGGTCTCGCCGAAGCCGTCAAGAAGGCCACCGAGGCCCGCGGCGAGAAGTAAGCCGCCTCGTGCGTGATTCCCCGCGGGCGTCGGCACAGGCCGGCGCCCGCTTTGTTTTTGGCGGGGGGGCCTCCTCGGGCGATTTTGCCCCGGCTTTACACCGGGGGCCGAACCTGCGACAATACCGGGACATGGCGACACCCCAGAGCGGCTCGCTGAGATTGCCCATCCTGTCGTGCCCGGCCCTGGCGATGCTCCTCGCCTGGTGCGGGGTTGCGGCCGCGCAGGACGCTGCGCCCACGCCCCAGCCCGCGCCGGCAGCGGCCACGCCGCCAACCGCCGAGAGCAAGCCCGAGCCGACCCCCGAGGACCAGGTGGAGCCCGGCGAAGAAGTGGAGGTCACGATGCGCGACGGGCGGCGCATCAGCGGGCTCTACGTCTCGAAGAACCCTCAGCAGATCACGCTCGGCATCAGCGGCATCGCGACGCCGTTCCCCCTCGAATCGGTGGAGCGGTGGCGCGTGCTCCCGGGTGTCGACGTGCGGTACGCCGAGCTGCGTGCCGCGATCGAGGACGACGACACCGAGCAACTCCTCCAACTCGCGGAGTGGCTCCGCTCGCGGGGCAGGCTCGACCTTGCCCTCTGGGAGCTCGACCACGTTCTGGAGCAGGAGCCCACCAATGCCCGCGCTCAGGAGCTGCGGACCTGGGTGCTGGAACAGCAGAAGGTGGTCGAAGCCCGGCGAGCCGCTCGGGCCGGCCGGGGCCGCCCCGAGCAGGACGACTCGGGCTTCCCGCTCCTGGACGAGGCTCAGATCAACCTGATCCGCGTCTTCGAGGTGGACATCAAGAACCCGCCCCGGATGATCGTGCCCAGGGCGGCGGTCGTGAAGTTCCTCGACACCTACGCGGGCCGCACCGCCGAGGGAAAGGGAACCGTCCCCGCCACGCCCGAGGGCCGCGAGCTCTTCATGAGGCAGCGACCCGAGGACCTGCTCGGCTGGTTCTTCGCGCTCCGCGCCCGAGAGCTCTACGGCATGGTGCAGGTGCTCGACAACCCGCCCTCCCTCCGCATCTTCCGTGACGAGATCAACCGCTCCTGGCTTACCAACTCCTGCGCCACCAACAAGTGCCACGGCGGGGAAGAGGCCGGGCGGCTGCTCCTGTTCAATAGGAAGTCCGGCAGCGATGCCTCCGCATACACCAACTTCCTGATCCTCGACCGCTTCAAGACCAGCGACGGCTTGGGGCTCATCGACTACCCCGAGCCCGCCCGCAGCCCCCTCCTCGAGATGGGCCTGCCCCACGACCAGGCGATCTTCAAGCACCCCCAGGTGGATTCCGTCTCACAGGGGCGCTGGCGGCCCGTCTTCCGCGACCGCAACGACGAGAAGTTCCTGCGGGCGGTGGAGTGGATCCGCGGCATGTACCCGCAGCGGACGGGGTACCCGATCGACTACAAGCCTCCCGCCCCGAAGGCGGCAAGCCCGGACGCTCCCCAGCCCCGATAGGCCCGCCTGCACGCCCCGGAAGGGCGGTTCGCACGTCCACCGTCGGATTGCTACACTGACGATCCACGCCCGCGGGCCAGCGGTGGCCCCTCGGCGACACGCACGCCCCTAAGGACCGGGCTCGCCCGGAGTTGCGCCATGAAGATGGTCCCCGCCCTCGTCCGCCACGCGATGCTCCTGTGCCTGGTCGCCGGTTCCGCCGTCGCTCTGACCGCGTGCGATCGCGAGTCCGAAGCCCAGCGGAAGGTCTCCGAGAGTTCCCGCACGCTGGTGGCTTTGACGGGCGGCGGCTCTGCGCCGGCGCACCCGGCCGATCAGCAGAAGGCCTTCTCCGCGGTGTCCGCCGCGGCGACGGTCGACGGCGCGACGGAGGGTGAGAAGGCCGCCGCGGCTCTGCTCGCGTCGGTCTCTTACGACGGGCTGGGTGGCCTGACGACCGCGGAGATCGGCACGCTCGAGGGCAAGGTCCGCGCGAGCATCGTCTCGATCCAGGGGCTGCTGACGCAGTGGACGTCGTTCGGCGCCATCGCGACCGCCGCCGACGCGGTGGACGTTTCGGGCGAGATTGCGGGGATCGCCGCGAGCCGTGCGGAGCGTGACCGTGAGCTGGTGGCGCTGACGCGCACGCGTGGCGAGATCGAGGCGAAGCTCAACGACCTGAAGGGCAAGTCACAGGCCAAGCTGGCGCAGGCGGACTTGAAGTTCGCCGAGGCCGCGACCATCCGCGAGCGGGCGGCGAACCTGTCGGCGACGGACGCGACGCCCCTGGTCGAGCAGGCCGCGGCGACCCGGCGCGAGGGCGAGGGCCTGCGCGTGGAGGGCATGCGGTTCAAGGCCGAGGCCGACACGATCGCGCCCACGCTCCGCGAGACGCTGGCCCTGATCGACAAGGGAAATAAGCAGAAGGAAGACCTTGTGTCGATCGAGGCCTCGGTGCAGGCCCGGTCCGCCGCCGCGAAGCAGGAGGCGACCGCCGCCCGCACCGCCGCGTCCGAGGCCGCCGCGGCGCTGCAGCGCCAGCTCACCGAGCTGGATGCGCTGCGTTCGGGCGAGCTGGCAAACGCGTATGACAGCGCTCAGGCGGCGTTCGGCAAGGCCGTGAGCAACGCGCGCGCGGCCCAGGGCGCGGGCAAGGCTTCCGCGGGCAAGCTCGCCGCCGGCACCGCGTCCATGTCCCTGGCGCACTCGCACTGGAGCCGCGCGCAGGGCGCACAGTCGTACGCGGCTCTCCTGGGCGCAATGGCCGGCGCCAAGCCCTCGCTCCCCAATCACAGCGAGATTCAGTCCAGGCTTACCGCCACCATTCAGGAGCAGAAGGCAGCGTTGGGCGAGGCCGAGAAGGCCCTCGACGACGCGAAGTCCGCGTTCTCATCCGCCGGCGTGCAGGGCGCCGCGCGTGAACGGCTCGAGGCCCTGACGGCGCTGCTCGACAAGGCGATCCAGACGGCGAAGGACGAGAAGCTCGACGCCGCGGGCGCGTTCGGGTTCCGCAGCCGCGTGCCCGCACCGCTGCCCGCGTCCGGCGCCGCCCCCGAGGCCGCGCCCGGGGCAGCGGCACCGGCGGGCGACGCCGCCGCGCAGATCCGCGCGCTGCTCAAGCCGATGGTCGACGCGCAGACCACGATGCGGGTTTCGCTCGCCAAGGCCGAGGAGGCCTGCCAGGCGAAGTTCGGCAAGTCATTCCGGGACGTGCTGGCGACCAACCCCATGATGGCCGCCGCGGGAGGCCAGTTCGACAGGCCCGAGGTGAAGCTCGAGGACATCCGGGTAAATGTGACGGGGGACACCGCGACCGCCACCTTCCCCGGTGCGCCGGTGGACGTGCCGTTCACGAAGGTCGACGGGGCGTGGACCTCTCAGATCCCCCTCGGCGCCGGGATGAACCGCATGCTGTCGATGGTGACCAAGGCCATCGAGGGCTGGACCAGCGACGTGACGGGCGACAAGTTCGAGGACGAGAAGGCCGCGGGCCAGGGGCTGATGACCCGCTTCGTCGCGATGCAGATGCAGATGCAGGGCGACGGCAAGTAAGGCCGTTCGTGGCCACGCTCCTCCTCAAGACCGAGCCCTCCGAGTACTCAATCGCGGACCTCCGCCGCGAGAAACGGTGCGCGTGGACCGGAGTTTCCAACCCTGGTGCACGCATCGCGCTCCGTGCCGCCCGCGCGGGCGATGAGGCGCTGATCTATCACACGGGTGAAGAGCGGGCCATCGTGGGGCTCGCTCGCGTCGCGAAGGGGGCGTACGAGGACCCGGCGCGCCCGGGCCACACTCCGGAGGGGCTGCCCCTGTGGCCCGTCATCGATCTCACACCTCTGCGCGGGGCGAAAACGCCCCTCACGCTCGGGGCGATCAAGGCCGACGCCCGGTTCCGTGACTTCGCGCTCGTCAGGCAAGGCAGGCTCAGCGCGATGGTCGTGCCGCCGGAGGTGGACGCTCTCCTCCGGTCGCTCCTGGGCCTGTAGCGTCGCCGGGGGCGATCAGAAAGCCTTGCGCAGCCTCGCGGGTGGGATCTGGAGCTGATCGCGGTATTTCGCGACGGTCCTGCGGGCGATGTCGATCCCCCGGGCCTTGAGCGCCGTGACCAGAGCCTCATCGGAGAGCGGCCTGGTCTTTTCCTCGGCGTCGATCACCTCGCGCAGGGCTTCCTTGATGGCGTCCCACGCGAGCTCGTCGGGCTCGGCCTCGGCGCTGCCCCGCGTCGACACGCCACCGGAGAAGAACTTCCGCAGCGCCACGATGCCCCGAGGGGTCGCGAGGTGCTTGTCCGCGACGGCGCGGCTGACCGTCGCGACGTGGATGCCAAGCTGCTCCGCCACGCCCGTCATGGGCAGGGGCCTCAGGGCCTGGGGCCCGAAGTCGAAGTAGTCCCGCTGCGCATCGACCACGGCCCGGACGACCCGCAGCAGCGTGTGCCGGCGCTGCCCGATGGCGTCCAGCAGCCACTGGGCGTTGGCGAGGTTGGTCTTGATGAAGTCACGGTCGCGCCGGTCCGCGGAGCGGTCCTTGGCGAGCTTCGCGTACTCCTGGTTGATGCGGAGCACGGGCAGGCGAGAGTCATTGAGGTACGCGATGTAGCGGTCCTCGGACTCGTCGTACTCGACGATCGCGTCCGGGATGATGGGCCGGGCCTGCTCCTCCACCAGACGCCGCGCGGGCGACAGGCTCAGGCGACGCAGCAGCGCCAGCGTGTCCTTGATCTCGTCGATGCTGAGGCCCGTCTTGTCGGCGACCTTGGGCAGGCGGTTCTGCGTCAGGTCCTCCAGATGGTGCTCCACGACCGTGCGGGCGCGGACAAACGCCTCCGTGGGCCAGCCGCTGTCGCCCTGATCATCGAGGGCGTCGAGTTGCAGCAGCAGGCACTCCGCGGGCGTGCGCGCGGCGACGCCCGCCGGCTCCAGCAGCAGTTGCACCGCGCGCAGGGCTTCCTCCATCCGGGCCGGATCGATCGCCTGCCCTTCGCCCGGGGGCTTCGCGAGCTCTTCGAGAGGGGTCCGGAGGTAGCCGTCGTCGTGCAGCGCCGCGATGACAAGCTCCCCGAGCGGGCGAAGATCGTCGCGGACTTCGCACAGAGACCACTGGCCCCGGAGCTGGTCGTGCAACGAGCCGCCCCGCGCCGGGGCCTGGGCCATCGCGTCCTGCTTGGCGTCGCGCTCGCCCGCCATGCGGGAGGCGCTGTACGAGCCGTGGTCAAGGCGGTCCAGCCCGTCGGCGCTCTCCGAGGCGGAGTTGCCGGAGGCGTACTCGTTGGCCGCGGCCTCGGGGTTCGCCGCCTCGTAGGAGTCCAGCCTGGCGAACTCCTCGCCCCCGCCGTGCTCGTCGATGCGCAGGGGACGATCCTCGCCGTCGGCGTCCGTGGTTTCCGGCGAAGCCTCGGGGGCGTCGGGGTTTCCTTCGGACTGTTCGAGCGTCGGGTTGCTCTCCAGCTCCTGTTCGATGCGCTCCTCGAGCTCCGCGAGGGGCATCTGGAGGATCTCCATGGACTGGATCATCCTCGGCGCCAGCTTCATCTGCTGGCCCAGCCTCATGTGTTGGGAGGTCTCGAAGCGCATGGGGAGCGTGCGGCCCTGGCGGGCTCAGTCCATCAACTGGCGTCCCGTGATCGCGTCGGCGAGCACGGCCTTGTTCGCGTATTCCAACTGGGACCCGCTGGGCAGCCCGCGGGCCAGGCGAGAGACGCGCAGGCCCAAGTGTCCGACCTCCCGCGCGAGCAGGAGCGCCGTGCCGTCACCCTCCACCGTGGGGTTCAGGCCCAGGATCACCTCCCGGGGCGCCACGCGCCCCGGGTTGAGCGACGGGTTCTTCAGGCGTTCGAGCAGGCTCGCCACTGTCAGGTCCTCCGGGCCCACGCCCTCGAGCGGGCTCAGGCGTCCCATCAGCACATGGTACAGACCGCGGTACATCCCCGTCTGCTCCAGCGAGATCAGATCCTTGGGCTGCTCGACCACCAGCACAAGCGCCCGGTCGCGACTCTCGTCCGCGCACACGCCGCACACGTCCGCGTCCGCGAAGTTCCAGCACACGCGGCAGTGCCGCACGCTCCGTTTCACGTCCTGGATGGCCCCCGCCAGCGCCAGCGCCCCCTCTGCGTCGGACTTCAGCACATGAAAAGCGAGACGCTCCGCGGAGCGCCGCCCGATGCCCGGCAGCGCCGCAAACTCGGTGATGAGGCGATCCACAGCCGCGGGGTACGCGGGCGCGCGCCGGGCCGGCTCCGCCGGGTTGGGGCCCTTCCTGGGCATGCACCATGCTACGCCCTTCCGGGCGTTACCATCCGCCCGCGTGACCCGTGCCCTGCGCGAATCCATCCTGTGGCAGACGGTGATCGTCCTCGGGGCGGCCCTCGCGGTGCACCTGCCCCTGCTCGGCGCCTCAGGTCTTGCCGATTCAGAGGGCTTTCGCGCCATCCCCGCATGGGAGATGCTCCATTCGGGCGACTGGGGCATGACCACGCTCTTCGGCCAGCCCTATCTCCGCAAGCCGCCCGGCGTCACCTGGGCCATCGCGGCGTCGTCCGCTGTGTTCGGCGAGACCGAGTTCGCCGCGCGGCTCGTGTCCGCCCTCGCCGCCACGGGGGCAGCGCTCGCGCTCTTCCTCTTCGCGACCAGACGCTGGGGGCCTCCCTTCGGCCTGTGGGCAGGGCTCGCATACACCCTCACGCCCTGGTTCTGGAGGTGGGGGCGGAGCGCGGAGATCGAGTCGCTCCACAACGCGCTCGTCCTCGTGAGCGCACTCCTCGTGGTGCACGCCGCGACGCGGGCGCGATGCAGGCTTGTCCCGGCCGGGCTCTTTGCGCTCGCGCTCGGCGCGGCTCTCGGCGGGGCCTTGCTCGTAAAGGGCCCCGCGGGTCTGGCGTGCATCGCCGGTGCTCTGCTCGGCCCGTGCGTTGCGACCCGGTCCTTTCGTCCGCTTGCGCGCTGGCCCATCTGGGCCGGCCTGGGAATCGGTCTCGTGACATTCGGCGCGTGGTTTGTCATGGCGGCGTCGCGAGCCTCGGCGCTTGCCGACGGGCCCGTCGTCCAATCGCCCTCGGAGTTCCTGTGGGCCCCGGGCAAGGTCGCCCAGGTGCTGACCCTTGGGCCCGTGACTCTCCTGGGGGCGCTGCCCTTCGCCCTCGCCCTGCCTCTCGCATTGATGGGTGCCCGCCACAGCGACCCCCTGGATCGCGAGGGCGAAGGCGCGGGACGAGCGCTCGCGTGGGCGATGCTCCTCGCGCTGGTCTTCGAGACGCTCATCGGCGTGTCGAACAACCGCTACGCCATGCCCGCGGTGACGTGGATGCCCGCGGTCTACGCCTTTGCGCTCTGGAGGCAGCGCGCGGGCGCGAACGCGTGGGCCGGCCGCCTCGGACGGGCGGTCCTCCTCGGGCGCCCCGGGCTCGTTTGCGGCGTGATGCTGCTCGCGGCGTGGGCGCACCTCGCATGGTTTGAGCACCGGCGGGATTCTCGGACCAGCGGCCTCGCGGCGGGCCTCGCCCTCGGGGCCGCCCTCCCGCCCGGCGACGTCTGGGCGGACAAGGCCATTGACAGCCGGCCCGAGGTGCTCTGGTACGCGGCCCGTGAGGCCTCACGCCTGGGAAAGCCTGTGGCGGTGCATTGGGTTCCCGGTCTCGCCGAGCTCGCCGAGCCTCCCCGGGGCACGCTGGTGCTGCTCGAAGGCCAGGACACCCGGCCTCAGGACCCGCCAGAGATTCCGGGCCCTCAGCGCGCACGGCTGGGACTTTCCGTGCCCGTCTGGAGCGGAACCGCCCACGTCTTTCGCATGGTTGCGGTCCGGTCGTCGCACTAGGAACGCAAGTCCATTTCTCACAGGATGCAACGACAACATCCGGAAAGTACGGCGAGGTTGTGTTTTTTGCGCGAAGTCGCCCCAAGAGGGTTGGCGCATCAGAGATTCGTGCTACTCTGATGCCGCGTTTCCGCTCAAGGGAACGGCGCCACAGCCGGAGCCCGGAGGACAGCAGCCTTTGGAGAGAGGGGCTGCTGTCTGTCTTTTTGGGCCCAGCCCCGCGGGTATTGGGACGATGGACGTTGCGGGCCGCCTGCCGGCGTCCTACGCTCGGAGTCCCCTTCCGGAGAGGTGTCCGAGAGGCTGAAGGAACGCGACTGGAAATCGCGTAAACGGGCAACCGTTTCGGGGGTTCGAATCCCCCCCTCTCCGCTTGTGCAGCAGCGATCCCGCTTGGCCATGATCTCGGTGTTCGGCCTCGGGAACATGCGCCCGGCTTCGGGCACGTGGGGCTCGCTGCCGCCCGTCCTTGTCGCCGCCGTCCTGCTGCTGTGGGGTCTCACCCCGCTGGCGGCCCCGTTCGTCTACTACGGCGTGCTGGGGGCGATCTCGCTGATCTTCGCCCTCGCCTGCGTGCTGCAGGGGGACGCCGCGGAGGCTCGCTGGGGCCAGGACCCGGGCCAGGTGGTGGCGGACGAAGTGGTGGGGCAGTCGCTGACGCTGATGCTGCTGCCCTGGGGCACGATCATGCTGCCCCCCCTGTGGGCGACGGATCACATCGTCCCGCTGATCGCCTTCACGCTCGGATTCGCGTTCGTGGCCTTTCGGGTGATGGATATCGTGAAGCCCTGGCCCGCGCGCCAGGTGCAGCGCGTGCCGGGTGGGTGGGGCATTTTGCTGGATGACGTCTTCGCGGCGGTCTATGCCGCGGGCGTGGTGCAGATCACCGCCCGGGTCGTGCTGCGTTAGCCCCGCCACTCCGGAACCTGGGCCATGAAGCCCGGGTGCACGCCCTTCACCCAGGCGTTGCCCCAGTCGTCGATGCGGGTGGGCTTGAGGATGGGTGCCGCGACGATGACCCAGAGGAGGCCCGTGAGAATCGCGAGCCCACCGAACGCGGCGGGCGCGCCGTGCTCCAGCGCGATACCCAGCACGATGCCGCCTAGGCCAGCGAGCACGATCATCCACCCGATGAGCAGGTGCATCCGCCGGCGCGAGGCGCACCGGGCGCAGTACCCGATGTCCAGCGTCGCCTTCTTGTTCAGGATCGTCGCGACCACCGCGTACACGAGCAGCGCCACCAGGATGAGCAGGTAGATCCACTGCTCGTGCCACCGGAGTTTGAGGATCCGCCGGCGGCCCTCCGCGGGCCCGGCGCACTTCACGCACACATCGGGGAATGGCAGCCCCGAGGGCACCAGCAGCACCGAACCTTGCTTCCAGAGTTGGGGCGTGACCGCGCCGGGCAGCGGGGGTGGGGCGGCCGCGCCCGGCATCGGGGGCGGGGTCGCCCCCGGTGTCAGCGGTGCGGGTTGTTGCTGCGCGAGCGGAGTTTCGATATGGTCGGCCATGCAGAGCCCTCCCGAGGGGGCGCAGCATACACGCCCGGTGAAGGTCGCGGCTAGAGCGTTTCGCGGAGCTCGGCGTCGATGCCCGGCGCCAGGTAGCGTGCGCGGGCGGCGTCGAAAGTCTCGGGCAGCGAGATGCGGCGTTCGAGCAGATATCGGATAACCTGCTCGACAACGCGAGAGGGCGGGCTTGCCCCCCCGCTCCAAAGGTCATGGTCCCGCCAGCCCAGCGTGACGCAGAGGGTGCGTTCCCCCGAGCCACGGCCGATGCGGATCTCGTATGACCAGCCGCTTTCGAGCGCACGCTCGGCACCGACGCGGACGTCGCTGGCGTGGTCGAGGTTGGGACCCGGGCGGTTCATGCTCGGAGCGTACATCGGCCGGGGGGTGGGGGCGACTCCACGACGGCTGGGGGGTTGGGGCGCGTCTGAGTGGGGGCCGGATCGGGACGGGCGGAATATGCTGGCGAGCGGTTCTGCGGGGATTGGGGTTGGGTTCAAGGCCCGGAGCGACGTGCCATGGCGTTTCTGCTCGAAACAATCCGGATGGGTCTCACGAACCTCAGGCTGCACATGCTGAGGTCGATCCTGACAGCGCTGGGGATCATCTTCGGAGTGCTGGCCGTCATCGTGATGAGCAGCCTGGGCGAAGGCGCCAAGCGTGCGGCGCTCGCGCAGATCGAGCGGCTGGGCGCGCGGAACATCATCATCCGCTCCCAGAAGCCCCCGGACACCCAGCAGCAGCAAGGGAGCCAGCAGCAGTCGTTCGTGAGCCGCTACGGCATCACCCGGGCAGACCTCGATGTCATCCGCGAGAACTTCCCGGACGCGGACGCCATCGTGCCGCTGAAGGAAGTAGGTGGGCAGATCATCCGCGACGACAAGCGCCGGGTGAGCCAGGCCTTTGGCGTGACGCCGGAGCTCATGGGTGCCGCCAACCTGCGGGTCGGCGCGGGGCGGTACCTGCACGAGTCCGACATGAACGAGAAGGCGCGCGTCTGCGTCGTCGGCGCCGAGATCGCGCGGCAGTTCTTCCCGCTGGAAGACCCCAGGGGCAAGACCCTCCGCATCGACCGGGTGCCCTTCACCGTCGTCGGGGTGCTGGAGCCCATCGGGCTCGCGGGCGGCGCCGGCGCCGCCCTCATCGGGCGCGACCTCAACCTCGACGTGCACGTGCCCATGACCACCGCCAGAGACACCTTTGGCGACCTGGTCATGCGCGGCACCTCCGGGTCTTTCCAGGCCTCGTCGGTCGAAGTCTCGGAGGTGTACGTCTCCGTCCCGACGCGGGAGCGAGTCATCCCCGATGCGGAACGCCTGCGGCTGATCGTCAAGACGCGCCACCGGAACCAGACCGACGTGGGGCTCATCGTGCCCTACGAGCTCTTGGAGAACGCGCGGAAGACGGCCCTGACCTTCAACCTCATCTTCGGCGCCATCGCGGCCATCTCGCTGCTGGTGGGCGGAATCGGCATCATGAACATCATGCTCGCGAGCGTCACCGAGCGCATCCGCGAGATCGGCGTGAGGCGGGCCCTGGGCGCTACGCGCCAGCACATCCTCTGGCAGTTCCTGGTCGAGACCAGCGTGCTCTCCGCGATCGGGGGAGGCATCGGCGTCGCGGTGGGGGTGGGGGGCAGCCTGCTCGTGGGCTGGGCCGCGCCCAACATGCCCACCGCCATCACGCTCTGGTCGATCCTCGTCAGTTTCTCGGTCGCCACCGCGACGGGGCTAGTCTTTGGCCTCTACCCGGCCCGCCGGGCGGCGATGGCGGACCCCATCGTGGCGCTCCGGCACGACTGACCGGGGGAACCGGGGGCCCCGACGATGGGCGAAGACGACCCCACGCCTCCGCCTCGCGGCGCGCCCAGGCCCGACGCGACGACCCGACCAACGCCCGCCGGCACTTCACCCGGGGAGGATATCGGCCCCTACCGGCTGCTGGAGGTTCTGGGGGAAGGCGGGTTCGGCGTCGTCTTCCTCGCCGAGCGCCGCGAGCCCTTCGTCCAGCGCGTCGCGCTCAAGGTCATCAAGCCCGGCATGGACTCCCACGCCGTTGTGGCCCGCTTCGAGCAGGAGCGGCAGGCGCTCGCCGTGCTCGAACACCCGCACATCGCGCGCATCTTCGACGCGGGCGTGGCGCCCGGCGGCCGTCCCTATTTCGTGATGGAGCACGTCGCAGGAGAGCCCCTGGGCAAGTTCGCGTCCTCGCGGGGGCTCGGCGTCGCGGAGCGTGTCCGCCTTCTGGTGCCCGTGTGCGAGGCGGTGCACCACGCGCACACCCGCGGGCTCGTGCACCGGGACCTCAAGCCCGCGAACATCCTGGTCTGTCGCCCTGACGCGCGCGAGGAGCCCTTCCCGAAGGTCATCGACTTCGGTGTCGCCCGCGCGCTCTCGCACACGCTCGCGGACAAGACCGTCTACACCCAGCACGGGGCGGTCGTGGGCACGCCCGACTACATGAGCCCCGAGCAGGCGGCGGGGGCGCCCGAGCTCGGCCCCGCGTCCGACGTCTACAGCCTGGGTGTCGTGCTCTTTGAGCTCCTGACCGGCTGCTTGCCTCGCGAGATCGGTGCCGCGGGCGTTTCCCCCGCCGACCTGCCAAGGCTGTTCCAGGTGCGGGCCCGCCGGCTGCGCGAGGTTGACCCCAGCCTTTCCCCGGACCTTGAAACCATCGTCCTGCGCTGCATGGCCGACGAGCCCGGCCGTCGATACGCGTCCGCGTCGGACCTGGCGGAGGACCTGAGGCGCTACCTCGACGCCAGGCCGATCCTCGCCCGACGCGACCACACGCTCTACGTCGTCCGTACCCGGGCCAGACGCTTGGCCAGGCGGCAGCCCCTGGCGGCGATGGCGCTGGTCTGGGTGCTCACGGCGCTCGCCTCGCGATACCTCGTGCTCCCGGCGCTCTTCGAGTGGACGTCCCTGGGCACGACGTTCGACCATCTGCTCGTCGCCCGCGCCGGCAGCCCGGTGGCGCGGTTCGACACCGCCCGTGTGCTGGTGCTGGCGGACGGATCGGAGCCCGGGCAGCTCGCGGAGCTCGCCGGGGTCCGGGGCGTTACGAGCGATGGGACGGGCCTGAGGCCTGTGCACGCGGAGATGCTGAGGAGATTGGCCCGCGCCAAGCCCCGGGTGGTGGCGCTCGACCTGGTCTTTCGCGCGTCCTCCGCGCATGACGCTGGGTTGCAGAGCGCTATGCGGGAGGCGGAGGCCTCGGGGGTGAGAGTGGTGTCGGCGGTGCGAACCTGGCCCATCGACCCCGCGGCGGCGCCGGACGTTGCTCCGTTCATGCTCGATGGGTCCGGTGTTCCGCTCGGCGGGATCAGCAAGGGAACGGACCTCGCGGGCGATCCCGTCTCGCATCTCTTCGCGAGGCGAGGCCCGGCGCCGCCCTTCCCGTCTCTGGCCCTCCGGGCCTTCGCCGCGTTCGAGGCCCCGGGCTGGGACCCCGCCATAGATCTCGCACCGGGGACCGACCTGGTGCAACTCTACTTCACGCGGCCCGGGAAGTCCGGGGCCGTCCTGCAGCACCAGAAGGTGCTCGGCGTCATGACGCTCAGTGTCCAGCCCGCGGAGGAGGACTCCCCGGGTGTGGGGTTGCGCCGGGGAGACACCGTGGGGCTCATGAAGGCCCTCGTGCCGCCCTCGCCCGCTCTCGACGACGCGACCATGACCTACGACCGTCTCTTCAGGGCGACCGACGCGGACCTCCGCGCGTGGTGCGAAGGCAAGATCGTGGTCGTGGGAGACGCCCGCGCCGCGACGGGTGACGTTGTCAAGCTCCGCGACGATCGCGTCGTGCCGGGGTGCCAGATCATGGCCACCCTCGTGGAGCAACTGGCGCAGGGGTGGTCTGTAGTGCGCCCCGGGCCCGCGGCGGACCGCGCCGCTCTGGCGATCGCTGCGGTGGTGGGAGCAATCCTCGGTTCTTCGTTCGCAGGGCGTCCGGTAGCGCGCTGGACCGGGATACTCGTGGTCATCGCCCTCATGGTGGCGGGCACCATGGCGGTGTATGCTCTGCGCGCGGTGTACGCCAACCCGATCGTCGCCGGTGTGGCGGTGATCGTGGCGGGCGAGTTTACGTCGCTGATGCTCGGCCCCAGAGCGCGGGCCGAAGGGGGACTCTCAACATGACCCGGAAACTCCCGCTCGCCTTTGCGACGACGCTGCTCATGGTGAGCGCCGCGTGCAGCCCCTGCCGTAGCAGCAGGGAAGGCCAGCCTCCCGCCGCGGCCCCGAAAGAGCAGGTCGCTCAGGGCCGCCCGGGCAGGGTGCCCATGCCCACCAAGCCGATCACGAAGGTTCGCATCGTGCGCGGAGTCGGCAAGGATCAGGACGGCGTCGCGCTCTGGGTCGTGGAGCAGCCCAGCACGGACTACCGAGCGGTCTTCGGCGGCACCCAGGGTGGCGTCAATCCTTCCAGCACAAGTTCCGACCTCTATCTCGACGAGGGTTGGGTGCATCTGCAGGGGACGTTCCCGGCGCAGCGGGACATCTTCCGCGTGCCAATCATCATCACAAACGTCGTCGGCATCGGTGCGGACGCGACGGAGTTCATCGTGCAGCAGGACGTCGTCGGGAAGTCGGTCTCGGGCGTGGTGATCTGCCTAGTCGGCCAGGTCTGGATGAGCGAGAGGACGGACTACGGCGTTGTCAAGGAGCGCGTCGGGGCGGGCAAGTTCGCGAAGTACTGTGTGGAGTCAGGCACCGTGAAGATCGAGAAGCCCACCCCCATCCCCGCCGACCCCGCCGACCCCGTGCGCAAGCTCGCGGACGAGGCGCACGCCCTGGCGTCGAAGTTCTAGGCCGTCTATGCGCGCGGGTGGTGCTTCGCGTGCACGCTCTTGAGCCGCGAGCTGTCCACGTGCGTGTAGACCTGCGTGGTCGCGATGTCGGCGTGTCCGAGCAGTTCCTGGACAACGCGCAGGTCCGCCCCGCCGACCAGCAGGTGCGTCGCGAACGAGTGACGCAGCGTGTGGGGGTGCACACCCTTCAGCCCCGCTCGGGCGGCGAGCCTGGAGACGATCTGCCAGATCGCCACCCGCTCCAAGGGCCGCCCGGACCGTGACAGCAGCAGCCTCCCCGCGTCACCGACGTCGGGCTTCACCAGCAGCGGGCGGCACTCAGCCAGATACTCCTGCACCGCGGCCCGGGCCGGCTCGCCGACCGGGACCAGACGCTGCTTCCCGCCCTTGCCCGTGACCCTCAGCGCGGGCAGGCCTCGCGCGACATCATCCACGCACAGACCCGCGGCTTCGGAGGCGCGCAGGCCGCACGCGTAGAGCAGTTCCATGAGCGCGCGGTCGCGCAGCCACAGGCCCGGGGGGCCCTCGGCCGGCGGGCGGGCGGCCTCTGCCAGCAGCGCCCGCATCTGCGCGGGTGACAGCACCTCGGGCAGCTTCTTCCAGCGATGGGGCCGGTCGAGCACCGTCGAAGGGTCCTGCTGTACCAGACCCTGCGCCAGCGCCCAGCGGCAGAGCACGCGGATCGTCGCCAAATGCCGGATGACCGACGTGCCCGACATCAGCCTTCTGGTCTTCAGTGCCGCCAGATGGTCCGCGAGGTGGCGGGGCGTCGCTCCGGAGACGTCCGTCACCCCGGCCGCGGCCAGATCCGCAAACAGTAGCGTCACGTCCCAGCGATAGGCCTCCACAGATGCGGGCCTCAGCCCGCACTCCACGCGGAGATACACCATGAACCGCTCCAGCAGCCTCTGGAGGGCGGGTGGCAGGTCCGCCTCGCTCGGGGCGGGCTCGCTGTGACGCACGGAAAGCCGGGAGCCCATGGCGGGAGGTCTATCGGCCCGAAGCGGTTGCCGCGAAGAACTTTGCGGCGAGGAGGGGGCGATTCCGCGCCGGATATTCCCTCTGGCGGCGTTCTTGCTGCGACCCCGGGCGTGTCCCGAGGGCCCGGAGCCACGCCCATGCAGAACCGTTCCGCCCGCTCACGATTCATCGTGTCTCTCGTTCTCGCTGCGGGTCTCGCAAGCGCGGCAGTTGCCCAGAGCACCGCTGGCGAGCCCCCAGCCGCGGAACAGCCGGTGGTGCAGATGAAGCCCACGTTGGCACCCCAGCCCACGATCTCCGTCGAGTTCCCGGGAGGGACGGTGGAGCAGTACGCCCTCGCGCTCCGGGCCGCGGCGACGGCGCAGCCGGTGAACATCGTGGTCTCGAAGGCCGCCGCCCGCGTGGAGCTCGCGCCGATCCAGTTGCGGGATGTGACTCTGAGCGCCGCGGTGGAGTCCATCCGGGCCGCGGGAGAGGATGTTGGTGCATGGCTCATCAAGGACATCGGGCGGCCGACTGATTCGGGCGCCCTGGTGTGGCTGGTCGACTACCGGGCCCGCCCGACCCTGCCGCCGGCGACCCAGCCGACCCCGGAGTCCAACGCGGACCTCCAGCGCATCGAAGTCTTCTCCCTCAAGCAGGTCATCGAGGCCGATCCCAACGACCCGCGCGGCGTCGGCGTGCACGAGTCCCCCGAGGTGGTGCTGGCGGCGGTCGAGGCCACGCTCGCCATGACCGACGAGGCCACCGAGGGCAAGCCCGAGCTGAAGTTCCACAAAGACTCCGGGCTGCTCATCGTCCGCGCCGGCCCGCGGACCCTCGCCGCGATCTCGAGCGTTGTCGACTCCATCCGCCGCGATGTGACGCGGCGTCGTGACTCGGTGCGGCTGAGCATGCCATCCCCCGCGGCGCTCGCCCAAGCGAAGGCCCAGATGGCCAAGGCACAGGTCATCCTGGGCGCGCGTGAGCGAGAGCTCAACGACGCGGCGCAGCGTGCCGATCGTGCGAGCAAGCTGCGTGACTCCGGGGGCATCTCCGAAGAGGACAAGCACGCTGCGGCGGCGGGGTTGGCCGCGGCGGAGTCCGCCATGCGCATGGCCCAGATCGAGCACGATGTCGCCCGTCAGCAGTATGAGATGCTGGCCTCCGGTGCTGAGGATGCGCCCAGCGCCCCAGCCGGTCCGGGCCCGACAGTCGCCGTCGCCCTGGCGATCGGCGAACTGTCGACCCCGGCGATGGCGGCGAACGTGGCGGCCGCGGCGCGGGGCGTCTGCCGCGCCATGGGCCTCACGCTCGCGACCGACCCGAGCAAGGAAGGCAGCCTTATCATCACGGGCGAGCAGGGCTCGGTGGACCGGGCCCGCGACGTGCTGGGAGCGATCATCGATGAGCTCCGTGCCTCTGGCAAGCCCGATCGCTGACCTCGCTGCGGGGGAGGCTGCGCCCAGCCCCCGTCCGAGTGCGTCGTCGGTCGTCGACGCGTCCGACGAGGCGACAGCGGCGCTGACGCGCGCCATCCACTCGGGCGACGCGGGCGCGTTCGAGGCGCTCTACCGGGCCTGGTACGCGAGGGTCGTGGGGCTGGCCATCGCCGCCAGCGGGCGGGACGAGTCCTTCGCGCTCGACGCCGCCCAGGACACGATGCTGCGGGTCGCCACCGGCTTGCCGGTGCTCTCATCACGCGCGGCGCTCGCCTCGTGGATGTACCGCACGACGCTGCGCGTGGTGATCGACCGGCTGCGAGCCGCGAGACGGCGCGCGCGACGCGAGCGGGAGGCGTCCCGCCCGGAGACGGCCGGGGCCGGGCCGGACGCGGGCAGAACGGTCCGGGGCCTGGAGCGACTGCTCGCCGACCTGCCGCTGTCTGACTACGAGGCGCTGCGGGCCCGCGTGATCGAAGACCGCACCCTGAACCAGACCGGGCTCGCTACGGGAGTAAGCGGCGGCGCGGTCCACGGGCGAGTGCGCCGCGCGATGGAGGGCCTGAGAACCGCCGTGTCGAGGATGTTGCCATGAACCACGAGCACACAGAACGACTCTCCGCCTCGGCCCGTGCCCGCATGGAGCGAGACCTCCCCTCGCTGCGCACGCGCGCTGCGAACGCGCCCGCCCGACGGCTCCTGAGGCGTTGGGCAAGCTCGATGGCGTGCGTCGGCCTGGTCGTCGCCGGCGCACGGATGCTCTCCACGCCGGATACCGACCCGGGGCAGTCAACGCCGAGCGCCCTTCTGGCAGCAGAAGGCTCCGCCCTGGCCACACCCGGGCCGACGCGGACGGCAGCGCCGCGAGGGGCGATCCAGACCCTCACCCGGTCCGCGCCGAGTGCCACGCGCATGCTCGATGATGACGAACTGCTCCGAGCCCTGGCCGAGGCGGGCAGGGCCGACGGCATCGTCCGAACGAGGGGGCGCACGCACCTTGCGAGTGAACTCCTGAACGCCCACGCGGAGGTTACTGCCCCGCGGCTTCCATGATCATCCGTCCGAGCAGGTTCTCGGCCTGGTACTTCCAGCGCGGCGCGTGCCTGCCGTTCACAAAGATCATCGGGATCGACGTGATGCCCAGCGACTTCGCTGCGGCCGCGTCGGCGGCCACGTTTTCAGAGGTGAAGGGCTGGGCCAGAGCCTCCATGAAAAGGCCCGGGTCCAGCGAGACCTCCGCCGCCGCCTGACGCAGCGCGGGCTCATCCAAGGGCAGGTTCTGGTTTCGCATCAGCCAGTCGTGCATCCGCCAGAAGCCCTCCTGCCCGTCGACGCCCGCCGCGGCTTCCACCGCTCGCGCCGCGAGGCAGGCGCCCGGGTGGCGTGTGAGCGTGGTCGCCGGGTTGCAGGCGGCCTCCACGGGGAAGTGCACGAAGTGGTAGCGGATCGTGGGTTCGGGCCCGCTCGTAAAGACGCGCAGCAGCCCGTCCGCCTCCGCGCAGGTCTTCTCGCGGTAGTCGCCGATCAGCACCACCGTGACGGGCGCGGTCTCGCGCCCAAGCCCGTTGCGAAGGACCGCGGGCGGGAGCGCCACCGTGGGTGAGGCCCGCCAATCGGCCATGTACCGAGCGATCGCGTCCTGGGGCGAATCCGCGCTGCTTGTTGCGGGGGCGGGCGAGGAGTCCAGAACCGCGCGGACCGCGCGAGTTACCCCGCCCGGCGCATTCCAGCCCCGAAGTTCCATCCCGTTGATGAAGATCATGGGCGTCTGGCTGATGCCCAGCGACACTCCCTCGCGCACGTCCGCCTCCACGCCGCGGATAGCCTCGGGGCTTTCCATCAGGCGTGAGAACATGGCGGGCTCGAACCCCAGCCCGGGCAACGCCGCACGCAGCTCTGCCTCGGTGAACGCGCCGCCACGGCCGAACAGCCACCGGTGCATCCGCCAGAAGCCGTCGTTGCCGCCCAACTTCCCCGCGGCCTCCGCGGCGCGCGCCGCCCAGCACGCGTTCGCGTGATACTGCCCCGGCGCGTTCGGATTGCAGTCCTCGTTGAGCGGGAACAGCTTGACCGAGACGCTCACGCGAGGGTCCGCCGCGAGGTCCTCAATCTGTGCATCGACCATGCGGCAGTCGGGGCACTGATAGTCCGTGAAGACGACAAGCCGCGCTACTGCCTCCTTTGGGCCACGCCGGAAACGCCCCTCGAACCCGGCACCGGCCGGGGGAGACGTCTGAGACGTCATCGCGGCGGTAGACTCGGCGAGCCGGCGCTCCGCCGCCGCCTGGGCGCGGGAGGCCGCCTGCCGGTCCGCGACGAGCAGCCCCGCGAGCGAGGCCACACCAAGGGCGAGAGCCACCGCCACCTGTCGGCGCGGACTCCTCGCGGGGAGCATCGAAAAGCGCCGGATCAGCAGAGAGGCCATGACCAGGTTTGCCCCGTGTACGACCAGGCAGTAGACGCACACGTGCCCGATTTGGATCAGCCCTCCCAGCATGACCAGCGACCACGCGGCCCCCATGAGCGCCACGCGCGCGATTCCTCGGGAGAGAACCCCCCGCCCCAAGACCCCGGCGGCCAATAGGCCCAGGAAGTACGCCGTTCCCACGATCGACATCGGCCACCCCAGCAGGGGGGCTCTCCCCAGCGCACTTGCGGCCGCGGCGTCGCAGCCGCCCCCGCGCCCACAGCCGGGCAGGCCTTCAGCCGTTAGGTGCCCCAGGGCGAGGGCCCCGGAGGCAAGCAGGGCCAGCGTCAGGCACGCAAGCACCGCAGGTTGCGGTGCCGGGGGGGGCTCGGCACCCCTTGTGGGAAGGCCGGGCGGGGGCTTGCGATGCTTGGGTTTCATGAAGGAGCGGTGTGGGGCTGGGGGCAACGGTCATTGGCCAGGAATATTTCCGGACTGATGGCAAGCAGGGGATTCCCGCCACGTTTGGTTCTGTGCAGATTACCACAGGCCGGGACACAGGGGTCTGAGCCGGCTTGGCGAACACTGGGCACGACCCAGGAGGCTTGCATGAATCTGAAGAGGTTGTGGGCTCGGCTGTGCTGCGTTGCCGCCGTGGGCGTGGGTGCGCTCGCGTCGCCAGCACACGCACAGACGGGCGCGTGCTGCATCACCGCGAATGGGGCGATTACCTGCGTCGTGCTGCCACATACGGATTGCACCGCCCGGGGAGGCGTCTACCGGGGTGACGGCACGGTCTGCGGCAACGACATCTGCGCCCAGCCCCGCGGGGCCTGCTGTCTCCGCACCGCCACCGGCGGTGTGACCTGCGTGCTGCTCACAGAGTCTCAGTGCGTCGCCCAGCAGGGCACGTATCGGGGCAACGGCACGACCTGCGGCAACGATACCTGCGCCTTCATGTTCCGCGGCGCCTGCTGCGTCCGCACCGCCACCGGCGGCACCGAGTGCATCGTCCTCACCCAGGCACAGTGCGCCGAGCGCCAGGGCACCTACCGCGGCAACGGCACGGTCTGCGGCCCTGGCTCATGCCCCACGCCGCCCCCGACCGGCGCCTGCTGCGTCCGCAGCCCCGCGGGCACCCTCGTCTGCGTGGTTCTCATCGAAGCGAAGTGCGCCGCGGAGGGAGGAACCTACCGCGGTAACGGCACCGCCTGCGGCAATGACACCTGCCCCAACCCGGCACCCACCGGCGCCTGCTGCGTGCCCGTCGCCGGCACTCCCAACGGCACCACTTGCCTCATCCTCACCGAGGCCCAGTGCGCCGAACGCAGCGGCACCTACCGCGGCAATGGCTCGGTGTGTGCGATCAACACCTGCACGCCCCGCGGCGCGTGCTGCGTCCGCACCGACGACGGCGTGACCTGCGTCCAGGCAACCCGCGCCCGCTGCGCCGAGGCCAACGGCGTGTTCCGGGGCGAGGGCACCGAGTGCGGCAAGGACACCTGCGACCGCCGCAGTTGCCCCTGCGACTGGAACCACGACGGCAGCCTCGGCCGCGACGACGTCGATGCCTTCCTCCGCGACTTCATCGAGGGTGATGCCGACTTCAACGGCGATGGCGAGACCACCCTCGACGACCTGCACGAGTTCCTGGATTGCTTCACCGCGGGCTGCGGCTGAAAGAGCCACACCCCCGACGGCCTCGCGGGGCCCGCGTCCCTTACCGGATGCGGGCCCCTTTCGTTTGTGACTGCGACGCTCCCGCCAACAAAAAAGGCCCCGCGCGGGCGGGGCCTGAGAGGACTCTGGAAATCCGCGTTCAGTTCGCGAAGTGGGCGAAGGCGCGGTTGGCCTCGGCCATACGGTGCGTCTGGTCGCGCGTGGTCATGGCCTTGCCCTCGCCACGGGCCGCGGCGTAGAGCTCGTCGGCCATGCGGGCGGAGATGGGGCGGCCCTTCTCGCCGCGGATCGCCTCGAGCAGCCAACGGAACGCGAGGCTCTGCTGGCGGGTGCGGTTGACCTGCATGGGCACCTGGTAGTTGGCGCCGCCGATGCGCTTGCTGCGGACTTCAACGAAGGGCTTGACGTTCTCGAGGGCCCGCTGGAAGAGCTCCAGGGGGGTCTTGGGGGCCTCGGGAGAGGTCTCCTTCTCGAGCTTCTTGGCGATGATGTCGAACGCGTCGTAGACCACGCGCTGGGCGGTGGCCTTCTTGCCGTCCTGCATGACGCAGTTGACGAAGCGGGCCAAGGTCCGATCGCCGTAGCGGGGATCGGGCCTGAGCTGGGTTTCTGCCTTGGTGAATCGCTTGCCGCCCATGTGAAACTCCTTTGGCTGTCGCGGTCGCCCGCGTGTCGTTCACCGGCGTGGTCGGGTGTTCCGACGCCGATTACTGCCGTTACCGAACCGGGAAAAAGAAAGAACGAGACCGTTGCTCAGGCCGACTTGCCGCGCTTGGCGCCGTACTTGGAGCGGCCCTTCTTGCGGCCCTCAACGCCCAGGCAGTCCAGCGTGCCGCGGACGATGTGGTAGCGAACGCCCGGGAGGTCGCGCACGCGCCCGCCGCGGACGAGCACGATCGAGTGCTCCTGCAGGTTGTGGCCCTCGCCGCCGATGTACGCGGTGACTTCCTTGCCGTTGGAGAGCCTCACACGGGCGATCTTTCGGAGCGCCGAGTTGGGCTTCTTTGGGGTGGTCGTACGGACGATCAGGCACACCCCGCGGCGCTGAGGCGCGCCCACCAGGTCCTTGACCTTGGACTTGCGCGGGAGCGGGCGGCGGGGGTTGCGGACCAGTTGGTTGATCGTGGGCATTGGCGTTCCAGTACTCGAAATCGGCCCCGCCTCCGATTGGGCGTGTGCCGGGCGGGAAGTGTAGCAGCCAGCCGACACCGGGCAAATCCGCCAGCCCCAACTCCGGCTGCGGGCCATCCCCTCCCAAACGGCTAACGGGGCGAGCGGAGCCGTTCCGCCGCGTGCGGTGCTCGGGGGCGCCGCCCCCTGGGGGCGCGGGCTTCGTGCCGCGGGCTATCGCGGGGTGTTCACCCAGCCCCATTCGTTCGCCGCGGAGCTGCCCACGTTGTACCGCAGGTTCCGGGCGTGGAGGCGGAGGTGGTTGGCGGTCAGGTCCGCAGCTTCCTCGATGCGGTCGTTTCCGCCCTTGGGGAGCTTCAGGCCGTTCACCGACCCGTCGAGGAACGCGATATTGCAGGACCTGGTGTGCCGCGACGAGAACTGGTCGAGGTTGGCGAACGACCCGTCGTCGACCTGGGTGTTGTACCAGCGATCATCCTCTTCGATGAGGAGCGGGATTGATTGGAAGAAGACTCGCGTGGAGTTGGCGACGTTCGGGCGCTCGGGATAGCTCATGTGCCAGGGGGCGTCGACCTTGGCCCCCGCGAGCCGGATGATCATCGTGTAGTCGAACCACTGGTTCGGGCGCTTGCCCGTCGGGCAGATGAACGTGACGTCGGTCGTCATGTAGTCCTTAAGGACGGACGTCATGATGGGGTGCCGCCACAGCGCCGGGTTGCTGGTGTAGCGGGTGTTGTTCCTGCCGCACCAGTCCAGGTTCTGAGGCCCCTGCCAGTAGGCCCCGGGGATCACCTTGTAGTCCGCGGCGTAGGTGAACATCGAGAGCCCGACCTGGCGGATGTTCGAGCGGCAGACGACGAATCGCCCCGCCTCGCGCGCCTTGCCCAGTGCGGGCAGCAGGATGCCGATGAGCAACGCGATGATCGCGATGACCACGAGAAGTTCGATAAGGGTGAAGGCGCGGGACCTCTGCATCGTGGACGGCTCCGGACGGGCGATTCCCGACCGCCGCAGCATACCACGGGCCGCAAGCCCCCGGCCGGCCGGGGGACAGGGGGGGTTCAGGGGCAGCCGCCCCCGGCGACGACGTTCACCAGGGCCGCGACGTCGTCCTGATCGACGTTTCCATCGCGGTTGAAGTCCAGGTCACGGTTGTTCGGGTTGGCCCCGCCCGCGATCGCGTTCACGAGGTACGCGACATCGTCCTGATCGCTGTTCCCGTCGTCGTTGAAGTCCGGGTCGCAGGTGGGGAAGACGGTGAGGGTCGCTGTGCGCGACGAGAGCGGGCCGCATTGGTCGCGGACGATGCAGCGGTAGCCGCCGGCGTCCTCGGGGCGGAGGCTGGTGATGCGCAGGTTGAAGGTGGTGGCGCCGGAGATGGTCGAGCCGTGGGGCGTCACGCCGTTGGTCAGGACCTGTGTGCCCTTGCGCCACTCGTAGGTCAGGGTTCCGGCGCCGGTCGCGTCGGCGAAGAAGCTGGCTGTGCCGTTGTAGGGCTTGATGGTGTCGCGGGGCTGCCCGATGATGTCGACCCAGCAGGTGACGCGGAACTGCCGCATCATCTCGTGGTCTTCGTGCTCCAGGATGTGGCAGTGGTAGGGGTACGTTCCACCGAAGCCGTCGAAGCGGGCGATGACGCGCGTGACCTGGAAGGGCATGGCGCGGACGGTGTCCTTCCAGCCGGCCTCCTCGGGCAGGGGGGGCACTCGGGGGCCGACGGGCGTTACCACGCCGTTGACGATGGTGCAGGCCTGCGTGTCCAGCACCTGGAACTGCACAAGGTGGATGTGCATCGGGTGGACGACGCCCGAGTTATTGACGAACGACCAGATCTCGACGTCGTTGAAGCGTGGGAACTCGGTGATGTCGTCCCACATCAGCCCGTTGATCGTCCACATGAAGCCCATGCACGGGTGGTTCATGCGCTCCAGCATGAACGTCCGTGTGCGGGCGGCGGAGCCCTCCGGGATCGGTGTGATCGTGCGCAGCGTCTGGGGGAGGGGGTTCAGTGATCCGGTCTCTTCCTGCACCACGAACTTCATGACGTTGGGGATGACGCCCACTCCCGGGGTGCCGGGGAAGGGCGCGGGCGCGGAGTTCACGAGCAGGACCTCGGTGCCGGGTTCGAGCGGGCCGAAGTCGATGACCATGTCCGCCCGCTCGCCGGGCGAGATCGTCATGCTGGTCACCTCAACGGGCGCCGCGAGCAGGCCGCCCTCGGTACCGATGCGCCACATGGGCTGGCCGTTGGAGAGGGCCAGGGTAAGCGTGCGCGAGTTGCAGCCGTTGAGCATGCGGAAGCGGTACTTGCCCCTGCGGACCTCCATCAAGGGCCAGACCTTGCCGTTCACGAGCATGGTGTCGCCGAAGTAGTGATCGTCTCCCTGGCCCATCGTGGGATAGCGCAGGCTGCCGTCCGCCGCGAACGACCGGTCCTGGATGGCCAGGGGCACCTCGTACGCCCCGCTGGGCAGGCCAAGGGCTTGTTCCTGCGCGTCGCGGATGAGGTAGAACCCCGCAAGCCCCATGTAGACATTCAGCCTCGTCGTTCCCAGCGCATGATCGTGATACCAGATCGTCGCCGGGTCCTGGTTGTTGGGATAGACGTAGACGGGTGAGCTCTGCCCGGGGAGCTGCGTGAGCTCGGGCTGGCCGTCGGAGATGGAGTCGACCCGACCGCCGTGGAGGTGGGTGACGGTCGCGGGCGCGGTGCCACGCTCAGCGGGGCCGTGCATGCAGGTCTCAACATCGAGGTCGTGGTCCGTCAGGAAGTTGCCCTGATCGTCGCGCAGCTCGTTGCGGTAGGTGACGTTGACGGGCAGGCCACGGGTGGCCTCGATGGTGGGGCCGGGGTACTGGCCGTAATAGCCGTAGACGACCGTGGGGGGTAGGTCTCTGTGGAGCTGCTGGTGTACGCGGAGGATGGGGACGTCGTAGGTGGCGGCGCCGCCGGGCTGACCCTGGATGGGCTGGGCAACGCCCGGCAGGGGCAGGGCGTCGACAAAAGGCGTGAGCGAGACGGGGCAGAGCCCCGCGGTGCAGGTGGACCCATTGCCCCTGTAGACGCCGCCCTGGTTGGTGCAGTCGGCCTGGGTCTGGACCGAGCAGGAGCCGTCGGGCATGCAGCAGGCGCCGATGGCGCCGACGCAGGTATTCTGGCCGCAGGGCACACCCGTGCCCTGGTAGGTGCCGCCGGCGGAGGCGCACGCCGTGGGCGAGAGCACCTGGCAGCTCGTGTCCGGGAGGCAGCAGGCCCCTGACGCGGCGCCGGGCGTAAAGGTGATGATGAGCTGGGGCACCGCCACCCCGGACTCTCTCGCGTTGAAGCGCTTGGCGGTGTGGGGCTGCGTCTCGTCGCCCTTGAGGATCCAGCCGAAGTTGGTCCCCGGGGTGTCGATCCACCCTTGCACGTCGGCGACAAGCTGGGTTGAGCTCCAGGTGTAGGTGGCGATGCCGCCGACGCTCAGCGTGGCGCTGGGAGACGCGACGAAGTCGCCCCCCGAGGTGCTCCACGGAAAGAGCGGGTGGAGCCTGTGAGTCCAGGTGGCGTCGTTGGTGGTCGCGACCGACCCGCCACCCTCGCCGCCCTGCGCGTTCGAGGTGCCTTCCCCCCACATCGCCAGCGCGCGGTGGATGGTGACCGAGTTCGTCGGCGCCGTGGTCCGCGACATGTACAGCTTGACCTGAACCGCGGTCACCACCGAGCCCGCAGGAATCGCCGAGGTGTCAAAGCGCACCAGGGCGCGGCGGATGATCCCCAGGTCATTGGTCCCCACGAACATGGAGTCGCCGGCGCCGTTCGAGATACCACCCGTGGCATTCTGCCACATCGTGTTATCGGACACTGAGTTCAGGGTGAGGATGTCCGCGAAGGCCGAAACGGCCGCCAGCCCGACCACCGCCGCCCCGAGCACAAAAGAACGTCTGAACATGGAGTATCCTTCGGAGGGAGCCGGCAGCGAGACGTCTTGGCCCCGCAAAAACTGCGTTGTCAACTCTATTTCGCACGCAAGCATCGGCAGTTACGCGATCGGAGTCCTGTCCGCACATTGGTTGTCCCTGAGCAAATAAGGACATGTGACTGTACTATCAACCCTGATGGTTTCAATGATTCTTGAAAGTCGGGGCCGCACTTTCTACGCTGCCCGGGAGCCATCATGAGCCTGACACCCCCTGTGGAATATCCCGCGCTCGCCTCTAACGACCCCGGACTGCTGGGGGCGGTGGCGCGGGGCGAGGCCCGGCTCACCCCGGACCAGGCGCTCGAGCTGCTCCGCGCCTTCCCCACGCACGAGCTGGGCCGCTGGGCCGACCGGCGAGCCCGTGCCGTGCACGGCGACTCGGTGCGGACCTACGTCATCGACCGCAACATCAACTACACCAACGTCTGCAACGCCAAGTGCACGTTCTGCGCGTTCCGGCGCGACGCGGGCGAGGCCGACGCCTACGTCCTGGACAAGGAGCAGGTGCACGAGAAGATCGCGGAGCTTGTGGCCATCGGCGGCACGCAGGTGCTGATGCAGGGGGGCATGAACCCCGACCTTCCCCTGGACTACTACGTCGACCTGCTCTCTTCGATCAAGCAGAAGTTCCCGGGCGTCCATGTGCACGCGTTCTCGCCCCCCGAGATGGTCGAGTTCGTGCACTTCTTTGGTCCGCCCGGCGCGGGCTACTTCGAGAAGTGCCGCTGGGTGCTCGCAATGCTCCGTGAGGCGGGGCTGGATTCCCTGCCCGGGGGCGGCGGTGAGATCTTCGCGGGGCCGGTGAGGAGGAAGATCGGCCTGGGCAAGTGCGACGCGGAGTCGTGGCTCACGACGATGCACGCGGCCCACTCGCTGGGCATGTTCACCAGCGCCACGATGATGTTCGGGCACATCGAGGGCCACGCGGACCGCGTGCACCACATGATGCTCGTCAGGCAGTGGCAGGACCGGGCCCTGCGAGAGGGCGTCTCGGGCTTCGGGCACTACACCGCGTTCATCTCCTGGCCCTTCCAGCGAGAGAACACGCCCCTGGGTCGCGTCCCGGACTGGGACCCGTCGGAGGGCGAGTTCCCGGGAGACGTGGTCGCGAGTGCGCACGACTTTGGCCGCAACGACGGCGCGGACTATCGCGAGCTTGGCCCGGGCGCCGCGGAGTTTGGGCGGCGCGTCAGGCTCTCGGGCGCCGTCGACTATCTGCGCACGCAGGCGCTCTCGCGGCTGTTCCTGGACAACATCTACTCCATCGGCGCATCGTGGGTCACGATGGGCCCGCACGTGGGCCAGCTCGGCCTGCACTTTGGCGCGACGGACATGGGCAGCGTGATGATGGAGGAGAACGTGGTGAGCAGCGCGGGCACCACGTACTGCCTGGATGAGGCGGTGCTCTGCCGCCTGATCCGCGAGGCCGGCTTCACGCCCGCGCAGCGCAACAACACTTACGACGTGGTGAGGCTCCACGATGGGCCGGACTCGCCCGATCTCCTGGTGACGGACTGGAGCGAGCACCGCGCCAAGACGATGCACCGCGAGACTACCGGCAAGGGCAAGCAGTCCGGGCGAGCCTCGCTCACGGTGAGCGCCGCCCGCACCTGACCCGGGGACCGCGTGTGGGGCCCGCTCAGTTCATGCCCGGGATCGGGATGCCGACAACGGTCTTGGGCCATTGCCAGCCGAAGATGCCCGCGGTGAGCAGCGCGTAGATCAGCCCGTCCACGATGCGGCCCGGGACCTGCGACCATGGCAGACCGTGCCAGATGGAGAGGGGCAGCGTGTACCCGGCGAACGCCAGGAACCCCGTCGCGCCCACCACCTGAAAGACCTTCAGATAGCTCGCGCCGTGGGGCAGCGCGTTGGACGCGACGTACCCGATGAGGATGCTCATCAGCACGAGGTGGAAGAACCACAGGCCGAGCATCTTGCCCATGCTCGGGGCGCAGCCCTGAACGATGAGCATGCCCCACGGCCCCTGCTTGACGCGGGCCATGGCCTCAGGGTCCTTGTTCCCCTTGCCCCCGCACCACGGGACGTAGTACACGCCGGGCTCGAACGACTGGGCCTTCAGAAGGTCGAGCAGCGGGCTTTCCTTTGGGCCCGGATCCTTGTAGTCGTGCTTGTGAAGGGGCGAGGCCATCCAGATGATGGAGCTGGCGACGAAGCAGACCACGGCGCTGAGGATGATGGGAAGCCACAGTCCGACAAGATCAGACATGAATCGTTCCTTCCATGGCGTGACGCAACCGTGCGCAGCATGACTCGGCGCAGCGCCCGTGTCAAATCCGGAGAAACGGATACCGCGGTGTGTTATCCCGCCATTAGCGAGCGGCGCTGATCATGGCGCGCGCCAGCGGGCTGAGTGACGCCCGGCGGGCGGAGAGTTCTACGTAGCGGTCGGCCACTCCCCTCCCGAGCGGGGCTGTCGCGGGCTGGTCTTTCCCTGGCCCCGGGCCGGCGTGGTCCCCGCGGAGGGCGTAGCCCCCGGTGAATGCCAGAGCCACCGCCGCCGCGGCTGCCCACACCCAGCGAGTGGAGTGCACCACAACGGGCGCCGGCAGGTGACGCGTGGCGGCGAGTGCATCCGCGTGAGAGCCCGCGGCCCGGGCGACCGAGTCGTGGACGGCGCTCAGTGAGCGGGCGGTTTCGCGGCAGGTGGCGCATTCACCCAGGTGGCTCGACAGCTCGGCACGGCGCGACGCGTCGAGTTCACCCGCCGCGTCGTCCACGAGCAGCTCGTGCCAGCGATCGCAGTTGCCTTCAGTCATTGGGGACTCCTTCGTGGTGCAGGCACTCGCGCAGCGTGCGCAGCGCGCGGGCGTAGTGGGTCTTCGCGGTTGGTGTGCTGATCTCAAGCGCGGCGGCGACCTGGGCGAACGTCAGCCCCTCGACCGCCTTTGCGACCAGCACCAGCCGCTGAGGCTCGGTCAGCGCACGCATCGCGAGGGCAAGACGCCCCGGCTCTGCGTGCGGCGGCTCGTGGTGCGAGGGTTCTGCGGCAAGGGGTCGGGCTCGGGACAACCGCCGCGTATCGATGGAGAGGTTCGAAGCGGTGCGCCGCAGCCAGGCGACCTGCGACGCTTCGGTGGGGCAGCGCGGGGTGGAGGCGAGCAGACGGGCGAAGCTCTCCTGGGTGACATCGAGGGCCGCGTCGTGCCTCAGCCCGTGCGCGCACGCCCAGCGATAGACCAGCGCTCGGTAGGCTGTAAAGAGCTCACCTGCGGGCCGGGCCGGCGAGAGTGGTGCATGCGGGTCCACGTGCGGGGGTCACTCACGGGGCGGTCGGGGAGGAGATCCGACTTGTCGCCAGCAGCTCGCGGTCCGCGTCCAACAGCGCGTTGCCATCAAACGTCCAGACGAGCGTGCCTTCGCGGACCTCGTCCGCGTTGTGGGCGACGATCTCGCCCGGGAGCTTCAGCCGCACCTCCCAGCGCTCGTCCCGCAGGTCCTCCGTCACCTCGCGGCGAGCCCGCTCCAGCTCGAAGGCCGCGGTCGCGGCGGCGAGTTCTTCGGGTCTCAGGTTCTCGCGGTCCAGCGCACCGGAAAGGTCCTTGGAGACGATGGAAAGGAAGTCCTCCGCGATGGCGGCAAGGGCGGCGTCGCGCTCTTCGGACTGTGGCATCGCCATGAGCTTGGTCGCGTCGGCCAGGTCGTAGGTCCGTGCGCGACTGAGGGCGCCGTCCATCACCCGCAGACGCAGGTCCTGGGGCCGGTCGGCGAGCGCGTTCGCCGCGGCCCGCACCTGCCACGCCTGCTTCTCGAGCTCGACGCGCCGGAACGACCCAAGGAGCGACACCCGGTCCTGGTCCGTGAGCGTCCGCGGGTCGGCCTTGAGCAGTTCGGATGTGCGGCTGTCGTGCTCCAGCGCCCGCTGAGAGACGCTGTACGGCGCGTACACCCGCGCCCGGTACACCCGCGAGAAGTGCACGAAGGTGTCCCCTCCCCGGCGCTCGTGCGTCACGGATGTTGGGAACCTGAGCGACGCCGCGTCCCCCGCGCCCGCGTAGCTCTCGGGCAGCCCTCCCCCCGGGGCGACACTCACCATCGCGCGGCGGACATGGTCCGTGCCGCCGCTGGGCGTCTTGGTCTCCCACTGGCTCACCTGCCACATGCCACCCGCGAGGGGCAGAGCGTCTCCCCGGTTCATGTCTTCGAGATCGCCCCGGAACTCGGACTCGAACTCGGTGGTGCCGTCGGAGCGAACGGTGATCGTCTCGTCCCGCTCGAGGCAGCCGCCCGCGAAGAGCGCGAGGCCCGCGGCGGCGGAGAGGACAAGGGTTGCGGCGGTATTCATGTGCGAAGCTCCTGGCGCGGGCGTCGGACAGCCCCGCACAGTCATAGACGGGCAGACCCCCCCTGCGGATGACGCAAAGCCCAAAGAAAGGGCCGACCCTGAGACGCTGGACCTAGGCGAGGATCTTGGCGAGATAGCGGCCCGTGTGGCTCCCGGGGTGCCTGGCCACCTGCTCGGGGGTGCCGGAGGCGAGGACGCGGCCGCCCCCTTCGCCCCCCTCCGGACCCATGTCGATGATCCAGTCCGCGCACTTGATGACGTCGAGGTTGTGCTCGATGACGACGAGCGTGTTGCCGGCGTCCGCGAGTCGATGGAGGACCTTGACGAGCTTGCTGATGTCCTCGAAGTGCAGACCCGTGGTGGGTTCGTCGAGGACGTAGAGCGTGTGGGCGTTGGGAGAGGTGGACGCGCGTGCGGCGCGGGCGGGGCGCACGTCGTCGCTCTGCTCTTCGCCGCCCGTGGCGGGCAAGTCATCCTGCGCGGCCTTGGCGTTCTTGCCCTTCTTCTCGGCGGGCTGGGCGACGCCGTCCCACGCGCCGAAGATGCTGGTGCCCCGCGCGAGCTCGGTGGCGAGCTTGATGCGCTGGGCCTCGCCTCCCGAGAGCTGCGTGGAGGGTTGCCCGAGCTGGAGGTAGTCGAGCCCGACGTCGTGGAGGCAGCGCAGGAATCGGAGGATGCGGGGGTGGTTCTCGAAGAAGCCGAGCGAGTTCTCGACGGTCATATCGAGCACGTCGGAGATGTTCCGCCCGCGGTAGGCGACCTCGAGCGTCTCGCGGTTGTAGCGCTTGCCACGGCAGACCTCGCACTCGACGTAGACATCGGGGAGAAAGTGCATCTCGATGCGCTTCAGGCCCTGGCCCTGGCACGCCTCGCAGCGGCCGCCGCCGGACTTTGCGCTGACGTTGAAGCTGAACCGCCCGACCTCGTACCCGCGGATGCGAGACTCCTTGGTCTGGGCGAAGACCTTGCGGATGTCGTCGAAGAAGCCGGTGTACGTCGCGGGGTTGGAGCGGGGGGTGCGCCCGATGGGCGTCTGATCGACCTCGATCACGCGGTCCAGGATGGGCGGCAGCCTGACGCTCGTGTGTGCGCCGGGCTTCTCCCGCGCGCCCATCAGCTTCGCGTTGACGGCGCGGAGCAGGATGTCGCTGACGAGCGTGGACTTGCCCGAGCCCGAGACGCCCGTGACGCACACCAGCCCGCCCATCGGGAACGTCGCGTCAATACCCTTCAGGTTGTTCTCACGTGCGCCGGTCACAACGATGGCGGTCTTGGTGCTCAGCGTGCGGCGCTTCGCCGGCACGGGGATCGTCCGCCTCCCTGAGAGGTAGTCCCCGGTGATGGAGGCCGGGTTGTCGCAGATATCTCGCACGGTGCCCTGCGCGACGACCCGCCCGCCGTGGACGCCCGGCCCGGGCCCGATGTCCACGACGTGGTCGGCGTGGCGGATCATGTCCTCGTCGTGCTCCACGACCAGGACCGTGTTGCCGATGTCCGCGAGGTGGCGCAGGGTGGTGATGAGGCGGTCGTTGTCGCGCTGGTGCAGGCCGATGGTGGGCTCGTCCAGCACGTAGCACGCGCCGACAAGCCCGCTGCCCACCTGAGAGGCCAGGCGGATGCGCTGGGCCTCGCCCCCAGAGAGCGTCGCGGTGCGCCGGTCCAGCGACAGGTACTCCAGGCCCACGCCCGTGAGGAAGCGCAGACGGTTGGCGATCTCCTTGACGATGGGCTCGGCGATGATGGCCTGCTCGGGTGAGAGCACCAGGCCGTGCACGAACGCGAGCGCATCGGGGATGTTGAGGCGGGCGAACTCGGCGATGTTGAGCATCGACCCGTCATGGCGGGGTCGGCCCACTACGGTCTGCGAGTAGGCCTTCTCCGTGTCGGCCCGGTGGGTGCTCTCCACCAGCACGTGCAGAGCCTCGAGCCTCAGCCTGTCTCCCATGCACGTCTGGCAGGGCTTTGTCGAGAGGAACTGGCTGAGAAACTCCTTGACGTTCTCCGTTTCCGTGGTCTGCCACCAACCCATGGTGTCGGGGATGACCCCCTTCCACTTGGAGCCCTTCACGCGGGCCTTCTCGTCGGGCGTCGGGCCGTGGAGCAGCAGTCTGCGATGGTCCTTGCTGAACTGCGAGACGGGCTTGGTGAACGACACGCCGTACGCGGCACAGAACTTCTTGAGCTGCCGTGCGAACCACCCCTTCCAGTGCCCGTTCTTGCTCCAGCAGGCGACGGCGCCCTCCGCGAGAGAGAGGGACGCGTCGGGCAGGATCAGCCCCTCGTCCATCTCCAGGATCGTGCCCAGGCCGTTGCAGGTCTTGCACGCGCCGAAGGGAGAGTTGAACGAGAACAGACGCGGAGCCAGCTCCTCCAGCGCGACCTCGGGGTGGTCGGGGTCGGCGAAGAGCGTTGAGTACGTGCGATCCGAGAACGCGCCGTCGGCGCTCTCGGTCGCGATGATCGCGATGCCCGACGCGACGCGGATCGCGGCCTCGACCGACTCCGCCAGCCTCTGCCGGGAGTCGGGCGAGAGGCTCAGGCGGTCGATCACGGCGTCGATGGTGTGCTTCTCGTAGCGACCGAGCTTCGCGGGGTTCTCCCCCGGCTCCTTCAGCAGGTCGCGCAGGTCCTTGATCTCGCCGTTGATGCGGACTCGGTTCCACCCCTGGCCCGAGAGCTCCTCCATGGTGTCGCGGTGGAAGCCCTTCTTGCCCCTCACGACCGGCGCCAGGACCATGAGCCGACCGGTCCCGCCCGCAGAGGCGAACACGGAGTCCACGATCTGGCTGCTGCTGGTGGCGGTGATGGGCGTCCCGGCCCGCTGCAGGACCGTGCCGTCCTTCTTGACCTTGGTGGGCGCCCAGGAGTGGGGCCTGCCGCAGCGTGCGAAGAGCAGCCGGAGATAGTCGTAGACCTCGGTGGTGGTGGCGACGGTGGAGCGCGGGTTGCCGCTGGCGCTGCGCTGCTCGATGGCGATGGTGGGGGGCACTCCCTCCACCTCGTCCACGTCGGGCTTCTTGAGCTGCTCGAGGAACTGCCTCGCGTACGCGGAGAGCGACTCCATGTACTTGCGCTGGCCTTCCGCGAAGATCGTGTCGAACGCCAGGCTGCTCTTTCCCGAGCCCGACAGCCCCGTCATCACGATCAGGCAGTCCCGAGGGATCGCCAGGTCGATGTTCTTCAGGTTGTGCTCGCGTGCCCCGCGCACCCGGATCTCTCGCGCGGGCAACTGCGACTTCCGCGGCTTGAGTTCCATGTCGGGGTGCGCAGGTTTGGCGGCGGTCACTCTCGATTCCTCCGTGGCTCCATTGTAGCAGCAACGCTAACAGGAGTCTAACGGATCGAGCCTTGGCGCCACGCCTGCTCGCCGGCTCAGAGCGGCTTCCCGCACTCCGGGCATTTCACGCCCCGGAGCGAGTAGCCGCAGCCGCACCGGTGCTCACGCGCGTCGATCAGACGGCTGGCAAGTTCCAGCGCCGTCCAGCACAGCAGGCACGCCCCAGCGAGCATGGCCCCGGCCCAGATGTCGGTCTGCCCGTAGTTTGCGTACCAGCCCACGTTCAGCCGCACGAACCCGAACGCGAAGCCCGCGGCGAGCAGCCCCGCGACCAGCAGCCAGTGCCTGTGTTTCACGGGAGCCTCCCTATGGAGATGCGGCGGGTGGTGCGAGCGGCTTCTGCGTCGCACCCTTCTTCGCGGAGTGCAGAAATCCCAGCAGCACCAGCCCGATCGCGATGCCGATGAGGTAATACGCGAGCCGGCGGCCGAAGCCCTCTTTCCACGATCCGCCCGTCTGCATCGCTGATCCTAGTGCCGCCCGGTGGAGCCGAACCCGCCCTGGCCGCGCGCCGTCTCGTCCAGATCGTCCGCCAGCTCGATGGAAGCCCGGACCGCCGGCGCGATCACGAGCTGGACGATCCGCATGCCGTGCGTGACGGTGAACGCTTCCCTGCCGTGGTTGATCAGCGCGATGCGGAGCTCGCCCCGGTAGTCGCTGTCGATGGTGCCCGGCGCGTTGGGCACGGACAGGCCGTGTTTCGTCGAGAGCCCGGACCGGGGCCTGACCTGCCCCTCAAAGCCCGCCGGAATCGCCAGCGCCAGCCCCGTCGGAATTACCGCGATCGCTCCCGGTTGCAGGGTCACGGGGGCCTCGGGCAGGCAGGCGTGGATGTCCATGCCCGCGGCACCCGCGGTCTGATAACCGGGCAGGGTCGCGGCCTCGTGCAACTTCTTGACCGCCAGCCTCACGGTGCTCATGCCATGCGGCTCGCTGCATATGCCGCGGCGACCGTCCAGGGGCCAGCCGACCTGCCGGTGACGCGGACTTCCGCGACTTGGCCCGCGGGACGACCTTCGGCCTCGGCCAGAATGCGGTCGTAAGTTTCGATCAGGCGGCGTGTTGTGGCGATGGCCTGCTCCACGCTGCTCGAGCCAACCACGCGCCGGTACAGGTCCGGACGCCCGCCCTGGGCGATGGCCCCGTGCGACTCCAACAGCGTTCCGAGCAGTTGCTCGGCCTGCGAACGGGCGGCGCGGGTCTGCGTCAGGATGGCTTGGCGGTCGCTCATGCGGGCTGTCGAACCGGGCCAGAACACCTGTCCATCATTGGGAAGTCTATCACGCGGATTGAACACTCCGCAACGTGTTTAGTTTGCTTTGTGTTCGGCATCAGCCGGGCCGGGTCATCTCCGGCACGTGCCGCCGAATCATCTCTATGACCGGCCCGGACGCTGGGCTGGAGCGCACCGCGGACAGATCCGCGATCATCGCGGTGGAATCGAACTCTGCCCGGACCGACGCCGCGAGCGCCAGGATGCCGGGGTAGGGTGTCGGGAGCAGCCCCTCGGCGTCGTAGGCGAGTTCCTCAAAGAGTTTCTCGCCCGGCCTCGCGCCCGTGAACAGGATGTCGATCTCTCGGCCGGACAGCCGCAGCCCGGGTGCGCCGGCCGGCGCCGCCGCGTGCCCGCCCACGCGGGGCTCGAACCCATGGAGCGCCACGAACCGCTGGGCGAGGTCGAGGATTCGGATCGCCTCGCCCATGTCGAGCACGAAGATCGTGGGCTGGGGCCCGGCGGAGGTGTCGTGGGCGTCGATGGCGCCGGCCTGGATCACCAGCGTCGCCGCCTCGTGGATCGTCATGAAATACCGCGTCATGCGCGGGTCGGTGACCGTGACCGGCCCGCCCTCGGCGAGCTGAGCGCCCCAGATCGGCAGCACGCTGCACGCCGAACCCAGCACGTTGCCGAACCGCACCATCGTGAAGCTGGTCGTGGGCCCGGGCCGCCCGCGGGCCATGGCGTTGCAGTGCTGGACGTACATCTCGGCGAGGCGTTTGGTTGCGCCCATGACGCTCGTGGGGTTCACCGCCTTGTCGGACGAGATCATCACGAACCGCTCGGCGCCCACCGCCATCGCCGCGTCCGTGACCGACTTGGTGCCGAACAGGTTGTTCGTGACCGCGTGTGAGGGGTGGTCCTCCATGAGGGGCACGTGCTTGTGGGCCGCGGAGTGGAAGATCGTCTGGGGCCGCAGCCCCACGAACTGCCTGAGCGTCCCCTCCGCGTCGGTGATGTCGTGGAGCAGGGCCTTCCTGGGCAGGTCGGGGAATCGGCGCGCGATCTGCCGGTCGATCTCGAACAGCGCGTTCTCCGAGCGCTCCGCGAGCACGAGCTGCGCGGGCCGGAACGTCGCCGCGATGCGGCAGATCTCCGAGCCGATCGACCCGCCCGCCCCCGTCACGAGCACGCGCTTGCCCTCGATGACACGCGCCACCGCACGCCGATCGATGCCGTAGGGTGTGCGCCCGATCAGGTCCACCATGTCGATGGTGGGCCCGGGCAGCCCGGGGCGAGCGACGGGCGCGGCCGCGAGCATCTCTGCAAGGGGCGGCACGGCGCGCTCGGCGATGTGCAACTGGCGGAGCTGAGCCCGGAGCTTCAGCGTCGCGGCGGGCATGCCCCCGGGGATGGACACGATGGCGGCGGTGAAGGGCTGAGCCCCGTGCAGCCTGGGCAGGTCTTCGAGAGAGCCCAGCACGGGGACGCCCAGGGTCGCGACCACGCGCTCCGGCACGGCCTCCTGCCCCGCGAGCAGGCAGCCGACCGGGGTCGGTGCCCCGGGCAGCCTGGAGAGGTGTGCCACGAGCCCGGCGATGCTCTCGGGCGTCCCGATGAGGATCGGCCTGGCCCACACAGGGTCGGCGGGCGAGTGGACAGCGTGCAAAGGCGCGGTGACGGGCATGATGGTCCTCTGCAACGCTGTATCGGCCCGGGCGGGCGCACGGGGTGAAGAGTGGGGGGGAGGGCCGCGGCTGGGCGTGGTCGCCCGGGCCTTGGTCGTCGCCACCACCTGGCAGGCTGTTGAAGAACTGATCCGGCGGGCGCAGCCGGAACTGGGATTGGTGCGAACAGTTGGGGATGAAGGGCACACCGGAGCGTCAGGCGGCAGTCTACCACACGTTCAACGTCGAGGATCTGATCGAGTCGGGGCACCCGCTGCGGGCGATCAAGCGGATGGTGGACCGCGCGTTGTCCGACATGTCGCGGACGTTGAAGGCCGCGTACAGCGACCGCGGCCGACCTGACCTTTCCCCGGTTGACGTACCAGAGTCTATGAGAGTCCGAGCACGGCTGGTCTTGACCCCATCTTCGGTCCAGATCGGATGAGAGCCGAGGGCTTCAACCGGCCGGGCTTGCCCGGCCGGTTGAAGCGAACTCCCTGGGGGCCAGGTTGCCCAGGGCGCTGCGGGGTCGATGCTCATTGTAATCCGTCCGCCACGCTTCGATCGTCTCCCGGGCTTCTTCCAGCGATTCGAACCAGTGCACGTTCAGGCACTCGGCCCGCGCCCGCGCGTTGAACGATTCGATAATCGCGTTGTCCGTCGGCTTGCCCGGGCGGCTGAAGTCCAGTGTCACGCCCTTGTGATAGGCCCATGCGTCGAGCGCCTTCGACGCGAACTCCGGGCCGTTGTCCACCGAGATCGTCCGCGGCCTCCTTCGCAACTTCCCCAGCCGCTCCAGCACGTCGTCGCTGTTCAGGTTCCGTGCCACGTCGATGCTCAGGCACTCCCGCGTGAACTCGTCCACGATCACCAGCATCCGCAAGGGCCTCCCGTCGTGCGTCACTCCGCTC
>JADYXW010000087.1 GCA_020853975.1 Phycisphaerales bacterium
CAGCCGAACCCTTGGGGCCGCCTTCAGTCCCAGGATGTGATGGGCCGACATCGAGGTGCCAAACCGCGCCGCCGCTATGGACGCTCGGGCGCGATCAGCCTGTTATCCCCGGGGTACCTTTTATCCGATGAGCTACGACCCTTCCACACGGGATCGCAGGATCATTAGAACCTACTTTCGTAACTGCTCGACCCGTCGGTCTCGCAGTAAAGCCGGCTTGTGCTCTTACACTCGTCACACGGTTTCCATCCGTGTTGAGCCGACCTTTGTACTCCTCCGTTACATTTTTGGAGGAGACCGCCCCAGTCAAACTGCCCGACATGCAGTGTCCCTCGCCCGGATTCACGGGAATCGAGGTTAGACCACAAACGTCCACAGGGTGGTATTTCACTTGATGGCTCTTCCCGGGCCGGAACCCGGGCGTCAAAGCCTCCCACCTATGCTACGCAGTAAATGCTCGTGGTCACTACAAGTCTACAGTAAAGGTCCACGGGGTCTTTCCGTCTTGCTGCGGGTAGGCGGCATCTTCACCGCCACTTCTATTTCACCGAGTCGGTCGTGGAGACAGGAGTCCAGTGATTACGCTATTCATGCGCGTCGGAACTTACCCGACAAGGAACTTCGCTACCTTAGGACCGTCATAGTTACGGCCGCCATTCACCGGTGCTTCGATTGCGAGCTTCTCTTTCGATGACCCACTCTCTTGACATTCCGGCATCGGGCAAGCGTCACTCTGTATACATCCACTTGCGTGTTGGCACAGAGCTGTGTTTTTGATAAACAGTTCCCAGACCCTTTTCTCTGCGGCCTCCCTTTCGGGTAGGCCCCCCTTCTTGCGAACTTACGGGGTTAACTTGCCTAGTTCCTTCACGACCGTTCTCTCGCGCGCCTTAGGCTATTCGCCACGTCCACCTGTGTCAGTTTTGGTACGGGCCCCGCTTCGACCCTCACGCTTTTCTGGGAACCAATCGACCCGGTATCGGCCTCAAGGGCCTGCCCATCTATCAGGGCCTCCGAGCTTCATGATCCGCACGTGAGTTTGCTAACTACGGGGGTGCAGGAATTTTGACCTGCTGTCCATCGACTACGCCTTTCGGCCTTGCCTTAGGACCCGACTCACCCTGGGCGGAATGACCTTCCCCAGGAAACCTTGGACATTCGGCGACCAGGATTCTCACCTGGTTAATCGTTACTCAAGCCGGCATATTCACTTGCTACGGCTCCACCTAGCCTTTCGGCACGGCTTCGCCGCCATAGCAACGCTCTCCTACCGCTCTTACGAGCCCGCAGCTTCGGCTCCCTGCTTATTCCCGATCATTATCGGCGCTGGATTCCTCGTCCAGTGAGCTGTTACGCACTCTTTAAATGATGGCTGCTTCTAAGCCAACATCCTGGATGTCACTGCAATCCAACTTCCTTTCGAACTAAGCAGAGATTTGGGACCTTAGCTGGCGATCAGGATTGTTCTCCTTTTGACGATGGATATTGTCACTCACCGTCTATCTCCCCGGCCTTGGGCGCTGGTATTCGGAGTTTGGTTGAAGAGAGTAGTCGGGTAGACCCTCTGCTTCATCCAGTAGCTCTACCCCCAACGCTTGCCACCGGAGGCTAACCCTAGAGTTATTTCGGAGAGAACGAGCTATCTCCCAGTTTGATTGTACTTTGAACCCTCCCGACAGGTCATCGGAGACCTTTTCAACGGTCACCCGTTCGACCCTCCAGGCGGTTTTACCCGCCCTTCAGTCTGCCCATCGGTTGATCACAAGGTTTCGCGTCTAGCCCGTACGACTGCTCGCCCTTATCAGACTCGCTTTCGCTCCGCCTCCGGCCCGAACAGGCCTTAGGCTCGCCGTACAGACTAACTCGCCGGCTCATTATGCAAAAAGCACGCCGTCACCATTGCTGGCTCCGACCGCTTGTAAGCGCATGATTTCAGGTACTCTTTCACTCCGCTCATCGCGGTGCTTTTCATCGTTCAGTCGCCTTACTTGTTCGCTATCGGTCATCGAGGAGTATTTAGCCTTGGAGGGTGGACCCCCCATCTTCAACCCGGGTTTCCCGAGCCCGAGTTTAATCTATGGGCTAACCAGTCTTCGACTACAGGGCTTTCACCTTCTGCGGCGCGTCATTCAAACGCTTCGCTCGTCGACTGGCTTATCCGCTTTCGCTCGCCGCTACTCACGGAATCGCTGTTGCTTTCTTTTCCTGTGCCTACTGAGATGTTTCACTTCAGCACGTTCGCTCTTCACCCCTATACATTCAGAGTGAAGTACCCTTGCGGGTGGGTTGCCCCATTCGGAGATCCCGAGATCACAGCCTGGTTACCGGCTCCTTCGGGCTTTTCGCAGGTTCCAACGTCCTTCGTCGCCTCTCGATGCCAAGACATCCATCATGCGCTCTTGTTCGGTCACACCAACCGGACGCCGAGGCTTAGGCCCGAAGGCCCGCACCACAGTGCCGATCGTGTTGCCGTGGATTGGATACAAGCACCAATCCATCCCGCCATCGTTCGCACCCCTGCGGCTGCGGCCGACGGCGAGTCACATCGCCTTGTTTGCGCGCTGCACTCGAGAACTCGAACTAACTTCTCAATCTAGTTGCAGCTTTCTTTGCTCCCACACGGCTTCGCCTTGGTTACCCCGGGGGGGGACCTCCGCGCCCGTGTGGGGCGAGATATTCGTCCGTATCCGGTTGTCAAAGAGCGGTGCGATCCGCCTTGCGGCTCGTCGCGTGCCCCTGATTTCGGTCTCAGGTGCGGGGAGGACTTTAGGCCCGGCCCTCTTGCAGTCAAGCCGGGAAACATTTCTTTTCAACCCAGCGTTCTAACGCCTTGAGAACGCGGCCTTAGCCGCCACCGCCGCCCATGCCGCCTCCCGCCGGCGGCACCTTCGGACCCGACGGGGGACGGTTGCCAGACCCTACAGGGGGCGTTCGGATTTCGGCAGGCTTCAGCTCCCCCTGGGCGAGCCCCACCTGAGCGGAGGAACGCAGCCGTTCGAGCAGCGGGCTCTTTGTGTCGGCCTGCGGCGTGCGGACGTAGAGCGTGCCGTCAACCCCCACCACCACAACCTCAACCCCGCCCGCACTCCCGGGAGCGCTCGTCGCGTCCAGGAAGATCAGCCCGGAGTCAAGCTGCAGGTGGCGTTCGACCGCAACGTTCAGCCACTCCGACTCGGGCCCCGCCTCCGCGGGCGCCGTCTCGGGCGTCACAGGCATCACGGGAGCGCCGGCCTCGCGCGGATCGATGCGAGTACCGCCCGTCTTGCCGCCGCCCCCGCCCGGGGCGGGTGCGATCGGCGCCGGAACCGGCGCTGCACCGGGGATCGGCTGATTGGCCTTGATGAACTCGTCGAGTTTCTTCAGGTCGGCGAGCTTGAGCTTCTCCGGGAGCGTCTCGCTCGCGGCGATCTGGTCGCCGGGGGTGAGCCCCGTGTTGCCCTTGCGGTAATAGCCGTAGTAGAACTGGTACAGCTCCGCGCTCGCTGTGGGACGCCCGTTCAGAGGATCGGTCTCGGAAGCGGACGTGATGAATACGGCCGTCTGGGGGTCCACCTGCACCGCGTCGGACCATTCGCTCCACTCCCCTCGCAGCGTGGAGCTCTGCGCCAGGGCGGCCTGGGCGGGCTGCAGATTTCGCCCGAAGGCAGGGTTGTTGATGACCACGCGGAAGCGGTAGGCGTACGACGCGCCGGGCTGCGCCGTCAGATCGTGCGTCCAGAGCGTGATCGAGGGCGCGTTCAGCGTGCTCTCGGGTCGAGCCCCCGGCACGGCTCCTGTTGCGGGGGCGTCGGGCGTGCGCTGCTCAAGGGCAGCAAGACGCGTGGCGAGGTCTTCCCTGCGCTTGGTAAGGGTCTCCAGTCGCTTGCGGAGAGCCGCGGGGTTGCCGACCGGCGTGGGCCTGGGACCGGTCGTGGGTGCCGGGCCTACCCCCCCACCGCCGGAGCCTCCCTTGCCCCCGCCGCCACCCGCTCCGGGCCGTCCAACGGGCTGACGCTCGGAATCGCGGCCCTTGGGCGCTGCGCTCTCAGCGGCGGTGAGCCGCTTTTGGACATCGGCGAGGTCAACGTCGATCTGCGCGAGGTCGTCGGTGAGCTTGCGGATGAGCTTCTGCCGCGCCGCGGGGTCGCCGGCCTCGATGGCCCGCTCCGGGGGCAGCCAATCCGCGCCCGCGATCATCGGATAGAACTCTGGCCTCTGGACTTCGGCGGCGTAGCTCCGGACGGTGTCCACCGCTCCGGGCACGTCGCCCAGAGACTTCACGTTCTCCGTCCACATCTTGATCGAGTCAAACCGGCCCGGGGGCGCCGCGAGGAGCTCCGCGGGGGCCTCGGCGACCGGCCTGCCATCGGCGCGGATCACCATCTGCCTCTCGACCTCGATACCGACGATGTCGACAAAGGCAACCTCGCTCACAGCATCGAACCACCAGCTCATGGGGATGGGCTGCTGGGGTCCGTCGCCGTCGGGGTCGGACTCGAGCGCGCTGCGGAGCGCGGACCCGTCGAACTTCGCCTCCACGCTGATGGCGTGGAAATCGAAGGGCTGGTCCTGCGAGAGAAGCACCTTCTTGAGCTCCGCATTGCGGAGGACCTCAACGGGGTGGAAGGTGCCGCTGAACGCGTAGGCCTGAGGCCCGGCCGGCGCGGGCACCCTGGGCAGCTCGAACTGCCCGCTCTCGACCTTCACCGCGACCTCGGCCTTGGCGATGCGGGGCGGGATGCCCATCGCGACCCGTGTTGCGGGAAGCGCGGGGCCGGAGAGGTCCAGCTTCCCCGCGAGCGTGAACTGTGGCACGTCCTCGGGCAGCTTGGGGTTGGTGGTGTCTAGCTCCGCGAGCAGGTTCCTGGCGGCGGACTCGACAGGCACGAACGCGGTGCCGGGGGTCTGCTGGGTGGCGCCGACCTTGATCTGGTTTCTGCCGGGAACAAACTGGAGTGCGAGCGCGCCGACAAAGGCGAGGCCTGTCACGCCGAGCGTGATCTTGTCCGCGCTTGCTTCCAGTGCACTGATGCCCTTGAGCTTCATGGGCGGTCCTTTCTACTCGACGAACCCGAACACAAACCCGGTCTCAAACGGCTCCGCGAGAATCGAACGATGCACGGTGGGGAGGCTCAGCCCGGACCCCGGACTCCGCCGCCACCCTTCAGGCCCCGCGAGCCGCCGATGGGTCCACCGGCCGGCGCCACGGGCGCGGGGGTGGCTGCTGTCCCCCCGGCGGAAGGATCGGCCGCGGGAGCGCCCGGGACCTTGAGGACGCCCTGCACATCCAGAGGCATGTACTTGGTCATCCAGGACCGGAGCCACACGGACTCGATCTCAACGCGCACCTTCACGACGTGGTCCGCGCCGTAGTAGTACCCCTGCTTGAGCTCCTCCCAGGCATTGACCTCGGAGACGTCGATGCTCGTGACGGTCATGAAGTTGGTCCGCTCGATCGCCGAGAAGAAATCGGGGAGCCGCTGGGAGGCCACGATGCAGGTCATCGCGGAGTTGCGAAGGTCGTAGAAGGTGTTCCACTCGCCCATACCGCGGGCAGTGAGACCGAAGGTCGGGTCTGTCGGCACCATGCCGGGAACGGCCGCCGTGGGCACCGGGGCCTGCATGCCGAGAGACGGGTCGATCGTTCCTCCCTCGAAGAGCCCCTTGGGCTCGGTGAGCTCCATCGAGACGATGCGCTTCACGGTCGATTGATCGACCGAGGTCAGCCGGCCGTCGGCCCCGCGGTTGGCCAGCCCGACGGCGGAGAACATGTCAGAGAGGAGCCAGAGGTCCCACTGGTAGACGAAGAAGTTGTACGGGCGGATCTCCTCGGGCACAAACGAGTCGAGCCGCACCGCCGAGCCCTTCTTGTCGTCGGTGGGCAGGCATTCGAGGGTGGCAAAGACTGAGACGTCCTTGGCGCGGGCCTGGACGCCGCCCAGCCGCCGCTCTTCGAGCAGCTTGGAGACCCTGGCCCGCTCGTCCGCCGTCAGGTCGCGGCGCTGGCCGATCTTCTGAATCTCAGAGGTCTCCATCGCCTTGATGTCTTCGACGAGGCGGATGGCGTCGGCAGGGCCGCCCGCGCGGATGCCGTCGAGCAGTTTCTGGTACGGGTTCGGGCGGCCCCGCTTGCCGAGAAATGCCTCCTCGGCCTCGTAGAGCTTGTCCTGGATCATGGCCTTGGCCCGCGAGGCGACGAGCCCTCGACGATCCTCTTCGGGGAGAGTGCCCCACGCGTCCTCTCCTCGCTCCTTGCGGAGTTCGGCCTCGGCGGCCTGCTCGGCCCCCGGGAACAGTCCCTCGACGATCGGCAGATGCTCGATGCGACCCACCGCCGCTGCGTCCGCGCCGACGCCCCGGTTGAAGTCGGCCGCCTTCTGGCTGATGGCACCAGCCGCTGCGGCGAACTCCTCGCGCTTCTGCTTGAACCACGCGGTGCGGGCCGTGTTGGGCTCGGCCTTCACGACCAGCGCCGGGCTCGCCGGGTCATACTGCGGGATGGCGTAGTCCACCTTCCCCGCGTTGATCTTCGAGAGCGCGTCGCTCGCGGCCTTCTCCTGAGCGCTGCGGATGGACCCGCCCCACGCAGAGCTGCCGAAATACGCCCCTGGGAGCACGATCACGATGATCGCGAGAAACACGACGATGAGCAGATTGCTCTTGATCCAGGCGAGCACGGGCTTCACAGACCACCTCCCTCGCCCGCGGGCTGCGCGGGAACAAACGTCGCCCACCAGGTCACGGTGACTGTCGCGGTCTTCTGGGGCCGACCGGACGCGTCCTCGATGAGCGGCGCGACCTTCTCAAGCTCTTCCGACGCCGCAGACTGGCTCTGCGCCGCGAGCATCGCGGGCGTCTCCGGACCGCCCCCCACGAGGCGCCCTCTGGCAAGCGGGCGTTCTTCCGCACGGATGTCCCTTGGACCTGTCCGAACACCCTTGCCCCCGGGACCTGCGGCCTCGTCGCTTGGGCGAGTCGCCGTCTCCGCCGCCGCCACCTTCACCTCGTGCACGCGGAAGGCCGGCTCGTCGAATCGGATGGTGTACGCGACGCCCTCACGTTTCGAGTGCTGCGACATCCATCGTTGGACGATCTCCATGACAAACCGGCGGGTCTCGGGCTGGAAGCTCGAAAGGGTCATCTCGCACTTCACGCGGGGGTACGGCGCGATCTTGAGCCGGCTAGATGCGTCGTCATCGCCGACGGCGGACGCCGCGTACGGGTCCGTCGTGTCCGCGACAACCGGAGCCTGGTAGGTCGTCGTCAACGCTTCGAGCGTCAGCGCGGGCCTCTCGGCGGCTTCGGGAACGCCCATCGTCTTCGCCCAGTCCGCCTTCGCGCTGTCTGCCGCGGCGAGCATCTCCTGCACGTCCAGTGCGATCCGGGCCATGGTGCCCCGCTTGTCGATCAGCGCCACGCTGTTCGCCGCGTCGAGCTGGGGCTCGCCCGCGTTGGTCACGCCCGCCTCGTTCGCCTCGTTCTTCAGCTTCGCCGCCCGGTCCGTCGCAGTCCGGATGACCGCGTCGGGAGCCTTGCCGCTCACATCGAAGTAGTCCTTGACAGGCCCGATGAACATCGCGGCGGCGGCCGCGGCGGCGACTCCCGCCGCCATGCCGAACCACGGCACCTTCTCCTTCCACATCGACTTGCGGAGCATGCTGACGGGCATGAGATTCCCGCCGACGGCGTTCAGCCCCAGGCCCTGCAGCGCAAGGCCATAGGCGGTGCACAGGTTGAGGGACGCGTCCTGGAAGACCTTGGACTTGTCGTCGCCCTCGCGCGCGCCGTCGAGGTTCAGCCTCTTGAACTGCTCGATGCGGTACACGTCCAGCGAGAGCTGCTGCTTGAGGTACTTGCGCAGCCCGGGCAGGTGAAAGGTGCTGCCAATGCCGATGAGCCTGGTGAGCACCGCGTCCTTATTGAGGGACTGGTAGTAGCCGATGGACCGCTGGATGTCCGCTGCCATGTCCGTAAAGACGGGTCGCATGGCCTGGAAAACCTGCCTCGCGTGCTTGCTGTCCTCTGCCTCACGCTTCAGCTTCTCCGCCTTGGGGTAGGAGAGCTGGAACTGCTGGACCATGGCCTCTGTGAACTGGTGGCCGCCGATCGGGAAGGTACGGACCCACACGCGCCCGGGCGTCGCGACAACGAGATCGGTGGACGTTGTGCCCACATCGACGATGATCGTGCCGGGGGTCTTGGAATCGAAAGCAAGGTCGTAGGCGAGCGCGTTGTACGCCGCGATAGGGCTCAGGACGACGTGATCCGGGTTGATCCCGAAGTGCGCGAGCATCGCCAGCCGTTCCGTGACTCGCTCCTTGGTGATCGCGAAGATGCCGACCTCAACCTCGGGCGAGTCGGGGCTCACGAACGTCTGGTAGTCCCACTCCACCTGCTCGAGCGGGAAGGGGATCTGCTGCATCGCCTCGAACTTCACGATATCCGGGACCTTTTTAGGCTCAACCGGCGGCAGCTTCGCAAAGCGTGCAAACCCCGCGTGCCCGGGCACGGAAACCGCGACCGACGCCTTCGACAGGTCATACCGGCTCGCGAACGCTCCCAGCGAGACCCGGAGCACGTCGTTCGCATCAACGCCGGGCGTCGAGAGGGGCTTGGGGTGCTGGATCAGCGCGTACTCGAGGGCTTTGACGCCCCCGTCGCCCGTCGCCTCCAGCTTCAACGCCTTGATGGCGGACGCCCCGATCTCGATGCCCCAGCAGACAGAAGTTGAAGGCATGGCTACCTCGTTCCAAGTGCGTACCTAACCCGTCCGGCTTCGACGCCGTCCGTGTGGTCAGGGGCGGGATACTACCCGATTCGCCCTGCCCACGCCCGCGGCGACTCAGCATACGGCGAGTTGTCCCTCACAGTTCCTGAACAAGCGTCACGGGTCTGTAACGTCCGGAGCCCTGCTTTCACCCCAGCCGGACCTCACCACTGCCCTTGACCACTTTACCCACCCGGAACACCCGTTCCCCGAGCTTTTCGAGCTTCTGCTGCACGGAGTCCGCGAAGCCCGGCTTCACAATGACGCAGAAACCAAGCCCCATGTTGAAGATGCGGTACATCTCCTCGTCGCTGATGTTCCCGTGCTTCTGCAGGAACGGGAACACCTGGGGAATCTCCCAGCTCCCCTTGTTCACACTGGCATCCAGCGCCGGTGGCAGCGCGCGGCAGAGATTCCCCCCGATGCCACTCCCGGTGATGTGCGCCATCCCCGTGACCACGTTCTTGACCTGGTATGACCGCAGCATCCGCACGATGGGATCCGCGTACAGCCTCGTGGGCGTCAGCAGCACCTGGCCCAGCGTACGGGGAGGGGGAGGCGGCTTGCGGCTGCGTCGGCCCCTTGCCGTCGCGGGCTGGAGTTCGTCGTACACCGCATTCAAGTCCAGCCCCGCCTGCTCCACGACCTTTCGCACAAGCGTGTAGCCGTTGCTGTGAACCCCGTCGCTGGACAGGCCCAGGATCACGTCCCCGGCCTTCACCCGCGCGGGCTTCTGCACTCGCGAGAGTTCCACCACGCCCACGCAGAACCCCGCGAGGTCAAAGTCTCCCTTTGCGTACAGGTCGGGCATGTGCGCTGTCTCACCACCGAGCAGCGCGCACCCGCTTCGCCTGCACCCTTCCGCGATCCCCCGCACCAGGTCGCCCAGGAACTTGCGGTCGATCCGGGGCGTCGCGATGTAGTCCAGAAAGAACAACGGCTCGGCGCCCTGCACGATCAGATCGTTCACGTTCATCGCGACGAGATCGATGCCGACGGTGTCAAAGACACCCATCTCGGCGGCGAGCTTTACCTTCGTGCCCACCCCGTCGCAGCAGGCGACCAGCACCGGGTCCTTGTAGTTTCGGGCGAAGAGCCTCGCGCGATAGTCAAGCCTGAACAGCCCCGCAAACCCGCCGGGGTTCGGGATGACCCGCGGCCCGTGCGTGCGCCTCAGCACCGCGTCCAGCGATTCCGTGAACGAGTCCTTCTCGTCGATGTCCACGCCCGCGGCGGCGTATGTCAGCGGTTTGCGTTCGGCTCTGCTCATAGGTATTGCAGCAGGATAGCGGAAGCCCGGGGCTTCCCGCCCGGACCGCTCGCGACACCCCCCACTCCCTCCAAAACTTGGTCCCCGGTCAGCGCGGGCCCAGGATCATGGCCTCGACTTCCCCCGGCGCGTCGTAGCACTTGCCGAAGACAGTCTTGCTGAACTCGGGGAGGGAGACTTCCTCCTGCCGGACAAACCCGACCTGCCTGGGGAGCTTTCCGAGCCGGTGAAGGTCGACCATGGCGCACACGCCCGCCGCGGTGGTGAGCTCGATCGCGGGCCACGGGCGGCCCAGCAGATCCGTCGCGGGAATGTTGCGCCGGAAGTTCACCTGCCAAGGGCGGCCGTTCTTCATGCCGATGCCGTTCACGAAGATCACCACCACATCCTGCAGTGTCCGCGCCAGCGAGTGGTCAAAGAGATCGATGAGCAGCCAGCGATCAAACTTCTGCCCCTTGGCGTTGGGAGTCGCTCGCTCGGTCGCGAGGCCCAGGTCCTGCAGAAGGAACTTCATCAGATCCCGGTGGCCGGGGTAGCGGATGGTCTTGTACGCCACGTCCGCCTCGGGCGCGAGCCTCGTCTCGTTCTCCAGGGTCTCCACCAGCGTGCCCACGCCGCCCGAGGTGTAGAACGCCTCGTACTCGATGCCCTCAAGGCTGAACCGCTCGAGGCCCTCGAGCGCAGGAACCTTTACCTTGTGCCCGTGCAGCATCACGTTGCAAGGCTCGCAGTACTCGTTCACCACGCCCGCCGCAGACCAGGTGACGTTGTATTTGAGCTGGTTGGTCGGGAACTGGGAGAGCGCCCCCACGCGGAGCGTGAGGCTCTGCACACTGTCGAACTCCTTCGCCACGTCGTACGCCGCGATGGCGATGTACCCCGGCGCCAGCCCGCACTGCGGGACCAGCGCCACCTTCGCCCGCCCGGAGTCGGCGATGCTCTTGACCGCGTCGGTGGTCTCCACGTCCTCGGTCACGTCGAAGTAGTGCACGCCCAGCTCGTTGGCCATCTCCGCAATGCCCTTCACAAAGTTGAACGGGAGCATGCAGACGACGTACTGGTGTCCCTTGAGCAACGCCCGCACCGCCGCGGGGTCGTTCACGTCGACCTGGCGGCTATCAAAGCTCACCTGGAAGGGTACCTTGCCCTTGAGCGAGCCGAGGATGGCGGCGGCCTCGTCGAGCGACACCTTCTCCCGGTCGGCGATGGTCACGTGGTACGCGCCGCCACCCGCGGCCAGAAGGAGTTCCGCGACGGACTTTCCCACCTTGCCCGCGCCCAGCACCAGCACCCGCTGCACAGCCATGATCGTCCTTTCAAGGGGTCGGTCGCCCCGATAAATCGTGATTGAAGGGTCCGCGGGCAAGCCCACGACGCTCGCCGAACCATTCTTGCACCGCAGGGAGCCGCCTTCGACCCCACCCCCACGACAAACCGCGAACCCACAGATATACTTTGCCCCTTCCGGCCTCGCGCCGGGCCTTTCCAGCCTTTCAACAAGAGAGCCCCCCATGCCGCAGTCCATGCTCTTCACCTCCGAGTCCGTCTCTATGGGCCACCCGGACAAGGTCGCCGACCAGATCTCCGACGCGGTGCTCGACGCGATGATCGCAGACGACCCCTACAGCCGCGTCGCCTGCGAGACGCTCTGCTGCACCGGCCTGGTCGTGGTCGCGGGCGAGGTCACCACGAAGACCTACGTGAACATCCCCGACCTCGTCCGCGAGACCGTCCGCGAGATCGGCTACATCTCCGGCGACATGCGCTTCGACGCGGACTCATGCGGCGTGATGGTCGCGCTCAACAAGCAATCCCCCCACATCGCCATGGGCGTCGACCGCGAGGGCGCGGGCGATCAGGGCATGATGTTCGGCTTTGCGTGCAGGGACACGCCCGAGCTCATGCCCCTGGCCATTCAGCTCTCCCACCAGCTCGTCGAGCGCCAGGCCGAGGTCCGCAGGACCGGCAAGATCTCGGGCCTTCGCCCCGACGCCAAGAGCCAGGTGACCGTGGAGTACGACCGCAACAAGCCAGTCCGCATCGACACCGTCGTGCTCTCGACCCAGCACGATGCCTCCTGGAACGACCGCCAGGAGCAGCTCAAGCGGGAGGTCACCGAGCACATCATCAAGCCCGTGCTCGGGCAGTGGTGGAACCCCGCGATCACTGTCCACGTGAATCCGACCGGGTGCTTCGAGATCGGCGGCCCCCACGGCGACACCGGCCTTACCGGCCGCAAAATCATCGTGGACACCTACGGCGGGATGGGCCGGCACGGGGGCGGCGCCTTCTCCGGCAAAGACCCCACAAAGGTCGATCGCTCCGCCGCCTACATGGCCAGGTACATTGCCAAGAACGTCGTCGCGGCGGGCCTCGCCGACCGCTGCGAGATCCAGCTCTCCTACGCCATCGGCGTCGCCGAGCCCACCAGCGTCTACGTCGATTGCTTCGGCACGAACACCGTCGACGAGACGAAGATCAGCAAGGCCATCCGCGATACCTTCAAGCTCACGCCCCGCGGCATCATCGAGACGCTGAACCTGCGGAAACCCATCTACTCCGCGACGGCCCGGCACGGGCACTTTGGCCGCAAGCCCTACACCGCGAACTACGTCGATCCGGTCAGTCGGAAGAGCTCGGCCGAGAAGCTTGAGTTCTTCCCCTGGGAGAAAACCGACAAGGCCGAGTCGCTCAAGAAGCTCTGCTCCTGAGCGCCCCCGAGAATCATCGAAGCTCACTCGCCGCACGGGCAATCCCCGCGCGGCTTTTTCTTGCGATGCCCGGTCAGGCCTCGGTCGCGTCTTCGCCCTCGTCGGGCTCCACGGGCTCGGCCCGCTCGGGCCCCGTCGGCGCTGCGCCGAAGATCGCCGAACCCACGCGAACGATGTTCGCTCCCTCGCTGATCGCCACCTCAAAGTCGCCCGACATGCCCATTGAGAGCAGGTTGAACGGGCCCTCGCTCACACCCCGAGTGGCCATTTCCTCGAACAGGTCGCGGCAACGAGCAAACGCCGGCCTTGCGTCCTCGGGCTTGCCCTCGGCCGCCATCGTCATCAGCCCGCGCAGGCGGACGTTGATCATCGTCCCGATCTGCTCGGCGAGCGGGATCGCCGCGGGCAGCGGGCACCCGTACTTCTGCGATTCCCCGGAGCAGTTGACCTGCAGGAGCACCTCGATCACCTGGTCCCGCCTCAGGGCGAGCTGCTGCAACTCTTCCGCGAGGCGCAGCGAGTCGACCGAGTGGATGAGCCTCGTGAACTCCACGACCTTGCGGGCCTTGTTTCGTTGAAGGTGCCCGATCATGTGCCAGCGCACGCCATCCCGCCCGGCTGGCAGGGTCGGCGCTGGCCTCAGCTTCGCGTCCGAACTCTCGAAGAGAGATTCGCCACCCACGGCCCTGTGCTTGCCCGCGGGGACGAGCTTCTGCCTCGCGAAATACTCCTCCACGATCGCCGCGTGCTGCATCAGCACCTGCACCCGGTTCTCGCCGAAGTCCCGGTGGCCCAGCTCGAGCAGGGTTCGGATCTGCTCCGGCGCCGCGGTCTTGGTCACCGCGACGAGGATGATCTCACCCGGCTTGCGCCCACTGCGCGCCGCCGCCTGCGCCACGCGCTCTTGCACGCTCGCGTACCGCGCCGGCAGCGGGTCTGTGGTCACTTTGGCCGCTGGAGTGGTTGGCACGGTCAGTTCCCGGGCGGTCATGCGTCGCGCCTCCGTGCGCTCGGGGCCCATCCCCGGTCGAGCGGTGTAGCATAGGGCATGGCGCCACGGGCTGCGCCGACGCCGGTCCCCTCGCACCACTCTCCCACAGGAACTCCCCAGTGCCAATCCCCCCCCGCAGCACGCCCCTCGCCGTTGGCGACGTTGCCCCGGACTTCACCCTCCAGGACCAGAACCGCAAGGACTGGAAGCTCTCAGACGCTGTCCGCAAGGGCGACGTCGCCCTCAGCGTCATCCCCTTTGCCTTCACCGGGGTCTGCGGCACGGAGATGGGTTGCATCTCCAAGGACGCGGCCACCTGGCAGGGCAAGGGCGCCACCGTGGTCGGCCTCTGCTGCGACAGCCCCTTCGCCAACGCCGCCTGGGCCGCCAAGGAGGGATACACCCACACCATCCTCTCCGACCTCCACCGAGAAGTCACGAAGGGCTACGGGATCTATTGGCCCGAGATGAACGTCGCCCAGCGAGCCACCATCCTCATCGGCAAGTCCGCCGATGGCGTGGGGCGGGTGAAGTTCATCCAGACCCGCCCGCCCGGTCAAGCCATGGACTGGTCGAGCGTCCTGGGGATGCTGTAATGCGGACCCGCATCAAGCTCGCACTTGGCTGCCTTCTCGCGCTCGCCGGCTGCGGAGGCCGAACAGTCTGCGAAGGCTTCAAGGGTGGTTCGCCCACGCCCGAAAGCCCTTCGCAGCAGCAGCCCGCCGTACAGACTGAGCCCAGCGGGCGCTAGACTGCCTCATGGCTACCCCCGCGATCTCGCCCCTTGTGCTCATCATCCGCGACGGCTGGGGGCTCAATCCCAACCCCGAGCACAAGGCGTTCGACGCCGTCCGTCTCGCGCGAACGCCCGTCGCCGACGGTCTGATGGCACGTTTCCCCTGGACGCTCGTCAAGACCAGCGGCGAGGACGTGGGCCTGCCCGGGGGCACCATGGGCAACAGCGAGGTGGGGCACCAGAACATCGGCGCCGGACGCGTCGTCCCTCAGGAATCGCTGGTGATGACCCGCGCCTGCGCGTCGGGCCTGCACACCAACGCCGCGATCAAGGCCGCCGCCGAGAACACCCGACGGGGCGGCTCGCTGCACCTGTTGGGCATCAACTCGGACGCGGGTGTTCACGGGCTTCTCGAGCACCTCTTTGCCATCCTGAAGGCGGTCAAGGTCCTCGGCGTCCCCGCCGCCCGCGTCTTCGTCCACCTCTTCACCGACGGCCGGGACACCGGTCCCTTCACCGGGCTCGCCTTCGCCTCTCGCGTGGAGGCCGCGTGCGCCGAGATCGGCGTAGGCAGGATCGCGACGGTCGTGGGCCGCTACTACGCGATGGACCGGGACCACCGCTGGGAGCGTGTGCGGCTCGCCTTTGACGCCCTGACCGGTCGGGCGGATGCACCCCGCTTCGCGGACGCCGCCGCTGCCATCCAGGAGTACTACGACCACCCCACGGCCCCCAATCTGGCCGGCGATGAGTTCATCACACCCCGGCTCGTCGGGGCTGAGGACCCCGCCTCGCGAATCCGCGATGGTGACAGCGTGATCTTCTACAACTACCGGGGGGATCGCCCACGCGAGCTGAGCGCCGCGTTCGTCTTCCCCGATGACGCCTGGGCACAGGTCAAGCCTTCCCCGGATTCCGGCACAAGAGGCTTTGACCGGGGCCCGCGCCTGGGTGTGCACTACGTCACGATGACCGACTATTGGACCGCGCTCGCCCCGCACATTCAGGGCGTCGCGTTCCCCAAGCCCCCGCGCATGACGAACATCCTCGGTGAGCGCATCGCCTCGCTGGGGCTCCGCCAGTTCCGCTGCGCGGAGACCGAGAAGTACCCGCACGTCACCTTTTTCTTCAACGACTACCGCGAGCCGCCCTTTGAGGGAGAGACCCGCGAGAACCCGCAGAGCCCAAAGGTCGCAACCTACGACCAGAAGCCGGAGATGGCAGCGGAGGAGGTCTGCCAGGCCGCGCTGCGCCGGCTCGCCGCCCCCGACTGCGAGCACCTACTCGTCATCAACTTCGCGAACGGCGACATGGTGGGCCACACCGGCAATCTCGCCGCCGCCACCCGTGCGTGCGAAGTCGTGGACGCGTGCGTGGGCCGCATTGTCGAGGCGACGCTCGCGCGGGGCGGCGCTCTCATCGTGACCGCCGACCATGGCAACGCGGAGCAGATGTTCGACCCGGCGACCAACGCCCCGCACACGTCGCACACCACCTACGACGTCCCTCTGATCCTGGTCAGCCCCACGCACCAGTCTCGCCGTCTTCGCGGGGATCAGGAGCCCAAAGGTTGGTTTGATCCCAAGGCCCGCGCGCTGCGCGGAAGGCTGGGGGACATCGCCCCCACCATTCTCGACGTGATGGGCCTTCCCAAGCCGGTAGAAATGACGGGAACTTCGCTCCTCGCGCCGGGATAGACACCGGTCAGTCCACAGCGTCCTCGTCGCCAGGCGCCGCGCCGGGTGCCTGCCTCGCGTCGATGCGCTCAGCAAGCCCCCCCAAAGAGGCCTCGATGCGTGCAAGGCGCGCCGTCAACTCGCCCAGCCTCGCCTGCAGCGCGGCGAGCTGCTCCGAGAGCTGTTCCAGCTCACGATCGGCGAAGGTCTGCGCCTCTTCGAGCCGAGAGAGCCGCTTGGGCACTTCCTGCGCCGCTGCGTCCGGCCTCTGGGGATTGCCTGTCATTACCGGCTCCTGCGTGGGAGAGTCGGGCCGCCGAGAGGGTAGCCTTGCCCCATGCTTCAGAGCCCTCTCATATCGACCGCCGCGTGCTGCCTTGCTGCTCTCCCAGCGTTTGCAGAAGACGTGCCGACGATCACGGTGAACCCCGCGCCGTTCGAGTACCGCGCCGAACCACCCGCCGCAGAGCCCGCGTCCGCCCCGAGCTCCGTCGCCTCCTTCGGCGCCGCCGACACTCGATGGTGGTCCGTCGGCACTGGCGTCGCCTTTGACTTCGAGGACGGCACCAGCTTCAACGTGCACGGCAGCGCGAGCTACTTCGTCGCGGAGAACATCGAAACGGTGGGTGAGGTCGGCGCGTGGTACTACTCCCAGCCCGGCGAGGACGCCTTCGGCATCAATCCCGCGTTTGTGATCCGCTGGCATTTCATCAACAAGGGCTCGTGGACCGTGTTCGCCGACATCGGAATCGGCATGCTCCTGGTCTCGAGCGACGTGCCCGCGGACAACGGCACCTCGTTCAACCTCACGCCCCGTGCCGGCATCGGCCTGACGTACGCGTTGGACGACGCGGGCACGCGCCTGCAGCTCGGGCTCCGGTGGGCGCACGTCTCGAACGCGCGAATCACGGGACACGACGACAACTTCGGCGTGGACGCCGCGATGCCCTACATCGGGATCGTCTTCCCGTTCTGAATAGGCTGCGGCCCAAGTCCGCCGCCCACCCGAGCATCACACGCCGCACGAACCTCGGGGCTTCCCGCAGCCGCACGACGCGCTGTGCACATGCCCGCCGGAAGCTGGCGCCGCCCCCGCTCTACCCCCGCCGGTTGCAAAGACGGAAAGCCGCCGCCTGAACACACGCCCCTTTCCCTCGGGATCGGCCACGGGCTTGTCCGCGTCCGCCGCGGCCCTCAGCACCTCGATAACCACAGGTGGCTTCCCGGGCTCAAGGCATTCGTATTCATAGATCGGCATAAGGCTCCTCCGTGGTCAGGTGTGCATCGTACGCCCCCACCATGAAATAGGCCCCGACGCTCCACGCGCCGGGGCCTGAGACCATCATTGATTCCGTTCCTATTCCGCCCTGAGCATGCCCAGTTGCCTCATCAGGAACATCCGCTCGTCGGCGATGTCACGGATGCGCAGGTTCAGGGGCTTGCCCTGCCCGTGCCCGGCGTCGCGGTCAACCCAGAGCAGGATGGGCTTGTGCTGCTGGTCGCTGCTGGTCGCGGCACGCAGCGCCGCCGCCATCTTCCGCGCGTGCATCGGGTGCACGCGTGAGTCGTTCTCGCCGGCGGTGAGATACACAGCCGGGTAGGGCATGCCCGGTCGGATGTTCTGGTAGGGCGAGTACCGCATGAGGTACGCGAACTGATCCGCGTCCGCCGCGGACCCGTACTCCGGCACCCAGTACTTCGCCATCAGGAAGTCCTGGTAGCGGATCATGTCGAGCAGCGGCACGGCGACGATCGCGGCGGCGAAGAGCTCGGGCCTCTGGGTGACCAGCGTGCCGGTCAGCAGACCGCCGTTGCTGCCACCCCGAATCGCGAGTCTCTCGGGCCTCGTGTAGTTCTGGCGGATGAGGAACTCCGCCGCTGACGCAAAGTCATCAAAGACGTTCTGCTTGTTGTCGAGCATGCCGTCCTTGTGCCACTCATCGCCATACTCGCCGCCCCCGCGAAGATTCGCGATGGCGTAGACCCCGCCGTGCTTGAACCACTGGAACATGCCGGCGCTGAAGGTCGGCGTCTGGCTGATGTTGAACCCGCCGTAGCCGTAGAGGATCGTCGGGTTGTCCCCGCTGAGCGTGAGGCCCTTGGGGTGCACGATGAACATGCTGACCTTGGTCCCGTCCTTGGAGGGGTACCACACCTGCTTGACCTCGACCGTGGTCGGATCGACCGGCACGTCCGGGCGCTGCCAGAGCTCGGGCTCGCCCGCGGGGGCGGCGAGATTGACACGGAAGATGGACGGGGGGTAGTTGTAACTGGTGAACGAGAGGTACGCCTCAGTGCGGTCCTGATCTGTGGAGAGACCCGCGGAGCCGATGCCGGGCAGCCGCAGCGTGCCCGTCTTGCGTCCGGTCATGTCGAAGAGCTCGATGGTGGTCGAGGCATTCACGAGGTAGTTGACGGCCAGGACGCCCCCCGCGGCGGAGAAACTCTGGATAACGGCGTCCTTCCGCTCGGGAACGACGTCCTTCCAGTGCTGCCTTCCCGCGTGATTGAGATCGATCGCGACGACACGCCCGTTCGGCGCGCCGAGGGTGGTCTGCATGTAGTACGTGTCACCGATCACGACGCCGCCGCTGATGGCCTGCTCTCCCTTGGAGATTTCCTCGCCGTACAGGTCAGCCTGGCTGCGGGTGCGGAGGAACCTCGCGAAGTCGACGACCCAAACGTCGTTCTTGTCGGTGCCCGTCCAGTACGAGATTTCGAGCCAGCGACCGTCCTTGGAGAGCGCGGCGCCCGGCCCCCAGGTGGTCGCGAGCTTGCCGTCCTCCTGGGGCGTGTACTGCCTGAAGATAAGCGAGTCCTTCGAGGGGTCCTCGCCCATCTGATGGAACATCACCTGGCCCGAGTACGGGTTGTTCACGTCGGAGAGGTTCCGATACACGAACCCGGAGGCATCGGGAAGCCAGTCAACGCTCTGCACCTTGCCGGGAATCTGCAAGGGGAGCTTGCGGCCGGAGTCCACTTCGAGAAGGTGCAAGGTCGTGTTCTCGTCGCCAGAGCGGTACGTGCCGAACGCCGCCAGCCTGCCGTCCTGGCTCGGAGCGACAAACGCGATGGTGGTCAGGCCGGAGGCATCGAGCTGCGCCGGGTCCAGCAGCACACGGTCCTCGCCCTTGTACCCCTCCCGCCAGTAGTACACCGGCTGGTTCTGCGTGCCCTCACGCTTCGAGAAGAAGTAGCGATTCGCGTGCATGCCGGGGCTCGAGACGCTGCCGATCTGCATCAGGGGCGTCAACTCGGCCTCGACCGCAGCCCGGCCGGGCAGGTTGTCGAGGAACGCGCGGGTGTACGCGTTCTGCGCATCGGTCCAGGATGCGACCTCCGGCGAGACCTTTCCCATCTGGTTGGGGTCGGAGTTGTCTCCCTCCAGCCAGCGATACTCATCCGTGACGACCACCCCGTGGAGGGTGTCCGTCACCGCGTCGATCCGCGTCGCGGGAGGCTGACCCGCCGCCGCCGGAGCGGGAACCGTCGCAACAGGTCCGCTCGGACGGCTCGTCGCACAGCCGGCAACACTCATGAGAACCCCCAACGCGGACAAACCTGCAAAGCAGACGTTCTTGCTCATTCGCACCACTCCATTAGGAATGACACAGGGTATCGCCTGGTTCATGCAGATGCTGGCGTCCGGGTTCGCCGTCACTTCTCGGCTTCGGAGCCCGCGCCGGAGACGCTTTCTGGTACCATCATCCCGCCCGCGACCACAGTGGGAGGCGTATCTCGGGGGGTGCGGGGGCCCCACGTGAAAAACCCGTTCTGGATTCTCGCGGTCATTCTGGCTGTTGCGTTGGTCCTGCAGACCTTCGGGCACTCGCCCGTCCGCCCGCAGGGGGCCCGCTAGGTGGTCACGCCGCCTCAGGGCTCGAAGCGCGCGCCCCGGTCGGCCGTGGACTCGATGAACCCGGAGCGTGACCAGGAAAACCCCGACCGCGAGGACTTCCGCTTTGTGCTGAAGTTCGACCCCGAGGGCAGTCTGGGCGTCGGCCTCCCCTACATCGCGGCGGAGTGGACAGACGTCCCCGAGTTCTCCCAGTGCAACTGGGGAGACCTTCGCGAGTATTGGGGCAGCGAACCCTTCGACCCCGCGTGGGCCTCCCTCTCACTCAGCCAGCTCGCGGCCAGGATCCCTGAAAACGGCAGCCTCATCGACGAGGCGAGGGGACGCCTGTACCATCGCTGGGACGAGCCCGACAGGGCCCCCCGGGGGCGAGACCCTGCGGGCTGTGGGCGTCGTCGTGCTCGCGACCAACGGGTTCGCCGAGGTCTGTCTCTATGACAAGGCCGAGAAAAACAACCGGCACGTCCCCGCCCTCGAGAAGTTCGCGAACACGCTGACTCTCGACGCCGGCGCCGCGTTCGTCCCGGTGCCGGCCTCCCCCGCGCCGCACCTCCCACCCGCTCCAGCACACCCTCGTTCCGCGTCCCCTTCCGATTCGGCATCTTCGGGCTCGGGGGCGTAGGGGGGATCACCATCATCGTTCTCATTGTGCGCAAGGTCCTCCGGGCCGACTGACGGCACCCCGCGATACACTCCTCCCGTGCCCTTCCCACCGGCGCTGACGCTCGGGCCATCAAAGCGCCTCCGCCACGGCGGGGACTATCGCGCCGTCTTCGACGCGAAGATGCGCAAGTCGCGCGGGCCTCTCTCCGGCTTCTCTCGCCCCAACGGCCTCGCCCGCTACCGGCTCGGCCTCGCGGTCGGCAAGTCCGTCGGCAACGCGGTCGAGCGGCATCGAGCCAAGCGACTCGTCCGCGAGGCCTTCCGACAGTGCCAGCACGAACTCCCCCGCGCCGACTCCGGAGCCTACGACCTGGTCGTAAGCGTGCGGGGCCGCTGCTCGGCGACACTCGCGGACGTGCAGGCGGCACTTACCGGCCTCGCGGCGCTGCTCCACGCCGAATGGCAACGCCGGTCCGACCGGCATAAGGGCGCTCCGTGAACCTCTGCCGACTCACCGCGGCGCCGCTCGTACTGCTCATCCGGCTGTACCAGGTGACCCTCGGCCCGTTCATGTCGGGCCAGTGCAGGTTTCACCCGACCTGCTCCAACTACGCCATCGAGGCCCTGCGCACGCACGGCGCGGCCAGAGGAACGAGGCTGACCGTTCGGCGCCTCTCCCGGTGCCACCCGTTCCACCCGGGCGGATACGACCCGGTCCCGCCGGGCGACGCGCCCCCCGCCGCGCGCTAGACTCGCCTTCGACCCGGCGTGCAATGCGCCGGGCGGCGGAGCACCCGATGAGGCGACTGTCGGCGGACAAGCGGCGCGAACAACTCCTCGACAAGGCGGCTCAGCTGTTCGCGCATCGGGGTTATGCCCGCGCCACCACGGCCGAGCTCGCCCGCGCCGCGGGTGTCACCGAACCCATCATCTACCGGCACTTCAGGAGCAAGCGGGACCTGTACGTGGCGCTCATCGAGCGCACCGCCGCCCGAACGCTCGAGCACTGGCAAGATCGTCTGGCGGACGCCGCCGACCCCGCGGACCGCCTCCGGCGCCTGCTCGCCGAGAACCCCATGGTCTCTCCGGAGAGCCGCGAGCCCTACCGCGTGCTGCTGCAGGCCATCACCGAGGTCGACGACCAGGCCATCCGTGCCGCGGTGTCGGTGCACTTCCAAAACCTGCACCGGTTCCTCGCCGGCGAAATCCGTGCCGCACAGGAGCACCGGCGCGTCGCCGCCAGGTTCTCACCGGAACTCATCGCCTGGACATTGATCCACGTTGGGTTGGGCTACGGCGTGCTCGCCGCGCTTCAGGTCGAGCACCAAGGCGAGGACGAGCAGGGGATGCACGTGCAGGCCCTGCTCGAGCGCATCCTCATCGCCCGCCCCGACTGATCAGACCCGCACGACGCCCCGCGACCAGGCGTGCACGCTGGCCGCCGCGTCTCGCACCACTGTCGCCGCGTCGGCGCCGCTCTGGAGCCACATCCGGTCGTGCTCCACAACCACCCAGGCCGAATAGCCGGCGCGGGCCAGCGCCCGCACGTCGCCCTCGCAGTGCTGGTCACCAACCCCGATCGCGCACGGCTCGCCGTGGCTGAAATCGCGGAGCTTCACCACCTGCAGGCGGTCCCCGAGCACGTTGATGGCGTCGGAAAAGTCCTCGCCCGCCTGCCTCGCGACGCCCGGGCAGAACGAAGCGGCAACCAGCGGGCCCTCTACGCGGTCCAGCAACTCGCTCAGGTCCGAGGACCGCGCAAACGAGCCGCCGTTCTCGACCAGCACGCGCACGCCGCTGTTGCGGCAGTGATCCGCGACCTTTGCGAGACGGCCGCCGATCCTGGCAAGCGCCGAGGCCCGGGATTCTCCCGAAATGATCTCAAACCCGAACACCCGCACGAAGGGGCACTCGAGCTCCACCGCCAGGTCCACCGCGCTCCGCGCCGCGCGCACCTCACGCTCCTGATCGAACAGGTGGCCGATCACCGGCGGTGTCACGGGGTCGTCGAACCTTGCCGAGGTCGCGAGGCAGCAGGGCTGGAGACCAGCGGACGCGAGCAGGCCCCGGGCCTTGGCCGGTGCGGTCAGCGCCGGGTCGCACGCCAGCGCCGTTGAGCCGTGCCCGAAGGTGCGGAGTTCGATCCCCTCAAAGCCCCAGTCGCGAGCCTGCTCGGCGATGCGGGGGAGGGTCCAGGTCGGGAACGCCACCGTGCTGAATGCGAGCCGCATGAGGGTCCTTCCTGCCTGCCTGTCAGCCAAACTCTGCGATGCCGAATGAAGCCCTGACGGTAGGCCCGCCAAGGCCTCCACGGGCGTGCACCATCATACCGGACCTCCCCACCCCTCCCGTCCGCTACCGGCCCCACCCTCCGCCCCTTGCGAGGCCCGACGAACACAACGGACGCATCCCGATCGCCGATGCTCCGTATGCGGACGCGTGGGACCCGAGGAATGCGCATGCCGCACGCCATGATGGAAAGGCAGGAGATCAAGATTCCCTGGTACTCGCGGGCCGCCATGGCGACCGCGGTCGCCGCCCTCATCGCGACCCTGAGCGGGCTGTCGGGCTGCGCGGACGGCGCCCGCGAGCGTGCACTCCGCGCCCGGGCCGACGTGGTCCTTCCCGCCGAGGGCTCCGGAGCCGTGAGGCTGGCCACCTGGCCCACACTCGCCGACCCCGCAGCCACGGCCCGCGCCGCGGCCCCCAGCGGCTGGGACACCTTCATCGGACCCTGATCCCGGCGCTATCCTGCCCGCATGAGCGCCCCACACCACGACGCCGGCCTCGTCACCGACCTTCACGGCAAGCTCGACTACGGCACCTACCTCCAGCTTGACCGGCTCCTCGGCGCGCAGCGGCCGCTCTCCCGCCCCGAGCACCACGACGAGCTTCTCTTCATCATCCAGCACCAGACCACCGAGCTGTGGTTCCGGCTGATGATCCACGAGCTCCGGGCCGCCCTCTCGCTCATCGCGAAGGACCAGATCGAGCCCAGCTTCAAGATCCTCGCGCGCGTCAAGCACATCCAGACCCAGCTCCTCTCGCAGTGGAGCGTCCTCGCCACGCTCACACCCAGCGAGTACGTGCAGTTCCGCCACGTCCTCGGTCCTGCGAGCGGCATCCAGAGCTATCAGCACCGCATGATCGAGTTCATGCTCGGCCGCAAGGACGCCAGGCTGATGCAGGTGTTCAGGCACAACCCCGCGGTCTTCGCGGGCGTCGAAGCCTGCCTGAACGCGCCGAGCCTGTACGACGAGTTCCTCAGGTACCTCGCCCGACGCCATGGCATGCCGATCCCCGCCGACGTGCTGGACCGCGATGTGACGCAGCCCCACACGCCCCGCCCCGAGATCGTCCGGTGCTTCCGCGCCATCTACGAGTCCCCAGACAACCTGTGGGACTGCTACGAGATGGCCGAGAAGCTCGTGGACCTCGACGAGGCCTACTCCCTCTGGCGGTACCGGCACATGAAGGTCGTGGAGCGCGTCATCGGCTTCAAGCGGGGCACCGGCGGCACCGCCGGCGTCAACTACCTTCGCCAGATGGTCGACGAGCGCCTGTTCCCGGAACTGTGGGACGTGCGCACCGAGATCAAGGAAGTCGGCTGAGCGCCTGCGCCCCCCCCGACCGACCGCCCCCACCGTGGCTGCCGAGAACCCCGCCCGCGACTCCCATTGCGTGGCCCGGGAACTCCGGTAGACTTGCACCCGCCCCATTGGGGGAGGAACTCCACATGCATCACACCCGCACCTTGTCGCTCATCGCAGCTCTCTGCGCGGCCGCGTGTCTTCCATCCTTCACGCTCGCACAGAGCACGTTCACCTACCAGGGGTCGCTCTTGGAGGCCGGCAGCCCGGTCACCGGCCTCTACGACCTTCGATTCCGTCTGTATGACGTGAGTGCCGGAGGTTCGGAGGTAGCGACCGCGCTCTGCGCGGACGACGTTTCCGTCGTAGGCGGCATCCTAACCGTCGAGCTTGACTTCGGCAGCGATGCGTTCAACACCACCGACGACCGCTTCCTCGAGATCGAGGTCCGGCCGGATGGCGGCCTCCCCTGCTCGAACCCCGCCGGATTCACCACGCTCGCGCCCAGGACCCGCATCACGCGTGCCCCCGCGTCGATCCACGCGCTGTTCGCCCGCAACTCTCTCAACGCGGAAAGCGCTGACAACTCGAGCTCGCTGGGCGGGGAAGCCTCGACGTTCTACCGCAACGCCTCCAACCTGAACGCCGGAACCGTCAGCGACACGCGGCTCTCCGCCAACGTTCCCCGGCTGAACGCCGCGAACACCTTCACCGGCGTCGTCACGCTTGGCAACCCCCTCAACATCCTGGCGGGCGATGGTTCGGGGCTTCTCGCCCTCAGCGCCGCCGCGATCTCCGGGCAACTCAGCGGCTCCCAGATCGCCGACAACTCCATCACGACTTTCCACATCGCCCCAGGCGCCATCATCAACTCGGACCTCTCCGACAACAGCATTTCCACGACAAAGCTCGTCAACGGGGCGGTCACCAGCCTCAAGCTCGCCGCCAACTCGGTCTCGGGCGGCGTCGGTGGCACGATCGTCGATGGCAGCATCGGCAACGCCGACCTGCAGGCCAGCGTCATCAACTCCGCAAACCTCATCGACGGCGCGGTCGGGACCATCGACATTGCCGCGGGCGCCATCACCAGCACGCTCGTCGCCACCGACACTCTGACCTCTGTCAACCTCGCTGCCGGGAGCGTCGGCAGCTCCGAGATCCTCGATGGAGGCGTGGGCACCAATGACCTTGCGGGCAACTCCGTGACCACCGCGAAGATCGCCCCCGACGCCGTGGCCAATACGCGCCTGGCTCTCGACCCCGCCTCACTCGACCGAGTCTCGGGCGGCGTCATGCAGTCAAACGGCGCACGCATTGGAATCAACGGCCCGCCCAACGCCACACACGAGCTCTTCATCGAGGGCAAGGCCCACACGACCACCGGCCTCACAACCACGGGTGAGATCAACGCGGCGGACTTCACTTACCTCAACCCGTTTCCGCGCGTGCACACGGTCTCTCCGCACGACATGACCTTTCGCGACAACGGGATCGGCACGGCCCACCGCGACGGCACCGAGCACGAAGGGTGGCCGTACGTCTACAACACCTCGGTCCTTGCCTCCGTCGCATGCTCGGGAGCCGTGCACCTGCCGGACGGGGCCGTGGTCGAATCGCTGGAAGTCCACGCTTCTGACCAGTCCAACAGCGCTCTCCGTGTGATGTTGCTCCGGCGTGGACTCGGCGGAGTTTCCGGGGGGACTATGGCACTCGTGGATACCACCGGCAACATCTCGGAGGACATTCGAGTCTTCTCAGACTTCACGATCTCAAGCCCCACCATCGACAACGCCGACAACGTCTACATGCTCACCCTGCAGTTCCCCGCCGGCATTGCGGAGGCGAGGTTCTTCGGTGCGGTCATCCGCTATCGGGTCCCCCGCCCCTTGCCCTGACTCCGGACGGCCCGCTGCGGGGCCAGCGCCCGTACCATCTCCCGCAGATGCCCGCGACACCCTTGCCGGATCATTCCCAAGTTCTTCGCTCCTCGATCACCCCGGCTACCCCCGCGGGGGAGGCCATCCCCGCGCTCCTCAGCAGCGCCGGCGGCCGCCTCCACGGGCTTGCGATGCGCCTCTGCGGCAACACCGCCGACGCCGAGGACATGCTCCAGGATGTCTTCCTCCAGGCCTTCCGCAAGTGGCACACCTTCCGGGGTGATGCGGACCCCGTCACATGGCTCTACGCCATCGCAGCCCGCTCCTGCAAGGCACGGGCCCGCCGTCGCCGGGGCACCGATCCGCGCACGCCCGCGCTCTCGCAGCTCATGCCATGGTCTGAATCCACGGTGATGCAGCTCGCGGCGGCCCCCGACGACGCCGGTGCCAATGCGGCCCGCTCGGAAGCCATCGCCAACGTTCAATCAGAGATCGCGAGACTCCCCGAGCATCTGCGAGTCCCCCTCGTCATGAAGGACGTGCTCGAACTGAGCGTCGAGGACACCGCCGCCGGCCTCGGCCTCGCCGAGAATACGGTGAAGACGAGACTGCACCGCGCGCGGCTGGCCCTCCGCAAGTCAATGACCTCTCAGGCCAAGGGCACGAAAGCTCCCGCGCCTGTCTTCGAGAAGCAGGTGTGCCTTGATCTGCTCAAGGCGAAGTTCAGCGCGATGGACCGGGGGGGCACCGCCGCCGGCTTCACAGTCCCGCAGGCGGAGATGTGCGCCCGATGCCGCGCCGTGTTCCGCGAGCTTGACCTGGTCCAGGACGCGTGTGCCCACCTCGGTGGGGGCAAGCTTCCCGCCTCCGTGCGTTCCAGGATCCTCGCGGCAATCCGCGCCCGCGATGAGCACGCCAACCCTCACCGGTCCCGGGGCAGGAGGCCTGTCGCCGGCCGCGCGGCCCGCTAGGTCTCCACCGCGTCCATGTTCCGCTCATCGCTACGGCTCCGCAGAAACACTCAGTTCTTGCCGGCGGCCTGCTCGGCGTGCGCCAGCGCCTCGGATACCGCCGCGACATACGTGTACACCGGCCCGCCCCCCATCATCACGGCAACTCCCGCGGCGTCCATCACCTCGCGTGACGTCGCCCCCGCCTTCAGGCACTTCTCCACGTGGGCGTAGATGCACGCCTCGCACCGCGATGCCACGCCGATCGCCATGGCAATGAGCTCCTTCTGCTTCACCGAGAGCCCGCCCTCGGTGGTCGAGTCCTTCATGAGCCACTGGAAATACGGCCCGAAAGCCTTGGCGATGTCGGAGCCGCCGGGCCGCGCCTTCATCGCGTTCATTCGATCCGGCCAGGTCCTGTAGAACGATTCCGCCTCGTGATGCACCGTGAACCTCCTGTGTGAAGCAAACCTCTCGATCAACAACAACCCTGGCCGAACACGCACGGCGCGCTTCAGCCTTCCGCTCGCCCACGCGTTCCGCCACCCCCAACCGGGCACGAGCCCCCCTGGCCCTGCCCCACCCGATTCCAGCGCATGGCGCCAAGCCAGCCCGCGAGCGCACATGACCCCGTCGCCCCGGCGAGCAACATCCCGCCACCCAGGAGGGCCGGCACCGCACCGAACCACGGATGCACCAGCCACGCCAGCACGCTGCCGCCCAGCACCCCGGCACCGATCAGCAGTTGCACCTGTCGCATCACGCTCACCGCGGGTGCCCTCGCGGAGCCCACCACCGGCAGTGCGTCTCGCTTCCACGCCTCGATGCCGCCCGCCATGGACACCACCGTCACGCCGCGCTCGGTCAGCCTCAGCGCCAGGCGGCACGCGTCCGCCGACCGCTTTCCACCCTTGCAGTGCAGCGCCAGCTTCTGCCCCGGCGCCAGCCAGTCGCACGCGATATCGGGGTCGAACCTTGAGAGCGGGAGCAGCCTGGCGCCCCCGATCCGCTCTCTCTCGTGCTCATCCGGTTCTCGAACATCCACGAGCACAGCCTCGCCCCGCTCGACCCAGTTCCGCACCTCGCGTGGGGAGGCACACGAAGGCGAGGCCCCCTCGAGCCGCTCAACCTTCACAAGTTCTCCTGTCGTCGTCACGGCCTGTCCCTTCTGCCCCGGCGTGTCCGGGACTCAACGTGTTTGAGGCTGTCAACACGCCGCGGGTTTCAAATCATGCCATGATTCCCTCGCCCCGCGCCGCCCGGCCCAATACCCTGCCGGATGCACGATCACGCCCTGCTTCTTGCCGCCGCAGGCCAGTTCCCGCTGCTGACCACCATCGCCGCCGCATTCGCCGCCGCGTGGGTGCTCGGGCTCATTACGCAGAGGCTCGGCCTCTCTCCGATCGTGGGCTACCTGCTCGCGGGCGTGCTCATAGGCCCGCACACCCCCCGGCTTTGTCGGCGATGTCCATCTCGCGCAGCAACTTGCCGAGGTCGGAGTCATCCTGCTCATGTTCGGCGTCGGGCTGCACTTCCACCTCGATGACCTGCTAGCGGTGCGGCGCGTCGCCATTCCTGGGGCCGTTGGCCAGAGCCTGCTCGCAACGCTCGCCACGTTCGCGATTTTCCACTTCCTGGACTGGCCCCTGAAGTCCACGCTCGTACTCGGCGCCGCGATGGCGGTCGCGAGCACCGTCGTCCTGCTCCGCGTGCTCATGGATCGGGGCATGCTCGGCACCAGCCACGGGCACGTGGCTGTGGGCTGGCTCATCGTCGAAGACCTCTTCACTGTGATGGCATTGGTCATCGTTCCGCTGCTGGCGCCCGTCTCCCAGGCCGCCGGCGCCCCCGCCCCAACCGCGCCCCTTCTCTCCATCGGCCTGGCGCTGCTCAAGCTCGCCGCGTTCGTTGCGATCGTGCTGATTGTGGGTTCGCGTGTCGTCCCTTGGGTCATGAACGCGGTCGCCCGCCTTCGCTCGCGCGAGCTGTTCACCCTGACCGTCCTGGTGCTGTCTGTCACCATCGCGGTGGGCGCGTACACGTTCTTCGGCGCGTCCCTTGCCCTCGGCGCATTCCTCGCCGGCATGGTGGTCGCACAGAGCGCCGTCAGCCACCAGGCCGCCGCCGACGCGCTGCCGATGCGCGACGCCTTCGCCGTGCTGTTCTTCGTCTCCGTCGGAATGCTCTTCGACCCCGCGTTCATTGTTTCCCAGCCTCTGCTCGTGGCGGCGGGGCTCGCGGTCGTCCTGCTAGTCAAGCCGGTGGTCGCGATCGTCATCGTGGCGGCGCTCGGATATCCGGCTCGCACCGCGCTCACCGTCGCGATCGGCCTGGCGCAGATCGGTGAGTTCTCTTTCATCCTCGCTCAGGTTGCCCGGGACCATGCGCTCATGCCCGACGACGGCATGAATGTCGTCGTGGCGACCGCGATGATCTCGATCACCATCAACCCGCTGCTCTTCGGCTCGCTGGATCGCATCGAGACCATGGCCCAGCGCGTGCCCTGGCTCTGGAGGCTGCTGAACGCCCGCGCGGACCGCCGAGCCGCCGACATCAACGCCCTGGCCCGCCCCGCCGGCGGCGACGACCCCCGCGCCACCATCATCGTCGGCTACGGCCCCGCGGGCAGACTCGTTGACGCGCTCGTTCGCGACGCCGGGCTGCCCACCCTCATCGTCGACATGAACATCGACACGGTGCGCTCGCTCGCAAAGGCTGGACGCGCCGCGGTCTATGGCGACGCGGCCCGCCGCGAAGTCCTCGAGCAAGCCGGAGTCCGGAGCGCCGCGCACCTGCTCGTGACTCTTCCGGAGACCGCTGGCCGCAACGCCCTCGTCTCCGCCGCCCGTGAGCTCAACCCCAACGTTGAGGTCACTGTGAGGGCCCGCTACCTCGCGGAAAGGGACTCGCTCCGCGCCGCGGGCGCCAGCCGCATCGTGTACGAGGAGGGTGAAACCGGCATCGCGCTGGCCAGGCACGTCATGGAGCGCCGGGGCGTTGACCCATCCACCGTCGAGAAGCTGCTGTCCGCGGTCCGTCGCGTGTGGCGCATGGAGCCCTAGAGCGGCGGCACCGCTCACCCGGAGAGTTCATGCACACCTCCGATTCGCCCGCGCGGGTGTTTCACGGCCCACGCCGGCACTGCCCGCACTGCCACCCGCAATCCCCGCCATGATGCCACGCTCCTTCGGGCCCGATGATGCCGTGAAGACCCCGAGCATGTGCATGAACGTGAGGACTTCCCACAGCGCAAGCGACCTCCACGCCGCCCAGGCCGGGAGAATCGCCCCGAGGGTCTCGCTCACCGGAACCAGCGCCCGGCGGAGCGCGGTGGCCCCCAGCGCCCCCAGGACAGTGGCCCCCGTGTCCGCAGATGCCACACAAAGCGTCCCAAGGGTCCCCGCGACCAGTCGATTCACCTTTTCATCGCCGATACGTCCAGACTCGTGATGTACTCGCTTGGCTTCGCACCGAAGGGAACTCGCTCCACGATCCGCCGATAGAGCGGGTCTTCCCAGTTCGTCATGACGTCCATGCACTGCGGCTTTGAAGTCAGCGTGACTTCGGTCCACCCCGCGGCCACGGCGCCCTTCTTGAGCAGCGCCTCCAGTCGCCGCTTCTGCACTCCGTTGAGCCGCGGCTTGCGTCCAGGGTGGGGTCTGGCCCTGAGCCCCTTCGACCACCGCCTCAGCAGGGCCTTTTTCCACTCGCTGACGCACGACGACGTGACGCCCACCAGCCGCGCCACCTCGCTCGTGCCCCTGCCCTGGCCAAGCAACTCCGCCGCCCCAAGTCGCCGGGCCTCCAGCTCCGCCGGAACGCCTTTCGTTCGCACGCCACAATATCGGCACTGTCGGGCAAAAGTCTTCCACTGCGCAGAGGTCAATAAGTCCGGGGCCCATCTACCCGTCAGGCGAAGGTGGGGCTTACACTGTCGCTAACGGTGATGTCGGCCCGGGTCCGGAGGCACAAGGTGACGATGTATTCGCCGAGTCGAGAAACGATCCGAGCGGGTGGGGCTGGGGCGGTGGCCACCCTCGCGGCGGCCGGAATGATCGCGATCGGCTCGCGGAACCTGGCCCACTTCGACGCGGCGCTGGTCGGGTACACCTTCGCCACGCTCTTCGCCGTCTTCGGGATCACGTACCGCTACTCGATGTGGCTCCAGCGCCCGCCCACGGCGCTCTATTGGCGGCGGGGGTGGCAGGTGTTCTTCTCCCGGGGGCGGCTGGTCGCCAACCTCGCCGAGTGGCCCAAGCGCATCGTGGGTGTGTTCGCGCTCAACAACTTCATCTTCCGCCGGGGCCGAACGCGCTGGGCGGCGCACTGGCTCATCATGTGGGGCTGCCTGATGGCGGCGGCGATCACGTTCCCGCTGGTCTTCGGCTGGATCCACTTTCAAACCCCGGCCGATGACTTCGAGCGGTACCGGGTCCACGTCTTTGGGTTCCCCACGTTCAGCTTCAAGATCGGCAGCCTCCTGGGCGGGATGATCTTCCACGGCCTGGTGTGGGCCTCGTTCCTGGTGATCGCGGGCGTGATGATCGCCATGCGCCGGCGCATGCGAGACCACGGCGCCGAGGCCGTGCAGCAGTTCGGCGAGGACATTCTGCCGCTCATCCTGCTCTTTGCCGTGAGCATCACCGGGCTCATGCTCACCGCGAGCTACACATGGATGCGTGGCTACGCCTACGACTTCCTGGCCATCGTCCACGCGGCGTGCGTCATCTTCACGCTCCTGTGGCTCCCGTTCGGCAAGTTCTTCCACATCTTCCAGCGCCCGGCGCAGTTGGGCGTGGCGTTCTATAAGGATGCCGGGCGGGCGGGGGAGCAAGCAGCGTGCCGGAACTGCGGCGAGCCGTACGCCTCGAAGATGCACATCGAGGACCTCATCCGGGTTGAGCGCGAGCTCGGCTATTCATACGAGATCCCCGGCACCGACTCCCATTACCAGCACACCTGCCCGCGGTGCCGACGGATCGGCATGGCCCTGGCGCAGGGCCGCCTGTGGCAGGCCGGACGCGGGCGGGAAGTGACCGACCGACCCGGGCTGGTGGATGTCGCGGCGATGCTCGACACGCCGAGCTCGCAGGGCTGACCGAAGACAAGGACCCGCATGAGCACTCCCCCGACCAACCTGCTGCCCGTGCTCGAACGATTCGGGCCGCACGTCAACCGCTCGAGCCCCGCGCGCCTCGCCACGGACGCCCAGCTCGATCGGCTCGTGAAGACGCACTGCTGCTTCTGCGGCCAGCAGTGCGGCATCCAGCTCAAAGTCCGCGACAACACCGTCGTCGGCTTCGAGCCGTGGTACGACTTCCCGTTCAACCGCGGCATGCTGTGCCCCAAGGGCGTGAAGCGGTATCTCCAGGGAGCGCACCCCGACCGGCTGCTCACGGCTTTCAAGCGCGACGCCGCCACACCCGAGGGCTTCAGCCCGATGGGCTATCAGGAGGCGATCTCGCGCGTCGCCTCCGAGATCGCGCGCATCCAGAAGACCCACGGGAACGCTGCCGTGGGCGTCCTCAGCGGGGCGAGTCTGACCGTCGAGAAGGCCTACCTCATGGGCAAGTTCGCCCGCGTCTGCCTCAAGACGCCCTACATCGACTACAACGGGCGGCTGTGCATGGTGAGCGCGGGCGCAGGGAACAAGAAGGCCTTCGGCATCGACCGCGCCGCGAACCCGTGGAGCGACATCCCCAAGGCCGAGGTCGTGTGGATCAGCGGCGCCAACGTCGCCGAATGCGCGCCCATCACCACCGAGTACGTCTGGCAGGCCCGCGACAACGGCGCGAAGATCATCGTGGTCGATCCGCGCATCACGCCGCTGGCCCGCACATGCGACCTCTTCCTGCCCGTCAAGCCCGGGCGCGACATCGCGCTCTTCAACGGCGTGCTGCACCTGATGATCGCGAAGGGGTGGATCGACCGGCCCTTCATCGAGTCCTTCACCGTGGGTTTCGACAAGCTCGCCGAGCACGTCCACGACTGGACCCCCGCCAAGACCGCCGACGTTACCGGCATCCCCGAGCGGCTGATCCGCCAGGCGGCGGAATGGTGGGGCACGGCCAAGACCAGCTTCCTTATGCACGCCCGCGGCATCGAGCACCACTCCCACGGCGTGCAGAACGTGCTGGGCGCGATCAACATCGTGCTCGCCTCCGGCCGCATCGGGCGCGAAGGGTGCGGCTACGGCACCATCACCGGCCAGGCCAACGGCCAGGGCGGGCGCGAGCACGGGCAGAAGTGCGACCAGCTCCCCGGCTGGCGCGACATCACCAACCCCGAGCACCGCGCCCACATCGCCGGGCTCTGGGGCATCGCCGAGCCCGACATGCCGGGCCCGGGCGTCGATTGCTACGAGATGTTCCGCAAGATCGACAAGGGCGAGATCAAGGGGCTGATCTCGCTCTGCTTCAACCCCGTCGTCTCGCTCCCGGACAACAACTTCATCGCCCGCGCGCTGGGCAAGCTCGAGTTCTACGTCGCCATCGACTTCTTCATGAACGAGACCGCGCGGCACGCCGACATCGTCCTCCCCGGCTCGCTCCAGGAAGAGGATGAGGGCGTGGTCACGCAGATCGAGGGGAAGGTCATCAAGATCAACAAGGCCGTGGAGTGCCCGGGCGACGCGAGGCAGGACTGGAAGATCGTGCAGGACATCGCCGCCGCGCTGGAGCGCCCCGCCGGCTTCACGTTCGACTCCCCCCGCGCGATCTTCGAGGAACTCCGCCTGACCAGCAAGGGCGGCGTCGCCGACTACTCGGGCATCACCTACGAGAAGATCGAGAAGCAGTACGGCGTCTGCTGGCCGTGCTACAGCGAGTCCCCCGACGGCAAGCCCATCGACCACCCCGGCACGCCGCGCCTGTTCGAGCCCGGCTCGTGGAACCCGGTCGCCAAGGGTTCGGGGCCGTACTTCTTCCCCGACGGCAAGGCCCGCTTCAACGTCGCCCCGTACACGCCCCCCGCCGAGGACACGGATGCGGACTATCCGCTCATGTTGACCACTGGGCGTGTCGTCAGCCAGTTCCTCTCGGGCACGCAGACGCGGCGCATCGGCCCGCTGGTGGACCAGTACCCCGAGCCGCGGATCGAGATGCACCCGCG
>JADYXW010000088.1 GCA_020853975.1 Phycisphaerales bacterium
ATTTTAAGTCCGCTGCGTCTGCCGTTCCGCCACGGGGCCAAAACGCTCATGAATCCCGAGAGTTTATGGCACTTCGAGAAGCAATCGAGCAGGACGAGTTTTCCCCGTCTAGGCGTTCTGCTTGGCGCGTCAATCCACTTGCGCGATGTGGCGCCCGTGGTTGAACACTGGACGCGTATTCCAGACAGTGTCCGTAATGCCATTCTCGCATTGGTAGTTGCGGTTCAGCAGGGTCTTCACGGCGAGCCACCACCGGTCCCTCGATCTCACGGGCCCGGGTTGGAGATCGGACGATAGCGCTTTGGGGTTGTGACTGGCCTCTCAGCCGCCGTTGATTCGAGCTTCGAGTGCCCCAAGGGTCGCGATGAGCTTCTCGAACGACGGTGGATTTCCGAAGAACATCTCCGCCCGCATCTTCTCGTAGTCGGCTTCCAACTCCTTCAACCGATCGCTTCTGGGTAGGAGCTTCAGCGTTACGACCTTGGCCCTCTCGTAGCTCGCCCAGCCGGACTGGAAGAACAACAACTTGTGCTTGGCGACGGTGTCCAAGAGCGAAAGGTCTGCGAGTGCCGCCTTGCCGATCGCATGGTCGGCCAGCCTGGCGACGTCGTAGGAGTGGCGTGACTGACGCGGGGGGAGTGGGCGGCCTGGGTCCGGCTGGTGTGAGGGTCGTCAAGGACCTCTTCTGTGCGGCCCGCGAGGTGCAGCCTCTGCTACGCCATCCGCTGGAAGAGGAAGAATAGCAACACATACGGCTGACCGAGGAGCAGTCACGAGTCATCCGCGCGCTTGGACGCCGCACACGAGCGGCCGTGTCGGGTGGTGCAGGCACAGGCAAGACTCTCTTGGCCTTCGACAAAGCACGAGAGCTAGCAGGACGCTGCGAAATGGGTGCTGGTACGGGCGTGCCGCTGAGGGTGTTGCAGTATGAGATGGGCTCGCTAAATCGAAAGTCCGTGCGGCCCATGTGGAAGCCTTCCGCGCTACCCGAGCGGGCGAGAACCAGCGTCCGGCATCGTGCGGCGTTCATGACTGACCCTGGTTTGCACGCCCGCGTGCCCAGGCCCCGTTCTCGCCCGCGGGGCACTCGCCCCGGGGCCGAGGCCCGGTGCCAGCGTACCTGCCGGGGAGTGCGGGCAGGGGCCGCGCCCAGGCGGGGCGGCTCGACGCCAAGCCCGCCGCCCGGTATGCTCTAGTTGAGTATAGATTCTCAATAAGGCCGACCGGGCCGGGAGTGTCGCATGATCGGGCGGGCCGTGCTGGCGTGTATCGCAATGGGCGTGTCGGCGTTGTCCACGTCGGGCCAGCCCCGGCCGGCGGAGCCGCTGCCTCCCCTCAATGTGGTCGTCACCATCCCGCCGCTCGAGGGGCTCGTGCAGCCCCTGCTCCCGATGGGCAGCACGCTTACGGCGCTCATGCCGCCCGGGAAGGGCGAGCACGGCTACGAGTTCAAGCCCGCCGACCTCGCCGCCCTGTCGAAGGCGGACATAGTGGTTTCCATCGGGCTGGGTCTTGAGCCCAATCTCGATGAGGTGTTGAAGAAGACGGCTCGCCCCGACCGGCAAGAGGTCGGATTCGGCCGCGTGGTGGGCCTGGAGCCCGCGGCAGGCGGTGCGCACGACCACGCGGAGCCCGACCATGAAGGCCACGACCACGAGGGGCACGCCCACCACGGCCCTGACCAGCACCTCTGGCTGGACCCCGTGCTGTGCGCGGACCTTGTGCCTGTGCTCGCGCAGGCTGTTGTGAAGTCGCTCGAAAGCAAGTCCGGGCTTACCGAGCTGCAGCGTGAGGAGCTCGTCCGCGCCGAGGCAGTGCATCTGGTCGCGGTCACGCGCGTCGACGAGGCCTGGCGCAAGCGGCTCGCACCCCTGGCGGGGCGAGCGATCGTCACGCACCACGACGCGTTCTCGCGACCCGCGGAGCGCTATGGCCTTCGAATCGCGGGCGTGGTGCGGGCATCGCACAGCACCGAGCCCACCCCGGGCCAGGTCGCAGAGGTCGTTCAGGCCATCAGGAAGGAAGGCGTGCGGACGATCTTCATCGAGCCGCAGTTTGATCCGAAGGCCGCGAAGCGCATCGCGACCGCTGCGGGAGTGGAGATCGGAACGCTGGACCCGTTGGGCGGCGGCGACTGGTTCAAGCTGATGGAGACGAACCTGGCCGCATTGGAGAGGGGCCTGCGCGACCCCGAGCCCGCGAAGCCCGCCCCGTCCGCGTCGACTCAGGACGACAGGAAGCCATAGCCCGTGCCAGACGCCGCGGTCGAATACTCCCACGTTGGCTACGCGTACCCGGTCCCGGGCGTCGACGGCACACGCGCCAAGGAAGCGCTGCGCGATGTCTCGCTGCGCGTCGGCGTCGGCGAGCGTCTCGGTGTGCTCGGGCCCAATGGCGGGGGCAAGTCCACGCTCCTCAAGCTCACGCTCGGTCTCCTGCCCGTGCAGCAGGGCGACGTCCGGGTGTTCGGCATGACTCCCCGAGACGCGGCCCGGGCCGGGCTCATCGGCTATGTCCCGCAGCGGGCGACGTGCGAGCTCGCCTTTCCGCTCTCCTGCCGTCAGGTTGTACGCATGGGCGCGACGCTCCGCGCGAAGTGGTGGGAGGGTGTGAGCGACGCCCACCGGGCCGGCGCGGAACAGGCGCTGGCGCTCGTCGGCGCGCTCGACTGGGCCGAGGCGCCCATCGGCCGCGTGTCGGGCGGGCAGTTCCAGCGTGTGATGATCGCCCGGGCCCTCGCGGGCGGACCCAGGCTGCTGCTCTTGGACGAGCCCACCATCGGCATCGACGTTGCCGGGCAGCGTCAGTTCGCGGACCTGCTGGGAAGGCTGCACGCGGAGCTCGGGCTCACGGTGATCGTCGTCAGTCACGACATCCGCACGGTGGCAGCGGGCTGCGACCACGTGGCCTGCCTCTCCCGGACGCTCCACAGCCACAGCACGCCGGAGGGCCTGACGCCCCGCGTGCTCGCGGAGGTCTTCCGCCACGACGTGGCGGCGGTCTTTGGCGATGTGCACGTCGATGCGCACGCGGCCTCAGCGTGCCACGACCCGAGCCACGCGCACAGCCATCCGTCCGCGCGGCGCAGCGAGCCCGGCGCCGGTCGCGAAGGGGGTGCCCTGTGACCAGCACGACGCTGCACTACTTGAGCGACCCGATGCTGCGGGCGCTCTACCTGCCCGGTATCGCCGCGGGCCTGGCGCTCGCGGCGCTCTGCGCCATGCTCAGCGTGCTGGTGGTGCTCAAGCGCCTCGCGTTCGTGGGCCAGGGCGTCAGCCACGCGGCGTTCGGGGGCGTGGGGCTCGTGGTGGCGCTGGGCATCGGCGCCAGCGCCTCCGCCGCCGGCACGCTCGGCCAGTTTGGCGTCATCTTCCTGTTCTGCCTCGGGGCGGCGGTGCTGGTGGGCGTGCTCGCGGAGCGGGGCAAGACCGAGGCCGACACCGCGATCGGCATCGTGCTCGTGGGCTCGATGGCGCTGGGCGCCGTCCTGCTGCGAGCGGCCCCGCGGGGCGTCTCGTGGGAGAGCTTTCTCTTCGGCGACATTCTCTCTCTCGCGTGGGCCGACGCCGCCCTCGCGTGGTGCGTTGCCCTGGGCGTCGGGTTGCTGCTGGTGATCGTCCGCAGGCCGCTGCTCTTCTGGGCCTTTGATCCCGTCGTCGCCAGGGCCGCGGGCGTGCGCTGCGGCGTGATGAACCTGCTGCTGATGACCTTGCTCGCGCTCGCCACGGTCACCGCGATGAAGCTCGCGGGCGTGGTGCTCGCGACGGCGCTGCTGGTGCTCCCCGGCGCGGTCGCGCTCAAGCTCAGCTCCCGCTGGGACCGTGTGCTGCTCGCGTCCGCAGGGGTCGCCATCGCGGGCGTGCTGGGCGGCCTCGTGCTCAGCTTCGAGGCCGACTGGCCCCCGGGCGCGTCGATGGTCTGCGTGCTCGCGGCGTTCTTCGGCGTGGGGGCCGTCTGGGCCATCATCCAGCGAACGTGAAGGAGGATCACATGCGTGCGGAAACTCTGCTGGCAGAACTCGACCGGCTTCGCAAGGACGTGCCCAAGGACCAGAGCGATCTGGAGTACCTCACGCTCCACCATGTGTTCTGCTTTCTTTCGTACAAGATGACCGAGTTTCGAGCTTACGTGGAGGACGAGAACAGGAAGGGCTCATTCCGAGAGGCGGACAACGAGTAGCCGTTGCGTCCGACTCGGTGGTTATCTTGTCGGGAGGGTGAACTCGTGGAACAAAATGGGTTGCCAACCCGTAGAGATATGCGATAGTGAATGCATCGCGGCCGCTCGCCCGGCTCCACCCCGCCTAACCACAGGGGCGTTCCGGGCCCTGAGCCGCGACGACCGGCCGGGCACCCTCGAATGGAACCCGGCACGGGCGATGAGCCGCGGATGACGGTCCGCGGGAAGGGTCTCCGGCGGCTGGGGCAACAGACCCGGCGACGGCTGGTAGGGCTTTTCGGGAAGGAGGTGATCCAGTGTCTGAACTCTGTATCCGAGGGCTGCGTCGCTGACGCACTCGACGGACTGCGTCGAGCAGCCCGCTACGGACCAAACGTAGAGCCGGCCCGCCCCGAAATGGGTGGGCCGGCTTTGTTTCCGGGGGGCAACGCTCGAACGAAAAACGGGCGAGCCCTGAAGGCCCGCCCGTGTGCGCTGTCGCTGTTCTGTTGGCGCCCTGGGCCCCGCCGCCCGGGCTTACTTCACGCCGTCCTTCGCCGCGATCATTCGGATCATGTCCACGCAGCGGGCCGAGTACCCGGCCTCGTTGTCGTACCACGACACGACCTTGAAGAAGCGCTTGTTGAGCTCGATGCCTGCCTTCGCATCAAAGATGCTGCTCCGCTTGTCGCCGATGAAGTCGCTGCTCACGACCTCTTCATCCGTGTAGCCCAGGATGCCCTTCATCCCGCCCTCGCTCGCGGCCTTCATCGCGGCGTTGATCTCCGCGAGGCTCGTGTCCTTGCCGGTCTTGAACGTCAGGTCCACGCACGACACGTCCGCCGTCGGCACGCGGAACGACATGCCCGTGAGCTTGCCCTTCAGGCTAGGGATGCAGAGCGTGACCGCCTTCGCGGCTCCCGTGCTCGCGGGGATGATGTTCTGGTAGGCGTTGCGTCCGCCACGCCAGTCCTTCTTCGAGGGGCCGTCCTGCGTGGGCTGCGTCGCGGTCGCGGCGTGCACGGTCGTCATCAGGCCCTCTTCGAGGCCGAACGCGTCGTGGATCACCTTCGCGATGGGCGCCAGGCAGTTGGTGGTGCAGGAGGCGTTGGAGACAACCGTGTGCTTCGCGGCGTCGTAGCCCTCGTGGTTGACGCCCAGGCAGAACGTCGGCACCTGCGCGGGCTCGCTCTTGGTGGGGGCAGAGATGATCACTCGCTTCGCGCCCGCCGCGATGTGCAGCGAGGCCTTCTCGAAGTCCGTGAACAGCCCCGTGGACTCCAGCACGTACTGCACGCCCAGGTCCTTCCAGGACAGCTTGGCGGGGTCCTTCTCGGCCATGGTTTTCGTGGTCTTGCCGTTGATCGTGAAGGAGTTTTCCGTGGCGCTGATCTGGGCGGGCTGATGGTTCACGAGGAAACGCCCGTGCATGGTGTCGTACTTCAGCAGATAGGCCAGGTTGTCCGCCGGCACCAGGTCGTTCACCGCGACCAGCTCGATCGACGGGTCCTGGGCAGCGATGCGGGTGACGAGGCGGCCGATGCGGCCAAAGCCGTTGATGCCGATGCGGATGGTCATGGTGGGCCTTTCGTAAGAGGCGGACGTGCAACGGTACGGAACCGGGGCGGGGGTTTCCAGCGCCTACGCCAAAGGATGCCCCAGCAGGTCGTGCCTCACCACCCCGCCGACCACCGTCAGCACCGCCCGGCCCTTCACTCTTCGCCCAAAGAACGGTGAGTTCCGCGAACGGCCGCAGAGCGCATCGGGCGTGATGCTCCACTTCGCTTCGGGGTCGATCAGGGTGATGTCCGCCGGGCCGCCGACGCGGAGTGAGCCAAGCCCGACCTCGTCCAGGCCGCAGAGGCGAGCCGGCTCGAGCGTCAGGAGCCGAACGAGCTTCTCCCACGAGATGGCGCCCGAGTGGACGAGAGCTTCCGCGTAGAGGGCAAGGGCGGTTTCGAGCCCGACGAACCCAAAGGGAGCCTCTTCAAAGGGCAGGGTCTTCTCGTCCGCCGCGTGCGGGGCGTGGTCGGTCGCGAGCACGGTCAGCGTGCCGTCCGCGACTCCCTTCACGACCGCGGCCACGTCCCGGCTCTCCCGCAGGGGCGGGTTCACCTTCGCGAGCGTGTTGTACCCGTCGCAGGCCTCGTGCGTCAGCAGCAGATGGTGGGGGGAGGCCTCCGCCGTCACCGGCAGGCCCTCCTTGCGGGCCCGCCTCACGATCTCCACCGAGTCTCCCGACGAGATGTGCTGCACGTGATAGCGGCATCCTGAGGCACGGCTGAGCCTCACGTCCCGCTCGATGATGATCTCTTCCGCCACCCGGGACCAGCCCGTCAGGCCCAGCCGCGTCGAGATCGCGCCCGCGTGCATCGAGGCGCCGCGCGTGAGCGTCGGCTCCTGGCAGTGCTGCATGAAGGCAAGGCCGGTGCGGGCGACCGCCGCGAATACTCGCGCCATCATCCCGGCGGAGGCCACGCAGTCGCCATCATCTGAAAACCCAACCGCGCCCGCCCGCGCGAGCAGGCTGATCTCGCACAACTCCTCGCCCTTGCGCCCGCGTGTGACCGCGGCGACCGGAAACACGCGGCAGAGCGCGGTGCTCGCCGCCCGATCCCGGATGAACCCCAGCACCTCCGGCGTGTCCAGCGCGGGGGTGGTGTTCGGCATGCAGCACACCGTGGAGAACCCGCCCGCGACGGCGGCCGCCGAGCCGGTCGCCAGCGTCTCCTTGTGCTCGCCCCCCGGCTCGCGGAGGTGCACGTGCGGGTCGATGAGGCCCGGCGTCACGAGCAGCCCCTGGGCGTCGATCACGCGCTGGGCCGGCGACCGGGGCAGCTTCTTCCCGATCGCGGCGATCAGGCCATCGACGATCGCGACGTCGGCGATTTTCGCGGAGTTGGAGGCGGGATCGATGACGCGGCCTTGGGTGATCAGCAGGGCTGGCATCAGGCGGAGCGTAGGGCGGGGAACCCCGGGGTTGGGCCGGGTCCGGGAACAGGTGGGCGGCGGGGCTCGCGGAATGAGGGCCCGCCCCTTGGCCTTGGACCGGGCGGCGCCTACGCTGTGGGTCCACCGACGGGGTGTAGCGCAGCTTGGTTAGCGCGTTTGACTGGGGGTCAAAAGGTCGGCGGTTCGAATCCGCCCACCCCGATTCGTTCGAGAAAGCCCCTCGGCCACACGCCGGGGGGCTTTGTCGTTGGGGTACGCCACTCACCAAAAAGTTCTGGGCAAGAACCACCGTGGAGAGAC
>JADYXW010000089.1 GCA_020853975.1 Phycisphaerales bacterium
TGCCCCAGGCGGGGTTCATGATCATGTCCTGCCACCAGGCCTCGCGGAGGTTCTTTTTCATCTGGGAGCCGAGCGGGCCGTAGTCCCAGAAGCCGTTGATCCCGCCGTAGATGTCGCTGGCCTGGAAGATGAAGCCCCTGCGCTTGCAGAGGGCCATGATGGCATCCATGGACTTTGGGGCGTTGGCGGGGGTGGGGGCGGGCGCATCGGACATGGAAAGGGTTCCTGAGGAAAGGGAGATGGGTAGCGCGGCTCCGGCGGCGGACCTCGAAAACGACCCCGGCAGGACTCGAACCTGCGACCCCCGCGTTCGAAGCACGGTGCTCTATCCAACTGAGCTACGGGGCCGGAAGAGGGACATTAGGGAGGCAGGAGCCCTCTCGCCCGGGGCGGCAACAATGCCGCATGATGCTCCAACGAATCGCGGCGTGCCTCACCTGCCTCGCGTGTGCCGTCCTCCACGCGGCCCAGCCCGAGCAGCAGCCGCCCGCGAACACGCAGACGCCCGCGGCGACCTCGCCCGCGAACACGCCTTCTCAGCCCGAAGCGGTGACGGCGCCAGCGCCGGCCCAGCCGGTGACTGTCCCCGCCCCCGCGCATGCGGACGAGTTCCGCTCTTTCACAGCGAGTGACGGGAGCGTGGTGCGGTACGTGCTGCTGGAGCCGGAGGGGTACGACCCGGTGCGGGCCTGGCCCACGCTGCTGGTCCTGCCACCGGGCGACCAGAGCGAGGAGATGGTGAGGCGCTGCCTGGCGATGTACTGGAAGGCGGAGGCGGCGAAGCGCGGGTGGGTGGTGGTGTGCCCGGCGGCACCGGCGGGAAAATCGTTCGTCGACTCCGGGGCGGGGCTGGTCGGCGAACTGCTGGACGAGGTCGCGAAGACCGTGAGGTCGGAGAACGGGCTCGTGCACCTCGCGGGGTCGAGCAACGGCGGGCGGGCCGCGTTTCGTGCGGCGCTCGATGCCCCGGGCCGCTACGCGTCGCTCACCGGTCTGCCCGGCGTGCCGCCCGCGGCGTCGGACTACGCGAGGCTGGACCGTCTGAAGAACGTGCCCACGGCCCTGCTCGTGGGGCAGGGCGACAACGACTATTGGGTGACGGAGAGCCGTCGCACCAGCGAGCAGGTGCGGGCCCTTGGGGGCGAGTGCTCGCTGCGCGTGGTGCCGGGGCAGGCGCACGTGCTGACGCTCGAACCGGGGGAGCTGTTCGATCTGCTGAACCTCCACCGGCCCGCGGCGAGGGCGGCCCAGCTCGCCCGGGACGCCGCGTCGAAGGCCATCGGCCTTGTGCTGGATGACTTTCACGACGCGGCGGCGAAGGCGGACGAGGAGCGCTATTTCGCGCACTTCGCGCCCGGCGCGGTGTTCCTGGGGACCGACCCGGCGGAGCGCTGGACCGTGGAGGAGTTCAAGGAGTGGTCAAGGCCATACTTCGAGCGGGAGACCGCGTGGACGTATACCGCGGGCCGGCGCTCGGTGGGCGTTTCGCCCGACGGGGCCTCGGCGTGGTTTGACGAGGACCTGCAGAACGCGAAGCTCGGGCTGTGCCGGGGCACGGGCGCGTTGATCCGCACCGACCGCGGGTGGCGGATCACGCAATACAACCTGACGGTGCCGGTGCCCAACGACCTGATGGGCAAGGTGGTGGAGATGATGCGGGCGGGGAGCGGTCAGTAGGACGCCGCGAGGCTGGCCATGAGGCGCGCCCCCCAGCCCGTGGGCCCCTCGATGAAGCAGCCCGCGTTCTTCTCCGCGGCGTGCACGCCCGCGATATCGAGGTGGCACCAGGGGGTGCCCTCGGTCACGAAGTAGGACAGGAAGGCGGCGCCCTGAATGGGGTGCGCCTTGCGGTTGGGGTTGCTGTTCAGGATGTCCGCGACCGGGCTCTTCATGAGATCGCGGTACTCGCTGTGCATGGGCAGGCGCCACACGCGCTCGCCGGTGCCGGCGGAGGCGGCCTCGACCTTAGCGCGGAGCTTGTCGTCCTCGCAGAACATGCCGGCGAAGGTGCTGCCCAGCGCGACCACAACACCCCCGGTGAGCGTCGCGATGTCGATGACGCAGGCGGGGCTCTCCTTCTCGCAGGCCCAGCAGAGCGCGTCGGCCAGGACCAGGCGGCCCTCGGCGTCGGTGTTGGTGACCTCCACGGTCACGCCGTTGCGGTACGTGATGACGTCGTCCGGGCGGTACGCCTCGTCGGAGATGGAGTTCTCGGCGATGGAGAGGAGCGCGACAACGCGGCGCTTGGGCTTGAGGACGGTGGCGATGGCGTGCATGGCGCCGAGCACGGCGCACCCGCCGTCCTTGTCGCGCTTCATCCCGACCATGCCGTTGTTGATCTTGAGTGAGAGCCCGCCCGTGTCGTAGGTCATGGTCTTGCCGACGAGCACGATGGGCTTGTCCGCGGACTTGGCGTCGGCCTTGCCCGCGGGCTTGTATTCGAGGCGGACGAGGCGGGGCTTGTTCTCGCTGGCCTTGCCCACGTTGATGAGGCCGGTGAATCGCTCCTTTTCGAGGGCATCGCCTTCCCACTCCTTGAAAGAGAGGCCGCACTGCTTGGCCAGCGCCTTCGCCTGGTCGGCCATGTACCCGGTGGTGGCGATGTTGGGGGGCGTCTGGCTCAGCGTGCGGGCCAGGTTCGCGCCCACCGCGAGCCCCAGACCGGTCTCGAGCCCCTGGGTGAACTTGGCGGCGTCGCCGCGGACTTTGAGGGCGGTTCGCTTTGGTGCGTCGGTCGCCTTGCCCCGGAACTCGTCGCAGACCCAGCCGATGAGGCCAAGCCCCTCGCCGAAGGCCTGGCCGGCGCGGCGGGGGTCGAGCCCGGCGGCGTTCAGGGGTCCGCCAAGGTCGACCAGGGCCGAATCTGCCTTGGCGGCGTTGAGGCGGCGCCCGGCGTTGCCACCGAGCGTGCGGACCGCATCGAGCGTCAGGTTTTTGGCGTCACCCAGGCCGGCGATGATGACGCGGTCGACGTGTCCAGCCGGGTAGGCCTCGATGAACGTGCCAGCGTCGCCCGTGGCGTCGGCCCGCTCGCAGGCGGCTGAGGCGGCAGCGGCGGCTCCGAGCTTCTGGAGGCGCTTCAACGTGGCGCCGTCGAGAGGCTGGCCCTTGAAGCGGCCCACGATCACGGTGCTGGTGCTCTCGCCGCCGACGCTGATGGATGTGAACATGCCTGCTCCTGATTCGGGTTGAGCGGGGATGATAGCGTGCGGGGTCACTGCAACGAACAGATCACCGCCGCTGCGCCTTCCGCGGGCGCGACGACGCGCAGGCACTGCTCCAGAGCCTTCTCGGGCTTGGTCGTGGCGATGAAGAGGCAGCTCCCGCTGCCGGTCAGCTGCACGTCCTCGCGGGTGACGCGGCGGAGCGAGGAAGCAAGCTCGGCCAGGCGGGGCTCGACGAGGCACGCGGCGGGCCAGAGGTCGTTGAAGAGGCGAGCGCCGTCGAGCCGCGAGCCGCAGGCCTCCATGCGGGATCGCACGAGATCGGCACGGACGCGGTGGGGCAGGGGTTCGCGTCCTCGGTGCTCGCCCCGGGCCTCCCTCGATTGGGCCTCGACCTCCCATTCGATGCGTCGGCGGCGGTCGGCCTCCGCGATCACGCCGTCAAATGCGAGATAGACCGCGGGTGTGGCACATGGCCAAGGAGGGATGATGAGTACGACGCGTCCGGCCACGCCGGGCAGACGCTCGATGCGATCGCCAAGTCCTTCGACGATGGCCTGCGAGGGTTCATCTTCGCTCCGGCAGAAGAAGGCGACGTCAGAGCCGAGCGTCGCGCCGACCTGGGCGAGGGCCGAGTCGTCGAGGTCAAGGTGGTAGAGGTCGCGGAGGGCCAGGAGCATGGCCGCCGCGTCCGACGAGCCGCCTCCCAGGCCGCCCCCGACGGGGATGCGCTTGCGGAGGTGCATGCGGACGGGCAGGGGCTTGCCTACGCGGGCTTCGAGCGCGCGGTGGGCGCGGACCGCGAGGTCCTGCTCGATCGGCCAGTCGATGGGCGTCGGCCGCGGCGCGTCCGGCGCCCACTCGAGGGTGTGGGTGCTGGTTCCTTCGGTGCGGGATACGTCGAGCTCGTCGGCGAGGTCGATGGGTGCCATCCATGTACAGATGGGGTGCCAGCCCGGGTGGCCGCCCTCGGGGGGGTTGGGTGGTCCGGCGGAGAGGATGAGGTTGAGCTTGGCGTGTGCGTGCACGCCGGATCATTGGGAGGGCCCGGGGGGCGTGCAAGGAAAACAGGCCGCCCCGGTGGGACGGCCTGTGAGGGATCACAGATTCAGGATGCGGGGGTGAGACGGCGCGTTCAGGGGCAGCCGCCGCCGCCGACGGTGTTGATGAGGGCGGCGATGTCGTCCTGGTCGGCGTTGCCGTCGCCGTTGAAGTCAGGCGGTGCGCCGGTGGGGTTGGCCCCGCCGCTGATGATGTTGATGATGTAGGCCACGTCCCCCTGGTCGACATTGCCATCCTGGTTGTAGTCCGGGTCGCAGGGTTCGCAGCAGTCGATGAAGTCGTTGTCGGGCCAGATGTCCAGCGTCCAGTCGAACGCGATGTCGTCAAGGTCGTTCAGGCCGTTGTGGTTGCAGTCCACTTCCAGTTGCAAGACGTAATCAAAGGCCAGAACCGGGATGGCAACGTTGGGGTTGAGCAAGCCATCACACAGCAAGCGGGCGCCCTCATCGATTCGCGGCACCACGTGGTAGACCCCGGGCGAGAGGCCCTGACTGCCCGCACCGCGGACGCGCAAGAGCCGGGAATACGCGCCCACGTCCGGTGGGAGGATCGAGGCTTCGACAAGCCCCGCCGCCGCGAAGTCAAAGGTGGTGTTTGGCTGGCCTGAACCGTCGTCGAGGTACACATGAACCGGGGGCACCGTGGTCGACTCGGCCCAAACCGGGCCGTAGAAGCGCAACACGACAGACTCCAGGTCGTAGGGCTCGCCCGTGGGCACCTGCGGGCACTCGCCATAGCCGTATGCACGCTGCCCGAATGCGGAGGTGAGGAAGGTGCGGTCTGCGGCGGGGTTCTGCTCGTCGTAGAGAGGTGCGGAGAGCGGAGGGTCGCAATCTTCAGGATGGAGAGCGAATGGGACAGTCCCGATCGCACCGCCACCGAACTCTGAGGACCGCCGCTGGTAGTAGGGCGCCTCATCGGGCTGGTCGCGTTCCGGGCCGAGTCGATGCAGGTAGGAACTGCCGCCGGAGAGCGCGAACTGGCCGTACCAACCCTCTGGGGGTGGATAGGAGCCCGCCGCGTTGAGTATGACCTGCCCCCGCAGGCCCGCGGGCGAAATGCGCACCTGGTCATCGTTGGCCGCGGCTTCCAAGTACGCCCCTACGCGCATCAGCAAGGCGGGCGGCGAGTCTGAGAGGTGAAGTGAGTAGCCCCCCGGGTAGAA
>JADYXW010000090.1 GCA_020853975.1 Phycisphaerales bacterium
CCGCCCCCGCCGGTCCCGCCCCCGCCGGTCCCGCCACTCATCGGCGTGACCCGCAGGATGCGGCCGCCCGACAGGTCGACCGCGATGCGACCGACCGCCACGCCCTGCGATCCGTCGATCGGCATGAACGTGACCTGCCCGATCAGCACGTCCGGGGGGGCTCCCTCGACGTCGATGGTGTACGCCACGCCGCTGTCGTCCACGATCTGGAGAGGCCGGTCGCCGATGATCGGCAGCGTGACGTTCACGCTGTTCGAGAGGTCGAGCTGGATCAAGTCGACGAACTTCACATCGGAGCCGAAGCCCGAGTTGATGTTCAGCCCGTCGAGGCCGAGGTAGATGCCCGAGCGCGGATTGGTGTCGAAGTACGCCTCTTGGCTCGTGAGGAGGGCGCCGATCGTGGAGCCGGGCGAGGTCGTGATGCTCGTCGAATCCCCGTAGACGTGGAAGCCCGTGCGGATCATCCCGATGTCGCCGTTCCCGCCCGAAACGCCGGACCGGATGTTCACGATGCCGGCCCCGCGGCTGCCGCGCGGGTCGGCCGCGTCCTGGTCCATGCCGACGCCGCCCCGCACGTCGATGAGCGCGATCCGCCCACCAACCGCGAGGTTCAGGAAGTTCAGGTCGCCCTCGCCCGGGCCGCCCCCCACCACGGGGCTCATGCCGACGAAGAGCGTGCCCAGATCTCCCCCGATCTGGAAGACCACGTCCGGAGGCGTCTGCTGCGTGTGCGGCGCGCCGAAGTCGGACCCCGCCGTGATGTTGTAGAGCGACCCGGAGATCGAGAACGTGCCGCCCTGGAACGACAGCGAGTCGTCGTCGTTCTGCACGGTGTTGTACGTCTCGAGGGGAGAGGCATCCTCGCCCCCACCATCCACCAGCCCGGTGCCGACGCGGACCGAGCCCACACTGCCCGAGAGCACCGTGATGGAGTTGCCCTCGCCCGAGTTGATGTCGGTGAAGCCGAAGCCGCCCGCGGAGCGGACGGCGCCCAGGGTCACGGGCGCCATGCCGGTCACCACGACCGAGTACGGGGTGTTGCCCGTCGCGGTATCGTTCCCGTTCGGGTCGGACAGGACGAGGTAGTACACGCCGGGACCGGTGGGCTTGAAGCGGAGCTGGGTCGCGTTGAACCGCCCCGCCGTGAGGGGGAGTTCGGGCGCCGCGAGCGTCCGACCGTCCTGGTCCATAATGCGGAAGTAGGGCGAGATGTTCGGGAGCGAGTTCGCGCCCTCGACCACGACCTCCGAGGTGCCGTCGACCGCGAACGCGAAGACGTCCGCGCGGTCCTCGCCGTTGAACAGGTCCACGCCCGAGAGCTCGCCCCTCAGGTGCACGCCGCCGGACACCGACCCGATGAACTCCGCCCCGATGAGGGTGTCGTTCCGCAGGTAGTTGCTCAGGCCAAACAGCACGCCCTGGTCGGAGTTGCGGAAGAGGTCCGCGGCGTTCCGCGCGACGAAGTTCGTCGCGTTCATCTGGTTCCGCGTCATCTGGAGCGCGGTGGTGCCCGTCGTGCCCGTCCCGAAGTTGCGCTCCTTCTCCCAATAGTTGAAGACGTCGCGCGCGGGCCGTGTCGTCGGAGAGTTCAGATCGCCGACCACCGTCACGTCCATCAGCATGCGCCCGCCGACGAGGATTTCGCCAACCGTGCGCCCGACCGTGAGCGAGCCGTTGGTCTTGTTCACGGCGTCGAGCTGGATGTCGGGCGGGGGCTGGAAGTCGGGGTCGGGGGCCCACATGCCGGCGTCGCTGCCCACCGCCAGGTAGCCCAGGTCGCCGTCCACGCTCAGCGAGCCCACGAGGTACCCGATGTTCACCCGCTGCGCGGCGCCCGCGATGCTCGACGAGCCGTGCACCACGCCGTGGATCATGATGCTGTTGATGTCGCCATCGACGAAGATGCCCTGGTTGGGGTTCGTGAACCCGGAGATGACCGGGTTGGCCGCGCCCGCGGCGTTGCCGTTCGGGTTGTAGTTGTTCAACGGGCGGACGAACGGCGAGCCGATGATCACCGAGCCCGGGCCGCCCGGCAGCCCCGCGACCTCCGCCTGATTGTTCTGCACGCGCAGGACGTAGCCGAAGCCCTTGCCCTCGAAGTCGTCGTACAGCCCCTCCAGCCCGTCGGCCAGCGTGAACGCGAACTGCCCGTCCCACGTGTCCGCGTCCTGCGGCTGCGTCGTGGACGCGCTGACCGTTCCCCCCCACATCGACAGCGCCGTGCGCGAATCCGTTCCCGTGAGCCGGATCGCGCCGATGCCGTCGTTGAAGTCCGGGATGCCGTCGTCGTTCAGGTCGACCAGCAGGCCCTGCCCGCCGGGCAGAGTTCCGGTCCGGAGCGTCTGCACCATGTCCCGGCCGTACAGATCCGTGAGCGTCACGCTCGCGCCCACCGGCCCCGCCAGCGTGATGCGCGCGCCGAAGTCCGCCGGGATCGTCGGTGCGAAGACCGCCGGCGGGATGTCGAACGCCAGGTTGTCGAGCTGGAAGTCGGGCCGGCCGGAAACGTTCGAGAGCGCCCGCACGCGGATCGTGTCGAAGCCGGGGTTGTTCGCCGGCGCGTCAAACGTGAAATCGCCCACGCCCTGGTTCGGGTTGCCGTTCTGGATCGCAGCCCGGATCTGGTTGCCCGTGAACGTCGCGACGATGTTGTTGTTGGAGAGCAGTTCCACCACGTGCAGGTCGGGCAGGATCCCGGTCACGTCCGTCACCGGGCCGCCGGGCACGTTGTTGGGCCTGACCGTAAACCGCACCGTCCGCGCCTGGATCGGCACCGTCGGGTTGTCCGCGTCGTCCCAGAGGCGGAACGCAAAGAACTCGCCGGCGCGATCCATCGAGATCTTCATCCAACGGTCGTTGGTCTGTCCGCCCGTCGCCAGGGGCTCTACCGCAAAGTCCTGGGGGGGCGCGATGGCGTGAAGCACCTGGATCTGCGACTCGGCGTAGAACTGACCGGAGCCGCGGGCCCCGGGGGGCTGCTGGTCGAACGACTCGGTGACCGTCTGTCCCGTCTGATTCTGCTGCGCCTCGCCGCTCCGGATCAGGTGCGGGATCACGTAGGCGAAGTAGCCCGTGACCTGCCCGATGCCCGTGTTCGGGTCCACCGAATCCGCCGTCACGGTCAGCGTGAACAGCAGCTCTCGCTTCTCGAGCTGGTCCATCGAGGGGACTTCGGCAAGGCCCGCCCACGCCGCCAGGCGGCTGAAGAGCCCGGGCTTCTTGCCATTGTCGTGAGTGCGGACGACGGACTTGCTGCTCACGCGAGATTGAACCATGACTACTCCTCGATCTGTTTCGCCATCCGGCAGGACGGCCAACATCCATGCTCCCCGATCCTGCGAGCCTCACGCCAGCGGGCCGCGGCTTGCTTCCGCGTCCGCCACGTGCTGTCCCGCATGACCGCGGCTGGTAGCGTGCGACACACGACTTGCGTGGTCTCACGCCCCACATTTCCACGCGTCGCCGGTGGCGACTGGCGCGGCGTGTGCTCCCCGGTCCCCGGGCTCGCGCCCAGTCCCCGAGAAACTTCACACCAGAGTACCGACCTTCCCGCCAACTTACAACTCGGGGGGCTCACAGATACCTGCCAGACTCCATCCCCCGGTAGTTCTGTAAACGTTCGGGTTGCTCGATTCGGGCGCCTCTCCGGTGCCTTCGCTGTACGCGGCCCAGCCCCGCCGGTTGCGGCGGAGCCTGGGTACGGTCTCATAGCCCAACCTCGTCCGCAAACATCTTCCCCCTTAGCCCGAAACCGACCCCGCCTCGGCCCGAAAGCTGGATAGCACCGCCTCGTTCCATGGCCACCATCCTGCCCCAACTCCCCGACCCCGACGCGCTCGCCGCGTTCGCGACCCAGCCCTGGCCTTGGCTGTGCCTTGCGCTCGTGGGCGCCGTGCTGCTCTTCGGGGGCGAAAGGCTCCTGAGGCCGGGCGCCGTCGTGCTCGCCGTCGGCCTCGGCTCGATCGGCGGGGGCCTGCTGGCCTCGCGCATCGCCCCCAGCGGCATCGCCGGAGCGCCCTCCTGGCTCGTAGGCGGCATCGCCGGCGTTGTTCTGGGTGTGGTCGTCGCGGCGGCGCTCTGGAGAGCCGCCGTCGCCGCCGCTTCCTGCGCCGTTGTCGCGATCGCGTGCGTGCTTGGCACCGCTGTGCACCTTGGCCTCGGCGCCGAAACGGTGCAGCCGTCGGAAGAGGCCTTGGCTGCGTACACGGACACCGCACGGGGAAGCCTGATGTCCAGCGATCCCGACGCCGCGGCGCTGCGCGTCGCCAGCCGTCGCGCCGCCGCCATCACCGGCGCCGAAGCCGCCCGGGCGTGGTCGAGCCTTCCCGCCGAGAGCCGCGCGTCGCTCGCCGGCTCGTTGATCTTGGGTGGCTTGGCGGGCCTGCTTGTCGGCGGCCTGATGCCCCGCGTCAGCGGCGCCGCCATGACCGCCGCCACGGGCGGTGCGGTGCTGCTGGGCTCACTCGCCGCACTCTGGAACTCCCAGGGTTGGCAGGTGCCCATGCACCCCTCCGCCGGCGTGGTGCTCGCCGCCTGGGCCGGTGTCACGCTCGTCGGCCTCACCTCACAGATCGCGATGAGCCGGAAGAAGGCACCCGCACCAGCTCCGGCCACGGCAGCGTAGGTCCGCGGGCACCTCCCCCGACCTGAAGCGACGCCTCCGGCACAGACCCCGCCTGCCGCACCAGGACAAACCACCTCCGCCGCACCCCAAGTGTGCGCCGTTGAATCCGGCTGCGATCAACCATCCGACGTGCTCAGTGCCCTTCAGCGGTCACCGCCGCGGCTCCCGACACCTTCGCGGCGTCAAAGGCGTGGCCCATGGCCCACCCACCCACCGCCGAAAGCACCAGCACCCCCACCGCCGCGATCACCGCGCCGGCTGCCCGCGACCTGAACGGCGCGAGCACCGGTGCGGGCGTGCCCTCGTCCCTGCTCTCAAGCAGTGGCGTGAAGGCGAGCCTCAGGTAGTAGAACGCCGCGATCGCGGAGTTGAGTCCCAATACGACCACCAGCGTGATCTGCCCGGCCGCGATGCCGGAGGTGAACAGGGGCAGCTTCCCGAAAAAGCCGAGCAGGGGCGGGAGCCCCAGCAGACTCAGGGAGCACACCACCATCGTCCAGCCCAGCAGCGGGTGGCTCGCACACAGGCCGCGCAGATCATCCAGCGTCTCGACCTCGATGCGCTCACCCTCCGCGTCCGTCCCACGCTCGAGCGCCGCAAGGACCGCGAAGGTGCCCGCATTCATCACGCCATAGGCCAGCAGGTAGAAGAGCACCGCCGACACCCCGCTGGTGGACGCGGAGTCGCCCGGCCCGGCCAGCACACCGACGAGCATGTACCCGGAGTGAGCGATCGACGAATACGCGAGCATCCGCTTCACGCTGCGCTGCAGGAGCGCGAGCACGTTTCCGATCGTCATCGTCAGCGCCGCGATGACCCAGATCATGAGCCACAGCAGGTAGGGCAGTCGCTTGCCGGTGCCCTGCACCAGGGGGTCCGCGGAGACTGCGTGCAGCAGCGAGCCCACGCCCGACTCGGCGTGCGAATAGCCCCAGCCCACCGCGGCACACAGGAGCAGGATGGCGATGAATCCGGCGGTCTTGGGCACAAACGCCAGGAAGCCCGAGACCTGCGGCGCCGCGCCCTCGTACACGTCGGGCGTGTAAAAGTGCATCGGGGCCGCCGCGATCTTGAAGCACAGGCCCAGGATGCTCACGACCATGCCCAGCAGCGTGATCGTGTTCAGCCCGCCCGTGCTGATCGAGTGCGCGATCGCGTTGAGGTTCGTCGTCCCCGTGCCGCCATACACCAGCGCGAACCCGTACAGGAACACCGCCGCCCCCAGCGCGCCCAGGAAGAAGTACTTCACGCCCGCCTCGCGGCTGCGGTTCCGCGAAGTCGAGATCGCCACCATGATGTAGGTCGGAAGGCTCGTCAGCTCCAGCGCCAGGAACAGCCAGATCAGGTCGTCCGCGCTCGCGCAGAGCATCAGCCCCGTCAGCGAGAACAGATAGAACGCGTAGAACTCCGCGCGGTTGCTGCGGAGCGGGTCAAACCCCGCGCGGCCCGACGCGATCTTCGCCTCGTCCGAGCGGTCCACCGTCCCCGCCAGGGGCAGCAGCAGCAGCGCGCCGACCAGCGCGATCACCGCCTTGGCGTACGGCGCCAGCTCGGGCAGCAGCACCTGCCCCATCTCTGGAGTCATCGCGTGGCTGAACACGACGCCCGAGAGCGGGCACGACGCGTCCCCCGATGCGCGGGGCGTGCTTACCACCGCCAGGAACCCCGCGACGAGCACCGAAAGGCCCGCGACCACCGCGGACGACTTCCTCGCGCGAAGGCTCTTCGAGAGTCCCAACACCATCACCACGCACGTGGCGACGAAGAGCACGATCTCCGGATACAGGAACGCCAGACGCTCCGTCATTGGGCGCCCTCCCCGTGGGTCTTGGCCGGGTTCGTGGGCTGCGGCGCGTGCCTGGCCGGCGCCGGGGTCGCCCCCTGCGACCGCAGAGGCGTCCGCACCACAGCCACCGTCTGATCAACCGATCCCTGAACCGCCTGCATCAGTGGCTTCGGATACACGCCGAGAACAACGCACAGCACCGCCAGCGGCACCAGCGTCGCGATCTCTCGCCCCGAAAGGTCCGTGGGCAGGCCGTGAGCGTGCTCGTCTTCAGTCCCATGCCCGCCCGAGCCGTGCGACGCCCCGTGCCCGGAATGCTCGGCGTGCCCCGCCGAGTGCCCGTGCGGCGTCTTGAGCGGCCCCCAGACGACCTTCCCCACCATGTAAAGAAGGTACATCGCCGCGATGATCATGCCCGTGCCGGCGATCATCGCGAACCACGGCCCGAGGGCGCCGGGGGTCGCCGCCGCGACCGGCTCGATGTCGCTCCCCCACGCCCCCGAGCCCCACGAACTCGACGCCTGGAACGCGCCCAGCAGGCACAGGAACTCGCTTACAAAGCCGTTGAGCCCGGGCAGACCGACCGACGCCATGGTGAAGAACACCATGAAGGTGGCCCAGACCGGCATCTTCGCGGCCAGCCCGCCGAGCTGGTTCATGTCCCGCGTGTGGTACCGCTCGTAGATCATGCCGATGAGCAGGAACAGCGCGCCCGTCGACAGGCCGTGGTTGACCATGTAGAGGATCGAGCCGGTGATTCCGGTGTTGTTGAGCGCGAACATGCCGAGCATGCAGAAGCCCAGGTGCGCGACCGAGGAGTACGCCACCAGCTTCTTCACGTCGGTCTGTACCCAGCAGATCAGCCCGCCGTAGATGATGCCCACCACGCACAGCATCGACAGGTGGGGCGCATAGGTCGCCACCGCCTCTGGCACCATCGGGAGCGCAAACCTGTAGATCGCGTACGTGCCCAGCTTGAGCAGGACGCCGGCGAGGATCACCGACCCCGCCGTCGGGGCTTCCGTATGGGCGAGCGGCAGCCATGTGTGGACGGGGAACAGGGGCACCTTGACCGCGAAGCCCGCCATCAGGGCCAGCAGCACCCAGGCCTGCTCGCCGGCCGACATGAGCTGCCCCGCGGTGATCAGCGTCGAGACGTCGAACGTCCAGGTCCCCAGCAGCTCGTGCTGCGACAGGATGACCGCCGGCACCGAGGCCCGGTCCAGGGTCGCGTTGAACCACGTCACATAGACCAGCCCCGCGAGGGCCACGACCGAGCCCGTGAACGTGAACAGGAAGAACTTGATGGCGGCCCTGCGCCGGTTGGTCGAGCCCCACAGGCTGATCAGGATGAACATGGGGATCAGGGTGAACTCGAAGCAGATGTAGAAGAGGATCACGTCCCGGGCCGCGAACACGCCCGCCATCGCCGCCTGCAGCACCACCAGCCAGGCGTAGTAGGTGCGCACGCGCGTCGTGATCGCGGTCGACGACGCCAGGACGCACACCGGCCCCAGGAGCCCGGTGAGCAGGATCAGCACCATCGACACGCCGTCCGCGCCCAGCGAGAGGTTCACCCCGAGCCCCTCGAACCACGCGAGGGACATCCCGAGCTGGGCCCGCGAGGAGAACGACCAGTCGAACACGGTCGCCGCGTAGCACGCGACGACGAGCTGCGTCAGCGTCCCCAGGAGCGCGATGGTCTTCGCGCGCGCCTCCGGGGCCAGGGCGATAAGCACCGCCGACACGAGGGGAATCAGGATCGCCGCCATCAGCAGCACGTCAGGCTCCTCTTCACGTCGCCACCAGCGCGACGATCACGATCAGGATCACGGCCCCGCCGGCCATGCCCAGGGCATAGCCATGGAGCTCCCCGCTCTGGCTCGGACGGATCACCTTCCCCGCCGCCTTAGGCGCCGCCCCGACGAAGTCCACCAGCCCGTCCACCAGGTACGAGTCAATCAGATAGAGGATGTGCGACAGCACCCACAGGGGCTTGCGCACCAGGAAGTCGTAGAACTCATCCACATACCACTTGCCCTGCGCCCAGCCGGGGAGAGGCCCCAACGCCGGGAGAAGCGCGTCGGCGCGGCTCGCCGCCGCAGTCTTCCGCCCCGCAAGGTGCAGCCAGAACGCGACGAAGATGCCCACCGCGCCCACGCCCGCGGACACAAAGTACATCGCCTTGTGCGGGTCCGCGCCGAAGAACGTCCCGGCGTGGACCTCGCCCTGGTGCGCGCGGGCCCGCACGAACTCGGGCACGTAGCTGACCACCGCGTGACCCGAAGCACGACCCGCGCCCGCGGCGGCCCCGTGGTCCGGCGCTTGGCCCGCCCCGGACTCATGGTGCGCGAGGGGCGAGTGGAACCCCGCGCTGCTCTGGTCCACCAGCCGAGCGACAGCGCCGTGGTCGCCCCCGACAAAGTACAGCCCCGTCGCCGCCAGCGACAGCACCGCCAGCGTCGCCAGCACCGTGTTGATCGCCCAACCCGGCGCGTGCGGCTGGTGGTGCCCGCCGTCCCCGCCGCCGTGGTCCTTCGCGTGCCCGTGCCCTTGGCCGTGGCCGTGCTCATGGTCATGGCCGTGGTCGGCGCCGTGATGCTCGTCGCCCATCTCATACGCCACCGGGCCCACGAACACCCGGAAGAACACGCGGAAGGTGTAGTACGCCGTCAGCCCCGCCGTGAGCAGCAGGATCCAACCGATCACCGCCGTGCCCGGCGTCACGAACGCCTCCGCGAGGATCATGTCCTTGGAGAAGTACCCGGCGGTGAGCGGGAAGCCCGCGAGGTTGAGGCACCCGATCAGCATCCCGAACCCGACCACGCGCCACCCGGGCATCTTCATCACGCCCGAGAGCTTCCGCAGGTCAAGCTGCCCGGCGAAGCCGTGCATCACCGCGCCGCAGCACAGGAACAGCAGCGCCTTGAAGAACGCGTGCGTCACGACGTGGAACACCCCGCCCGAGGGCGAGAGCACCGCCAGCCCGCAGAACATGTACCCCAACTGCGAGACCGTCGAGTACGCCATGATCCGCTTGATGTCGAACTGCGCCATCCCGATCGTCGCGGAGAGCAGCGCCGTCAGCGCCCCCACCCACGCCACGGCCGGCAGGGCCACCTCGCTCAGCAGGAACAGCGGGTACGTCCGCGCGATCAGGAACACACCCGCCGTCACCATCGTCGCGGCGTGGATGAGCGCCGACACCGGCGTGGGGCCCTCCATCGCGTCCGGCAGCCACACATAGAGCGGGAGCTGCGCCGACTTGCCGAACGCCCCGCCCATCAGCAGGCACGGGATCAGCTTCACGACGAAGGGAATCTGCGCGAAGTTGCCCGCCCGCGCGAGCTCGATGTAGGGCTTTGCCTTCTCGAACAGCACGGAGTACTCGACCGTCCCGAACTGCACAAAGATGAGCATCACGCCCATCGCCAGGAACAGGTCGCCGATGCGGTTGATGATGAACGCCTTCTTCGCCGCCGCCACCGCGCTCGGCTTCTTGTAGAAGTAGCCGATGAGCAGGTACGAGCACAGCCCCACGCCCTCCCACCCCAGGTAGAGCAGCAGCAGGTTGTCCGCCATCACCAGGCACGCCATCGAGAACACGAACAGGCTGAACGCCGCGAAGAAACGGCAGTACCCCGGCCCCTGGTCGTGGCTCATGTACTCGCTGGCGTAGAGCGCGATGAGCGTCGCCAGCCCGGTCACGAACAGCATCCACAGGGCGCTCAGCGAATCCAGGTAGAACGCGAAGTTCGCGACCAGCTCGTTGGTCTGGGGTCCCTGGGCGTGCACGTCCGCCGCCCACGAGAACGTCACCCAGTCGAACACGTGCACCACAAACGCGTGCGACTCGGCGCCCATGAAGTGCGCCGCGAACGTCTTCGCGGTCAGCGCGAACGCGCCCGCCAGCGACGCCACCGTGAGCCACGCGGGCAGCTTGCTCTTCACCCGCAGCGCCGCGCACAGCCCGGTCAGCACGCACGCCAGCAGGGGCAACGCCACGATCGCCGCCACCGACCAGTCCGTCTGCCCGTGGGCATGCCCCGCCCCCTGGGAGGCGGCGCCGAGCGTCTGGGGCTCTGCGTGCACGATGGTGTCTTGGATCAGGTTCAGCACGAGTCGTCCCGGGGCTCAGCCCTTTAGGTCCTGCCATTCCTCGGCGTTCAGGCTCTCCTTGCGTCGGAAGAGCAGCACCACAAGCGCCAGCGCCATCGCGGCCTCCGCCGCCGCCACCGTCAGGATGAAGATCACCAGCGTCTGCCCCGTCAGATTCAGGTGATACCGCCCGAACGCGACCGCCGCCAGCCCCGCCGCCTGGAACATCAGCTCGGTGCAGAGGAACATGATGATCAGGTTCCGCCTGGTCACAAACCCGATGAGCCCGATCACCAGCAACAGGGCCGAGACCAGCAGATAGTGAGCCAGCGTAGAGGCCGCCATCGGCGCGGGGGACCCCGCCTGGGCGAGTACCGCCATCAGGCTCATGACTCACCCCCGATCGGCCCGGTGACGTCCGAGATGCCCCCCGTCGTCTGGCCGAGCTTCTGCGCCTGCCGACGCTTCGCCTCTTCGTCCATTTCAACCTGCTTGCGGCTCAGCACCACCGCGCCCAGCATCGCCATCAGCAGAATCACACCCGCGATCTCGATCGCGCCCGGGTGCTCCCTCAGCAGGTTGAACCCCAGAGCCTCGACGTTGCTCACGGACAGCCCCTCGGGCCACTCCGCCCTCGGGATCTCCCGGAGCGACTCGCCCGAGGCCACGCGCACGACGCCCAAGGCCGTATCGATCTCGCGGACGGTCTCACCCTCGCGCAGCAGGCCCGCCACCCTCAGGGAGGTCTCGACCTTCCGGGGCATCTCGGCCAGCAGGGCCTGGTCGTCCGAGGCCCCGGGCGCGGGCAGCCTGTCCACGCCCCTGAAGAACAGCGTCGTCAGCACCGCGAGCAGCAGGAAACCGATCACCGACGCCGCCACGGGCTCCCGCGCTCGCGTGTCGTACGAAGCCAGCACCTCTGTCTGGTCTTCCTGCGGGGCCTGGGTCGCCAGCATGATCACGAACAGGTAGGTGATCAGGATCGCGCCCGCGTACACGATGATCAGCGCAAACGCCATGAACTCCGCCGATAGCAGCACGAACAGCCCGCCCGTGGAGATCACGGTCAGGATGAAGTACAGCGCGGCGTACACCGGCCTGGGGTGCGTGATCACCCTCAGCGCCGCCCCAACCCCGATCAGCGAAAAGATGTAGAAGTAGACGTTGGGCAGCACCGGCGCAAACTTGATGGCCAGCGCCAGCAGCGCCAGCCCGGCGATCAGCGCACCCGCCAGCGCCCCCAGCACCTGCGGCGAGCGCCCGCCCCTGGGCAGCGCCAGGCACACCGCCGCGCCGCCGAGCACGCAGAACCCGTACACGATGAAAGGGTGAATCAGTTCGCCCAAGTTCGATCCGTCCTGTGCGCGCCGCCTGACGCAACCCCGACGACGCCGGGGCAGTGAGCCGTCAGGATAGAAGCCGCGTGGCCCTTCTTCAACCGGCCTCCCGGCCGAGCGACAGGCGACGCGCGTCACTCCCTCCCCGTTTCCCGTACCCTCTCCTCGCGCGCCGCACTCCGAACCCGGGCACCCCGCACGCTTTGCGCTCGTGCGCCAATCTCCACGGACCGCCGCACGCCTCGCACGCCCCTCCACTACACTCCGGGCGGTGCCTCAAAGTCCCGCGCCCACATCTCCGGAGGACATGATCTCCGACCGGCACCGGCGTTGGATCCCCAACGCCCTCACCGCGGCGCGCCTCGTCATCGCGACCGCCTTCTTCATCCTCCTCGCCGAGTGGAACTACCCGCCCCGCTTTCTCGTCGACGAGGCCAAGATCATGCCCCTGCGGCCCCTCTGGCCATACCTCATCGAGGCCGCCCTCTTCGGCCTCGCCGCCATCACCGACGCCATCGACGGCCCGCTCGCTCGCCGCTGGAAGGTTGTCTCCCGCTTCGGCCGCGTGATGGACCCCTTCGCCGACAAGGTTCTGGTCATCGGCGCGTTCGTCATGCTCGCGGGCCCCACCTTCGGCGTCGACATCGAGGGCAAGCCCACCTACCAAGTCTCGGGCGTCGCCTCTTGGATGGTCGTCGTCATCCTGGGCCGTGAACTCCTCGTCACCTCTATCCGCGCGGTGGTCGAGGGCGAGGGCAAGGACTTCTCCGCAGACTGGACCGGCAAGGCCAAAATGGTCCTGCAGGCGTGCGTCATCCCGTTCATCCTCGTCATGCTCGGCATCATGGACGTGCGCCCGGGCTCGATGGGACGCGCCCTCATCGACATCGCGGTCTGGCTCACCGTGGGGGTCACGGTCCTCTCGGGCGTCCCGTACGTCCGGCGGGGCTTTGCGATGATGTCGTAGCACCCCCCGCCCGCTCTCGCGCCGGCAACGCCCTCCCGGTGCCGCGCTGCTCCGGAGCCCGGGCCGCCCACCTCTCCTCATACAGTTCCGAATGACCGGCAACCCCGACGCCGCCACGCCCGCCGCCCTCTGGGAGCGCCTCGCCTCCGGCGGCCTGATCCATCGGCTCATCGACCTCGCCCACGACGAAGACCTGGGCGCCGGGGGTGACGTCACTTCCGCCGCCTGCCTCTCACCCGCCACGCCCGGCCGGGCCCGCATCATCGCCCGCGCCCCGGGAGTCATCAGCGGCCTGGCCGCCCTTCCCATCATCATGCCGCGTTTCGCGCCGGGCTCCACGTTCACCGTCCATTGCCAGGACGGAACCAATGTGCGTGCCCGCACCGACCTCGCGACGCTCACCGGGCCGCTCACGGAACTTCTCGCCGCCGAACGCACCATCCTCAACCTGTTGGGCCGCCTCTCCGGCGTCGCGACCCTCACCGCCACGCACGTCGCCGCCCTCCCCCCGGGCTGCCGGGCACGCGTCTACGACACCCGCAAAACGACACCCGGCCTGCGCGTGCTCGAGAAATACGCGGTCCGCTGCGGCGGGGGGCTTTCGCACCGCCTCGGTCTCCACGACGCCGTCCTCATCAAGGACAATCACATCGCCTCGGTTCCCTGCGCCCAACTCGCCCGATTCGTTGCCGACGCCGCGGCCCGCGCACGGGCCAACTCACGCATCGACTTCGTGCAGGTCGAAGCCGACACCCTCGACCAGTTCGAATCGCTCCTCTCCCTCCCCCGGGGCACTATCGACATCGTCCTCCTTGACAACATGACCACGCACCAGCTCCGCCACGCGTGCACGCGCCGCGACCAGGTCAACCCGGGCCTGGAACTCGAAGCCAGCGGCGGGGTCACGCTCTCCACGCTCCCCGCCATCGCCTCCACCGGCGTCGACCGCATCAGCATCGGCGCTCTCACCCATCACGCCGTCTCCCTCGACGTCGCCATGGACGTGGACGCCGCGTGAGCGGCGCACCGGCAGATCTCGACGCCCTCCGCCGCGCCGCGGACTCGGCCCTCGCTCGCCCCGGCTGCCGCTGGCGCCGCGCACTCGTGTTCGAAGCGTGCGCCAGCACGCAGGACGCCGCGCTCGACGCCTGCGCCGGCGAGCCCGGCCTCGTCGTCGTTGCGGGCCGGCAGACCTCGGGCCGCGGCAGGCTGGGACGCACATGGCACGACGAGTCGGGCCTCGGTCTCGCCCTCACGTGCGTTCTCCCCGCGGGAGCCGGCGCGATCTCGCTCGCCGCCGGTGTCGCTGCCTTCCGGACCGTGACGTCCCTCGGCGCTCCCCGTATCGGCCTCAAGTGGCCGAACGATGTCGTCGAGCGCGACGGGCTCCGCCGCAAACTCGCCGGAGTGCTGATAGAGGTCAGGGCGGGCGTGGCCCTGCTGGGTGTCGGACTCAACGTCCTTCAACGGGGCGCGGACTGGCCCCGCCCTCTCGACGGCCGCGCGGTCTCGCTCCGAGAACTCGGTCTGGCAGTCACCCGCGCGGAGGCGCTGGTCGCCCTGCTCGCCTCGCTCGACGACGCGCTCTCGTCATCCGAATCACCCGAAGGCGAGCGCTCGATCCTCGCCGAATGGGCCGCGGCCGACGTCCTCACCGGCACCGAGCAGGAGTTCGAGCACGACGGCACGCGCGTGCGCGGCATCGTCCGCTCCATCGATCCGCTGCGGGCACTCGTCGTCGCGGCGCCGTCGGGCGACGTTTCGCTCCCCGCGTCAAGCACCTCGCTCGTGAAGCAGTGACTGGCCCGGCGCCGTCGGCCCCTCCGCGAGCAGGCGAGGCACCACCTCCACCTGCGCCACCTCCGGAAGGTCCTTCGCCCCGCGCGCCCCCGCGTCCTCGAACCGCCTGAGCGTGGGCTCCAGCCGCGACTTGTACGACCCCACGAACTCGTTGTACCGCCTGACCGCGGTCTCCAGGGCCCCGCCCAGGTCCGCCGCCTTCTCCATGGCCACCCGCGCGCGCTCGTGCAGCGTGCGTCCGAGCTCGAGCAGTTCCGCCGCCTCCGCCGCCAGGTGCTTCTCTCGCCAGCCCAGCGCCACGGCGCGGAGCAGGCCGATGAGCGTCGCCGGCGTCACGAGGATGACGTTCGCCGCCGCCGCCGCCTCCATCAGCCCGGGCCTGCGGGCCAGCGCCGCGTCCAGAAACTGGTCGCCCGGCACGAACATCACCGTGAAATCAATCGCGCCGTCAAAGCCCGACCAGTACCGTTTCCGCGACAGCACCGTCACCTGCTCCGCAACGTGCCGCGCAAAGTTCTCCAGGTGCGCCTCGGCCTCCGAGGGCGCCTCGGCCCGCGCCGCCTCCAGGTACTCCATCGTGTTCGTCTTCGCGTCCACGATGATCACCCGTTCGTTGGGCAGCCTCACCACCATGTCCGGACGGATCGCGCCCTCTTCCCCCGGTCGCGAGGCCGTCACCTGCTCCGCAAAGTCGCAGTACGCCGTCATCCCCGCGAGCTCCGCCACGCGCTTGAGCTGCCACTCGCCCCACGCCCCGCGCACCTCCGGACGGCTCAGCGCCCGTACCAACTTCACCGTCTCCGCGCGCAGCGTCGTCCCCGCTTCCCCCACCGCCCGGACCTGCTCGCTGATGGTCCCCCGATCCATCGCCCACTGCTGCTGCATCTGCGAGAGCTTCTCGTCCGTCTTCTTCAGCGTCTCGCTGATCGGCGCCACGATCGACTGCACCTCCAGCTTCTGCTTCTCCTGCTCGCCCGCCAGCCGCGTGCGCTCCGCGCTCCAGTTCTCCTTCGCCGCCTTCAGCAGCTCGGCGCTCGACTGCTTCAGCGCCTCCGCCGCGAGCGATCCGAACGTGTCCCGCAGCGACTGCTGGCTCGCGGTGCGCTCCCTCTCGTACTGCTGCTTGGCCTCCTCGAACGCTCCGATCTGCGCCCGCAGCTCGCGCCGCGTCGCATCCACCGCCTCGCGCAGCCTCTGCTCCGCGCTCGCCCGGTCGCCCTCTCGCTCCTGGCGCTGGTTCGCCGCGTCACGGCGCATCTCCGCCGCTTCGGCCTCCGCCCTTGTCAGCGCCGCACGCACCTGGCTCAGGTCCGCGCCCGCCCGCTCCAGCGCCCGCACCGCCTGATCGCGCGACGTCGCCAGCCCGGTGGCCTCCGCCCGCAGCGCGGCCTCCGACGCCAGCGACTTCCCTCGCTGCAGCAGCAGGACCACGCAGCCCACCCCCAGCGCCGCGCCCAGCACCGCCAGCACAATGACCGCCGTAAGCATGGCCGGAGTGTACCGCGCGCCCTCGCCGACGTCAGGGTTTTATCCGGTCGGCCAACCAGTTCCTTCCACCTGCCAACTTGGCACCTCCCGCGGCCCCAGACACCGGCGCGGGCCCCGTTCGACCATCCCCACCCCGCCCTCACCCCGACCAACCCCGTCTCGGTTCGGCACGGCAGTTGCCCATTGCCCTCCCAGTGAGGAACGTGCGCGCCAACTCCCCCGAGTCTCCCACCACCCCCGAGACCTCCCTCGGCGGGCGCCTCAACCTCCTGCTCTCCTACGCCGGCTGGCACCGGGAATCCTGGGTCGACCGCCTCCCCTCCCTCCTCTCCCCCATGGGCATCCAGTCGCTCCGCGCCAGCTCAGGGGCCCAGGCCCAGCGCGTGATGACCGACAACCGCATCCACATCGCCGTCGTCGACCTCGGCCTCCCGATCGACGACCACGCCTATGCGCAGGGCGGCAGCCCGGAGTTCGCCGAGGGCGGCCCGCGCCTTCTCGAAATCCTCTCCCGGCTCGACGCCCCGCCACCCGTCGTCGCCGTCAAGCGCTCCCGCACCTCGCGCGACGACTGCCGCGACCTCGCCGCCGCCCTGCGCCTGGGCGCCTTCGCCGTCGTCGACCGCCCCAAGGAACTCTCGGACCTCGAGGTCATCCTCGGCGTCCTGCGTCGCATCCTCGAACGTCACTACGAGGGCCGCTGGCCCGTCGCCTGATCACACACCTGTTTCCACCTTTGGAGCCTTTGCATATGAGCAAGAACAGCAAGTTCGCCGTCCGCCCCCTCCACGACAAGATCCTCGTCCGCCGCGACGAGGCCCAGTCCAAGACCGACTCGGGCATCTTCCTCCCCGAGACCAGCAAGGACAAGCCCAAGACCGGCACCATCGAGGCCGTCGGCACCGGCGCCCTCAACACCGACACCGGCGAGCGCATCCCCCTCTCCGTCCGCAAGGGCGACAAGATCATCTTCACCTCCTACGCCGGCACGGAGGTCAAGATCGACGGCCAGGACCTCCTCATCATGTCTGAGGACGACATCCTCGCCGTCATCGACTGACCCCCCCCGAGCCCGCCGATGACACCAGAGCAACTCCGCACCGCCCTCAAAGAGCTCAACGGCGAGCGCGACGCCACCTTCGCCTTCACCGGCCTCGCCGATCACGCCGCGCAGCTCACCGTCCACGGCGCCATGCTCATCCCCGTCGAGCCCGATCACCTCGTCAAGGTCACCGACGGCCACTCCGTCTACATCGTCGAAGCCGAACGCGTAGCCTGGATCCGAATCTCCCTCGGCCGCAAGGCCAACCACTGATCCCAAGCCTCTCCTCAGAAAGGAAAGTTCTCATGCCCGCCAAGTCCATCGCGTACAACACCGACGCCCGCGAGCGCATCCTCCGCGGCGTCCAGAAACTCGCTCACGCCGTCAAGGTCACCCTCGGCCCTTCGGGCCGCGTCGTCGTCCTCGAAAAGTCCTTCGGCTCCCCCACCGTCACCAAGGACGGCGTCACGGTCGCCAAGGAGATCGAGCTCGAAGACCAGTACGAGAACCTCGGCGCCCAGATGGTCAAGGAAGTCGCTCAGAAGGCCTCCAAGGACGCCGGCGACGGCACCACCACCGCCACCATCTACGCCGAGGCCATCTACGCCGAAGGCCTCAAGGTCATCACGAGCGGCGCCAACCCCAACCTCGTGAAGCGCGGCATCGACTCCGCCGTCGAGGCCATCGTCGATGAGCTCCGCAAGATGTCCAAGAAGGTCGACTCCTCCAAGGAGATCGCCCAGGTCGGCACCTGCTCCGCCAACCAGGACGAGCAGATCGGCAAGATCATCGCCGACGCCATGGACAAGGTCGGCAAGGACGGCGTCATCACCGTCGAAGAGGGCAAGTCCCTCAACACCGAGGTCGAGCTCGTCGAGGGCATGCAGTTCGACAAGGGCTACCTCTCCCCCCACTTCGTCACCAACCTCGCCGAGATGGAGTGCGAACTCGCCAACCCCTACATCCTCATCTTCGAGAAGAAGATCACCAGCGCCAAGGACATGCTCCCCGTCCTGGGCAAGATCGCCGAGTCCGGCTCCAGCCTCCTCATCATCGCCGAGGATATCGAGGGCGAGGCCCTCGCCACCCTCGTCGTCAACAAGATCAGGGGCGTTCTCAAGGTCTGCGCCGTCAAGGCCCCGGGCTTCGGCGACCGCCGCAAGGACATGCTCCAGGACATCGCCACCCTCACCGGCGGCAAGGCCATCATGGAAGAGCTCGGCATCGAGCTCGAGAAGGTCGAACTCGCCGACCTCGGCCGCGCCAAGAAGATCACCATCGACAAGGACAACACCACCATCGTCGAGGGTGCCGGCACCACCGCCGACATCAAGGGCCGCATCGAGATGATCCGCGCCCAGATCGACAACACCTCCTCGGACTACGACCGCGAGAAGCTCGAAGAGCGCCTCGCCAAGCTCTCCGGGGGCGTCGCCCAGATCAACGTCGGCGCCGCCACCGAGGTCGAGATGAAGGAGAAGAAGGCCCGCGTCGAGGACGCCCTCCACGCCTCCCGCGCCGCGGTCGAAGAGGGCATCCTCCCCGGCGGTGGCGTCTCCGTCCTCCGCGCCCGCAAGGCCCTCGACAAGCTCCGCAAGAAGGCCGACGGCGACGAACGCGCCGGCATCGACATCGTCTTCCGCGCTCTCTCCGCCCCCGTCAAGCAGATCGCCTCCAACTGCGGCCTTGACGGCTCCGTCATCGCCTCCAAGGTCGAGGAAGCCTCCGAAACCAACTTCGGCTACAACGCCCTCACCCACGAGTACGGCGACCTCCTCAAGATGGGCGTCATCGTCCCCACCAAGGTCGAACGCGTCGCCCTCCAGAACGCCGCCTCCATCTCCGGCCTCCTCCTCACCACCGAGGCCGCCATCGTCGAGATCAAGGAGAAGAAGAAGCCCGCCGGCGGGCACGATCACGACCATGGGGATGATTACTAGACCGAACTTCTCCTCCTCCTGTGCCGAGAGGCGCCGGAGGGGCTTTGGGGGAACTTCGCCGACCATCCAAACGCGACGTCGACCTGTATCTGTCCTGCATGGAACAGATCAAGTTCCGTGTCAACGGCATTGGAAGGGCACTCTCAGAAATGCTCTGTCCAGAACTAGCGCAACTTGACGGGCTGACCATCCGCGGTAGCGCCCTCTACAGGTCCCTGCCCTTCACCGTCAACTTCGCCGCGCGACCGAACCACGCATTCTCCTTCGACCCGGGCGGATAGTGCCGTTCGAGCGTCGCCGCGACGTCCGCCATGCCGGCATCCGCCGGCACCCATCCCCCGTTCACATCCGGGAAGTCGATGGAGCAGTTGTCGCACTTCTTCCCGTCATAGAACCTGATCGGGCACCAGAACGACTCCACGTTCCGCAGCATTTCGGTGCCCAGCGACCACACCCCCGTCATCCAGTCGCAGTACAGGCACCAGATCAGGTCATGCCCCACCAGCCCCTCGAACTTGTGCCGCGACACCGTCACCCACTCCCCCGACTTGTACCGCGGAAACCGCACCAGCATCGCGATCCCGGGCCAGACGAACACCTCCGCCACCCGCACGATCCAAAAAAGGGGCACCACCAGCGCCGTCAGCCACACCGCCCCGTGGTTCCGAAATCGCCCCACCGCCCGGTTCAGTTGCTTCACGATCCGTGGCCCGCGCACCGCCTTCAGGTTCGCCAGCTCGTGCAGCCACCCCCACACCAGCACCGACACAGCCTGCCCAGTCACCGCCCCCGCCAGCCCGACCCACCCCCCCACGATCGGCCCCGCGATCAGCGGCGCCACCGTGAAATACGTGATCGGCACGTCCAGCAGCGGCGCCCGGCACAACGCGTCCGAGACGGACCTCAGCCCGAGCTTCGGAATCACGTGCAGCACGCCCGCCGCCAGCAGCAGCGCCGCCATGGTCCCACCGGCAACGAGAAGGTACGTGTGGAGCATCCCAGAATGTACGGCGCCCCGGCGTCCGCCCGTCAGCAACCCCCACCGGCCGTCGGCTCCCAAAGCGCGCCGTCTCATCAGCCCGAGGCAAGGTGTGCCGCGACCATCCGGTAGGTGACGTAGAGCAGGATCACCCCGCCGATGGCAACCGCCACCCAGGCAGGAGTCGGCTGCGACCTTGGCTCCTTGCGGGTCATTTCGTCAGGGCGCGTGGTCCTCGAGGGGTGCGCCCCGGCCCGATAATGCCCGCGGTCGGCTATCCCGCGGCCAAACACACCCCGCGAGCGATCCCCACGCTAGACCCCCGCCCGCAGCCGGCTAGAGTTTCTTCCTCGTCGCCAACGCTGGCGCCGATGTGTACCCGGAGAGAGAGGAGACTACTTGATGCCCCGTGTTGTTGCCCTTGTCGGCGCCTGCGCCGCCGCTGTTGCCTCGCACGCCACGCCCATCGTCTACGACCCGTCGCTCGGCACCCTCCCTCAGGCCCAGGGCTGGACCTTCCCGGGCTCCACCCTCGCCGGCGCCGCGGTCTCCGGCGGCGTGCTCTCCTACGGCCCCACCGCCACCAGCGGCACCACGTTCTGGCGTGCGGACCCCGGCTCCCTCGACTTCTCGCTGCAGACCGTCACCATCTCCGCACTCGTCCGCCTCAACGGCTCCACCTTCGGAAACGTCAGCGGCTACCGCCGGGGAGGGTTCAACCTCAGCCTCCGCGACGATGCCGGCCGCTGGATCCACTCCGAGTTCGGCGACACCATGGCCGACATCCGAAACGACGACAACGGCACCTCCGATCCCACCTTCGCCGTCACCCTCGATGACGCCTTCCACCTCCTCACCCTCGAAGCCGGCCCCGCGGGCGGCAAGCTCTACATCGACGGCACCCTGCGGCTCTCACTCCCCCTCGGCGGCAGCCCCGGAGTCGCCGGCGGCGCTTTCGGCGAGAGTTCCGTCCTCGCCAGCGCCGTGGGGACAGACATCGCGCGCGTCGTGCTCACTCCCACCCCGGGCACCCTCGCGCTGGCCAGCGTCGGACTGTTCGTGGCGGCACGCCGCCGTCGCTGAACTGGACTCCGGCACGACGATCTCCCGCTGGGTGCGGCGCTCGCTCGAAAGCGGATGAGCCTCCCGTGGCGACCACGCTCAGGGCCATCAGGGGCGGGGCGCAGAGCGTGATTCCCCCGTCCAAGAACCGGCCCTTACCCCACCGGGGAGAGAGTCGCGCGGAAGGGCTGGCTTGACGGGGGTGATAGGATCGGTCGGAGGAGGATTCTTTGCATGCGCAGCATTCTCGCCGGGTGTGTCTCACTGTCCCTGCTCGCCGTGGCCGGCCCAGCCCTGGGCCAGCCGTTTACGTATCAGGGCGAGCTCAAGCTCGGAAGCGTGCCCGTCACCACTCCCCAGGACTTTGAGTTCAGGCTCTTTCTGACCGACGCAGGCCCGACGCAGATCGGCCTCACTTCCACCGCCTCCGACCTGCCCCTCGACGCCGGCCGGTTTACCGCGACCATCGATCCCGGCCCCGGCGTGCTGACCGGGCAGGACCTGTGGCTCGAGATCTCGGTCCGGCCCGGTGACTCCTCCGGGGCGTTCACGGTGCTCGAACCCCGGCAGAAACTCGCGCCCACGCCCTACGCCGCCCGCGCGCTCGCGGAGTGGTGGCAGCCCGCGCCGAACGCGAGCGTCCTGACCAACGACCCGCTGCGCCAGCGCGTCCTCATCAACCGCGAGAACCCGCTCACCGGCGCGGAGTACTTCGGGTTCTCGGCGCCCGTCAGCGACGGCTCCTTCGGCGGCATGTACATCAACACGCCGGGAGTCAACTCCATCCCGTTCTACGGCTACAGCACCGGCAACGGCGCCCGGGCCTGTTGGACCTTCTACAAGGGCGACTCCCAGACCTGGGGCGTGTACAACTTCGGCGAGCGGCTCCTCATCGACTCCGGGGGCAACGTCGGCATCGGCGTCACCCCCATCGTGAAGCTCGACGTCGCAGGCGCGGTGCGGGCCAGCTCCTTCGCGTACTCCAGCCCTGTGCAACGCACCATCTCGATCCCCGGCGCGGCGTTCCAGCCCACCACCGCCGGGAACCTGCTGACCGTCGAGAACGCGATCTCGGGGACGTTCTTCGACGCCTCCGTCGGCGCCGCCGGACTGGTCGCCCCGGTGCAACTACCCCAGGGCGCCACGCTGCAGTTCGCGACCGTCTGGGTCTTTGAGAACGGCCCCGGCGCCTTCACCCTCAAGCTGCAGAGGCGTGTCCACGGCCAGTTCGGGTCGGTCAACGTCGTCACGTCGGCGCCGAGCGCCAACTCCGGGAACATCCAGACCCTCTCGGTGGGCACGCCCGTCACGATCGACAACACCCTCAACTCGTACTACCTGCTCGTGGAGAACGGCGACTGGCAGGGCTCCGGGAGCAGCCTCTACAGCGCCACAGTCACCTACACACAGACATCGCCCTGAGACGTATCCTCACGCATGATGCGAGCGGGCGTCCTCCTCACAGTGCTCTCGGCCCTCTGCGGCGATGTATCGGCGGAGCCGGACCCGCTGGTGCTGGAACCGGTCGCGCGGCTCGCGCCCGGGGCCCGGGACGAGACGTCGGGAATCGTGCGGAGCCGGCGTGATCCGGACGTGTTCTGGGTGGCGGGCGACTCGGGCAACCCGGCGAGGGTCTATCCGGTGCGGGCGGACGGTTCGCTCGCGTGGGCCGCGAAGGGCGTGGAGGTGCTCGCCTCGCGGAACACGGACTGGGAGGACCTGGCGATCGATGCGTCCGGGAGGCTGATCATCGCGGACCTCGGGAACAACGCGCAGGGACGGACGGACCTGAGGCTGTACGTGCTCCCCGAGCCACGGACGGGAACGGAGAGCGCCCCCGCCGCCGAAGAGTGGCACGTTTTCTACCCCGATCAGGCCCGGAAGGACGGGAAGCCAGCGGGACCGGCGAACTTCGATTGCGAGGCGATCTTCACCATCGCCGACGGCGTGTACCTGCTGACGAAGCACCGATCTGACACGCGGACGAAGATGTACCGCGTGGATCGCGGGGAGGACGGCGGGATGGAGCGGCGGGACACGCTGCCCCCATGGTCGATGCTGACGTACATCGACTCGTTCGACGCGGGCGGGATGGTGACGGCGGCGGACGCGAGCGAGGACGGCCTGCGTCTCGCGGTGTTGACCTATGGGCGTGTGTGGGTGTTCGAGAGGGCGGACGTGCTCACGCCTTTCTTCGCGGGCCGCGTGCTGAGCAGGCGCATTGAGGCCGAACGCAGCGGGGGCGTGCTGGAATCGATCTGCTTCGGGGCGGACGGCACGCTGGTGCTGGCGGCGGAGAACGGACACATGTACCGGTTGCCGTCCACAGAGCTGGCGGAGACACGCCCGGCGCGGGCGGTTCCCGCCGGGCCGGCCGAGCGCGACCTTGTGGTGATGTCGTTCAACATCCGGTACGCGGGCGGGGACAAGGGGCCGAACGCGTGGGACAGGCGGCGGGAACTGGTGCTGGGCGAGATCGAGCGCGAGTCGCCGGACCTGCTGGGGCTTCAGGAGGTGGAGGAGGTGCAGGCCGAATGGCTGCGCGGCGCGCTGCCCGCGTACGGGTTCCATGGCGTCGGGCGCGCGGATGGGGATCGAAAGGGGGAGTTCGCCCCGGTGATGTTCCGCACGGAGCGGTTCGAAGTGCTCGAAGGTGGGCACTTCTGGCTGAGCGAGACGCCGGAGGTCCCCGGCAGCAACGGATGGGACGGCGCGTGCGAACGGATGGCCTCGTGGGTGAGGCTGCGCGACAAGAGGACGTCCGGCACGCTGCTGGTGCTCAACACGCACCTGGACCACGTGGGCGTGCGAGCGCGCGCGGAGGGCCTGACGCTGGTCCGCGAGCGGCTCAGGACGCTCCGGCGCGAGGGCGACGGCGTGATCGTCACCGGGGACTTCAACACGGGCGCGGAGGGCGAGCAGGCGCCCTTGCTCATCGGGGGAGAAGGTCCGATGCGGCTGGCCGATACCTTCCGCGAGGTCTTCCCGACGCGCGACGATGACGAAGCATCCTTCAACGCCTGGTCTTTCACGCTGAGGGGAGCGAGGATCGACTGGGTGCTGGCGTCGCTCGACCTGTGCCCCGTGAGCGCGGCGATCGACCGACGCGTGCCGGGTGGACGGCATCCCTCGGACCACTACCCGGTAACGGCTCGGCTGCGGCGGCGGTGAGTGGCCAGCATCGCCGGCCCACGGCAGCGCTTCGGCCGCCGGCACGGCTTGCGTTGGTGCTCCGCTGGCTGAGGCCGAGCAGGCCGGCCGGGGGAACAGACGCTGACCTCGGGGCGCAACGCGAAAGAAGAGCGTTGGGAGTGGAGGCCCGTCGAGGGGCCCCGGCCGCACCGTTCGGTGACTTTCAGGGGCTTGCGGCCTATGCTTTCCTCCCGCAAAACGGGCGTCCATTCGGGGCGTCCGGGGCGGGGAGCACGACAAGGACACGCAGCATGCAGGCGAGCAACCTCAGGCCCGGCCAGGGCGTTCGGATGGACGGCAAGGTGTACGTGATCACGGGCATCGAGCACCGCACGCCGGGCAACCTGCGGGCGTTCGTGCAACTCAAGTACCGCGACGTGCTGAAGGGCCTGACGAACGAGAAGCGCTTTGCCCCCACCGCCGAGATGGAGCTGGTGGAGCTGGACCGGCGCGAGATGGAGTATCTGTACTCCGACAACACGGGCGCCACGTTCATGGACAGCGAGTCCTACGAGCAGTATGTGCTGAACGAGGGCGTGCTGGGTGACTCGCTGCTATTCCTGAAGCCGAACACCAAGGCCATCGTGCTGATGCAGGACGGCAACCCGCTGATGGTGGAACTGCCCCCCACGGTGGAGCTGGCGGTGAAGGACTGCCCGCCCGAGGTGAAGGGCGCGACCGTGACGAACCAGCTCAAGGACGCGGAGATGGAGACGGGGCTCAAGATTCGCGTGCCGGGGTTCATCAAGGTGGGTGAGACGCTGCGTATCTCGACGGTGACCCGCGAGTATCAGTCCCGCGCCTGAGCCTCTGGAACTTGGAGCGATCGCACCGCCCCGGGCCGTCCCGGGGCGTGTTTGTTTTTGGGGCGCCGCGGGCGGCGGGGCGGGGCATGCGGTAGGATGCGGATCGCGGCGGACAGCCGCGTGGAGAACGAGGCGCTATGACCAAGTCACCGGGAATTGTGAAGGTGGGACTTGCCCGTTGGCCCCTGATGCTCGCGCTGCTGGCGGGGGGCGTGCACGCGGCGCCGACGCAGGAGCAGCCGGCGAAGCAGGGCCAGCCGGAGACGGCGAAGGGCGAGGGGACGCAGGCCGCGGATGCCACGCCGACGGATGCACAGCCGGCTGATGCGAAGCCGGAGGAGACCAAGAAGCCAGAGCCCCGCATGAAGGCGGATTTGCTGGGCGCGTTCTCGGCGAGGTCGATCGGCCCGGCGCTGACAGGCGGGCGCATCGGGGACATTGTGGTGAACCCCGCGAACAGGGCCGAGATCTACGCGGCGGCGGCCTCGGGGGGCGTGTGGAAGAGCACGAGCGGCGGGGTGACCTGGAGCCCGATCTTCGAGGGCGAAGGGTCGTACTCGATCGGGTGCCTGGCGCTCGACCCGTCGAACCCGAGCGTGCTCTGGGTGGGCTCGGGAGAGAACAACAGCCAGCGGAGCGTCTCGTGGGGGGACGGTGTGTACGTGTCGCGCGACTCGGGGAAGTCGTTCACGAACATGGGGCTCAGGGAGAGCGAGCACATCGGGATGGTCCGCGTGGACCCGCGGAACAGCGACGTGGTGTTCGTCGCGGCCCAGGGGCCGCTGTGGAAGACGGGGGGCGAGCGCGGGCTGTACCGGACCGCCGACGGCGGGAAGACGTGGGAGCGAGTGCTGCACGTGGACGACGACACGGGCGTGAGCGAGGTGCACCTGGACCCCAGGAACCCGGACGTGATGTACGCGTCGTCGTACCAGCGACGGCGGCACGTGTGGACGCTGATCAACGGCGGGCCCGGGAGCGGGGTGCATAAGTCAACGGACGGGGGAAAGACCTGGCGGGCGATCAACAAGGGGCTGCCTGGGGGCGACCGGGGACGCATCGGGCTGGCGGTGTCGCCCGCGAACCCGGACGTGCTCTACGCGATCGTGGAAGCGCCCGAGGGTGCGGGCGGGGTTTTCCGGTCGCTGGACCGGGGCGAGTCCTGGGAGAAGCGGTCGTCGTACATGACCAGCAGCCCGCAGTATTACAACGAGCTGGTGCCGCACCCGACCAACGCCGACACGCTGTACTTCCTCGACACGGTCGTGCAGATCAGCACCGACGGCGGGGCGAGCGTGCGGGCGACGCCCCTGCCCAACAAGCACGTGGACAGCCACGCGCTGTGGATCGACCCGACCAACCCGGCGCACATGCTGGAGGGGAACGACGGCGGGCTCTACGAGACCTGGGACACGGGCGAGACCTGGCGGATGTTCACGAACATCTCGGTCACGCAGTTCTACAAGATCGCCGTGGACAACTCCGAGCCCTTCTATTGGGTGTACGGCGGGACGCAGGACAACAACACCGTGGGCGGGCCGAGCCGGACGTTCGACGACGCGGGCGTGCGGAACGAGGACTGGTTCGTGACCACGGGAGGGGACGGCTTTGACCCCGCGGTGGACCCGACGAACCCCGACGTCGTGTACTCCCAGTGGCAGCACGGGGGGCTGGTGCGGTTTGACCGGCGCAGCGGCGAGGCGATCGACATCAAGCCCCGCGAGCGTGAGGGCGACGAGCCGAACGTGTGGAACTGGGACAGCCCGCTCTTGATCAGCCCGCACGACCCGGCGAGGCTGTACTTCGCGGGGAGGAAGCTCTTCCGGAGCGACGACCGCGGGAACTCGTGGCGGGCGGTCTCTCCACAGTTGCACCGCGGGCTCGACCGAAACACGCTGGAGGTGATGGGGAAGGTGCAGACGCCCGAGGCGACGGCGAAGCACATGTCTACGTCGATCTATGGCAACTGCGTGGCGCTGAGCGAATCACCCCGCGTCGAGGGGCTGCTCTACGTCGGGACCGACGACGGGCTGGTGCAGGTGAGCGAGAACGGCGGGGAGTCATGGCGGAGGATCGAGAACTTCCCGGTGGTGCCCGAGCGGACCTACGTGAGCTGCCTGACCGCCTCGCCGATCTCGCCCGACACGGTCTTTGCGACGTTCGACAACCACAAGATGGGCGACTTCAAGCCCTATGTCCTGCGGAGCGATGACCGGGGCGTGACGTGGAAGCCGATCACAGGGGACCTGCCCGAGCGGAACACGTGCTACAGCATCCGGCAGGACCCGGTGAAGGCCGAGATGCTCTTCGTGGGGACCGAGTACGGCGCGTTCGTGACGCTGGACGGCGGTGAGAAGTGGTGGAAGGTGCCCGGTCTGCCCACCATCAGCGTGAAGGATGTCGAGCTGCAGACGCGCGAGTGCGACCTGGTGCTCGGAACGTTCGGGCGGGGGGTCTACATCGCGGAGAACTACGCGCCGCTGCGGGAGCTGAGCGAGGAGCTGCTGGCGGAGGAGGCGCACCTGTTCGCGGCCCGGGACGCCGTGAGTTATGTGCCCTGGGCGAGATTGGGGAGCGCGAAGGGCTGTCAGGGGTCGGCGTATTACGCGGCGGCGAACCCGCCCGTGGCGGCGACATTTACGTACTACCTCAAGGAGGGGCTCAAGGGCCGCAAGCAGCAGAGGAAGGACGACAAGGACCGCGACCTCAAGGCGAACTATCCGTCGATCGAGGAACTGCGGGCGGAGGACCGGGAGCTGGAGCCCAAGGTCTTCATGGAGGTGCGGGACGCGGAGGGCGGGCTGGTGACGGCCTTTGGCGTGGGCTCGGGGGCGGGGCTGCAGCGGGCGACCTGGAACCTCAGGTACCCGTCCGCCAGGCCGGCGAGCAGCGGCGACCTGCCCGACGGCATGGCGGGGGCCGGGCCCCTGGCCCCGGCGGGGGACTACAGCGTGACGCTGCTCAGGCGCGTGGAGGGCGTGAACACCGTCATCGCCGCGCCGGTGCCGTTCCGCGTGAAGACGCTGGACCGCGCGGCGTTTGCGGCGAGGGGAGAGGCGGCGGCGGAAAAGTTCGCCTATCAGCGCGAAGTGCAGGGGCTGCAGCGAGCGGTCGAGGCGGCGGCGATGTTCGTGGGCGAGGTACAGGAGCGCATCGGCCACATCCGACGTGCGCTGGCGACCACGCCCGGCCTCGCGCACGACTGGTCGGCGGATATCGAGAGACTGCGCCTGGCGGCGGAAGATGCGAGGATCGCGCTGCGGGGCGACCCGGTGCTCGCGAAGCGTGCCGAGCCCGAGCCGCCATCGATCGCGGAGCGCGTGTCCATCGCGCTGGATGAAACACTGGGCAATACTCAGCCCCCTACCGGGACGATGCGCGAGCAGCACACCATCGCGAAGAAGGAGTTTGAGGGGGTGATGGAGCAGCTCGCCGTGCTGCGGGACGACCTGAAGACCCTCGAGGCGGGGCTGGACGCGGCGGGGGCCCCACCCACGCCCGGGAGGTTCCCGGTGTGGCCGGTGGCCTCCGGAAAGTAGCGCGTGGGCGACCGAGAAGCGGGCACTGGACAAAAAAGGCCCCGCCGATGCGGGGCCCTGGTGCGGGGCTGGACGGGTTGCGGAGCGCCGCGGTCCGGGCCGCTCGGGTCAGTTGGTGCGCTGCGTCACGTCGCAGGGGATGGGCGGGTTGAAGTCGTACATGACCTTCTGGCCCTTGTTGAAGGACTTGATGCTGCGGCCGAAGCTCACCTGGAAGATGAGGATGAGGCGTTGCTGCGGGCGGCTGCGGCTGAGGTTGGGCATCTCGCTCATGGCGCGGATGGGACGGGCGGGGTCGAACCGCAGCTTGTACATCGTCTCGTCCTCGTAGATGTAGCCCACTGGCTCGTAGGTCTCACCCTGGGTGTCGACAAGCAGGGGCGGGAGGATGGCCTCCGCGGCGTCGAGCGTTCGGCCCAGCAGGCTGACGCGGCTGGTGCTGTCCACGCGGATCTGGACCATCACCCGGTCGCTGCTGGCGGCGAACTGGGTGATGCGGAGCTTGCGTTCCGTCACGTTCTGCCACTTGCGAGCCTCTTCGACAGTTGCGGTGAGCTCTCCGGAGACCACGTGCCACTGGCTGCCCTCGCCGAGCTGAAGGGTGCCGTGCTGGCCCTCCTGCAGGTTGTACATCGGGATGGCGTTGGAGACGCTGACATCGGGGATCTGCACGGGCTGGCCTGGGCGGGCCTGGGTCTGGACCGTGGTGTCGTTGCCGGTGGTGCCGGTGGGGAGCGCGGCAGGGTTGCCCACGCCCATGGCGGCGAGGCCGCCCGCGTCACGCTCGCGGAAGGTGGCGAAGGTCTTGGAGGCGGGCGTCGTGAGCTCGAGGCGAGCACCCTTGACGTAGACCGCGACGGGGTTGAAGCCGCTGCGGCAGGGGAACTCGAAGGCCATGGTGGCCTCGGAAGCGGATCCGATGGAGGCGATGAAGGTGCCGCCGGAGTCGAAGCGGAAGCGGGCGGCGCCGGGCGTGGCGGGGTCGGCCTGAGTGGTGACGGCAAAGGGGAAGGAGATATCCCGCTCGCCGGCGCTGTTCTCGGAGACCATCATGATCTGCGGGGCGCCGATGGCGACGCGGCCATCCTTTTCTCGGGCGGGCGCCTGGAACGTGATGATGACACCCTCGATGCGCGTGTCGGGCGGGTACGCGTCGCCCTGGGGGTCCACGACGCTCTGGACGCCGTTGTTCCAGGTGTCCTTGAGGACCTCGGAGAACTGGTGGCCCTCGCCGCCAACGACGAAGCGGCCCCGGAGCTCAAAGTCGCCCGGGCGGAAGGTGTTTCTGCCCGCGTTGTCGAAGGGGGAGATGCGCATACCGCTGCCCATTTCATGGATGGCGGGGTGCCACTTGGCGAGGCTCTCGTCGGAGCGGAGGGCCCGCTCGGAGAGGTGGCCATAGAGGCGTGCGGTCATCTTGTCGAAGGGGACCCAGAGCGCGGAGTTGCGGACGACGCTGCCCGTGGGGGAGTAGTCGAACGACTGGGGGCCGACGAAATCGACGCGGAGGTATGAAAGGGAGATGACAGCGATGCCGACTGAGATGGCGCCGGACATAGCGCCGAGGAGTGCGCCGCCCGCGTAGTTGGCGCCGCCGCTGACGATGACGTTGGAACGGAGGACGCGGTCCGCGATGAAACGGAAGAGGACGAGGGAGACGGCGAAGGGAACGATGAGGGCGAGCCCCCAGGCGGAGCCGTCGATGAAGCCGACGCTGCTGGTGCCGCCAAGGATCGCGTAGCCCAGGGGCTCCCAGAGGGCGAAGGCGAAGGCTCCGGCGATGATGGTGCAGAGGAAGTGGATGAGGGCGGAGAAGAAGCCTCTGGTCAGCCAGATGTAGGCGATGAGGAAGACCAGAAAGATGGACACAGCGGAAAGGATCATTGGGCCGGTCTCCTGGAGTTAGGCCTTCTGCTCGGTGGTGGCGGGCTTGGCGGGGGCGGGCGTGGAGGCTGGCTTGGCCTGCTCCTGCTCGGTGGTGACGCGGACGAGTTCCTCGATGCTGGTGGTGCCATCGAGGGCCTTGCGGAGCGCGGCCTGCTGGATGTCGGGGAGCTGCTTCTTTCGGAACTCCTGGCGGAGGCCCTGGAGGTTCCCGGCCTTGATGAGCGCTCGCTCGGCGTCGCCGATGGGGTAGACCTCGAAGCAGCCCTCGAGGCCGACGAAGCCGATGCCGCCGCAGGCCGGGCAGGTCTCGGGCTTGTTCTTGACGAGGACCTGGCCACCCTTCTTGAAGAGCTGCTTGATCTTGTCCGGCGGGAGGCCGAACTTCTTAAGCATGTCGGGGGAGGGCTGGTAGGCGACGCGGCAGTTGGTGCAGAGCTTGCGGATGAGCCTCTGGGCGACGGCGCCGCGAAGGTTCTTGACCGCGGCCTCCGGATCGCCCGCGAGCTTGTACCACTGGGCGATGGCCTGGAGCGCACCCTCCGCCTTCAGGCAGGCGTAGACGCGGGTGCGTTCCGCGTCGGCACGGCAGATTTCCTTGGCCGTGTTCGTGTCGGGGACCTCCGCCACTCCCAGCACGTTGGGGTCACGGCGGAGCATCGAGCGGACGGTGGTGGAGAACTCCGCGCCGTCGGCGAAGGGATCGAAGATGTTCTGGCGGACGCCCTCGATGCTGTCCTGCACATCGATCTCGACGGTCTGGACGTTGCTGGTGTAGGCGTCGTGCATCTTGACGACGGTGTAGAGCGTGGTGGTACGGCCCTGGTCCGGCGGGGCGGCGAGGAGGACCAGGCCCTTGCCGTCCTCCACGAGGGCCCGCATCTCCTTGGCCTGGGGCTCGAGGAGGCCGAGGCCGTCGAACTTGCGGCGAACAGCGCCTTCGGGGTCAAAGAGCATGGTGGCGCGGAGGCCGCCCTGGGCGCCGATCGCGGAGACGCGGATCTTGGATCGCTGGGTGCCGCGCTCGATGATGACGTCGGCGGACTGCTTCTTGCGACGCTCGGCGAGGTCGAGCTTGGCGGCGCCGCGCCAGAAGTCGATGACCTTGGCGGCTTCGGGGCCGGCCATGACGCCCGGGGGCGGCGGGGGCGGCACGCCATCCTTCGGTGGGACGGGGTCGTGCAGGACCGCGGGGACGCGCACGCCGTCCACGAGGAACGTGACGCGGTAGGTGTTGCCCGCGGGGTCGAAATCGATCTGGCTTGCCCGAGAAGCCTGGGCGCGGAGGACGACGTTTTCCGCGGCGACGCGGAGGTCGTATTCGGGGGTGCCGGCGTCGGGAACCGCGACGAGGGACTTGTCCGGCCCCCGGACCGCGAGCTCGGACTTGCCCGCAACCGCCTTGGCCTTGGGGTCCTTGGCCTTGGCCTGGTAGAAGAGCGTTGAGAACTTGAGGCGGAAGTTGTCGGGGACGCGGTCGTCCTTGTTCACGATGTTCATGAACACCGCGACGTCGGCGAAGAGGATGACGATCATGACACCGAAGCCGGCCCAGAACGCGGCCTCGGACTTCATGGGCATGGAGACGGCGGCGAGGATCGCGACCACGCCGACCACCAGGTGAACGGTGCCCCACTGCTCCCGGGGAAGGTGGAAGCGGGCGCAGTGCTTGTCGAAGTTCTTGGAGATCAGCCAGGCCCAGGGGAGGAAGGGGATGAGCAGCAGCACGGGCTTCCACCACGCCACGAGGACGTGGGCGGTCGCGGCCAGGGTGAGATCGATCGGCAAGTGGCTTTGCACTGGGGGCACCTGGAGAACATTGGCGGGCAGCCCGCCTGGGTTACCGACAACCACGCCGCCCGGATGCACCGCAGCCGGGCTGGTCGGCGGGTTTTCGACCTGAGGGGTACAGGATATCAGAGTCGGGCGTTCCCGTCCCGTCACCATACGCGCTGGGGGAGGGGGCGTTTCAGGTGCGGGGGCTGTCCGGGCCCGGACCTGCAAAAACACCGGACCCCTCCCAGCGTTGGGAGGGGCCCAGCGTCATGGGGCTGTGAATGAGCGCGTCAATCGGTCGGAGGGACCGAGACCGTGATGTCCGCGGGCTCGCCCACCGCTGCCAATAGCACGGGGCTCTGCATGAGTTCAGAGGCGGAGGACAGGCGGCCCTGCGGGAGGCGCGAGAGGTCGAGGGACATCATGAGGGAGCGGGTGCCGTCCGGGGAGAGGAGGGCCCACTCGATGACGACGTGGTCGTTGTCGAGGACTCGAACGAGGTGCTGCATGGGCACGGGCTTGACGCCCGCGGGGGAGAGGGTGCCTCGGAACGAAAGGGACTTTGAGGCGGGGTCGGAATCGAGGGAGGACTCCGCGGGGGCGTTAAGGGCGGTGGTGAAGCTGCGCATCTCAACGGCGCCGCTCCTGGGGTTGGAGCGGAGCCGGATCAGGCCCTCGAAGGGCTCGCCCCGCTCGAAGCCATCGAACGCGGCGAGGATGGAGCCGTCGGGCTGGGACCGGATGGACATGGAGGCGATGGAGCTTGACGCGCCGTCGGCGTGCTTGAGCGTGACGGCGCCGTCCCACTCGCCCTGGAGGCCGGAGAGCGCGGCGGGGAGCTTGGGCTGGCTCGGGGCTGGGGCCGCGGGCTGGGAGTTCTGGTCGGACGGCTGGGCCGGGGGCTCGCAGGCGCTGGCGTGACCGGCGGCGAGCACGAGAAGCGAAGCGGCGCACGCCGCGGCTTTGGAGAATATGTGCATGCTGATTCCTCCCTCACCCTGGGACCCTCTCGGGCCCGGCCCTCCACGCACCGAGTAGAGATCGGATGCCCGGGACACTCGCCTGAGGGCGGGCGAGGCAAAGGGCATGGGGGCGGGACGGCGCAACCCCGGAGGCAGGCGTTGGCGGCAGACTCGGAGGAGTCATAATGCCGGCCCGCGCGGCTCGGCACTACTCTCGTGCATGGCACTGACAGTCGGCGCATTTCAGAAGATCATCAGGGACCGGTATTACGCGACGGATTCCGCCCGCGGGACGCCCGGGACCTTCATGTGGCTCATGGAAGAGGTGGGAGAGCTCGCGACGGCGCTGCAGAACAACGCGCCCGGAAAGAAGCCCACTCTCGACGAGCGTGCAAACCTGGATGAGGAGTTCGCCGACGTGATCGCCTGGCTCACGACGCTGGCGAACATCAACGGCGTGGACCTGGAGGTCGCGCTGCGGAAGTACACCGAGGGCGGCGTCGAGGGAGTTAAGGACTGAGGGGTTGGCGCGTCAGCGCGAGGGGCCGGGGATGTGGCCGCCGGCACGGGGATGGGTGCCGATGGGGATGGTGCCGTTGGGCGAGTGAGGCACCGGCGGGTCGGGGTCGGCGTAGGCCGTGCGGGGGACGCCCGTGACCATGCGAAGCTTGAACCAGATCAGCAGCGCGAAGCCGCCACAGGCCACGGCGAACAGGCTGAGCTCTCGGCGGTGGCGCACCGGGGTCTTGTGTGCGGCGTTCATGGTGGCTCCGGGGGGGCGTCGCGGGATCAGCCGGCCGGGGGGGTCTCGGGCGGGGGCGCGGTGAGCCGCTCGACGCGGACGCGGCCCGTGTATCCCTCGACGTGGATGCGGAAGGTCTGGTCGGACCCCATGATGTCGATGTAGCCGTCGCTGGCGGGAACGCCGCTGCCCGGGTCGGTGACGGGCCCGCCAAGTTCGTCGAAGACGAGGCGGTTGTTCGGGAAGTTGATGGCGACGATGGAGGTGTGGCCGAAGTCGTCGCCGTTGAGGACGCGGCGTTCGAGGGTGTTGAGTTCCTCGTCGATGGTGCTGCCGTTGACCTCGACGATGTTGTAGTAGGCCTCGCCCTCGTCGTTGTGAAAGACGATGGCGCGGCCCCGCTGAAGGGCGATGGCGTCGGACTGGGCGACGGTGAGGTCGGAGACGACGGATCGGACGGCGCCCTGGACGCGGAGGACGGCGGTGGACTGCATGTTCGGAATGACCATGGCCCCGGCGATGCCGAGGACGGTCACGACGATGAGCATCTCGATCAGGGTGTAGCCTGAGGCTGAGCGGGAGAGATTGGAACGACGCATCAGACTCCCTCCGGACCACGCCGGCGCCGAGGCCCGCCCGGTCACTTGGCGGGCTTGTCGGCGGCCTGCTTCATGGCGGGCATGTCGGTGACCTTGACGTTGATGCCGCGTGTGAGCGCGGACTCGATGCGCTCCATGCGAGCAGAGAGGCCGCGGAGCTCCTGGATCATCTGCTTTCGCTGTTCGGCGGCGCTGATGCGTCCGCTGGGGTCGTCGGTGACGAGCTCGATGTCATCGGCGGGCTGGGCGTTGGCCCTGCCCAGCAGGTCGGAGGGGGTGGCAAGCCAGTTGAGGACCAGCACCCCGGCGATGACGGTGAGCACGGCGTTGGCATACAGGCGGGGGCTGGGGCGGCGGATGGTCGTGGGCATGGGTTGCTCCTTCACGGGATTCCATCGGCCTTCGGAGCCCCCCGGGTCAGGGCCGGCGAGCATTTGGCCCGGAAACAAGCGGTGTGGTGCGTGTCAGGGGCGGAGCAGGGGCTGGTCCTGGGAGTCAAAGCCGGCGGCCCAGACGTCGCCCGTGTTTGGGTCGTAGATCCAGCCCCGGGTGGCGTCGAAGGAGGAGTCGGCGGTGTTGCCGAGGACGATGACATCCGCGTTGGCGCCCCCGACCCACTGGTTATCCGGAGCGCCGCGGAGGTACTGGCCGCTGTTGCCAAGGAGCCCGCCCCATGTGCCGGAGCCGGCGGTGACGTCGGGGTAGACCCCGCCGTTCTTGAAGTAGTAGACGGCGATGGCCCTGCGGAGCTTGGCGAGCTGGTCGAAGGTTGCGGAGCTGGTGGCCTGCTGGGTGGCGCTGGCGAACTGGGGGACGACGATGGCGGCGAGGATCCCAAGGATGACCACGACGATGAGGATCTCGACGAGGGTGAAGGCCTGACGGAGGCCTCGCTGGGTACGCATCACTCCACCTCCTGAGGGGCCACCGGTCCGCCCTGAAAAGCCGAACGGCGTCCGTTGAGACGCCGTCCGGTCTTCGTCATGATTCACACCGATGCCCGATCAGGGGTTGGCGGTGTCGAGGATCTGGTTGGCCTCGTCGTAGTAGCAGGCGGAGAACTCGCCGGTGGTGGCGTCGTAGACCCAGCCAGCGCCGGCGGTGCCCGCGACTTCACCGTTGGTGAAGGTGCCGGCGACGACGGAGGACTGGCTGTTGAAGGGGTTCTTGGGGGCGGCCTTGAGATACCCGCCGTTGATCATGTCGGTCCAGCCGGTGGTCACGAGGTCCGGATAGTTGTTGGTCCGGGCCTTGTAGAGCTCGATCTGGTTCTGGATGCTCTTGATCTGCGAGCGGAGGTTGCCCGTCTGGGCGTCCTGCGTCGCGTTGGTGAACTGGGGCACGACGATGGCGGCCAGGATGCCCAGGATCACAACGACGATCAGGATTTCGACCAGGGTGAAGGCCTTGTTCGAACGACGATTGCGCATGCACTGCTCCTTCCGGAAGGCTTGGACAAGAACCGGGGCGAACGTCGCCCCCGCACACAGCCGCGGGGCCCCTCCTCCGTGGGCCCGACGGCGTCCCCCCCGTGTCCAGGCTCGGGTGGGCAGTGGTTCATCGAGCGAACATGAGCGTTCGTTGAGCGCGTGCGGAGCCGGGGCGCGGGTTGGGTACGGTCTGCGCCGCCGGTGACGGCCCGGGAGGCACCGCGGGGCGTGGAGAGGCAGAGTTATGGCGCGAAGAAAAACCCCGGGCAGGTGCGCCCGGGGTCTGGTCCGCTAAGGGATGGCGATCCTGGCCGGGGAACGGCTCAGGGCTTCTTGAGGATGAGGGGGACCACGTCTGCGCTGGAGGTGTTGAGCGCTCCGAGCAGTGCGGCGGCGGCGGTGGCGTCCGCGTCGTTGCCGGTGGAGGCGAGCTCCATCACGCGCGTGGTGTGACGGGCCTCGAGCTGGTTGCCGAAGCGCTTCGCCGACTGGGCCGTGAGCCCGAGGATCGCAATGCGCTCTTCGCCAGAGGCGTTGAGGGCTGCGTCGGCGAGCGCAGCCTGTGCGGAGGCGGCGTTGATGCGGGCGAGGACTTCGCCCAGGTCGAGCTTGACCTGCCCCTGGGCCTCGGCGAAGGCGCCGACGAGGGGCAGAGTGGCGTCGGACACCTTCAGGACCTCGCCGCCGCTGACCGCGAGGTCACGGAGAGCACGGACGGACCGGGCGGCGTAGGCGCGGGCCTCGTCGGCGGAAATGGCCCCGCCGCTGGCGGTGTTGACGAGCCCGCTGACCGACGTGGTGATGGCCTCTGGCGTGATGCCGACCTGGCGGATCGCGACGCGGGGGTTGCCCTCGAAGCGGGTGCGGAGCTCGGCGTAGCCGTCGGAGGTGGAGAGGGCGAGGACGGGCGTGGCGGAGGTCTGGGGCGTGCCTCCTGCCTCGTTGATCATGGCGGCGGCGCGCTCGGCACCGTGGCCAGCGAGGACAACGAGGTCCACCGCGGGGGACTCTGCGATGGGCGCCTCGAGGTCCGCGAGCGTGCGGCCCTGGGGCATGACGGTGTAGCCCTGAGCCTGGAGCAGGCCGCGGAGTATCTGGTACTGCTCGGTGTCGTCACAGACGACGGCGGCGTAGAGCGAGGATGCGCCGCGGAGGCTGGACGCGAGTGTGGGCACCACGCGGTCCGAGGCGGGGAAGGCGGTTGCGGGCTGAGCGGCGGCGATGGCGAGGGCCGCGTCGTACTGCACGCGGCGGTTGGGATAGCCCAGGGCCTCCACGAGGGGCAGGCGGGCGGCGGTGCCATCGCCCAGAGCCTTTACGCCGGCGGTGCGTTCGACGGCGGCGAGGGCGAGGCGGGCGAGCGGAGTGTCCTTGGTGTCCAGGGCGCGGCCCAGCACGCGCTGGGAGATGTCGGCGCCTGAGGCGACGCCGAAGTACTCGGCACCACGGCGGGGCGACATGCCGGGGCCTGCGGCGCCGCGCACGGGGTACGCGGGGTTCACGTAGCCGGCGGGCGTGTCGAGCTCGCGGGAGTAGTTCGAGGCGACCCACAGGGCGACGGTGTCCGGGTTCGCGCCGCCCGAGGCGGACTGCAGCGACAGGGCGCGCTCCGCGAGGCGCATCGCGCGGGCCTCGTGGTAGACGGGCGTGCGGATCTCGGTCATCGTCAGACCGCCGGCGGGCGAGTATTCCCAGAGAAGCTGGAACTCTTCGCCGGGGAAGCTCATCACCTCGGGCTTCTCGGAGTAGAACGCCTCGGCGAGCTGGACGTAGAGGTCGGAGGTCGCGGCCTCGCTGCCACCCAGCGCCGTGATCGCGCGGTTGCACGCGGCGCGGACCGCGTCGGTGGAGGTGGCGTCGCGGCAGTCCGCGAGATAGGGGAGGCTCGTGCGCCACTGCAGGTCGCCCAGGAGCATCGCGACCTGCTCCTGCTGGGCGGGGGGCATGTTCATGAGGGCGGCGCACAGCGGGGTCACGGCGTTGCGGCCCATGCCCGCGATGACAAGCCGCGACTCGGCCCGGCGCGCGGGGTTCGACTGGTCGAGGAAGGCCTCGAGGAGCTGCGGCATGGCGTACTCGCCGGCGGCACGGAGGCGCTCCTGCGCGAGCAGCTTGCCGCGGAGGGTCCCGGTGAGCTCGGTGATGTTCCGGGCGATCTCGCTGGGGTGGCGCGCCCTGGAGAGCTTGCCCTTCTCGTACTTCTTCATCATCGCGGCGCCGACGTCGGAGAGGGCCGCGGTCCGGGAGGCCTTCTGGACGGCGTCGTCGAAGCGGGCGACATCGCCGCTGGTCTCGACGAGCTGGACAAACTCCACATCGGAGAGCTGGCGGCCCTGGATGCTGAGCCAGGCGGACTTGGCGGCGTCGTAGCGTGCGATCTTGACGTAGTGGACGAAGTCGGCCAGGTCGGAGAGATTCGCCCGCTTGGCCTCTTCATCCGCCTTCGCGGGGGTCTGCGCCAGAACCGGAGTGGCGAGCGCGCCGCCCGCGAACGCGAGGAGCCCCGCGATCAGGAAGCGGGAAGCGAGCCGGCTTGCCGAACCATTCCCGAACAACCGAGCGCGGGAAGGGGAAGGACGAGCGGGGGATTGGGTCACGATTCACTCCTGAGTTGCGTGGGCAAAGGGCCCCGGAAAGGCGAGCGATGACAGGGACGACAGCCGCCGGGAGTCTGTTCCCGGACCGGTGGGCGTCCCTGACCTGCAAGCCCTCACTGTAACGGTCGGGAGGCGTCCGCGTCAACCGGGTGGGGAAGGGGGAAAGGGGGGTGCCCCGGAGCGTCCCAGAATGGGAATCTGGGGCGTCACAGTCGGCACGCCTGAATCAGGCGACGCGGGCGGACGATGACGGAGGGCACACGGGCCTTGTTGGGCCGGATGAGTGAACGCGTTGTCCCCGGCACAGCCGCCGAGAGGTGAGACCATGACGTTTGACAAGGAAGTGCTCACGACAGGCGAGGTGGCGAAGATCTGCAACGTGGCGCCGCGGACGGTGTCGAAGTGGTTCGACTCGGGGGCCCTGAAGGGGTACCGGATCCCGGGGAGCCGGGATCGTCGGATCCCCTCGGGCGAGCTGATGAAGTTCATGCGAGCGCACGGCATTCCGCTGGAGGGGATGACCTCGGGCCGGACGCGGGTGCTGATCGTGGACGGCGAGCGCGAGGTGGTGGACACGCTGCAGCGGATTCTCACGGAGCAGACGAGCTACGAGATCCGGACGGCGACGTCTTCCTTCTCCGCGGGGATGGAGTGTGAGAAGTTCAAGCCGCACGTGGTGCTCATGGACATCCACCTGGGTGAGGCCGACGCGCGGGCGTTTGTCGAGAACATCCGCAAGAGCGAGCACCTGCAGTTCACGAAGGTCGTCGCGATGAGCGGCAAGCTGACGGACGGGCAGGCCCAGTCGCTGCGCGTGCAGGGCTTTGACAGCTTCCTGAAGAAGCCATTCCAGGTGCGGCAGGTGGTCGAGGCGATCGAGGCCGCGACGAACCTGGTGGCCTGAGCACCATCACGATGGGAACGCCGAGCCGGCGCACGCAAGGACGCGTGGGCCGGTTCGTCTTTTGGGGGGGCGGAGTCGGCCTCAGCCCGTCCCGTCGAACAGGTGAGTCCAGGCAAAGACCTGCAGGAGCCCGATGCCCACCGGCATGGCGGAGATGGCGATCGCGGCGACGGCGATCCGGCGGCCCAGCACGGGCCGGGAGCGCCCGACGAGCTCGCAGACCGCGACGACAAGGATGACGGTCGCGAACTTCAGCCCGATGAGGCCCCAGTGCCCGAAGAGCTCGAGGATGTTCCGGGCAACCTGGTTGACCTCGGAGCCCCCGAGCCGGTACACGATGACGTAGGTCACGAGAATGTCCAGGCACGAGGCGAGGATGTACCAGAGGTAGTGCTCGGGGTAGAGGACCGGGGAGCGCGGGACAAAGGCCTGGCTCATGGCTCTGCATCCGACGAAGCGAGGACCGACTCGAAGAGGCCCGGGGGCGGCTCGGCCCCGGTCCAGAAGCGGAACTGAGCACGCGCCTGGCGGATGAACATGCCCAGGCCGCCGATCGCGGGCCAGCCTCTGGCCGCGGCTTGTGATACCAGCGGCGTGGCGGCGGGGTTGTAGATGGTGTCGAGAATCGCGGGAGGGATGCCCTCGAACGCCGCGGGGAGCGTGCAGGGGAGCGACCCTGGCGCCGGGCCACCCGCCATGCCGACGGGGGTGGCGTTGATGACCGCGGCGGGCTTCTCACCCCAGGGCAACGAGGGCAGCACGCGGATGTCCCCACCCAGCTCCGAGGCGAGCGCCCGCGCGTGCGCCTCCGTGCGGTTCACGATCACGACGCGCGCACCGAGGTTCTGGGCGGCCCACACGGCGGCGCGGGCGACACCCCCCGCCCCCACCACCACCACGGCGCGTCCGTGCAGCGGGCCGGCGAGCTCGGAGAGTTCGTCCCGCAGCGCGGGAGCGTCTGTGTTGCAGACACGGATGGCCCCGGGCTCGCCGGACGGGGCGCGATCAACCCTGAGTGTGTTGGCGGCCCCGAGCGACACGGACGCTTCGTCCAGGGCCCAGCCCTGCTCGCGGGCGAGCCTCGCCAGCGACTCCTTGTGCGGGAGCGTGATGCTCGCGCCGCGGAAGTTCAGGCCCGCGTGCCCGACCAGTTCGAGCACCGTGGCCTTGAAACTGAGATACGAAGCCTCAGCATCGGCGCCTGCGGCGATGGGAAGCGGGAGGTAGACCGCGTCGAGGCGGGCGTGGTCGAAGCCCGCGTTGTGGAGGAGCGGAGAACGGGAGTGGCCCACGGGCCAGCCGATGACGCCGTAGATGGCGGTCGCCGGGTTGATGCTTCGGAAGCGGTAGAGGCCGAGCAGGTCGCGGATGGTGGGCTGACCCGGCGCCGTGGCGGCGGAGGGGCGGAGCGAGGCGAAGGTGAGAAAGCCCCCGAACTTCGGCGCGAGCACTCGGGTCAACAGGCCGAACTCACCCATGCCCAGCGAGATGGTCGGGCGGCGGAGCAGGGCGGGCAGGTCGAGGAGTTCGAGCGCATCGCGCAGCGAGCGAGCGCGGTATGCGACCTTGACAACGGCCGCGTCGGTCTCTGCCGCGAGGCGGCTCACACGGCGGTGAAGGTCCGCGGGGCGGCCTTGGAAGTCGTGCACGGAAAGGATGAGTGATGTCTTGAGGTCGCGCTGCTGCTCGGGATGGTCGATGGCCAGGCGGACTTTCTGTCGCAGGTTGGCGGAGCGGTGCCAGGAGGCGAGTTCGAGGTCGAGGTACCGGGGCGGCGACTCTCCCGCACCGAAGGCGTTGCCCAGGCGCTCGTAGATGGCCACGCGGTCGGCGTCCGGGCCGTCGTAGCCCCCACCCTCCGCCGCGGCGCGGCAGGTGACGATGCACGGGAGCGGGGACTCGGCGGGGAGGCGCAGGACCTGGGCCTCGGTCAGCGGGTCGTACCCCGAGAAGAACTCGTCGATGCGGAACTCGACGAGGTTGGCCCCGGCGTCTCTCGCGGCGGAAGCGTCGGCGAGCGCGGCGTCGATGTCGTGGACGAGGATCGGAACGCACACAAGGGTCATCGCGTGCACTGTAACGCGTCCGCACGGGACGCCGTGCGGGGCTATTTCGCGGCGGCCGATCCGGCGGTGTGGCCGCTCGCCCATGCCCATTGGAAGTTGAAGCCCCCGATGCGCCCGTCGACATCGAGGATCTCGCCGCAGAGGTAGAGCCCGGGCGTGGCGCGGCTTTCCATGGAGTCGAGGCGGACCTGCGAGAGAGGGATTCCGCCCGCGGTGACTTCGGCGTAGGTGAAGCCCCGATCGCCGGTGATCGGGAGCGGGTGGCGGGAAATCGCGTCCACGAGCGCGCGGCGCTGGTCGCGGGAGAGGGATGTAACGGGCGCCACAGGATCGATGCCCGCATGGCCCGCGATGAGGCGTGCGAAGCGTTCGGGCAGCCCCGGCGCGGCGAGGCCCGGGACGGGAGTGCCCCGGGGCAACTCGTGCGTGAGCCAGCGCAGCACCGAAAGGCCCCGCGTGGAGAGGAGCGCGGCGTCGAGCCGGTCCGGGGTGAGGCCGGGCACGAGGTTCATGGTGATGGTGACGCCCGGGCCGGAGAGCCGCGCGCCGATGACATGGCGGCTGATGTCCATGGGGCCCGGGCCGGAGAGCCCGAAGTGGGTGAGGAGCACCGCGTTGGTGAACTCTGCGAGAACCTTGCCCGAGGGGGCGCGGAGGGAGATCGTGGCGGGGAATGTGATGCCCGCGAGCTGGGTGAGAGGGTGGCCCGCGGCGAGCGTGAGGGGCACGAGCGCGGGGAACACGCGGGGCGTGATGGTGTGACCGAGCGCGCGGGCGATGTCGTAGCCCGCGCCATCGGAGCCCGTGCGCGGCAAAGCCCTGCCACCGGTGGCGAGGATGACGCGCGGGGCGCGGAGGCTCCCCGGCTCGCCTTCGCGGCAGACCTCGAAGCCCCCGGCGATGGGGGAAATAGCTCCCACACGCCACGGGTGGCGGAGTTCGACGCGGGCGTCACGGGCGGCCCGCAGGAGGGCGTCGAGAACTGTGTGGGCGTCGTCGGAGACGGGGAAGAGTTTGCCCGTGTCCTCCTGCTTGAGGTCGACGCCCAGTCCGGCGAAGAACGCGCGCGTGCGTTCCACGCCGAAGCGGCCCAGCACGTTGCGGATGGCGTGGGGCGAGGAGCCGGCGTACTGGCGTTCGTCGACGGCGTGGTGGGTGACATTGCAGCGGCCGCCGCCGGCAACAAGGATCTTGGCGCCGAGCTTCTTCGCGCCGTCGAGCGCGATGACACACCGGCCCGCGCGGCCCGCGGTGATGGCGGCCATGAGCCCGGCGGCGCCCGCCCCCACCACCAGGATGTCGGCGTCTGGGTTGGGAGTGCCGGGAGTCACGCCGGAGAGGGTACGGTCAGCCGACTGCGGCGCCGATGAGGGCCAGAATGCCGAACGCGATGCCCAGCCCACCCATGATGATGCCGAAGATGGCGCGGCCCATGCCGTGGAGGCCGGGTGTCTTGCGGATGCGGATGACGGCGACGATGCCGCAGGCGAGCGCGGGGGGGGCGGGCACGAGGAGGACACTGCACAGCCCGAGGTATCCGGCGGCGATGGCCCATGGGCAGCGTCCGACTGGGAGCATCATGCGCATGGCGAGATCGTCTTGGGAGTTCCCAACCGCGTAACCGGCGATCGGCCCGGGCTGCACGGGCGGGGAGCCGCCGCCGGGCGGGTCGGGCGGGAGCGTCGCGAAGACTGGTGTGAGCTCCGGGACGGAATCCGCGCGGGCCCAGTGGGTCATCCCCGCACGCCAGACGAGGGAGTCACGCCTCAGCAGGCCGGCTACCGCGTGCTGCGAGAGGATCGGGAGGGTCGTTGGGCCGTGCGGCGTGCCCTGCTGCGCGACGAACCATCCGCCGTCGGTGGAGGCTTGATCTCCGGCGCCGGGCTGAGCTGAGAGATCGGTCATGGTGCGGGCCCTCCGGCGGGTGTGACTGGTCGGGCGTCACGGGGTGTGCTCAGGGGAACATGGACGAGTTTGAGGAGAGGCTCATGATGATGCCCACAATGCCAAAGAGCACGGTAAGTACAAGGCCCACGATGGAAGTGACGATCCCCGCGGTGCGGACGTTGCCCTTGGTTGCGCTCTTCGCGCCGCAGACGATCCCCGCGATGGCGAAGGGAATGCCGAGGAGGCCGAGGCAGAGTCCTATGGAACATGTAAAGCACCCAAGGACGAGGGAGGCGATGGCGAGGCCATCGGTGCCGGGGGTCGCAGGAGCGCGGACCATCCCCGGGTAGATCGGCGGCGCGGGAACCGCGGGGCCGGTCGCGTGAGGCGGGGTGCCGAAGGGAATCGCGACGGCCTGGGGTTGCGCGGGTTGGACCGACTGCGCCGCCATGGGCTGCGGCGTCTGCAGAGGCTGCGGGGCCTCCACCGGCTGATGTGCCTGCATGGGCTGAGGGGGCGGCGGAGCGGGAGCCGCCTGGTAGGGGGCCGGCGCGAGAAGCCCCGCGAAGAAGGGGACGTCGCGTGCGGGCAACCAGTCCGCCATGCCGGCGGTCCACACGAGCGTGTCGGCGTTGATGCGGCCCGCCGCGACAAACCCGGGCAGCGCGGCCTGCGGGACGGGCCCCTGGGGCGTGTCGTTCTGCTCGAAGAACCACGCCGGGTCCTGGTGCTGTGCTGTCGTGCTCACACGATCCACCTTTCGACGGTCAAAGGTCCGCGAGGCGACGGGAGGTCTCCTGGGCCACGAGGTCCCTCATAAGCCGCGACATGTCGCCCGCGATGAGGTCGCGGAGCGGGTATTCCCCCGGGAGGCGCTCGTCGGCGGCGATGCCCTCCTTGTATCGGTAGGTGCGGATCTTCTCGCTGCGGCCTCCGGAGCCGATCTGGCTGTTGCGGGCCGCGGCACGCTCCGAGTTCTTGCGGTGCAGCTCGGCCTCGTAGAGCCGGGCCATGAGCAGCCGACGGGCGCGGTCGCGGTTCTGCTGCTGGCTCTTGGCCTCCATCATCTTGATGATGATGCCCGTGGGCTTGTGATGGATCTGCCAGGCGGTCTCGACCTTGTTGACGTTCTGGCCCCCGGGGCCCTGCGCGCGGGTGGCCTGCTCTTCCACGTCGTTGGCCCAGTCGATCTTCACCTCGACCTCCTCGGGCTCGGGCAGCACAGCCACGCTGGCGGTGCTGGTGTGGATGCGGCCCTGGGTCTCGGTCGCGGGAACGCGCTTCACGCTGTGCACGCCCGCCTCGAAGAGCATCTCGCTCCAGACACCCACGCCGCGAAGGTTGACGACGGCGGAGCGCAGGCCCCCGGTGGATGGGTCGGCTGTGGCCTCGAGCGTCTCGGTCTGCCACCCCTTGCGGGACGCGTACTTCATGTACATTTCAAGAAGGTCACGGGCCCAGAGGCCGGCCTCGTCGCCCCCGGTGCCGGCGCGGACTTCGAGCATCACACTGGCGATGCGCCGGTCGTCCGCGGAGACCAGCGCCGCCAGGGCTTCGTCCAGCGTGGCGCGGGCCGAGTCCGTGACACGGGGGAGCTCGTCGCGGGCGAGCGCGACGAACTCTCGGTCTTCGTTGGCGTCGAGGATCGCGCGGAGGTCGCCCGCCTCGGCGTCGAACCGCACGAGCGTGTTCCACGCGTCCGCGCCCGGGGCGAGGGCGGCCCGCTTGAGGGAGAGCTCGCGGACCTTCTTGTGGTCGGCAAGGATGTCGGGGTCTTCGAGGCGGGCGCCCAGCTCCGCGTGCTCCTGGGCGAGCGAGGCGAGCTTGGCGAGCACCCGTGGGGGCGTGCCCTCGCACACGTGCCTGAGTTGCGTGCCGGCCTCGGGCGTCATGGGCCAAGCGTACGCGCGGGCCGGTCAGAGCATGACGCGGCGGACGAAGCCCTCCGCCACCATCGCGATGAGGATGAGCGGGAGGTGGGCGATGGACGCGAAGAAGACCGCGCGGGCCCGGGAGCGATCTCGCTTTGCAAGCAGACGCAGGGCCAGCAGGGCGTAACCAACCCCCGTGACACCCGCGAGGATGATGTACGGCAGGCCCAGGAGGTCCGGCGCAAGGAGCGCGGGGAGGAGCGTCGCGGGGATGAGCGAGAGCGCCCAGAGTGCCATCGTGGCCGCGGTGAACGTGCCGGCGCGGTCGATGACGGGGAGCACGGCGTAGCCACCACGCTCGTAGTCGTCCCGGTACATCCAGGCGATGGCGAGGAAGTGCGGTATCTGCCAGATGAGCATGAGCCCCACGAGCGACAGGCCCAGGGGCTCTGTGAGCGAGGCGAGGCCCTCGGTGCGGGTCGCGGCGGTCCAGCCGATGAGCGGGGGCAGCCCGCCCGGGATCGCCCCGACAAATGTCGAGAGCGTGCTGAGGGGCTTCATGGGCGTGTAGAGGAAGACGTAGGACACGACGCAGGCCAGGGAGACCATCGCGGGCATGAGCCCGACCATGGAGAGCACGCTCACGCCCAACAGCGACAGGGTGACTCCCGCGATGAGCACCACGCGCGGCGTAAGGCGGCCCGAGGGAAGGGGCCGCTTCGAGGTGCGGTCCATCCGGGCGTCGCGGTCGCGCTCCATCCACTGGTTGATGGCGTTGGCACCCGCGGCGGAGAGGGCGGTGCCGACAAGGCAGATGACGGCCTGGAGGTAGAGGTGGGCGGGGTCCCAGGAGCGTTGGAGGGCGGCCATGGCGAAGCCGACCATCGAGGTGATGGTGACGAGGCGGGTGATTCCGGGCTTGGTGGTCTCGACAAGCGAAGCCCAGTCGCCGTGCTGGACGCGGAGGGGTCTGGGCTCATCGTGCGGGAGTGCCTGAGCGTTCACGGGCGATGGTACGCGGAAAAAAGAAGGGCGAGCCCAGCGGGCCCGCCCTTCCGAGGAAGCACGTTCAGGAACGGCTATCAGGGGCAGCCGCCGCCGCCGACGGTGTTGATGAGGGCGGCGATGTCGTCCTGGTCGACGTTGCCGTCCTGGTTGAAGTCGGGGTCGATGCCGGTGGGGTTGTCACCGCCGCCGACGACGTTGATGAGGTAGGAGACGTCATCCTGGTCGACGTTGCCGTCCTGGTTGACGTCGGGATCGCAGGTGGGCCCGCCGCCGTCGTTGCCGGCGTAGAGGTCGGCGCCGAGCTGGAGGCTGGAGCCGGAGGTGCCACGCAGGTGCCAACGGTTGGGGACGGGGAGGGTGTCGAGGTAGTCCACGGGGTAGAGGCCGGTGCCGAGGTAGTAGGTGCCGGCGGCGAGGGCGGGCATGCCGACCGGGGTGGCGCCGTCGAAGGCGACGGTGTTGGCGCCGTAGGTGCGGGCGCCGGCCATGCCGCTGGAGAACTGGGGCTGGAGGCCCTCGCCCTCGTCATCGGCGAAGGCGACGAGGTCGCCGTTGGAATCGAAGAGGAACGCCAAGCCGTCGGTGTTGGGGCCGGAGACACCGAAGAAGTCGATGTCGAGGAAGTGGGTCGCGTCGGTGGGGTTGGCGAGAGTGAACTTGTGCCAGACCACGCCGAGGGGAGGAACCGCCGCGCCGGTGCCGGGGCGTGCGTCACCGTTGACGTTGGGGTCGATGGGGCCGCCGAGGGTGTCGTAGTCCACACCGTTGATGACGGGGGGCGTGGTGGTGGGCAGAGGCCCGCCGTTGGTGTTGGTGGAGAAGTTCAGGTTGAAGGCGCCGCCGGGGTTGGCGGAGGGGGTGACGGTGTAGGCGCCCGCGAACGTGGAGCCCTGAGGAGCGACGGCGAGGTAGTACTCGCCGGCGACGATCTCGCCGTCGCGGCCATCGAAGTCCTGCGCGTCCGCACCGGGGTTCGGGAGCGAGCGGACGCCGAAGGTGACCTTGTCGTTGGCCCCGATGCCGGCATCGTTGTTGGTGGCGACGAGGGCGCCGCCGTTGTCGTAGAAGCCGATGGAGACGTCGCCCGTGGTAAGCTCGGTCTCGGCGTTGAAGAACTGGTTGACGAAGTCGAAGGCATCGCCGTTGAGGCAGACCTTGTACCAGGTCACGGCGCTGGCGCCGACGCTCCCGGCCGTCGTCAGGCCGGCGTCGGGGATGCAGCCGAGGTCAGTGGCCGGAGGCGGGGGCACGGTGACGTCAGCGCGGAGGCGGAACGCCATGGAGGCGTTGGTCGCCGCAGGCGTCGTAGCGAAGGCGTAGGCGCGGTGCTCGCTGGGGTTGGCGTTGGCCGGGACAGCGGAGCCGACGAAGATGCCGTCGCGGTTGTAGTCGTGGCCGTAGGGGATCTCGGGAGCGCCCGCGGTGGCGGGGTTGCCCGTGGCGCCCTGGGCGCCGGTGTTGGAGGCGATCCAGATGCGGAGATTGTCATCGGCCCAGGGGAGCGTGCCGCCGGGAGCGGTGATCATGCACTCAACCCAGACGTCCTGGGTTCCCGGGGGGAGGGAGACGGTGCCGCTGAGGGCGGGGGTGACCTGCCAGATGAACGCGCCGGTGGAGTCACCGAACTGGGTGTTGACAAAGCGCTGCTCGGTGATGGGGGTCGCACCGGAGGCAATCATCGTGGTCGTGTCGGTGCGGGTGACGTCGGCGGCATTCCAGAAGCGGACGACGTAGTCGAAGTCCCAGAGCTGGCCCGCGCCCGTGCGCACGCCGTAGGAGAGCTGGTCGATGTCGATCTGGGACTGGCCGCAGGCGGGGCCGGGGCAGAAGTTGACATGGACGAGCTGGTGCTGGCTGTTGTTGCCCGCGAGGGAGCTCAGGAGGCCCACCGTGAAGGTGTTCGTCAGGTTGTCATACACGAACTGGGGGGCGCGGCTGGAATAGGCGCCGCCCTGGTTCACGACACGGAAGCCGTCGATGTGCTCATCGGCGGTGATGGGGGTGACCTGCGCCAGAGCGGGCAGGGCCGAGCCGGCAAGAGCGGCCAGGATCAGAGACTTCTTCGCCATTTCTAGAACTCCTCTCGAGAGTGCGGGCCGAACACCGGCCGCCGAACCAGAACGTACATCAGCGGTCGTCAAGACGGACGACCCCCGTTCCTCCACGAACAGATCGGACGCTGCCGACGCCAAATGTCGGCAAGCCGATAGTTTTTGCAGTCTACCACTCAATTATTGGGATGCAAGCAGATTCCGCGCAGGGTATACCGAGGAAATCGTTTCCCCTGTCCTGTACGGAAGTTGTGTGGGCGGCTCTCCCAAGCCAGCCAACACCCCAGAGCTTGAAAAACGTGGGGCGGACGGTGGCCCGCCCCACGCGCAAGTGGTTATCGGAGCATTGTCATGGGCTCAGGGGCAGCCGCCGCCGCCGACGGTGTTGATGAGGGCGGCGATGTCGTCCTGGTCGACGTTGCCGTCCTGGTTGAAGTCGGGGTCGATGCCGGTGGGGTTCTCACCGCCGCCGACGACGTTGATGAGGTAGGAGACGTCGTCCTGGTCGACGTTGCCGTCCTGGTTGACGTCGGGGTCACAGGGCGGGGCGATGTTGCAGTCAGCCCAGGAGGGGATGATGGTTCCGCCCTGCTGGAAGCCGTTGTTGCCCGAGGTGTTGCGGAGGTGCCAGCGGCCGTTGTTGGAGGGGTCGGGGGAGTACTGGTTGCCACCGGACCAGGTCTGGGCGAGGAAGTAGGTGCCCGCGGGGAGGGGGTTGGTGTCGTTGAAGATGACAGGGGCGGGGACTGAGGCGCCGCCGATGGCGGAGGTCACGAGGTTGCCGTTGGCGTCGAAGAGGTGCCAGGAGTGGCCGATGGTGACATCGGAGGTGTCCATATCGATCTGAAGGGTGTTGGTGGCGTCGGTGTCACGGCAGGAGGTGAACTTGTACCAGTCCACGCCATAGGGGACCTGGGCGCGGCTGCCGATGGGCACGCCGGGGGAGACCACGGCGCCGAAGTCGGGCTCGCGGAGGGCGGGCTCAACGGAGGGCTCGACGGTGTTGCCGAGGCCATCGACGGCGGCGTTGGTGCGGATGTTGAGGGTGAAGTTGCCGCCGGCGGCGGGGACGCAGGAGGTGAGGCAGGGCGTGGCGTGGAGGGCGCCCTCGGGGGCGACGATCACGACGTAGTCACCGGCAGGCAGGCCGGCTCCGCCCGAGTAGATGCGGCCGTCGTACTGCACGCCGTCACCGACGGCGGAACGGCGGCCCATGCCGGCGGAGAGCTGGGCGTTGTTGCCCGAGCCCGCGCTGGTGTCCTGCCAGATGAGGTTGCAGGTGTTGGCGTCAAAGAGGCCGATGTTGACGTTGGAGGTCGAGCCCTCGGTGTCGATGTCGAGGTAGCGCCAGTCGATGTCCATCGCGCCGTTGGGGAGCGTGAAGGTGACGACGTGCGTGCCGCCCGAGCCGGGGATGGTGCCGTTGACCTGGTAGGGGGTGTTGTCGGCGAGGGAGCCGAGGGAAGTGTTCACGGGCGGGGGGACGGCATCGCGGGTGGCCTGGAAGGCCATGTAGGCGCCGCGGAGGCCCGCGGTGGTGCCGGAGCGGCTCGCGCCCGGGAAGTAGGGGCACAGGCCGCCGGACTGGGCGGCGGCGAACCAGCGGAACTCGTCGGAGTTGCCGACGGGGATGCAGGTGTAGTTCGCGCGGCTGAAGGGCGCGAAGTAGCAGAGGGGGACGGTGCCCGCGGCGTCGGACCACAGCGACATCACCACGCTCCAGGTGTTGGGGGACGTAGAGCCGAGGTAGGGGAGGGTGACCTGCTCGGCGACGTCGAGACCGATGAAGACGGGGAAGAACTGGCCCGAGTTGGTGCCGGTGTTCCAGCCGGTGCCGAGGTTGACGATGGTGGTGATGGGCGTGCCGGAGCCGGGGTTGGTGCCGGCGGCGGTGGCGGTGTGGGTGGGGAAGAACTCGAGCTTCATGTAGATGGTGGGGTTGCCGGCGAGGGGGTCGGCGCTGGACCAGATGCCGAACTTGATGGCGTTGATGGTGAGGTCTTCGTTGGCGTTGTTGACGATGATCATGTCATCGGCGATGGCCTGGGCGCCGCCCGGGCCGCCGGGGCCGGCGAAGCCTCCGGTCGCCGTGACGCCGGAGACGGGGATGCCGATGTCGTAGATGGGGTAGTTGCCCGGGACGCGGCTGTCGTAGCCGACGGGGCGGGTCCAGTTGATGGACAGGTTGGGATTCATGGAGGCGTCGAGGGCCGGGCCGACATCGAGGTCGGTCTGGGCCATCGCGGGAGCGGCGAGGCCTGCGAGCAGCGCGAACATCAGCGTCTTCTTCATGACGAAAACTCCTCTCGAGAGTTGCGGGCCGAAAAAAGGCCCAAAGCGCGGACACGACGATCCTCGAACGTGAGCGATCAGCCCAAGGGCCACGCGCCCGAGGGAATGCGGTCACTCTGTTGTGCGAGAACCCCTGACTGGATCACGAAAACTCGATCACGAAACGTCGTCCGAGTGCGGCTCTGGCCGTTGGCGAGCCTCTTCGAGCGGAACCCGGACGAACCGGACACTCCGAACGGGACACTCCGTTGAGGCCGCTGCGAGAAACGCAGAGGCCAATACCCCTGATCGAAACCCCTTCGCACGACTCAACAGGCAGTCTAACGAAAGATTGACCCGCCGCAAGCGAATCTGCGGGGCGGGCGGGGTGAATTCCCGGGGTCGGGCCGCAACCAACAGGTGTTCCCCCATGAACGGGGCAGCCTCAGCGGGAGGCGGGGGCCCGGCGGCTCATGGCCTCGACGAACTGATCGAAGAGGTAGGAGGCGTCGTGGGGTCCGGGGGAGGCCTCGGGGTGGTACTGCACGCTGAAGACGGGCTTGGTCGCGTGGCGGAAGCCGGCCAGGGTGCCGTCGTTGAGGTGGGTGTGGGTGGGGACACCCCCCACTGCCCTGAGGGAGTCTGCCTCGACCGCGAAGCCGTGGTTCTGGCTGGTGATCTCGACCCGGCCCGACTCGGTGTTGAGGATGGGCTGGTTGGCGCCGCGGTGGCCGAACTTGAGCTTGTAGGTCTTGGCGCCGAGCGCGAGAGCGAGCAGCTGGTGTCCGAGGCAGATGCCGAAGGTGGGGATCGTCTCTGCCGCGGGCTGGTTCAGGATGGTGCGGAGGGTGGCGATGGTGGCGTCCACGGCGGCGGGGTCTCCCGGGCCGTTGGAGACGAACAGGCCATCGGCCTCGCCCGCGTTGAAGCGGCGGAGGATTTCGCTCGCGGGGGTGTTGTGCGGGATGACGACGAGCTCGCAGCCACGCTGGGCGAGGTTGCGGAGGATGTTCGCCTTAGCGCCGCAGTCCAGGGCGAGGACGCGGTAGGTGCGCGTGGGCTTGGGCTGGTTGAGCAGAGCCCAGTCGCCCAGGGTCGCTTCCCAGGAGTGGCCCGCGTTGCAGCCGACCCGTGGCACGAGGTTCTGCCCGGCCATGCTGGGTGCGGACTTCGCACGGGCGACCAGGTCGGCGTCGGAGAGGTCGGTGCGGTCGGTCAGCGCGCCGGGCATGGCGCCGCTGGTGCGGAGGATGCGGGTGAGCGCGCGGGTGTCGATGCCGGAGATGCCGAGCACGCCCTCTCTGGCGAGGTAGTCGGAGAGGGAGGTGGTGGCGCGGAAGTTGGAGTGGCGGCGGGCGAGCTCGCGGACGACAAAGCCCGCGACCTGCACGCGCGTGGACTCGGTGTCGTCGGGGTTCACGCCATAGTTCCCGATCATGGGGAAGGTCTGGACGAGGATCTGGCCTGTGTAGGAGGGATCGGTGAGGGCTTCCTGGTAGCCGCACATGGCGGTGGTGAAGACAACCTCAGCGACGGAGACGATCCCCTTGCCGATGGCGCCGAAGGCGGAGCCTGTGAAGACGGTGCCGTTGGCGAGCGCGAGGCGCGCGGGGGGGGCGGCTACGGTCTTTGGCGACGGGGGGTTCGTGTTGGGCATCGAAAGTGGAGTGTAGCGCGCGTGCGCGATCGGACTCTCTTCGCGGAGCAGGAAACAGCCGACAGAGGCGGGGTTTTTGTGCGCGTGGCGGTGGAGCGCGGCATCGATCGCGGGCCGGAGGACGCGGCGCTGACGTACCGGTGCGACCCCGTCGTGGGCGAGGCCGGCGTGCGCGTCGGGGAGCGGGTCGAGGTGCCCCTGGGCCGGGGTGGCACCTCGGCCGGGGGCATTGTCGTGGAGGTGGGCGGGCGGGAGCTGCTGGGGGACCTCGCGCCCTCGCGGGTGAAGCCGGTGCTGAGGCGGACGGGTGCGGTGCTGCCGGCGGGGCTGCTGGGTTTGGCGGCCTGGATGGCGGAGTACTACGTGTGCCCCCTTGGGATGGTGCTGACGGGGATGATGCCGGCGGCGGTGAAGGCGGGGACCGGGCGAAAGACCGAGGAGATCGTGACGCGCCTGGAGATGCCCTCCGGCGCAGCGCTCACAAAGGCCCAGGAGAAGTTGTGGGCCCGCGTGCGGGAGGTGGAGGCGGGCGAGTTTCCGCTGCCCCTGAAGTCGCTCGCGGGGCTTGTGGGCGCGCGGGGAGTGGCGGGCCTGAAGAAGCTCGCGGGGCTGGGAGCGTTGGGAATCGAGAAGCGGGAGGGCGTGAGCGCGGGCGAACCCCCGGGGTTTGATGGTGTCGAGGCCGGGAAGGGAGAGCGGCCGGAGCCGACGGCGGGGCAGGCTCGCGTGATTGAGGGGATCGGGGGGGCCGGGGGTGCGGGGGATGCGGGGGGGCGAGACGGCTTTGGCGTGCACCTGCTGCGGGGCGTGACGGGTTCCGGCAAGACGGAGGTGTATCTGCGGCTGATCGGGCGCGTCCTTGGCGAGGGCGGGCGTGCGATCGTGCTGGTGCCGGAGATCGCGCTGACGCCCCAAACCTCGGCGCGGTTCACGAGGCGGTTCGGAGCGGCGCAGGTCGCGGTGCTGCACTCCGGATTGACGGCGGCGCAGCGGCACCGTGAGTGGAGGCGGATCGCGGGCGGAGAGGCGAGCGTCGTGGTCGGCGCCCGGTCCGCGGTCTTTGCGCCCGTCGAGGACCTTCGGCTGATCGTCGTGGACGAAGAGCACGACACGTCGTACAAGCAGGATCGGCTGCCCAGGTACAACGCGCGGGACGTGGCGGTGAAGCGGGGACAACTCGAGGGGGCGCCCGTGGTGCTGGGGTCCGCGACGCCTTCGCTGGAGAGCTGGGCCAACGCCCGCGCGGGAAGGTATCGGCTGTGGGAACTGACGGAGCGCGTGGGCGGGGCGGTGCTGCCCGAGGTGCGCGTGGTGGACATGAAGCTGGAGCACCGCACGCGGCGCGAGAGCGACCCCGACGACCGGCGGCTGCACCTGCTGGGGCCAACGCTGGAGCGGGAGTTCGAGGCCTCGCTGCGCGGGGGCGGGCAGGTGATCCTGCTGCTGAACAGGCGCGGGTTCGCGAGCTATGTGTGGTGCCGCAACGCGGCGTGCGGGTTTGTGGCGGGGTGCGAGCAGTGCGACGCGAACCTGGTGGTGCACCGGCATGACGGGCTGCCGCCCGGGGGCATCGTGAGGTGCCACCACTGCGAGGCGGAGCAGCGGGTGCCGGTCCTGTGCCCGTCGTGCGGAGGGAAGGTGGCGCTGTGGGGCGGGGGCACGCAGCGGGCGGAGGAGGAGCTGGTCTCGAAGTTTTCATCGCTGGGGGTGGTGGAGGGGGAGACGCTGCTGCGTGTGGACTCGGACACAATGCACAGCGCGCGGGACTACTACGAGGCGCTGGGCCGCTTCGGGCGGGGAGAGGTGCGGGTGCTGATCGGCACGCAGATGCTGGCGAAGGGGCTGGACTATCCGAACGTGAGGCTGGTGGGCGTGCTGGACGCGGACCTGTCGCTGAACATCCCGGACTTCCGGTCGTCGGAGCGGACGTTCCAACTGGTGAGCCAGGTGGCGGGTCGGGCGGGAAGGGGAACGCACCGGGGGCTGGTGATCGTACAGACGTACAACCCGGGCGCGGGGGCGATCCGGCATGCGGCGGCGCACGACTTTGAGGGCTTTGCGCGAACGGAGCTGGCGGTGCGGGAGCGGGCGGGCTTGCCCCCCGCGACGCGGATGGCGCGGGTGGTGTGCCGCGACGAGCGGGCGGAGCGTGCGAAGGAGGCGGCGGGTCTGCTCGCGGCGCACCTGGGCGCCGGCGGGCTGGTGTCGGTCCGCGGGCCGATGGCGTGCGTGGTCGGGCGGGTGGCGGGGCAGTACCGTTACGCGGTGGAGATCGTGGGCGCCCGCGCGGGGCGGGTGCAGGCGGCGCTCGCGGGCGCGAGGCGCGAGGGGCTGCTGAAGAGCGACCCGAAGACGGCGGTGGATGTGGACCCGGTGGCGCTCATGTGAGCGGACCGGCGGGAGCGGGCGGAGAAGTCGGAGCGAGGGCGCATGAGCCATTGGACGAGCGAGGACGGGCGGTTCGCGGGGAAGCGCGTCACGGTGATGGGACTCGGACGCTTCGGCGGCGGCGCGGGCGTGGCGGTGTGGCTGGCGGAGCGGGGCGCACGCGTGCTCGTGACGGACCTGGACCCCGCGGAAAAACTGGCGGCGTCGGTCCGCGGGGTCGAGTCGCTGGTAGGGCCCGGCGCCATCGAGTGGAAGCTGGGCGGGCATGACACAGGCGACTTTGTCAAGGCGGACCTGGTGGTGGCGGGCCCGGCGGTGCCCAAGCCCTGGGCGAACCGCTTTCTGCTCGCGGCGCGCGGAGCGGGCGTGCCGGTGACGACCGAAGTGCGCCTCGCGGTGCAGAGGCTGGACCGGGAGCGTGTGATCGGGGTGACGGGCTCGGCGGGAAAGAGCACGACATGCGCGATGACGGACCACCTGCTGCGGGCGCTGGGGGCCCGGAGCCACCTTGGCGGGAACATCGGCGGGAGCATGCTGCGGGAAGCCGCGTCCGTGCGCGCGGGCGGCTGGGTGGTGCTGGAACTGTCGAGTTTCATGCTGCACTGGCTGGGCGCGGGCGTGGGCTATGACGACGCTCCCGCATGGTCGCCCCGCGTCGCGGTCATCACCAACATCACGGACAACCACACGGACTGGCACGGCACGTTCGAGCACTACGCCGCGAGCAAGCTGGGGCTCGTGCGCCACGCCGGGGCGGGGGACGTCGCGGTGCTCGCGTCGCGGGATCACGCGGGGGCGCTGTGGGAGCGGATGAGGGAGGCAGCGTCGGCGCGGCGGGTGGTCGAGGTCGCCCCGGCCACCCCGTGGGCGGGCATGGGGCTCTCGGTGCCGGGCGCGCACAACGAGCAGAACGCGCGGATGGCGATGGAGGCGGTTCGCGCGGCGCTGGGAGCGGACGCCCCGGACGAAGGCGTGATGCTGCGGGCGCTGCGCGGGTTCATGGGGCTGCCCCACCGGCTGTGCCTCGTGGGAGAGCGGGGCGGGGTGAGGTGGTACAACGACAGCAAGTCCACGACCCCTGGGAGCACGCTGCTCGCGGTGCGGGCGTTTGACAACGCTTCGAGGGTCCATCTGATTGCCGGCGGGTACGACAAGGGGAGCGACCTATCGCCGGTCGCGGGCCTCGCTGCGTCGCTCGCGGGGCTGTACACGATCGGCAAGACCGGGCCTGTCATCGCGGCGGGGAGCGGAGGCCGCGCGATCGAGTGCGGCACGCTTGACCGTGCGGTGGCGGCGATCCGGGAACGGGCGCGGGCGGGCGACGTGGCACTGCTGAGCCCCGCGTGCGCCTCCTGGGACCAGTTTGAGCACTACGAGCAGCGGGGCGAGGTCTTTGCCGCACTCGCGGCGGGAGAGAAAAGATGAAGCGATCGGCCATGTGCTGCGCGCTGCTGATGACGGGCCTGGCGATGGTGGGCGGGTGCGCAGCGTCACGGAAGGAGGTGCGTGAAGAGCCGCCGACGCCGCCCGTGGCCCCCCCCACCACTGCACCCACGCCACCGGAGCCTCCCGCTGCTCCCGTTGCGCCGACCGCCTCGCCCCCCCCCGCCGCCCGCGAGGGCGCAAAGGAGGTCTTCCCGCACGTGCGAGTGGACGTCGCGGAGCGCGAGGTGGAGATCGACGCGTTCGTGCCGATCGATGCGCACAACGAGAAGACGCCGCGGGTGTACCTGGAGGTGGTGCTGTGCTCGACCGACACGAAGGAGCACGAGGCGCTGGTCGCGACAGAGGCGAAGCCCTCGCACGTGCATGCAGCACTGCTGCTCGCGGGGCTTCAGCCCGGAACACCCGGGGCGTGGGACTGGGAGGGTGCGCAGATCCGACCCGTGCCCCCGACGGGCCCGCGGCTCGATGTGAGGCTCGAACGCCCAGACACCGGGGAGAGCTGGTCGCCCGCGGCGTGGGTGGTCTCGGCGAGGTCGGGGAAGGGGCTTGCGGAGCTTGAGCCGGAAGGGGGGTTCATGTTCACGGGCTCGCAGATGCTGACACGCCACGGCGTAGAGCACTATCGCGCCGACCGCGAGGGTTGCATCGTGGGCCTGGCGACGTTCGGCGGCGAGGTCGTTGGGTATACGAGGCTTCACAGCCCGGAGTCCTCGCTGGAGGAACCGGACTGGATGGCACGCGCGGACACGGTGCCCGCGTTCGGGACGAAGATGATCGTGAGGCTTCGGGCGCCGCGGTAGGCGTCAGGGCTCGACGAGGATGCGAAGGGTGCTGGTGCGGGGCTTGTCGTCGACGACCTCGACGACCTCGATCTCCACGGGCCTGCCCAGGATGACGCCGGAGGCAACCATGGCCTCGGCGGCGGCGTCGGCGGACAGAACCTCCCGGCCCGCGACGGACCGCAGAAGCATGCCGGTCTTCAGGCCCGAGGTCTCGGCGGGCGAACCCGGAACAGTGAAGGCGACCGAGGGGCCTGACTGCGTGTCGCGAAGCATGAGCCCGAGCTCAGTGTGGATGGCTTGGTTGTACTGACGCGCGGCGAGGTCCTTGGGCATGGCCCCGAGGGTCACGGTGAGCGAGAGGGTCTCGCCATCCCGCAGGACCTGGAGCTCGAGTGTGTCGCCCGGCGAGGCGGAGTTGATGACGCCCCGGAGCTGGTCGGCCTCGTGCACGGGCTGGCCCGACGCGCCCGTGATGCGATCCCCCGCCCTGAGCCCGGCGGCGGCGGCGGGCGAGTCCTCGACGACGCGCCCGACGCGGACAGAACCATGCACATCGTCGCCGAAGAAGATCCCGATGTAGCCCCCCACCGCGGGCTGGCCCGCGATGATCTGCGGGACGCGGGACTCGATGGCGGCAAGAGGGATGGCGAATGAGATGCCCGCGGACTGGCCCTCGCTGGTGCCCTGCGTGTCCTGGGCGGTGGCGATGGCGACGTTCATGCCCACGAGGCGACCCCGGACGTCCACGAGCGGGCCGCCCGAGTTGCCGGGGTTGACGGCGGCGTCGGTCTGGATGAAGTTCGCCGGGCTGACAAAGCCGGTGGCGGTGCGGGCGGAGCGACCCAGCGCCGAGACGACACCCTCGGACATCGAGAACTTGAAGTTGAACGGAGAACCGAAGGCGAAGACGCGGTCGCCCTTGGTGAGGCGGGCGCCGGTGGCGCGGCGGAGGGGGATGAGGTGCGGGCCGGGGTCCACCCTGAGCACGGCGATGTCCCCCGTGAGGTCCATGCCCACCACGTTCGCGCTCACCACGCGCGCATCGGCGAACTGGACGCGGATCTGCGTCGCGGCGGCGACGACGTGGGCGTTGGTGACCACGTGACCCTGCGAGTCAAAGACCCAGCCCGAGCCGGACGAGAACCGGCGGGTGTCGTCACGGTCGGCCTCCACCTGGATGTGGACGACAGAGGGCTCGACGCTGACCGCGACGTTGCGGACCGCGCGGTTCAGCCGCTCGAGCACGTCGTCGTTGTCCAGCGACTGCTGGGCGAGGTGCACCGTCGCGCGGGTCTGCTCGCTGGCGATGCGACGGACCATGTCGGGCAGCGCGAGCGTCACGACCCCGGCGCTCACGAGCACCACGAAGGCCGGACCGAAAGAGACGATGCGTCGCATGCTGTGTCCTTCGCCGGCCCGGCCCGGCGGGGATTCATCGGTTCCGGGGCGACGGGGGGGCGGGTGGCTTCGCGTCTTTGATCGACGGCGTGGTGGTTGGGAGAGGGGGCGTGCTTTCCGGACCAGGCTGGGGGGGCCGGGTGGGTCCGATCTGCCTGGCGTCGACGCGGCGGACCCACTCCGAAGCCGCGGACTGGATCGCGGGGCCCAGCGACGCGACCGCCTCCGCAAAGACGGGGGGAGAGTCGGTCATGCCCAGCAGGTCCTGCAGCACGAGGACCTGGCCATGGCACCTGGGCCCGGCGCCGATGCCGATGACGGGCACGCGCGACTGCTCGATGATGCGGGAAGCGAGCACCTCCGGAACCGCCTCCACCAGGAGCATCACGGCGCCCGCGGCCTCGAGGGCGGCGGCGTCACGGGCGATGGCGTCGGCCTCCGCAGGGGAGCGGCCCGCGCCCGCGTAGCCGCCGGTAAGGGCGGCGCGCTGCGGGCGGCTGCCCACGTGCGCGCAGACCGGAATGCCGGCGCGGGTCATCTTCTCGACCAGGGGCGCGAAGGAGGCGTCGGCCTCGATCTTCACGATGTCCGCCAGACCCTCGGTAAGGAAGCGGCCCGCGTTGCGCAGAGCGCTCGCGTCGTCCGCCTGGTAGGACATGAACGGCATGTCGCCCATGACCACGCGGCATGGGGCGCCACGCTTCACACCGGCGGTGAGCGCGAGCAGCACGTCCATGGGCATGTCGATCGTGCGCTCAAAGCCCAGGATGACCTCCGCGGCGGTGTCGCCCACCAGCAGCACGTGCACGCCCGCGCGGGCGAGCCACTTCGCGGTCGTCGCGTCGTAGCAGGTCAGGCAGGCGAAGGGCCGGCCCTCCTGCGCCATCCGGCGGATGGTCTTGATGGTGACACGGTCCGGGGTCGGCATGGCACCATCGTATTCGGCCCCGGCGGCCTGCGGGTTGCGGGTCTGTACCATCCGGGATGCCCAGACTGGTCACCCCGGAGCACATGGACGACCCGGACGCCTCGCGGGAGGATCTCGTTGCCACGCTCCGGCACTTGGAGCGGCTGAACCGCTGGGTGGGGGGCGAGGCAGCGCTGCTGGACCACCTGAGAGTCTGGTCGCGGAGGTGGCCCAGGGGGAGAACGATCACTCTGCTGGACCTGGGAACGGGCGGCGCGGACCTGCCCGTGACGGCGCGGGCGTGGGCGGCCAGCCACGGGTTTGACCTGCGCGTCACGGGGATCGACGTGCACGAAAGGACGCTGGCGCTGGCCCGCGAGCGCGTGTCGGGCGTGGAGGGCGTGACGCTCGAGCGGTGCGACGCGCGGGAGATCAAGAGACGATTCGGCGCGGGGAGTTTCGACTACGTGCACGCGGGGCTGCTCCTGCACCACCTGCCCGAGATCGGCGTGCTGACGGTGATCGCGGGGATGGACCAGGTAGCGCGGGCGGGGATCATCTGGAGCGATCTCAACCGCTCATGGCTGGCGGCGGCGGGTGCGAGGATTCTCACGATCGGGGCGCCGGCGCACGTGAAGCACGACGCGGTGGTGAGCGTGCGGGCGGCGTTCACGAAGCGGGAGGTGCTGGACATCGCGGGGCGGCTGGGGCTCTCGCACTGCCGGTACCGATTGAGCGTGTGCACGCAGCGGTTCACGCTGGCGGGGGAGCGCCCCGGCGCCTGGGCCTGAGCAGGCCGGAGTGCGGGGAGGCGGGCGAAGATCCGGGGGAAGAAGCAGGCGGCGCTTCCTACCCTCCGCCCGTGCCGATTCTGAGCTGCAACAACGTGCTGGTGAGATTCGGGGATGACATCATCCTCGACGGGGTGTCGCTGAGCGTGGAGGCGACCGACCGCATCGGCCTTGTCGGGCGCAACGGCACGGGCAAGAGCACGCTGCTGCGCGTGCTCGCGGGCGTCCTCAAGCCGGACGCCGGGGGCTTGTCGCTGCAGAAGGGGGCCAGGCTCGGGTACCTGAAGCAGGACCCCCACTTTGACCCTGAGGAGATCCTGCTGGACGCGGCGGAGGGGGCCTTCGAGGAGCTGCACCGCCTGCACGCGGCCCAGCACGAGCTCTACGACCGCATGGCCGGCGCGACGGGCGACGAGCTCGACAAGCTGATGAAGCAGCAGGCGGCGCTGGAGGCGCAGGTGGAGGCAGCGGGCGGGTACGCGCTGGACCACCGGATCGAGGCGGTGCTGCACGGGCTGGGGTTCACGGACTCGCAGTTCTCGCTGAAGGTCGGGAACCTGTCCGGCGGGCAGCGGGGGCGGCTGGCGCTGGCGAGACTGCTGCTGGAGAGCCCGGACGTGCTGCTGCTGGACGAACCCACGAATCACCTCGACATCGACGGGCGCATCTGGCTGGAGAAGTTCCTGCGGGACGAGTACAAGGGCGCGGTGCTGATGGTGAGCCACGACCGCTACCTGCTGGACGCGGTCGTCGGCAAGATCATCGAGACCGAGCAGGGGCGGCTCATCGACTACCCGGGGAACTACGCGAAGTTTCGCGAGCTGCGCGAGCAGAGGCGGCTGACGATGCTCCGCGCGTATGAGGCGCAGCAGGGCAAGTTCCGCAAGGAAGAGGAGTACATCCGGCGCTTCAAGGCCGGCCAGCGGGCCAGGCAGGCCAGGGGCAGAGAGACGCGGCTGGACCGCGAGAAACTGCAGAACACGCTCGAGCGACCGATGGAGCTGGACACGTTCGACTTTGAGCTGCCCAAGGCGCCGCGGAGCGGGGACATCGCGGTGAGCTGCCGCGGGCTGTCGAAGAAGTATCCGCGCGAGGGCGGCGGGCACAAGGTGCTGTTCCACGAGATGGACATTTCGATCCAGCGCGGGGAGCGCTGGGGCATCATCGGGCCAAACGGCGCGGGAAAGACGACCTTTGTGCGGTGCGTGCTGGGAGAGACGCCGACGGACGAGGGCGTGGCAAGGCTGGGCTCGAACGTGGTGCTGGGGTACTACCGCCAGACGCACGAGGGTCTGGCGATGGACCTGCCGGTGTGGCGCTATCTGCAGAACGTGATCCTGAAGGAAGCACCGACGGCGGACATGAGCGAGCAGCGCGCGCGGGACCTGGCGGGCGCGTTCCTGTTCAGCGGGGACGAGCAGGAGAAGCTGCTCGGGATGCTGTCGGGCGGGGAGCGCAGCCGCGCGGTGATCGCCGGGCTGCTCGCGAGCGCGAAGAACGTTGTCATCCTGGACGAGCCCACGAACCACCTGGACATTCCGAGCGCGGAGCGGCTGGAGCAGGCGCTCTCGCCCGAGAAGGGGTTTACGGGCACGCTGCTGCTGATCAGCCACGACCGTGCGCTGATCGACGCCACCTGCGACCACCTGATCGTGCTCGACGGGCAGGGAGGGGTCCAGCTCTTCGCGGGGAACTACACGGAGTGGAGGCGGAAGGAGGACGGAAGGCGTGCGCACGAGCAGCACGCGCAGGCCCAGGTCAAGGCCCGCAGGGAGGAGCAGGAGCGCCGTCAGAAGCAGTCCCAGGAGGCTGCCAAACGCCGGGAACCGACCGGCGACCCCCAGCAGGATCGCCTGGCGCGGATGAAGACCGAGCAACTCGAAAAGCGGATCGAGGAGATCGAGACAAGGCTGCGCGCGATCGATCTGGAGCTGGCCGACCCGGGCACGTGGAGGGATCAGCCCAGGAGCAACCGGCTCTCAAAGGAGCGGGAGAGGCTGGCGGGGGAACTGGAGCCCCTCGAGTTTGAGTGGGCGCGCCGGGCGGAAGATTGAGCGTGCGCACGCTCCGATCAGCCCGCGGAGACCATCGCGACCAGCAGCGCGAAGATGGCGAGCCCCGCGACGCCCGCGAAGGCCCACACGGCCCACGAGGCGGCGTCGGCACGGCCCGGCCTGGGAATCACGCGGAGCGTCGGATCGATGCTCGACACCGGCGCCTCGCGGCGGACGGCGTCCTGCACGACCGCGATGATCAGGTTGGCGTCGAACGGGCGAAGCCCCTTGCCCTGAGCTGCCTCCACGAGGCTGCGACGGACCTCTGGGCGCAGCAGCGCCGCTTTGCCCCCCTCGATGGCGCGGGCGACCTCGACCGCGAAGGCGGCGCGGGCGTCGTCGGCGGCGAGCGCGGCCTCGTGGTTCTCCCGGGCGATGTCCCGGCGGGCGGTGCGGGCCGGCTCGGGAAGGTCGTGCGCCCGGACAAGGCGCAGCGCGGGGGTGTGCATGGGCCGGGTCTGCGACATCTGTAGAGACAATACGACGCATAGGCGGCGTGGTGGCGGGAATCGTGGAAGTGAATGCCGGTTGGGGTGGGGACGGGTCGATACAGTCGTCCCATCCCCCACAGACCCCCGCGAGCCGCGAGGGCGGCGCGGGAGCGCCCAACACTGCATGGCCGACAGCCAGAACAACCCGCCCGCCGTCGCACCCCAGGGGTTGACCGAGATCGTCACGCCTCTGGAGAGGGAGGAAATACTGAAGAGGCTTGAGACGGCGGCAAGGCGCGGGCGTCTGCCCGGGTATCAGCCCGGGCGGGACGGGGAACTGTTCGGGGCGGAGGAGCTGGGGCACCCCTTTGACTTCAGGCTGAGCGTGCGTGCCGAGGGGGTGAACGGGGGCACGAGGCTAACGTGGACCACGCGGATGCTGCCCAAGATGCCGACGATCTTCGGTGCGGTGCTGGCGCTGTCGGTGTGGCCCGGGGTGTGGCTGACGGACTCGATGCTGCGGGCGTATTTCTCGGGGTATGACTACAGGACGTGGATGTGGTACCTGCCCGTGACGGTGCTGCCGATCCCGTGGATGTGGCGAGGGTTCGTGAGGCGCAGCCGCGAGAGCGCAGAGGGCCTGCGGGACGAACTGATGGCGGCTGTGTCGGCGGAGCTGAACGGGGAGAAGGCGGGGTGAGCGATGTGGGACCCCGGCGAGGTGCTCGCCGCGGCGAGAGATGGGTTGGCGGCGCGCGAGGCGGAGGGGCGTGCGGAGCAGGCGGTGCGCGGGCTGGACTCGTTGAGCGAGGTTGAACTGCACGGGGTACTGGAGGCCGGGCTGCGCGGCGCGGGCTGGTGCGTGCTGCGCGAGCAGCCGTTTCCCGGGCCCGCGGGCTCGCGGGCGCTGCGGAGGGAGCGGGAGCGCTGCGACTTCGCGCTGCTGCCCGCGGGGCTGACGTGGCTGCGTGACGGGCCGGCCTCGCTGCGGGCGCAGGACGCGCGTGCGGGGACGCTGTTTGAGGGGATGGAGCCGGACGAAGCGCCGGGGGCCGCGGACCCGGAGGATGCGTACTGGCTCGAGGTGAAGGTGGTGGGCCAGCACGCGCCCAGGCAGGGCGTGCCGGAGCCGAACGCGGCGTACGCGTCCGATCTGGTGCGGTCGATCACCGAGGACCTGCTGAAGTTGGCGAAGGAACCCCGCGCCACGCACGCGGGGGTGCTGCTGGTGCTCTTCACGGAGGACGAGGCGACGGCGGCGCACGACCTCGACGCGGCGCTGCATAGGGCGCTGGACAGGGGCGCGGGGTTTCGCGGGTACCGGCGCGAGACGATCCCGGTGCTGGACCGTATCGGCAACGCGTGCTGCACCGCAGCGCTGGTCGAGCGGGCCTTGGCGTAGCCTCAGGTGAGGAGCGGCGCGACGCCGCCCGCATGCGGGAAGAGCGCGGGACTCGTCACGGGGAGACGGAGGCCGATCATCTCTTCGATCGCGTCTGCCGCGAGCGAGGCGGCGTGCAGGCCCTCGAAGTCTCTCAGCACCCGGCCGATATCCGCCTCCTGGGCGGCGCGGACAGAGGGGTCGGAGAGGAGCTGCTCCATGGCGCGAACCAGCGGGCCGGCCCCCCCATAGTGCGGGATGAACTCCGGCACGATGCGTCGCCTCGCGAGCACGTTGGGGAGCGAGAAGACGCTTGTCGCGAGGATGCTGCGGACCAGAAGGAAGAACAGCGGGTTTGACTTCTTGTAGAAGACGACCATCGGCCGGCGCTGCTTGGCGACCTGCAGCGTGACGGTGCCGCTCTTGACCAGGGCGATCTGGCACCATCGGACAACGGCGTCGGTGTCCTGCACGACGATGCGGACGCCGTCGGGAAGGCCGCCTCGGGTCGAGGCCATCGAGCGGAGGAGGTCCGCAACGCGGTCCGAGGTGGCGGCGACGACACCCGCGGCGCCGGGGTGCGAGGCCTTGAGGGCGCGGAAGGCGTCGAGGATGATGGGGAAGTGCCGTTCAAGCTCGTTGGGGCGCGACCCGGGCATCATCGCGATCCGGGGCTCGCCGTCGCCAAAGACGGAGGCTCGCTGGTCCAAGGCCTGGGTGTCGAGCTGCTCGTCGAAGAGGAAGTGGCCGATGTAGCGGGCCGGGACCCGTCGGCGCGTGAAGAAGTCGGGCTCGAAGGGGAGCATGCACAGCACGAGGTCGGTGAGCCGTCTCAGGCGGTGGATGCGCCACCTGCCCCAGGCCCATATCTGCGGGGCCACCAGGTGCACGACCTTCACGCCGTGCTTCTTGGCGATCTCGCAGATGGGCATGTTGGCGGCGGGGCTGTCCACGGGGACGTGCGCCTGCACGGGGTTGCTCGCAAGCCAGGCGTCGATGCGCTGGTTGATGCGCTGGTGCTCCAGGATCTTGGAGATGCCGGGCATGCCCATGACGGCGTCGTCGCCGGTACGCTCGACGAGCGTCGCGCCCGCACGCTCCATGCGCGCCCCGCCCCAGGCGTAGATCGGGAGCGAGGGGTGTCGGCGGCGGAGCTCCGCGATCACGGCGGAGGCGTGATCATCGCCGCTGGGCTCGAATGCGGTGAACAGGAGCCCACGGGGAGTTGGTGATGGAGCCGGAGCGTCGGGCACCACTCCAGTGAAGCGTGGAGGGGCCCCGAAGTCAAGTGTTTACTAACTATGAACACGGAACGAGCGAGAGCACGGAAGGGACCCTCGTGTCCGAATGGGGCTATTGGCCCTGCGCGAGGCTGAATCCCTTGGAGCCGTCGAAGGTGCGGAGGAGCTCGTAGCTGCAGACGGTGAAACTCTCCGCGATCCGGTCGAGGAGGGCGATGGCCCGGCTCTGGCCGAAGGCCCCGGGGGGCGTGCCCTCCTTGAGCTCGAAGCGCACGCGGTAGTAGTCAACGCACTCGGTGTACACCGAGCCGGTGGGCCAGACCTGGGTGCCGCGGTTGGAGATCAGTGTCAGGCGGAAGGGGGAGTCGACCGCGGCGCGGTTCATCTCTTCCGCGAGGCTGATGGGAGAAAGGGGCGTATCAAGGTAGATGTCGCAGCCCGCGACGTGCGAGACGAGGTTTTTGAAGGTGCGGATGACCTGCTGGCCCGCTGGCCGGGGCGGCCGGACAAAGCAGGCGGCGCCGGCGTCGGGCACGGGAACGTGGGCGACGGACGTGGGCTTCTGACCCAGGCGATCGGCGACAGCGCGGACGAAGTCGCGCGTGCCGACGGCGGGGGTCTTCTTGTCGCCAAAGTCGCCCGTGTGGACGCCGGCTTCGAGCGTCGCGAGAAGTGCGTTCTCGATGTTGGCGGCGTGCTGCCCCAGGCAGAGGTGCCTGAGCATCATGAGACCGGAGAGGATGATGGAGGTGGGGTTTGCCACGCCCCGACCCGCGATGTCGGGCGCGGTGCCGTGGACCGCCTCGAAGATGGAGATGTGGTTGCCGATATTGGCGGAGGGCGCGAAACCCAGCCCGCCCACGAGACCTGCGCAGAGGTCGCTGACGATGTCTCCCTGGAGGTTGGGGAGGACGACCATCTGGTAGTGCTGAGGCTTCACGACCAGGTTCATGCAGAGCGCGTCGACGATGACATCGCCCGCGGTGAGCTCCGGGAAGTCCTTGGCGGTCGCCTTGAAGCGATCGAGGAACAGGCCGTCGGTCATCTTCATGATGTTCGCCTTGTGCCCGCAGTGGATGGTCTTGAGACCCATCTTGCGGGCGGTCTGGAAGGCGAAGCGGTGCACCTCGTCGCAGCCCGGGGCGGAGATGAGGCGCTTGCACTGGATGACGTCGTTGGAAAGGCGGTGCTCGACCCCGCCGTAGGTGTCCTCGATGTTTTCACGGACGATGCACATGTCGATGGAGAGGCCGGCCTTGGAGTAGACGGTCTCGACACCCGGGAGGGTCTTGAAGACGCGGAGGTTGGCGTAGGCGTTCCAGAGCTTGCGGGCGGTGACGTTGATGGACTTGCCGCCGCTCCCCTTTGGGGTCTCCATGGGGCCCTTGAAGAGGATCCCGCAGTCCTCGACGGTGCGGATGGCCTCGTCGGTCATGCCGCGGGTGTTCCCCTTGGCAAAGACCGCGGCGCCCATTTCGACGGGGCGGAACTCGATGTGCTCGAGCACTCCCGCAACGCGGAAAAGCTCGAGGGTTGCCTCGACAATCTCGGGCCCGATGCCATCTCCGCTGGCGAGCGCGACGCTCACACGACCGGCCATACTGCAGTTCCTTTCGTTCCAGACACTTGCGATCTACCGCGGACGACATTGCCGCCGGCGGAGTGGGCCGAAGGATAGCCTAGGGCCGGTCGATCCACACGCCGTCCGATATCATCGCACGCGAGGAGCCCGCACATGAGCAAGAAGGCAAAGAAGAAGGGCGCGAAGCGCCACCTGAGGTCGGTCACGAAGACGAAGACCAAGCCGAAGCCGAAGGCGAAGCGCGCGGCGAAGGCGCCGGCCTCGACCGTGGTGCGCGACCGGGCGGTGGCGCTCATGAAGTTCGGTCGCCAGACGTTCAGCAAGTACTCCGCCGGCTTCTCGCAGGAGCAGATGACGGCGCAGCCCGCGGGGCACGTGAATCACCTGCTGTGGACGATCGGGCACTTGGCGGCGACGGCGGGCTGGGCGCTGAGCGTGATCTCGGGCGAGAAGGGTGCGGTGCCGGAGGCGTACGAAAAGATGTTCGGCATGGGCTCCGTGCCCGTGGGGGACGCGGGCGCGTACCCCTCGGTAGACGAGGTGAAGGGCTATTTCGATTCGTCGTTCGACAGACTCGTTTCGGCGGTGTCGAAGATGACGGACGCGCAGCTCTCGGAGGCGGTGGAGGCGGGCGGGTTCGCGAGCGACAAGGCGGACCTGGCCGCGAAGATCAGTTGGCACGAGGGCTGGCACGTGGGCCAGGTCGTGGCGCTGCGTCGCGCGCTCGGGATCGCGAGCCCCAACGCCTGAGCTCGGGACGAGAGAATCGGATGGCGTCGCGTGAGCGGCGCGGCGCGTGAGCGTTCATGGACTCAGCCTTTCGCCTGCTGCGGGGGTCTGAGGAGGAACGCCATGTCGTACGCCACGAGCCGCACCGTCCGCCTGAGCTTGGTCGCCCTTGCCGGAGCCGCGAGCACCGCGTCCGCTGCGATCACGTGGCTCGGGGGCGCGCCGAGCATCCCGGATTACTACCAGCATCAGCTCGCGAACCAGGGCCGGGCGGTGAATCCCAACCCGCTGCCAGTGCCGGGCGGCGCAGTGCCGGGGGGGCCCAACTATGACCAGGCGACGTTCTGGTGGGAGGGGTACACGGACGACACGGGCACGCGCCGGGGCGACGGCTGGTGCGCCACGACCGCCTGGATGGACGCGATCAAGTACTGGGATGACAACGGGTATCGCGGGCTCGTAGATCCCACGGGCTAGGGCGGGGCGCACGCCGGCAAGAACTGGCTCGAACAGTACACGTACACGAACGGCGCGCTGGCGCTGACGGAAGACGCCGCCGACGGCGGTTGCGCGTGGGTGTCGTCGGTGAGGTCGTACGTGCGGGCGAGCACGGTGACCGGGGCCCGGCCCGCGGGCGTGGACCCGCTGATCCACAGGTACATGTGGAAGGGCGGCGCCGTGCAGAGCATCACCTCCGCGGAGGGCACCGAGTGGAAGACCAACGCGAACCTCACAGGGGCGGCGGCGCCGCAGTTCGGCTCGATGTGGGACACGCTTAAGTTCGCCCTCGCCCAGGGGTACACCGCGGTCATCAAGATCGGCGAGAGCGGCAACGCGGGGCCCACGGGCGGGCCGAACAACGATCACTGGTGGGGCAACTTCCACGTGCTGACGATGGCCGGCCTAGACCTGGCCAACGGCAAGGCGTACTTCGCCGACCCCAACGACGCGTTCCGCGCCGGCGCCAATGCGTCCGGCTGGGGCGTGCCCTATGCCGCGGGTGACGGCCTGCCCGTGGGCGCCGCGCACTACGGCGAGTACCGGATGTCTCCCGACTGGCGGACGTTCGCGAGCGGGCCCTACACGGGCTCGAGCATCGAGCAGGTATACCTGATGAAGGTGCCCGCGCCGGGCCCGTTGGCGCTTGCGGGGCTGGGCGGGCTGCTGCTCGCGAGGCGCCGCCGCGAGGGGACCAAGGACCGACCCCTGTGAACACTCCGGGCGCCGGGCGTCCGCCATGGGCGGGCGCTCGGCGTCACACGTTGCGGAGCTTGTTGAGGCCGTTGAGGGCGGCGACCTTGTAGCACTCGGCCAGCGTGGGGTAGTTGAAGACGGCGTTGATGAAGTACTCGACCGTGGCCTTGAAGGCCATGGCGCATTGCCCGATGTGCACAAGCTCGGTCGCGTCGGTGCCGATGATGTGCACGCCCAGGATGGCGTGGCTCTCCTGGTGGATGAGCATCTTGAGCATGCCGATCTCGTCGCCCAGGAGCTGGCCCCGCGCGATCTCGCGGTAGTACGCGACGCCGGTCTCGAAGGGGATGGACTCTGCGGTGAGCTGCTCCTCGGTCCAGCCCACCATGGAAATTTCAGGAACGGAGTAGATGCCGTAGGGCAGGAGGCGTTCGAGCATCTCCGCGCGGTGGTCGAACATGTGGCAGGCGGCGAGGCGCCCCTGCTCCATGCTTGTGCTGGCCAAGGCCGGGAAGCCGACGACGTCGCCCGCGGCGTAGATGTGCGGGACGCTGGTTCGGAAATGCTCGTCGACCTTGATACGGCCCCGAGGGTCGGCGGCGAGGCCGGCGGCGGCGAGGTTCAGGCCGTCGGTGTTGCCCTGCCGGCCCGCGCAGTAGAGGAGGCAGTCGGACCGAAGCGTCTTGCCGCTCTCGAGCACCGCCTCCGCAAAGACCTTGTTCGTGGATTGGGCGCCCTCCGGAGCATCGATGAGGTTGACCTTCACGACCTTCTCACCCAGGCGGAGCGTGACCCCCGCCTGGCGGAGGTGATACTGGAGCGCCTCGGCGATCTCGGTGTCAACAAAGTCCAGCAGGCGGTTGCGCCCCTCGATGAGCGTGGTCTTGACGCCCAGGGCGGCGAGCATGCTGGCATACTCGGTGCCGATAACGCCCCCCCCCACCACCATCATGCTCCGGGGCAGCGCCCTCAGTTGAAGGATCTCATCACTCGTGATGATGTCCTCCTGGTTGAAGGGAACGCCGGCGAGTCTCGCGGGGCTGGTGCCGACGGCGAGCAGGATGTGGTCGGCCTCGACGGTCTCGTGCCCGCTGGGCCCCTCGACGTGGAGGGTGTTGAGGCCGGCGAAACGGCCAGTGCCGTGGAACACGCGGATGCCGTTGCTGGCGAAGTGCCCTCGGACGAGCTCGATCTCCGCGCGGATCACGCGGTCGCAGCTCGCCCAGAGGTTGGACATGGTCGCGCCGCGCGCGGCGGCGAGGAAGTCGGCGTTTGTGGGTGCCGCGGGGACGGGGCAGCCGCCCAGGTTCAGGATGGCCTCCCGGAGCGCTTTGCTGGGAATGGTTCCGGTGTTGATCGCGCACCCACCCACGACATCGCGGGACTCGATGACGCAGACGCTCTTGCCGAGCTTGGCGGCCTGGATGGCGCCCTTCTGGCCGGCGGGGCCCGAACCAACGACGCAGAGATCAAATCGCCGCATGAGACCCACAGCATAGCGGACAGGGCGGGGCGCTGTCTCAGGGGCAGTCGCCGCCCGCGACAACGGTGATCAGCGCCGCCACATCGTCCTGATCGATGTTCCCGTCGTGGTTGAAGTCCGGGTCGATGCCGGTGGAGTTGTCGCCGCCCCCGACCACATTGATGAGATAACCCACGTCGTCCTGGTCCACGTTTCCATCCTGGTTCAGGTCGGCGTCGCAGAGGGGGAGTGCGGCGACGGCGGCGTTGAGAATGCCGTGCCCCCGCACAAAGAGCGGGTCGGGCTGGCCGTTGGCGACCTGATCGCCGGCGGTCGCGAAGAGGGCGGCCCGCATCTGAGCGGCGGTCCACTCCGGGTGAGCCTGGACGAGGCAGGCGACAGCGGCGGCGAGCAGGGGCGTGGAGAGTGAGGTACCGCTCGCGGAGGCGAACTGGGTGGTGTCGCCCGTCGCAACGGTGCGGGTTCCGACGCCGCGGGCGAGGACCTCGGGCTTCAGCCGGCCATCGGCGGTCGGGCCGTCGGAAGAGAACGAGGCTGTGATGCCGTCGATGTCCACGGCGCCGCACGTGATGACGGCGAGGGCGTCGGCTGGTGCGCCCAGGCGGCTGGTCTGGGGGTCGGCGTCGTTGCCGGCGTTGCCCGCGGCGGTGCAGCAGTGCAGGCCGTTGGCCGTCGCGATGTTCACGGCGATGCTGGTGACGGCGGTGACGCCGTTCATGTCTGCCTGCGTGTACCAGTCTGAGTACGAGAGGCTGGAGGTGGCGAGGTCCCCGCCGTGGAACTCGATGAACTCCAGGGCCTCTACGTAGTAGTCTTCCTCGGCCGGAGTCTCACTGCGGATGTCCTCGGTCTTGCAGAGGATGACCGAGGCGTCGTAGGCGCCGCCCACCAGCTCGTTGGGGAAGTAGGATGCGATGCACCCGAGAATGAGCGTGCCGTGGCCGTGCTGGCCCGGCTGGTCGGCGGCCTCGTCGGTGGTGACGTTGTCATCAAAGATGAAGTCCCGCTCGGCAACGACCTGAAGCGGATGTCCCGCTTGAGTAAACGCGAGGTGGTCATACCGGAAGCCGGTATCGAGGATTCCCACGACCACGCCCTGGGCGGTGAAGCCCATGGAGTGAAGGTTCGAGAGGCCGATCTGCGCGAGTTGGGTGGACGAGCGGCCGTAGAAATCCCGGTCGGCGTAGGGCGCGGGCGGGTCGACCCGGAGGTCCACGGGAGTGCTGGCGGGCCCTTGGCGGACGGGCTGCACCCAGCGGACGAAGGGGAGTTTGGCGAGCCTGGTGATCTCCTCGCGGGATGCGGAGACGCTGACAGCGTTCAGCCAGCGGCTGGTGGCGCGAATCCGCGGGCAGGTGCCCCGGATCGCGGACTCGTACGACGCTGCAACGGGAAGGTCGCGCTCGTCGACCAGGCCGGGATCGGTGCGGCGGCGCGATCGGCGGACGAGCGCGCGGGTTGGGTAGTTGGCTCCGAGTTCGGTGAGGGCGGCGGTGGTGTCCTCCACGCCCTTGTCCGTGAGAAAGACCCAGGCGTGAACCCGATCGCGCCCATGCTCAAAGTGGTTCCAGACAGCCCCGTGCACCCGCGTCGGGCCAGCAATGAGAGCATCCGCGGGATCCGAAGAGAGCTGCGCCCTCGCCAGACCCGAGGACAGGAACGAGGCGGCGAACCCCGCCACGAGAGTTGCCTGCGGCCCGAACCGGCGATGCGTCGCGTGTGTCACCCATGCCTCCGTCAACGAATGCCCAGCATCAGAGGGCCCCACAGCGGACCCCCGCACGTCTACGCCCCCGGTGCGGAGACGATACCACGAAATCCGCCTGGCACCAGCCCGAATCGTGAGGGTGGCCCGCCGACCGCCGCGGGCCGGTAACTACAGTCGGCTGTGAGCCCGATCCATCCGAGCCTGGAAGTGGTTTGCGGTCCGATGTTCGCGGGCAAGACCACGCTGCTGATCGCCCGGATGAAAGAGGCGTCCCGGGCGGGAACGCGGGTGGTGGCCTGCCGCCCGCGGGCGGACACGCGGTCGCAGCCCGATGCCCTGACGACACACGACGGGGTGAGTCTCCCGGCGGTGACTGTCGATGACGCGGGAGGAATTCCGGGGCTTGCTCCGGGACCGGGTGGGCTGGTCGTCATCGACGAGGCGCACTTCTTCGCGGACGGTCTCATCGAGCCGGTGCGGCTTCTGCTGGCACGAGGGGTCAGCGTGGTGGTCGGGGGCGTGGACACGGACCACCGCGGCCGGCCCTTTCCGCCCTTTCCGTGGCTGCTCTGGGAGGCCGACCGGGTGGTAAAGGTCCGTGGCGTGTGCGCGGAGTGCGGCGGACCTTCGGCGAGGTCTCACAGGCTGGGGGCGGGCGATGGCGCGATCGCCGTGGGCGGTGCGGAGAGCTATCGGGCGCTCTGCCGCGCGTGCTTCGAGCGGGTGATGGGGTCGCCCGCGCTACACTGACGCCCCGTTGACGAGTGTGCCCACAGGACCAGCGCGGACAGGGATGTTGACGGCCCCGGTGCGGGCCGTGCGGTCGTTTCTGCCGGGGTCGCAGCCACTGCTCTCGCGGCAGAGCTACACGCTCGAACTGACAACGGCCGGTTTCTTCGCGCTGGCGCTGGCTGCGATCGAGAGCGGGGTGATCTCGGTCTTTGCGAAGCAGACGTTCGAGGGTGTTGTGTCTGAGCGCACGCTGAACTTCACCGTCGCGGCGCTGGGCTCCATGGACGCGCTGGCGAACATCCTGAGCTTTGTATGGCTGTCGGGGTCGCACGGGCGGCCCAAGGTGCCGTTCATCAACGCGCTCCAGGTGGTGGTGCTGGTGTGCATCGTGTCGCTGGCGCTGATCCCGCGGACGCCCGCGGGGCTGGGGCTGCTTGTCTTTGCGGTGCTCACGGCGCGGACGTGCTGGTCGGGGATCGTGATTCTGAGGCCGACGGTGTGGCGGGCGAACTACGCGCGGGCGGTGCGGGCGTCGATCATCGGGAGGGTTTCGACGCTGCAGGTCCTGGTCGTTGCGGGCATCGGCGCGCTGCTGGGGAGCCTACTCGACCGGTCGCTCTCGTGGTATCAGATGTGCCTGCCGGTGGTCGTAGCGCTGGCCATGGTGGCCGTGGGCGCCACGGGCAGGCTGCGCATCCGCCGAGAGCGGGCGTTGCTGAAGGCAGAGCGAGAGGGGCCTCGCGTGCTGCCCCCCTGGAAGGGGCCGCTGGTGGTTCTGCAGGTGCTCAGGCAGGACCCGTGGTACTCGAGGTTCATGCGGTGGATGTTCGTGCTGGGGTTCGGCAACATCATGGTCACGCCGGTGCTCGCGATCATGCTGCGCGACCAGTTCGGCGTGAAGTACCTCGCGAGCATCCTGGTCACGAGCACGATCCCGTTTGTCGTGCAGGCGATGGCGATCCCCGCGTGGGCCAGGCTGCTCGACCGGGCGCACGTCGTGCGGTTCCGGTCGATCCACGCCTGGTGCTTCGTGGCGGCGGGGATCGTGATGGTGCTCGCCTCGGCGCTGCACCGGGTGGAGCTGCTGTACGTGTCTGCGGTGATGCTGGGCGTGGCCTTCGCCGGCGGCACCTTGGCCTGGAACCTGGGGCACGTGGACTTCTCTCCGCCGGGTGAGACCGGGCGGTACATGGCGACGCACGTGACGCTGAACGGCCTTCGCGGGCTGCTGGCGCCGCTGACCTCCGTCGTCGTCTATGAAGCTGCACGGAGCGCGGGTTGGAACGCGCCCCTCACCGCCCTGGGAGTGTCGCTGGTCGTGTCCATCGCGGGGGCCGCAGGGTTCGTGCTGCTCCGCGCCCAGATGGGAACCCTGGGGTCCACGCCCAACCGGCACGCCTAGGGATGGGCGCCCGGGCCCCCACTACCATGGCGTTCGCAGACAGGCCCGGGCCCACGGAGCGCGTGCTCCGACGGGCTTGACGCTGCGCACTGCGTGCTACGCCGCCGCCCGGTGCGGCTGCACGACGGGACCGAGAGAATGACCGATCCCCAGCACGAGCACGACGGCAGCGCGCCGGAGCCGCCGCAACTCGGCGGCCATCCGCTCGGGCTGCTGGTGCGTTCCTCGGCGGTGCGGCGCATGGCGGAGGACCTCGCCGCGGGACACCGGAGTGTCGTGACGGGGGTCGCGGAGTCCGCGGTAAACCTGCTCGCGGCGGCGACGGCGACGGTCACCGGGCGTCCGGTCGTGCTGGTCGTGGCGCACCTGGACGACGCGGACGAGGCGGCGGACGAACTGGAGGGTCTGCTGCCCGTCGTGACGCTGCCCGCGCTGGAGCACTCGCCGGGCAGCCGGGCCGCGGCGGAGCCCTTTCTTCGCCGTCTCGACGCGTGCCGGGCGGCGGGCTCACTTGAGGGGGCGAGCGTCGTGGTGTGCCCCATTCAGGCGCTGATGCAGCTTGTGCCGGGCGAGGCCGAGGTGGGGGCGTTCTCTCTCACGATCGAGGAGGGGGCGACACTCTCGCAGCAGGAGCTGCTGCGCTGGCTTGCTGCGTCGGGGTATTCGCGGACGGACGCGGTGGGCGAGCCGGGCGACTTTGCGGTGCGGGGCGGGATCGTGGACGTCTTCCCCGCGGCGGGCGACAGCCGCGGGTCGCCCGTGAGGCTGGACTTCTTCGGCGACGTGGTTGACAAGCTGAGCGAGTTTGACCCGGACTCGATGGCGACTGATCGGCGAGTGGAACGGGTGAGGTTGCCGGTGGCGGACGCGGAGCGGATGGCGCCCTCGGACGCGGGGGTGTGCTTCCTCGAACTGCTGCCCCGCGGGGCGATCGCGATGCTCGCGGAGACCGGCGAGGTGGTGGAGCAGGGGCGCGGGTACTTCGAGCGGGTGTCGGAGCCTCGTGGGATCATCGGCCCGCCCGCGGTGCTCGCGCACCTGGAGCGCCGCTTCGCGGCGCTGGCGGAGGTGAACCAGTTCTCCGCGGGCGCGGCTTCCGCGGACAGGAGGCCGGACCTGGGCGCCGGGGTGCTGCCGACCTTTCCGCACGACGCGGCGGCGGCGACGGCGGAGCTGGTCTCGATGGCGAGGGCGGGCGCAATCGTGTGCTGCCAGAATCAGGGCGAGGTGGACCGCGCGAACGAGCTGCTGGCCGAGGCAGATGCGCCGACCAACATCCGCGTGTGCGCATGCTACGTGCACCGGGGCTTCACGTGGCACGACGCGGACGCCCCGCCCGTGGCGGTGGTGCCTTTCCACGAGCTGATGAGCCGGTTTTCGGTGAGGCGGCGCGCAGGGAGGGTGCGGGCCGGGCGGGCGATGGACACGTTCCTGACGTTCGAGTCAGGGGACTATGTGGTGCACGCGGACCACGGCATCGCGCGGTTCGACGGGCTGAAACTCATGAAGCCCCGCGACCTCCCCACGGCCCAGCGCGGCGCGGGCCGCACTCCCGCAGAGCAGGAGGAGTACCTGGTCCTGGAGTTCGCGTCGCGGGCCAGGCTGTATGTCCCCGCGATGCACATCGACAAGGTGCAGAAGTATGTCGGGGGGTTCCACGGCAAGCCGCCCCTCTCGACGCTGGGCGGGACGCGATGGCGCGCACAGAAGGAGCGTGTATCCGAGAGCGTGAGGGACCTGGCCGCGGAGCTGATGCGTGTGCGCGCCGCCCGCGAGCACCTGCCCGGCATCGCCTATCCCGCCGACACCACCTGGCAGCGCGAGTTCGAGGACGAGTTTCCCTACGAGGAGACCGAGGACCAGCTCGCCAGCCTCTCAGAGATCAAGAAGGACATGCAGCGGGCCAGGCCAATGGATCGGTTGGTCTGCGGCGACGTGGGCTTCGGCAAGACCGAGCTCGCCATCCGGGCGGCGTTCAAGGCGGTGGAGTCGGGCAGGCAGGTCGCGGTACTCGTGCCCACCACGGTGCTCGCGGAGCAGCACGAGAGGACGTTCCGGGGGCGGTTCGCGGCGTACCCGTTCCGGGTCGAGTCCGTCTCGCGCTTCAAGTCCGACGCGCAGGTGAAGCAGACGCTGGACGATCTCTCTCGCGGGCAGGTAGACATCATCATCGGGACGCACCGCGTCCTGAGCAAGGATGTTCGCTTCGCGGACCTGGGGCTGGTCGTCATCGACGAGGAGCAGCGATTCGGCGTGGAGCACAAGGAGTCGCTCCTGAGGTTGAGGCTGACGGTCGACGTGCTGACGCTCTCGGCGACGCCCATCCCGCGGACCCTGCACATGGCGATGCTGGGCATCCGCGACATCTCGAGCCTGACGACCGCCCCGCTCGACCGGCGCGCGATCGTGACGGAGGTCATCCCGTTCAACACGCACAGAGTGAGGCAGGCCATCGAGCGCGAGCTGGCCCGCGAGGGGCAGGTGTTCTATGTGCACAACCGCGTGCACGACATCCGCAGCAAGGCGGACGACATCCAGAGGCTGGTGCCCGACGCGCGGATCGTCGTGGGCCACGGGCAGATGCCCCCGGAAGAGCTGGAGGCCGTGATGCTCCGGTTCATCAGGCGGGAGGCGGACGTCCTGCTCTCCACCACCATCATCGAGAGCGGGATCGACATCGCCTCCGCGAACACGATGATCATCGACGACGCGGACCGCTTCGGGCTCGCCGACCTGCACCAGCTCCGCGGGCGCGTGGGCCGGGGCAAGCACAGGGGGTACTGCTACGCGTTGCTGCCCGCGGAACGGAACGTGAACGAGGTCGCCAGAAAGAGGCTGCAGGCGCTGGAGCAGTACTCGATGCTCGGGGCCGGGTTCAAGATCGCCATGCGGGATCTGGAGATCCGCGGCGCGGGAAACATCCTCGGCGCGGAGCAGAGCGGGCACATCGCGGCGGTGGGATACGAGATGTACTGCCAGCTCCTCGAGAGCGCGGTGCACGACCTGCAGCACGAGACCCCGAAGGTGACGGCGAGCGCGACCTCGGTAGAGATCGGCGCGGGCGGGCTCATCCCCTCGGGGTACATCCCCAGCGAGCCCCGAAGGCTTGACGCCTATCGGCGCATCGCCTCGGCCCAGTCGCAGGATCAGCTCGACAAGGCCCGCGCGGACCTCGCGGACGCGTACGGCGAGCCCCCGGCGCCGGTCGCGACGCTGCTGGACGTGGCCTCCGTGCGCGTCGCGTGCGCGCTGCTGGGGGTTCGCACCGTCACCATCCGGGAGAAGGACGTGGTCTTCACGTGCGAGGACCCGGCGAGAGTCGCCGCGGAACTGACGGCACGGGCCGCGGGCACGCCGGGGACGGTCACGCCCCTGCCTCCAAAGTCCAACGAGACGCTGAGCGAGGTCTATTTCAGACCGCACGCCGGCGCACTGGAGCCGGCGACGCTTCTGCCCGTGCTGCGCCGAAGGCTCGGGCTGCTGACTCGTTCTTCGCAGGCCGCGCCGCAGCCCGCGGGGCCTCAGAACGGGCGAAGGGCGCGAGGGACCACGCCCCGATAGGTCGGGACGTACACTGGGGGTTGCAACCGCGGCCCGCCGCGGACGAGCCACGCGGAGAACAGAATGCCCGAGCACAGCACGCCCGGGGGTGCGCACCACCCCGTGACCGAACGCCGCATCTTGGAGCTGAAGAGCCGGTTCCTGCGCGAGTCGACGTTCGCGGTCTCGATGCTGGAGCGTGCGGTGAACGCGCTGTGGACGCTTGACGCCGACGCGGCGAGGTCCGTACGCAAGAGCGACGATCAGGTGGACGCTGAAGAGGTGGCCATCGAGCAGGCCTGCCACGAGGTGCTGGCGCTCCGGGCGCCGTTCGCCAGAGACTTCCGAACCGCGACATTCATCCTGCGCGCCAATAGCACGATCGAGCGCGTGGGCGACCACGCGACCTCCATTGCGAAGGTGGTGATCCGGCTGTCCGAACGGTGCGGCTCCACCCCGCCCCGCTGGCCGACGGCGCTCCGTGAACTCGGTCAGCGCGTGCCGACGATCTGTCACCAGGCGCTGCGGACCGTGCAGGACGAGGACGCCGACGGCGCGAAGAGGCTGATCACGGGAGACCAGGCGATCGACCTGCTCGAGAAGAGGCTGTTCGAGGAGACACTGCAGGTGGTGAGCGACCCGGCGCTGGGCGATCACGGCCCGCCCGTGGGACTGCTGGTGTATCGCGTGGGCCGGGAGCTGGAGCGCGTAGGCGACCTCATGGCAAGTATCGCCGAGGACGTTGTTTATCTCGCGACAGGGACGATCATCCGCCACGAGAAGAGGCGGCTGCGTCAGGCGGCGCCGGGCGAGCAGGCCCCCCCGTGACGCGGGCGGGGCCGAGCGCAAAGTTTCAGCAGGGACGGGCACAACGGGCGGTTCAAGTCGGGTGAAGGTCCGCGAGACCGTTCGCGGCTTGATAGCATGCGGCCTGCGTGCCGGGGTTCACCCTTCCCTCTTTGGAGTTCACTGATGACTAGCGGTCGCTCTCTTGCCATCTTTGTGGCCCTCGCGGGCCTGGCAACCCCCGCCCTCGCTCAGACGGCGGACAACATCTCGCGTGAGCTGCTCGCCGACGCGGCGAACCGTTCCAGTTTCTCCGCTGCCGCCGGCGGCGGGTGGGAGAAGGGCTCATTCTTCATCAGCGATGGCGGCGCAAACACGCTGACGCCCTACGGCTTCACGCAGTTCCGCTACCTCATGAACTTCCGGGACGAGGACTCCGCCGGGGATCAGGACGACTTCACGCACGGCTTCCAGGCTCGGCGCACTCGCGTCGGCATGAAGGGCACCGTCTGGAGCAAGAACCTGTCGTTCGACATGCTGGGCGAGTTCTCCCGCAGCAGCGGGGCCTTTACTTTGCTCGACGCGTGGGGTCAGTACAAGTTCGAGAACAACATGGCCATCAAGTGGGGACAGGGCAAGGTCGGGCTGCTGCGTGAGGAGCTCGTCTCCGACACCAAGCAGCTCACCCTCGAACGCTCCACCGTGAACTCCGTGTTCACCCAGGGCCGCTCGCAGATGGTCCAGCTCGCTTACACCGGCGAGTCGTTCCGCGGCTGGGCCTCGATCTCCGACGGCCTCAACACCCTCAACACCGACTTCAACTCCGCCTCCGAGGCCGACTACGCCCTCACCGCCCGCGGTGAGTTCCGCTGGGGCGACGGCGACTGGAAGCGCTTCGACGACAACGTCTCCTGGCGCGGCTCGAAGTACGGCGGTATGCTCGGTGCTGCCGTCCACTTCCAGGACGGCGGCGAAACCGGCGGCACCAGCGACACCCAGGTGCTCGAGGCCACCGTCGACGCCAGCATGGAAGGCAACGGCTGGAATCTCTTCGCCGCGGCCGTTTGGCGGAACACCGACGCCAGCGGTTCGGACTCCGACGACTTCGGCGCCGTCCTTCAGGGTGGCTACCTCGTCTCCGATCAGTGCGAGGTCTTCCTCCGCTACGACGGCGTCTTCCCCGATGACGACTCGGGCGGCGATGATTTCCACACACTCACCGCCGGCGCGAACTACTACCTCTCCCCCGAGAGCCACGCCGCCAAGTTCTCCGCGGACATCCAGTACTACTTCGACGCCGAGGACGCAGCGGGCATCATCTCCCCCAGCACGGGTTCCAACCTGCTCGCGGACACCGAGGATGGACAGATCGCCCTCCGGCTCCAGATGCAGGTCCTCTTCTGATCGTGCGCGGATCCGACGGAACACCAAGCCCCCGGATGGCCGGGGGGCTTTTTCATTGAGCGAAGCTGCGGCGTACCGGCGCATCGCGCTCTCGGGCTCGCCCACTCTCAGGGCCGGGGCGGCACCGTGAGCACCGAGCAAGGAGACAGGGCAACGACCCGCTCCGCGGTCGAGCCGATCAGCACGTCGCGGAGGTTGGTTCGCCCTCGTGTGCCGATGACCAGAAGGTCGGCTTTGGCCTCGCGGACGTAGCGTGCCAGCCCCCCGCCGTATGACTGGTCCTCGACAACCTCCATCCTCGGATTGGTCCACACCGTCTCCGGCCTGCGCGCACAGAACGCGGCGAGCTTCTCTCGCAGAAGTTCGCGGTACTGAGCCTGCGCCGCGGGGTTCTGGGCAAGCGGGGACCCGCTGGCCCTCCTTCCGACCCAGGGCGCGCGGAAGACATGGACCACGTGCACCTCTGAGCCGTCCATGGCGGCGACCCGCATGGCGAGGTCGAGAGCCTCGCGAGACTGGTCGGAGAAGTCCACGCCCACGCATATGCGCTTGAACGCACCGGCCTTTCCCTCTTCGACGACAAGCGCGGGGCAGGGCGCGTGCCTTACGCACGAACCCGCGGTCGTCCCGATGGTGCTGTGGGACGACTCACCGCACGCCCCCACCACCACCATGCCCGCCTTGCTCTCGCGGGCAAGAGCGATGATCTCCGTCGCAGGCCGCCCAACGACAACGTCGAGTTCGAGGGAACCGGGCGCACCCGCCGCGGCACGCACCTCGGGCCAGTTTCGCTTCGCGTCGGCGGTCATGGTGCCGGTCATGTCCGGGAGGAAGGGCGTGACGCCGAGCGCCGCGTCCGAGAACATCATGGCGTCCAGCACGTGAATCGGGTGCAGCCTTGCGCCGCCGAAGCCGGCGACTCTCACGGCCTGGGCCAGTGCGGACCTTCCGCAGGTTGAGAAGTCAACCCCGACGACGACAGACCCGAGCGTGTTCATCGTGTGCCTCCTCGGTGTTCACGGGCCAAGAATCCCAAGGGACTATAGGTGATATCCATGTCTTTTTTCAACGTCGATGAGGCGGCCTGATGGCGGCGACGTGCGGATGCCCAGTGTGTGGCGCTCAAGCCGGACCGTCTGCCTGCCGATGCGCGATGGTCCCATGTTCGACCACCGCCGGCCATACCTGCGCGACGCGAGCGCCGACCAACAGGCGGTGAACGGGCGTCGGTACGGGCGCGTGCTATGCCAGGACGTGAAGTGCACCTTGGGCACGGTGCTCGACATCTCGGCCGGGGGCATGCGGGTCCGAAGCCGTCGGAAGCCCCCCAAGCCCGGCACCACGCTGGTGGTTGGGCTCCGAGCGCTGGGGGGCGAGATTGTGGTGGAGTGCACGGTGAAGTGGACGCGGGCTCGGGGACTGCTCTTCCACGAGTCCGGCCTCCAATTCATGGAATCCACGCCTGAGATGCGCCGGGCGCTGGTGGAGCTGGCTCGCGCGGCGGCGTACAACGAGACAATCGTCAAGCGCGGCGCAGAGTAACCGCCGGGAACTCTCGCTCCAACGGGCCGTCAGACCTAGGGTTGCGTTCGACCTCGCCGGCTGCCCCGGCCCGGGCGTCGATCGAGTCGCAACCGGCGGCACCGGGCTTCGCTAGGCATGGGGCTGGATTCCACGGGAGACCCGCGATGATGCGAACGAGACTCTGCCTCATGGTGGTGCTGGCGGGGGCGTGCTCGGGGCTCGTGCCCGAGGCGGGTGCCTCGGGCACGACACAGCCAGAGCGGGGCGCGACGCAGCCCGAGCGCGGCGGCAAAGTGAACCTGCGCCCGCGCTTCGAGAAGGGCCAGGAGCTCCGCTACACGATGGTCATCGAGTCATCGACCGCGGACTCGCAGGCGGGCGACCCGCAGAGCTCGTCGCAGGAGATCGGCCTGCTGCTGCGCTGCACCAAGGCCGACACCGAGGCGGGGTACACGCTGGACCTGGTGTACGAATCGCTCAAGATGAAGGTGCGTTCACCCCTCGCGACGATCGAGTTTGACAGCACCCGCCCCGCGAAGCCCGACGACCCCGCGGACGCGGCCCTGCGGACCATCGTCGGGCTCACGCTGCCGGTGACCATGGACAAGGACGGGAACATCTCTGCTGTAGGCTCGGGGGACGCGGCGATGGGAGCAGTCGGCGCCCTTGTCGGCCAGTTCTCCGGCGGCGACATGATCAAGGGCATGTTCGGCCCCATCATGACCGGACGCAAGGGCACTGGCGAGGCGAGCGTCGGCGAGTCCTGGACCAACGACGACGTCATCGACGGCCCGGCGGGGCAGATGAAGATCTCGCTCACGCACACGCTCGACTCTCACTCGGGTGGAAAGGCGACCATCCCCATGCGGGGAAAGGTCACGCTCAGCCCCTCGTCGGGCGCGGGGACGCCGGGCAAGGTCGCGATCCGGGATTCGACGATCAGCGGCAAGACCGTGTGGGACACCTCGCTGGGCCAGCTTCTCTCGCTCGAGTCTCGGCAGCGCGTGGTGGTCGACACCAACCACGAGGGACAGACGAGCAGCCAGACGCAGGAAATGAACGTGCGGGTCACGAGGCGGAAGTAGGCTGTGTGATGCCCCGCGACCGTGCCCGGCGGGGCCGCGATTGTCGGACCGCCTCCACCACGCGAGAATGAAAAAGCACCCCGGCCCAAGGGACCGGGGTGCTTGTGCGTTTCGGTCGTGTCGATCACTCAGGGGCAGTTGCCGCCGGCGATGACGTTGAGCAGGGAGGCGTAGTCGTCCTGGTCGGCGTTGCCGTCGAGGTTGAAGTCTGGGTCGCGGCCGGTGGGGTTTTCGCCACCACCCAGGACGTTGACGAGGTAGGCGAGATCGTCCTGATCGACGTTACCGTCCTGGTTGAAGTCGGGATCGCAGGCGGGCCCGCCGCAGTCCGTCCAGCTCGGGAGGAAGTCGAAGGTGTAGGAGAAGCCGCTGGAGCCGCCGACGGGCCGGACGTGGAAGTTGCCCTGGGTGGCGGCGGCGGGCACACCCGTGACGAAGTCATAGCCCACGGCCATGTAGTAGACGCCGGGGAGGAGGTTGCCGTCCTGGCCGGCGAAGGGCAAACCATCGCCGATCGCGGCGCGCTCCGGGACGATCTGGCCGAAGGAGAGCTGCGGGCGGTTGCCGGGCCCGCTGGCGGCGTCGGCGGTAACGAGGTTGCCGCTGGAGTCAAAGACAAAGAGCTCGGCGTAGATGTCGTTGCTGAGCTGGCCGTCGACGTCGAGGAAGCTGGTGGGGTCGGAGGCGTCGCGGCACATCTCGAAGCGGATCCACTTCTGCTGGTACGCGTCGAGCGTGAGCGCGGTGCCCGGCAGCGGGCCGCTGATGACTCCCATGTCGAGGTCCACGACGGGCGGAACAGCGGCGGGGACCGGCGTGCCGTTGGCGTTGGTCAGGATGTTGAGGTTGTACGTGGGGCTGCCCGCCGCGGGGCTGACGGTGAACCCGGTGCCGAAGGTTGAACCAGCCGGCGCGACGGCGAGGTAGTAGTTGCCCGCGTTCAGGCCGTAGAGCGAGCCGGCGGCGCCACGCGGATCGTAGTTGCGACCGTCGTACTGGGCGCCGTCGCCCACCGCGGGGCGGCGGCCCACGCCAAAGGAGAGCTGCGCGTTGACGCCGGAGCCGCTGTCCTCGTCGCGGGCGAGGACGTCGCCCTGATCGGAGTAGACGGCGATGGCGACGTCGCCCGCGGACCCTTCGGTGTCGATGTCAAGGAACGTGAGGGCCTGGTCGACCGCGGGGTTGTCGAGCGTGAAGCAGAACCAGCGCACGCCGGAGGACGTGACGTTGGTGCGCTGCGTCAGTCCGTCGGGGAGAGAGCCCAGCGTGTCGTTGCAGGTGGGCGCCGGGGCGGGCAGGTCGGCCTCGATCTTGGCGATGTAGCCCGCGGGCGAGGGCGAGGCGGCGATGGCCTGACCCTCGTTGCCGGCGATGATGCCGTTGAGGTTCACGTCGCGGTAGACGGAGGTGTTGGTGGTGCCGGTGTTGCCGGCGTAGCCGATGGCGTTTGCGAGTGTGAGCTGCACGCGGGCGGTTGTGACAGGCTCGGGGATCTGGAGGCCGGTCGCGGGGTCCAGGAGTGTGACGACCATGGCGCAGTTGCTGTCGAGGAAGGGGCCGACGGTCGCGGCGACCTGGTAGCGGAGGAGCACGCCGCCCGCGTTGGCGTTGCTCACGGTGAGGGTGGGCGAGGTGTAGGTGCCGATGAGCGTGCCGCTGTAGACGTTGGCCGTCGTCGGGCCGGTGGCGCTGAAGGTGTCGTAGAACTCGATGCGGATGATGTACTGCTGGGAGGGGGCAAGGCCGGGCAGGCCCACGCCGAAGCCCAGGTTGACCATCGTGGCGGCGCCGGTGGGGCCGGAGGCCCAGGGGCCGGGCGCGAAGTTCACGTCCTCGACGATCTTGGTGCGGTTGTAGAGGGCTCGCAGGTTCGCGGTCGGGACGGCGGTCCAGTTGTCCCAGACCGGTCCAACGGCGCGATCGGAGTACGGGCCGCCGTTTAGATAGACGACCGGCGCGATGTGCTCGATGGGGGTCAGGACGTCCTGGGCCCCGGCCTGAGCGCACAGCGAACCCGCGGCCGCCACGATCAACCACGCCGTCTTCATGAACGCACTCCTCGTTGCCCCGGGAGCCTGTCCCGGTGCGTCGGGGGTGGTCCGAACTCAACGCGAGGCGAGCCAACCCCCGGCGTGAGTCTACCGATTTGGCTGGGTTCCGCAACGGGAGGACGGCGGCTGGGGGCCCCCGGTGAGAGGGAACTTCACATCTCTTCGGAGGGTGCGCGTCGGGCGGGGGTCGGTGGGCGTTAGTGGAAGTCGCGGCTCGTGGCGTGGATGGCCCCTTCCGCGATCCTCACCGCCCGGATCCGCCTCACCATGACGTGCACGACCTCCCCCTGGCGCTCCACCGTGCCCGTGGCGGCGATGACGCGGGAGTGGCGTGCCACCGCCCTGTACCGCTCGTACACCTCCGGCCTCACGATCAGGTTGGCGATGCCGGTTTCGTCCTCGATGGTGAAGAAGACGATGCCAGAGGCCGTACCCGGACGCTGCCTTACCAGCACAATGCCCGAGACGGTGACGCGGCGTCCGGCTGGCGTGCGAGCAGGGTCAGCCAGGAGCGCGTTCTCGGTGACCCCCTCGGCGGCGAGCGTCTCACGGATGAATGCCATGGGGTGCGACTTCAGCGAGAGCCCGACCGCGCGGTAGTCTTCGCCGACCTCGCCCAGCCCGGTGCGCTCGGGGAGCATCGCCGCCGGCGCGTCCGGCACCGGCTCGGGGGCGATCTCGAACAGGGGCATGGGGTCGTCGCGGAGGACCTGAACCTCCCACAGCGCCTGCTGACGGGTGAGGCCCAGTGAGGCGAAGGCGTCGGCCTCCGCGAGCCGGCGGAGGCTGACGGCACGGACGGCGCTGGCGCGCCAGAGCGTGTCGATGCGGCGGGCCCTGCCGCCCGCCTCGATGCTCGCGATGACCCGCCTTGCGTCGTCCTCCGCAAGCCCGCGGACCATGCGCATGCCCAGGCGGATCGCCGGGCCGCCGGGCGCCGCGGGCTCCAGGGTGCAGTCCCAGTCGCTGTGGTTGACATCGACGGGCCGGACCTCCACGCCGTGCTCCCTCGCATCGCGGACGATCTGCGCGGGCTGGTAGAAGCCCATGGGCTGGCTGTTGAGGAGGGCGGCGGCGAACGCTGCGGGGTGGTGGCGCTTCAACCATGCGGAGGAATACACGAGCAGGGCGAAGCTGGCGGCGTGGCTCTCCGGGAAGCCGTAGCCGGAGAACCCGCTGATCTGCTGGAAGACCTGGGAGGCGAACTCCTGCGTGTGCCCGCGGGCGATCATGCCCTCGATGAGCTTGGTCTCGAACCCGCGGATGGCGTCGCCCGAGCGCTTCCACGAGGCCATGGCACGCCGGAGCTGGTCGGCCTCGCCGGGCGTGAAGCCCGCGGCGACGACGGCGAGCGACATCGCCTGCTCCTGAAAGAGCGGGACGCCCAGCGTGCGTCCGAGCACGCGCTCGATCTCGGGAGAGGCGTAGACCACAGGCTCGGTCCCGTGGCGCCGCCTGATGTACGGGTGGACCATCTTGCCCTGGATGGGCCCGGGGCGGACGATCGCGACCTCGATCACCAGGTCGTAGTAGCAGCGCGGGCGCAGCCTGGGGAGCATGGACATCTGGGCGCGGCTCTCGATCTGGAACACGCCCACGGTGTCGGCGCGGCAGATCATGTCGTAGGTCGCGCTGTCCTCCGCGGGGATCGTCGTGAGCGCGTAGTCCTTCCCCTCCGCCTCACGGACCATGTCCAGCGTCTTGCGGACGCACGTGAGCATGCCCAGCCCCAGCACGTCCACCTTCAGCATGCCCATGGCCTCGATGTCGTCCTTGTCCCACTCGATGACGGTGCGACCCTGCATCGCGGCGTTCTCGATGGGCACCAGCTCCGAGAGCCTGCTCCGAGTGATGACAAAGCCACCCACGTGCTGCGAGAGGTGGCGGGGAAAACCCATGATCTCTCCCGCGAGGCGGAGCGTGTCGCGGAGCGTGGGGTCGTCCGGGCTGAGGCCCAGCCGCTTCAGCCGCGGCGCGTTGGCGACCTCGTCGCTCCACCAGTCGATGTCCTTGGCGAGGGTGCCCAGGGTGTCCGCGGAGAGGCCAAGGGCCTTGCCGACCTCGCGCACGGCGCTGCGTCCGCGGTACGAGATGACCTCCGCGGTCAACGCGGCCCGGTCTCGCCCGTACTTGGCGTAGAGGTGCTGGATCACCTCCTCCCGTCGCTCGTGCTCGAAGTCGATGTCGATGTCGGGCGGCTCGTCGCGCTCCTTGCTGATGAACCGCTCGAAGAGCATGCTCACCCGCGCCGGGTCCACCGCCGTCACACCCAGGCAGTAGCAGACGGCGGAGTTGGCGGCGGCCCCGCGCCCCTGGCAGAGGATGCCCCGCGACCTCGCGAACACGACGATCTCCTGCACCGTCAGGAAGTAGGGCGCGTAGCGGAGCTCGTCGATGAGCGCCAGCTCATGGCGGATCTGCGCCGTCACGCTCTGGGGCACGCCCCCGGGGAAGCGCTCCAGCGCGCCCGCCCAGGTCAGGTCGGTCAGGTGCTTCATGGGCGTGGTGCCGGGGGGGACGACCTCGTCCGGGTACTCGTATCGCAACTGGTCGAGGCTGAACCCCGCGGCGCGTGAGGCGATCTCCAGGGTGCGGGCCACGGCGCCGGGGCTGCCCGAGAAGAGGCGGCGCATCTCCTCCGCGGGTTTGAGGTGCCGCTCGGCATTCTCGAAGAGGCGCCGCCCCGCCGCGTCGATGGTGCAGCCGTGCCGGATGCACGCCAGCACGTCCTGCAGCCGGCGCCGGTGCGGGGCGTGATAGTGCACCGCGTTGGTCGCCACCAGCGGGACGCGCAGGCCCGCGCCCAGGCGTGTCACGCGGCGCACACGCTCGTCGTCGTCCTGGCGCAGCGTACGGCTGATCGCCAGCGACAGGCGGTCGTCCTGGAAGCGGTCCGCCAATCGCCCGAGCACCTCGGCGCTCGCGCCGTCCGGCGCCGCGGGGGGGACCGCCACCACGAGCAGCCCCTCGCCCGCATCGCACACGTCCGCCAGCGACAGGTCGCACTCGCCCTTGGGCGCGCGGCTCTTCCCCAGCGTCAGCAGGCGGCAGAGCCCCGCATAGGCCGGCCTGCTCGTGGGGTAGAGCAGGAGCGAGACGCCCGCGCCGTCCCGGGGCGAGACGCGCGCGCCCACGATGAGCTGCACCCCGCGCTTCTTCGCGGCGACATGCGCACGCACGATCCCCGCGAGCGAGTGCAGGTCCGCGATCGCCACCGCCCGGTGCCCAAGGTCCGCCGAGGCCTCCACCAGTTCGTCCGGGTGGCTTGCGCCCGCGAGGAACGTGAAGTTGCTGGTGACGTCCAGCTCCGCGTACCCGCCCGCGCGGGCGGGAGGAGCGGCGCTCGTGGGCGGCGTGCGGCTGGGGTGGGCCCTGACTTTGTGGATCGGTTCGTCGGGCATCACGGGTGTCCTCAGGCCCACAGGCCGTGCAGGAACCAGGCGCCGCCCGCCCGGAAGGCCCAGAGCACGCGTCCGTCCTCGATCTTGATCTGGAAGTAGTCTCGCGCGTCGTGAGAGGCCGCATCGTGAAAGGCATGGTGACGCCACCACTCGGGCTCGATCCGCTCCGGCCCCGTGCCGCACGCCACACGGTGACTCTGCCCCGCGTGACGCACGAGGGCGATGGGCCCGTCGGGGGAGAGGAACGTGACGTCGACGCGCCTGGGCACGTCGTAGAGGAGCGAGGGGCGGTCGAGGCGAGAGAGCTCGGGCACCGGCCCGCTCCCACGAAGCTCCACGACAGGGTCCATCGCGAAGGCGGCCTCGGGGATGTGCGACTCGCGCGGGCGGAGCTCTCTCACCGAGCCGACACCGAGCCTGGCGTTGAGCGTGTCGACAAGCCGGGCGATGGCGGCGTCGTCGGGCCCGGCTTCCGGCGCGGTGTCGGGCGTCCAGTGCCCGGCCTGCTGATGGGGCAGGCCGGCCAGGGCCCCCGCGCGCAGCCGCACGCCGCACACCCCAAAGCCAAGGTGTGCCCCTTCGAGCTTCCCCGCGAGCAGCGACCACAGGTGGCGGACATCCCGCGTGGGCCGGGCGGTGCGCACGGTGAGGGTGAGGGGCGAAAGGTCCGCACGGACGAGGCGGAGTTCGAGCAGGCGGCAGCCGCTCTCACGCCTGTGCAGCGCGTCGCACACGCGCGCGAGCAGCCCGCGAGAGGCGAGCGCGACGATCTCCGGACGGTCGGTCGGGCCGTCGAACTCCCGCTCCGCGATCACGGGCTCGGTGGCTCGCAGGGGTGTCACGACCTCGAAGGCCCGGCCCATGGCCTGGTCGAGCCTGAGGAGCACCGAGGACCCGTACCGGTCCGCGAGGGCGTGCCTGGGGATGGGCAGCAGGTGGGCGATGCGTTCCAGCCCCACGCGCTTCATCTCGAAGAGCGTGCCCGCGTCGAGCCTCAGCCCCGCGAGGGGCAGCGGGGCGAGCGCCTCGCCCAGGTGCGCGGACTCGGTCACGATCTCGGGCGCTGGCCCGAAGCGGGCGAGGGCCCACGCGGCACCGAACGTGGGCGCCGCCGCGACCCGCACGCGGACCCCCCACCGCCGGATGTTCCCCGCAACCGTGCGGACCAGGCGGTCGGTCCCGCGATAGAGCAGGCCGCACCCGGTGGCGTCGCAGAGCAGGCCATCCACGCCATCGATGGAGACCACGGGCAGCCAGCGTGTCACGCGTGCGCCCAGCCGCCGGAGCGCGCGGGCGACGCGCCAGTCGTCGATGGGCTCGACGCAGCGAGGCCCATCCGGGAGCAGGGCTCTCGCGTGCGCGAGCGACATGCCCACGCGCACGCCCCGCCGCGCCGCCCGATCGCACGCCGAAGCGACGACCTCCGTCTGGTGGACGCAGCGGCTGAGGACGACCGGGGTGCCCGCGTCAAGACGCCGCCACCTGCGCACCAGGTCCGTCGGCCAGTTCGGGAGATAGACAGCCAAGCCCACCATCGCGCGTTCTCTCGATCATCCACCGGGGCGAATCCACCGCCCGCACTCCCTTGCAGCGGACCAGTGTCAGCATCCATCTCGGCGCGAGACCCCCGCCCGGCGCGGGCGACACCGCCCAGCGCGTCGACGCGAAGGAAATCTCCGCGAGTTCCGCCGCCGGACGCGCCAGCACGCCCAGCGCCCCGCACGACGCCGCCGCCAGTTGCAGGCGCCTCGACGCGGCGCTGTCGAACCCGGAGCCGTCCGCGATGACCACAACGCCCGGGCAGCGCAGCGCGGCCTCGATGGCCCAGAGGCGCGAGCCCGCGTCCGGGGCATCCACCCACAGCGAGCGCTCCGGCCCGCCCAGCGCCGCGCACGCCGCGTGCCCGTGCAGCCACACCCGCCGCCCGATCCACACCGACCATGCGCGCCCGGCCCGTCGCGCCAGGTGCGCCAGCATCAGCAGAGGCGGCACCCACGTGGCGAACGCGCGACGGTCGCCCCCCACGCCCCCCACCCCGCACCACTCGTGCAGCGCACCCGCCCGCAGCCCGCCCTCCGGCAGCGCCGCATCTACCTCCACCCAGCCCGTGCGCACCGCCGCCCCGGGCTCGCCCACCGCCCTGTTCTCGATCTCTCGAAGCCTCGCGGCGAGATCGCCCAGCGACCTGCCGACCAGCGCCGACTTGTCGACCAATGGAAGCATTTCGTTAGGGTAACAGGTTTACCTAACGAATTCAAAACAAAAAGCCGGAACTTTGGTCGGTTTCAGGCACTTTCACCGCCACCTCGGGGGTGTCGATCCGGGGGTTGTTGACCAGGCGGCTGACGGGGTTCATCTCTGTGCCTGGCCACGGGTTAGGAGCAAAGAACGCCCCCTGATCTCCCTCGCTCAGCCGGGCAGGGCTCAGCCACAGATCGAACCGATCCGCGGAGACCAAGACCGGCATGCGATCGTGCAGTGCCGCGATCTGCGGGTTCGACGAGGTCGTGAGGATGGTGAAGGTCTCCAGCGGCTGGCCGCCGATGGTCGCGTGCTCCCAGAGGCCGGCGAAGGCCATGGGCTCACGGTCGGCGCGGGAGATGAGGTATGGCTGCTTGGCCTTGCCGTCGGCGAGCGTGCGCCACTCATAAAAGCCCGAGACCGGGACAAGGCAGCGGCGCTTGGCGAAGGCGTCCCGGAACGCGGGCTTGGAAGCAACAGTCTCGCTGCGCGCATTCACGAGCCGGTTGCCGATGGCGGCGTCGTCGCTCCATGATGGCACAAGCCCCCAGCGGAGGAGGACGCCCTCGCGCACGCCGTCAACGCCGCGGCGGATGACGGGCGCGTCCTGTGTTGGCGCGACGTTGAAGCGAGGGGTGAGTTGAACATCCTGCCAGCGGACCAGGTGCATGAGGCGGGCGAGAAGCCGCCAGTCGAACTGGTAGGTGAAGCGGCCGCACATGAGGGGAGGGTA
>JADYXW010000091.1 GCA_020853975.1 Phycisphaerales bacterium
CCGGGTCAGTATAGCACATGCCTGCCTCGGGCCCAGATGTCTGCTCCCAAGTCCCCGCGCGGCGGCCCCACAGCGACCTTGCTGGGTCCCCGGCCTGTTCGCGCTCGGAGGCCCGCACGTTCGGAACTCTCGCTCCTCGCACCGTTGTCATCGCCGCCTGCTCCGTGCGTCGCACGCGGGGACCGCGACGACGCGGTGGCCGCTCCCGGTCCATCGCTCTCGTCTGCGCAGCGTTCGCCGCGATCACGGCCCCGCGGGAAACCTCGGCGGGGCTCGCGGTCAGGTTCCTGCCTCTTTGCTGGCCTTCCACCGCCGGTCGGCCTCGAACGCCGCAACGTCGGAGACTTTCGTGGTTTGGAGGTAGGCATGGATTTCTGCGCGCTGGGTCTTCCAGAACTCGTGCGCCGGGCATGCTCGTTCATCGCTGCACAGGGCTCCGCCCAGCAGGCAGGTGGGCTCCACGACCGGGTCCTGAAGGGCGAGCGCGAGGTCAAAGAGCGAGATGTCGTTGGCTGGCCGTGCGAGGGTTACCCCCCCACCAACGCCACGCTGAGTCGCTACGACGCCGCGCTTTCCGAGGGCATGAACAATCTTGGCCAAGTACGCGGGGGGAATGCCGGTGGCGGCCGCGATGTCCTTGACGAGAAGCGACTTCCCCCCCGCTGCGGCGAGGAATCCCAAGGCCGAGATCGCGTATCCGACTCCCTGGCTCAGCATCCGGCCTCCGAATAGGGAGATTACGGTAAGTAGATCAACTTGTCAATTGCAACCCGCCAACGGTCCGGTAACCAATCGGTTAACCTCAGTCAGTTATCGGTTTGAACGACGACCGCCAAAGTGGTATTATAGACAAGCAACTCTTCTAGTCCGTTTCAAAGAACGGACCGTAGACCTTCGCCTCCAGCCCAGGCTCAGGAGAACTCATGGCTGCTCAGACGCCCGCACTTGATGCCCCGCCACTCGAACGTTTCACCTATGACGATGCGATTGTCCGCAAGTTCACGCTCGCCACAATCCTGTGGGGCGTGGTGGCGATGCTGGTGGGCGTGCTGATCGCGGGTCAGCTCGCATTTCCGCAGCTCAATCTGGGGCTGGAGTGGACGAGCTTCGGGCGTCTGAGGCCGCTGCACACCAACGCCGCGGTCTTCGCCTTCGCGGGGAACGCGATCTTCGCGGCGGTCTACTACTCGACGCAGCGTCTGTGCAAGGCACGGATGTGGAGCGACAAGCTCAGCAACCTGCACTTCTGGGGGTGGCAGACGATCATCGTGTGCGCCGCGCTCACGCTGCCCCTGGGGATCACGCAGGGCAAGGAGTACGCGGAGCTCGAGTGGCCCATCGACCTGATGATCGCGGTGGTGTGGCTCGGGTTCTTCGGCACGAACTTCTTCATGACGCTGAAGGTCCGGCGGGAGCGTCACATGTACGTGGCGCTGTGGTTCTACATCGCAACGATCATCACAGTGACGATGCTGCACGTCTTCAACAGCCTGGCGCTCCCGCTGGCGGTGGTTGAGACGATCAAGACGGGCCACTGGCCCACGGGCACGGACTGGCTCAAGAGCTGGTCGGTGTACGCCGGTGCCCAGGACGCGTTCATGCAGTGGTGGTACGGGCACAACGCGGTGGCGTTCTTCCTGACCACGCCGTTCCTGGGGCTGATGTACTACTTCCTGCCCAAGGCCGCGGATCGCCCGGTGTATTCCTACCGCCTGTCGATCGTGCACTTCTGGAGCCTGGTGTTCATCTACATCTGGGCGGGCCCCCACCACCTGCACTACACGGCGGTCCCCCAGTGGGCGTCGACCCTCGGCATGATCTTCTCCGTCATGCTCTGGATGCCCTCGTGGGGCGGCATGATCAACGGGCTGCTCACCCTGCGCGGCGCCTGGAACAAGGTCGCGGGCGACCCGATCCTCAAGTTCTTCGTGTGGGGCATTACGTTCTACGGCATGTCGACCTTCGAGGGCCCGATGCTCGCGATCAAGAGCGTCAACTCTCTCTCCCACTACACCGACTGGACCATCGCCCACGTGCACGCGGGTGCGCTGGGATGGAACGGCCTGCTGACCTTTGGCATGGTCTACTGGCTCGCGCCCCGCATCTTCCAGGCCCCGGTCTGGAGCAAGAAGCTCATCGCGGCCCACTTCTACACCAGCACCATCGGCCTGGCTCTCTACGTGCTGGCCATCTACACCGCGGGCATCACCCAGGGCCTGATGTGGCGTGCGTTCGATGAGACCGGCGCCCTGCAGTATCCCAACTTCGTCGAGACCCTCGTCAACCTCATGCCCATGTACTGGATCCGCATCCTGGGCGGCACGCTCTACTTCGCGGGCATGGTGCTGTGCGCCTTCAACATCTTCATGACCTGGAAGGCGCGCCCGGCGACGTACGACGTGCCCGTCCACGAGGCGCCGGCGCTCTCCCCGGTCTACGTCGATCCGCCCCCGCCCCCCACCGTTCTCACCGCGAACGTCGAGTTCGGCAAGGAGCTCGAGTCCAAGGTCGTGCAGGGCTGGTTCCACCGCGTGTGGGAGCGCAAGCCCCTCAAGTTCTCGCTGCTCACCCTCGCGGCGGTCGTCATCGCCTCGCTCTTTGAGGCCATCCCCACGTTCCTCATCCGCTCCAACGTTCCCTCGATCGCGAGCGTACAACCCTACACACCCCTGGAGCTCGCGGGCCGCGACGTGTACATCGCGGAGGGTTGCTACAACTGCCACTCGCAGATGATCCGGCCGATCTACGCCGAGGTGAAGCGGTACGGCGAGTACAGCAAGCCGGGCGAGTTCGTGTACGACCATCCGTTCCAGTGGGGCAGCCGGCGCATCGGTCCGGACCTTGCACGCGAGGGCGGGAAGCAGTCCATCGACTGGCAGATCCGCCACCTCGAAAACCCGCGGCAGCTCGTGGCGCAGTCCACCATGCCCACCTACGCCCACCTGCTCGAGCAGAAGGTCAACTTTGAGGCGATCCAGGGCCGCGTGACCGCCATGGCCATGCTGGGCGTCCCGTACGGCGATGCGGTGAAGCCCGGCGAGGCCGAGAAGCTGGCCCGGGCCCAGGCCAAGGAGCTCGTGGCGCAGCTTGTCGCGCAGGGCGGGTACGCCGACGTGGGTGAGACCAAGGCCCTCGCGCTCGCGGCGTACTTGCAGCGCCTGGGCACCGATCTCTCCAAGCCCGCACCGGCGGCGACCACCGCAGCCAACCCCGGAGGCACTCCATGAGCGCCCTCATGAGCTCACTCAAGCTCGCGTTCTTCCCCACTGTGGCGATGCTCATCTTTCTCGCGGTGTTTGTCGCCGTGCTGTGGCGGGTCTTCCGCACGCCGGCATCGCAGGCCGCGCGCCACGCCTCCATTCCCCTTGAAGACGAACCCGGCTCCTCCTCCCACGCCAACTGAGGTCCACCATGTCGACAGTCAAAGACCATCTGAGTGATCACGAGTACGACGGCATCCGTGAGTACGACAACACGACCCCCGGCTGGTGGCACATGATCTTCATCGCCAGCGCGGTGTTCGCCTTCTTTTACTTCATCTACTACGACGCCAACCCGGAGTCCAGCACGATCTGGACCGAGCTGGCCCGCAAGCAGAACATCGAGAACAAGAAGATCTTCGGCGCGCTGGGGGACCTGGAGCCCACCCCCGCCACGATCATGAAGCTCACCTCGGACCCCAAGCTCATGGGCGTCGGGCAGGGGCAGTTCCTGGCCACGTGCGCCCAGTGCCACGCGAAGGACGGCGGGGGCATCAACGGCGTCAACCTGTGCGATGACTCGTACAAGAACGTCAAGTCGGTCGAGGACCTCTACACGATCATCACCGAGGGCGCGGGCTCGGGCGCCATGCCCGCCTGGAAGACCGCCCTCTCCAAGAACGAGCGCGTGCTCATGGCGTCGTACATCGCGTCCCTCCGGGGCACAACGCCCGCCAGCCCCAAGGCACCGGAGGGCACCCCCATCCCCGCCTGGCCCTCTCACTGACCGTGACCACCACGCCCCACCAATCTCCCCCTCCCCGCGGCCGCAGCCGGCCCGACGCCGACGCGGGCTCGGTCCTGTCGACGCTCAACGAGGACGGCTCGCGTCGCTGGCTGAAGCCCAGGCCGAGCCCCGGGCGCTGGCTCAACCGGCGCCGCGCCCTGGGCTGGTTTCTCATCGCGCTCTTCACCGCCTTGCCTCACATCCGCGTCGGGGGCAAGCCCGTTGTGCTCCTGGACCTCACCACACGGCACTTCACGATTCTGGGGCACACGTTCCTGCCGACGGACACGCTGCTGCTGGCGCTGCTCCTGCTCGGCACATTCATCTCGATCTTCCTCTTCACGGCGCTGCTGGGGCGCGTGTGGTGCGGCTGGGCCTGCCCGCAGACGGTGTATCTCGAACTCGTCTTTCGGCCCATCGAGCGGTTCTTTGACGGGACACCCGGGCGTCGGAAGTCCAACGTCGTCCAGAAGTCGGCGCTCGCGAAGCCCCTCAAGTTCATCACGTTCTTCCTTGTCGCGTGCTTCCTCTCGCACACCTTTCTCGCGTACTTCGTGCCCACCGAGCAGCTCCGCGTCTGGATGACCCGCTCTCCCTTCGATCACCTATCGTCCTTTCTCGTCATGGCCGTCGTCACGGGCCTCATGCTCTTTGACTTTGGCTTCTTCCGCGAGCAGACCTGCCTCGTCGCCTGCCCGTACGGCCGGATGCAGTCCACCCTGCTCGATCGCAACTCGCTCATCGTGAGCTATGACCCAAGGCGGGGCGAACCCCGGGGCAAGGGAAAGACGGTGAGCCTGCCTGTCGCGGGGGCGCCCTCCACGCAGGGCGACTGCGTCGACTGCGGCCTGTGCGTCGCGACCTGCCCCGCCGGCATCGACATCCGCAACGGCCTGCAGATGGAGTGCGTCCACTGCACGCAGTGCATCGACGCGTGCGATGCCGTGATGTCCAAGCTCGGCCGCGCCACGGGCCTCATCCGCTACGCGTCCCAGAACGAGATCGACGGCTCCAGGCGCCGCTTCCTCCGGCCACGGACGATCATCTACACCATCCTCACCTCGCTCCTTGTCATCGCCTTCACCATGGCGCTGCTCGCGGCCCCGATCGCGAACGTCCAGGTGCTTCGCGTCAGGGGCGCCGTCTACACCGAGATCCAGCCCGGCGTCATCGCCAACCAGGTTCAGGTCAAGATCATCAACCGCCTGGGCCGTCGCGCCGAGTTCTCCATCACGCTCGACGGGCACCCGGACGCGCGGGCGATCCCGGAAACCAACCCGGTTGCCCTCGAACCTTCCGCGATGCAGTCCGTGCCTGTCATGCTCACAGCACCAGCGACGGCCTTTGCCCGGGGCAAGCTCCCGGTGGTCATCACTGTCACCGGGCCCGAGGGCAAGCCCATCTCTCGCAAGTACGTCCTCGCAGGCCCGGGGAACGCCGTCCGCCCCGGGTCAACACCGGCCCCCGCGCCGAAGGAGACGCCATGAGCCTGTTCCCACGCCTGAGGGTCTGGCCCGGCATCATCTTCGTTCTCTTCGGCGTGAACTTCCTTGTCGTCGCCGTCACCGTCGTGGGCGCCAACCGCACGGCCTCTCCCATTGAGCCCGACTACTACACAAAGGCCCTGAACTGGGACCAGACCCGGGCCCAGACGCAGCGGAACAAGTCCCTCGGCTGGTCCGTCACGCCCTCAGTTGTCGCCGGTTCCGACGGCCAGCCACACCTGTTCCTCACGGTGCTCGACGGCGCGGGCAACCCGATGCGTGCCGCGACCGTCAAGGCCCGCGTGCCCTCGTCGAAGCAGCCCCTCACCTTCACACACACGAAGGACGGCGTCTTCGTCTGCGATCAGGCCCTGCCCGACGCGAGCTCACTCTCGGTCGCGGTCACCGCGGGGTTTGACCTCTTTACAGCGGAGTTCTCCGCTTTCGGACGCGGGGTGGCAAGATGATCGCCCCTCTCGGCGCCGTCTTCGTCGCGAGCCTCCTGGGCAGCCTGCACTGCGCCGGCATGTGCGGCCCGCTCGCGTGCGCCGCCACCCTCCCCCGCGCCGCGACCCCGACCCCGCTCACCTCAGGCGGAAAAACGCTGACGCACTCGCTCAACGCCCCGGCATCGGCTCTGTACCACGCGGGCAGGCTCACCGCGTATGTCACGCTCGGCGCAGCCGCGGGCACTCTGGGCTCTGCCATCGACCTCGCGGGTGAACTCGCGGGCGTTCAGCGGATCGCCGGGTACCTCGCCGCAGGGCTCATCATCCTCGTGGGCGTAGCGTACCTGCTGAAGTCCCTGAAACTCTTCCGCCCCCCCGCCGTGACGCTCGCCCAGCCCAAGAAGCTGTGGGCGCATGCCCTCGCCTGGCCGGCCCCCGCCCG
>JADYXW010000092.1 GCA_020853975.1 Phycisphaerales bacterium
CGCGCCTCGGCGCGTGCGGCCTGTCGGACGTGGGCGCCGTCGTGGGTGCGACCAAGAGCGGCGAAGGGCGCACGCTGCGCGCGAGGATGCCGGCGCAGGTGTTCCTGGTGCCGGGGTACGGCGCGCAGGGTGGCACGGCGGAGGACATCCGCGCGCTGCTGACGGCGCGGGGTGATGGTGTGCTCGTGACCGCCAGCCGCTCGATCATCTATGCACCGGGCGAGGGGCCTTGGAAGGACCGGGTGGCGGCGGCGGCGCAGAAGCTGAACCGAGAAGTCTTGGGGATCCTGTGCTGAGGCCGCCCCTCACACGTTGAATCACCCAGACACGCCCCGAGAACCCCCAGAACGCACTCAAATCAAGCCTCGACCGACCCTGGGCCACCCCCGCGCGCGCACTTTGGGCCAAACCCGTCACTTTGGTTGCCGAGTCCCGGTTCCTGTGGCATAGTTGAGGCATGTCCTCGCTCCGCAGTGCCTCGGCTGCCGCCACTCACCTGCTAGCCAGCGTGATTCTCGGGCTCTGTTTCGCCAGCCCGCCCGCCCTGGCCCAACCCGACGCCAACGGCTACGACTGGGCCACCATCACCCACCCCAGCAACCCCGCCTACAGCGGCTTTGACCCCTTCGGCTATGTAACAGGCCGGGGCAGCGTCGCCTACGAGTACCGCCTCGCACGCACCGAGGTCTCCACCGCGCAGTGGCTGGACTTCTTCAACACCTTCATGGGTACGGCAACGCCTCCGCCGCACATGAGTACACCGCGTCACTGGTCCGCCGGGATCGACCCGAACTATCAGGGCCCTGGCGTGCAGTACCGGCTGTCGGGGCTGGCCAACGCGGGACAGACCGCGGCCTACGGCGTCACGTGGCGCACCGCCGCCATGTATTGCAACTGGCTGCACAACAACAAGTCCAGCGACCCCGCCGCCGTCATGAGCGGCGCCTACGACGTCTCCACCTTCTTCGACAATCCCGACGGCACGTTCACCGACCAGGCCACGCACTCTCCGGGCGCCCGCTACTGGATTCCCACGCTCGACGAGTGGCTGAAGGCCGCCCACTGGGACCCGAACCACGCCGACAACGGCGGCTGGTGGACCTACAGCAACGGGAGCGACATCCCCCTCACCTACGGCCCGCCCCCATCCTTCGGCGGCGACGGCACGGGCCAGGCCAACGCCGTCTTCAGGCTCCCGAACTTCGCGCACTATGACATCCCGCTCGGGAGTTATCCCGACACGCCCAGCATCTGGGGCCTGCTCGATATCGCGGGGAACGGGAGTGAGTGGACGGAGACCATTGCAAGCGGGCAAACTGGGATGTTCCGCCTCCGCGCGGGGTCCGCGGCCGGCGGTCCTGGTGCCGATCAGACCTACGCCGTCGGCCCCAATCGACCATGGAGCCAGGCTGGGGACTTCAACCTTCGACTCGCGAGTGTGGTACCGTGTCCAAGCGTCAGTAGCGCATTCGTCCTTTCCCTGTGCGTCCTCCAGGGAGCTCACAGAAACAGCAGGAGGAAACATGGGTCGCACCGTACAGATTCTTGTCACGTTGTTAGGGGGGGGGGTCGGGTCTCTTTCTCGCTGAGCATGCCCCGGCGCAGACGATCGTCGTGGAGAAGAGCACGGTCGGGTGTCAGGCGAACCGGTGGACGGACATCACGGCGACGCTGAACCCCGTGCCCGGACCTGGTGATCCGATCAACATCACTGGTGTTGACGACACATGGACAGCGGTTCGAGTGCGGGCATCCACGGGCACCGTAGCACTCGGCACGATCAGTGTGTCAGGAGAACGGGCGAGTGCGATTCCGCTTGAAGTCATGTTGGCCCCGCTTGACTGCACTCTGAGCCTACCCAGCGACGAGATTACGTCAGTGTCCGTCACCTCCTGGTCTGGCCTGACGTACGGCGCGGGTTCGGAGTCCGTGCGAGACGCGGTGCGGCTGACCGCGGCGATCTCGGGCGACCTGACCGGCTCCATCGACTGCGGCACGGTCTACCGCTTGCAAGTCGGCGGCGCGATCAAGGCCCCGGTGATTGCCGCCGGGCCCAACCGCGAGGGCGTCGGCGCCATCGGCGTGATCGTGGCCGGGAGCGTGGACAACGACGGCTCGAACACGCATGGGGCCATCAAGGCGTCCACCGGCGACATCGACTTCGTGCAGATAGGGACCCCCGCTGCGCCCGGCGACCTCGAAGGCCCTGTCCACGCCGAGAGCGGGCACATCACCGGGCTGCTCGTGATAGGCGATGTGATCATCGCAGACTCAACCGGCATTCGGGCGAGGAACGGCATCGATTCCATCGATGCGGGGAGCGTCATCAGCGCCATCGTGGCAAATGATGGCGCCACGACCCTGGGACCCGCTCTGAAGCATCTGCACTGCTCAGAACTGCTCGGCGATGTCAAGGCCGACTACATCGCGCCCTGCGATGGGTGCAGCACCACCGAGAATACGATCGAGGTTTCGGGCCCTTGGAACGGAACCCTCACGGTGGAGGGGGATGTGCTTGCACACATCCACCAGCAAGGGTCACAGGCCGGCACCGTGAGCATCGAGGTTGACGGGAATATCGCCGCGACGGTTCGCACGGAGTCGAAGATCGAATCGCTCCACGTCCTCGGCTCATTTGCGGACCTCAACAACCTGGGAGCCATTACGCTGCAGTGCCTGAACGGCGAGGGGATCGGCACCCTCTCCATCGGGGGCAACTTCGGCACGCCGGCCTCCTCAATGCTGCTCTCGGCCGACTTCATCGGACGGGCCGAGTTCGGGGGCAACTTTGCTGGGCTCATCAGATCGACTTCCGGCGGGCCCTGCGGCATCGCGGAGTTCGTCGCCGGCGGCGACATCACGCTGAGCGACCACCAGACGTGGAGCGGCGTTGGGGTTCTGGACTGCGCCGGCATCTTCTACCCGGGGGGCTACTCACTTCA
>JADYXW010000093.1 GCA_020853975.1 Phycisphaerales bacterium
CCCCCTCATTCGTTGCCGGTTCAGTATCCGGGCGTTACCATCCCCCATCATGGCGAAAGCGCCGACACAACGCGGATCGGGCAAGGCCAAAGGGGCGGGCGGGGGGTGCGGTTTACTGTTTCCATGACACACGCGGGATAGGTCCAACCAATCGAGGGAACCGAACGATGCCGACGACAAGGGCCAAGATTCGACTTGATGAACCAGTGGGCGAGCCGAAGAGCAACGGCCCGCGCAATGCCATTCTGCACGCCGATGCGCTCAAGGCACTCGCCGATCTCCCCGCTGGCCACGCCGACCTGACCGTGTTCAGCCCGCCCTACGACGGCATCCGGGACTACGGCAAGAACTGGACCCTTGACTACAAGACTCTCGGCTCCGAGCTCTTCCGCGCCACGACCGACGGGGGCGTGTGCGCCGTCGTCATCGGCGACGGCACGAAGGACTTCGCGGAATCTGTGACCATCGACCGTTCACGAAGGGAGCGTTGAGATGTACACGCACGTCTTCGCTTGGAGACGCGAACGAGTCACGATCGTCTACTCAATCTCGCGCACGCGCCATGGGCTCCAACTCATCATCGACGATGTGTCGGCAGGCACCCTTGATGTTGCCAACAGCGTGCCCGACTGGCTGATCGAGCATGAAGCGGGTGCGGCGGCTGCCGCTCACGGAGCCGGTTATCTCTGATCGGCGGTCACGATGCCCCACCCCCCTGCTCACGCAGCAACTTCGCCGAAGACCAGCGTTCTGACCGGCTCGTGGCAACAAGCCTTTGAGGCCGTGCTCGCGTCCGCAACAGACAGCCTGACGCTCTGCGCGCCGTACATCACCGAGCACGGAACCAACATCGTTCGTTCCATGCACGCTCAACAAGGCGGACCCAAGCCTCGCGCGCTGGTGCTGACCGACCTCTCACCCCTGGCGATCTGCGCCGGCGCGACCGACCCGGCGGCCATCGCGGGATTGCGCGCGGTGTTTCCCGCATCCCGTTCGGTGCATCTGCCCCGGCTGCACGCCAAGGTCTATGTGGCGAACCGCGCCCGCGCGATCGTGACTTCCGGCAATCTCACCTACGGCGGGCTGGTGTGCAACCACGAGTGCGGGCTCCTAATCGACGATCCCATGAGCGCTGCACATATCGACGACGAAGTATCCGCGTACGCGGACCTCGGGGCCGATGTGGACAACGCGACCCTCGACGAGATGTGCGGCCTCGCTGCTGACGCACGGGCAGCGTACCGGGCGCAAACCGCTTCCGCTTCCCGGGCTTCCACCCGCCGTCTCCGTGCCGTGCTCAGGTCCGCGTCGGACACGCTGGTGCGGGCGCGTCTGGCCGGTGGCCCTGTCCACACGGTCTTCGCCAGAACGATCGAGTTCCTCCTTCGCCGCCACGGCCCGCTCTCAACCGAAACCATGCACCCTTTGATCCAGAACATGCACCCCGACCTCTGTGATGACACCGTGGACCGCGTGATCGACGGCAAGCGGTTCGGGAAGAAGTGGAAGCACGCCGCGCGGTCGGCGCAGCAGCAGTTGAAGAAGCGCGGCACCATCGCGCTCATCAACGGCGCGTGGACACTGGCGGCATGATCGGCTCTGAACGCCCCAACGGGGCGTCGGGGTGTAGCCACGGGTGGAGCGAGGCCGCCCCGCCGCGCAGCGGCCAGGGGCGATGCCTCGCGGAACCCGTGGAACGCGTGTCCCCCTTCTATTCTCATCCTGCCCCGGAGGGGCAGAGGAAGCGCCCCCGCAACCGCAAGGCCCGACATGCCCGGCACCTACTCCCAGATTCTCTTGCACGTCGTCTTCAGCACCAAGCACCGCGAGCCGTGGGTCACGCCCGACATCGCCGAGCGGCTCTATCCGTACTTGGGCGGCATCGTGCGGGCGGAAAAGGGCGTGCCCCACGACATCGGCGGCGTAGAAGACCACGTCCATATGTACCTGCGGTGGCGGCCCGATGAGTCGGTGTCGGACCTGATGCGCACGGTCAAGGCCCGCTCGTCGAAGTGGGTGCATGACACCTTCCCCGCTCTCGGCGCGTTCGCGTGGCAGGAGGGGTACAGCGTGTTTTCGGTGAGCAAGTCCCAGGAGGGAGCCGTCAAGAAGTACATCTCGGGGCAGCACGAACATCACAAGAAGGAAGACTTCAAGGCCGAGTTGCTGAAGTTGCTCCACGCCCACGGCATCGAGCTCGGCGAGCGCTATGTCTTCGACTGAACCGCCGCGCGGTCGGGCTCCTCCTCTGCCCCTCCGGGGCAGGATCGAGGAACGGACACGCCTTCCACGGGTTGCGCGCCGCCCGCGAAGACGCGGGCTGCGCTCCACCCGTGGCTACAGCCCGAGGCCCCTCCGGGGCCGAAAGGCGTCCTCTGCGACGTTGAGTACAACGACGTGAACCGGACGTTCCAGAAGTGGCACAGCGAACTCAAGGGCGGCCTGTCGGCCTACGAAAAGGAGCGCCGCGCCCGCACCGAAGTCTCACCCTACCGCAAGACCAAGGCGGGGCTCGCCGAACTGCTTTTCCTGCGGTTCGACAAGGCGGCGGTGGGTCGTTTGGGCTGCATGAATCAAGGCCGCAACTCCAACGGCGCGCCGCGACCACCGAAGTACATGCTCGACCTTGAAGACGTGGACGGATTCCTCGTTGACCGTATTACGTTCACCAAGTAGACGGGTCCACCCCGCATCGACGGCCTCTACTTCAGCAACCTCCAGGACGACCAGAAGCGGCGCCTCCTCGACTACGAGTGCATGGTCTACTTCTGCTCCGGCACCGACTCCGAGCGGCTGGAGTGGTTCCGCACCATCAACATCGCGGGCGAAAACCTCACCGACCAGGAACTCCGCAACGCCGTCTACGCCGGGCCGTGGACCGCCGACGCCAAACGCTACTTCAGCAAGACCGGCTGCGCCGCCTACGGCCTCGCGGGGGATTATCTCCGGGGCGTCGCCATCCGCCAGGAATACCTCGAAACCGCGATCGAGTGGCACATGGAGGCGGAGGGGGTCAAGTCGATCGAGGAGTACATGGGGCGGCACCAGCACGACCCGAGCGAGGTCGCGCTCTGGAACCACTTCCGCAGCGTCATCGACTGGACCAAGGCGACGTTCCCGAAGTACCGCAAAGAGATGAAAGGCGTGGCGTGGGGGCCGCTGTTCAACGAGTTCGGCGCGGGGGGGAAGGGTGGGAAGAAGGCACTGGACCCCAAGAAGCTCGAAAAGCAGGTCGCGGACCTCATGGAAGATGAGGACGTGACCAGCAAGCCGGGGATCTACTCCTATGTGCTCGACGGCGACGAATCGCACCTGAACATCCGTGCCTTCTCGCCCAACATGAAGCGCGAGGCGTACGAGCGGCAGAAGGGCAAGTGCCCCAAGTGCCCCAAGAAGGACCAGAGGAAACTGGACTTGGGCGAGATGGAAGGCGACCACATCAAGCCCTGGCACGAGGGCGGCAAGACCGACGCCAAGAACTGCCAGATGCTCTGCAAGGACTGCAACCGGAGGAAGGCGGGGAAGTGAGCGTCCAGCCGCGCGGCGACCGAGCCCTCAAGGCCTCCATCAGCCTGGCGGTGCGCTCATCGTGAACCCCGCCGGAGCAGCACTTCGCGCAGCACCACCGCGTGGTTCTGCTCCGCGTCCCTCGCGCCGTACACCAGCGTCACGCCCTTCAAGCCACACTTGGCGTGCTCGCGCACGATCGCGCGGAGCTCTCCGAGCGCGGCGTGGCCCGGGGTGTCGGGCTCGGTGAGCTCGGCCTTGTAACGCTTGCGGAACTCGGGCCAACGCGTCAACTCCGCGTGGTACCACCGCCGCAGGTCCGTGGACGGGGCGACCTCCTTGAGCCACAGGTCTACCCGCGCCCGCTGCTTGGTGAGCCCGCGCGGCCAGAGGCGGTCCACCAGCACGCGGTAGCCGTCGGCGTCCGCCGGCGCGTCGTACACGCGCTTGAGCCGGACCGTTTCACGCGCGGCGGTCACGCCCGCGGCTCCGCGCTGCCGGAAGGTGACTGCTCCTCGTGGACTGCCGCGAGCATCACGTTCGAGTGCGCGTACGCGCCGCCCGCCCGCATCTCCGCCGCGACCCACGCCGCCTCCATGAGTTCCTGCGGCGTCGCGCCCGCACGCAGGGCGGACTTGGTGTGCGACCGGATGCACTGCTGGCACTGCGTCACGTGCGCCACCGCGACAGCGATGATCTGCTTGGCCTTGGCATCTAGCGCGCCCGCGGCGAAGACCTTGCCCGAGAAGGCCAGGAACGCCGCGGTCGCGTCGGGCGTGAGTTCGCGGCGCTGGGCGGCGAGCTGCTGGGGCGTGGGGGTGGGTGCGTGCTCGTGCGGCTGCTCGGCCATGATCGCTGCTCCTTATTTCGCGCCGTCGGCGCTGCGCGTGGTCCGTCCGATCTTCTCGAAGGCGATGGGCTGGAATCCCGCGTCCCCCATCGCGCCCGGCTTGAACACCGGTGAATCGTCGCGCAGGCGGAACGCGCTCGCCGAGGCGCCGGCCTTTGCCGCCGCGGCATCGACGAACAGCGGATCAACGCCCAGCAGGTTGTGCTCGATCGTCACCAGCGACCCCGCGCCGTTCTCGAAGTGGCTCCACGTCCCGCCGAACTGGATGTTCCGCGCGATGATGTTGCCCGTGGGCGCGGGCGGCGGGGGCGTGCGCGTGAGGAGCGTCAGCAGGTCGGGGTAGCGTTCGCTGTACGGCGGCTTGTCAAACCGCACGCCCGAGAGCGTGCCCTTCTCTTTGATCTCGGCCAGCCACTGCTCGGGCCACTTGTTGGCCCACCCCAGGCCGCGCGCGTCCACGTGCACGGCGGGCTTGCAGTCCACGAAGAGGTTGTTCTCGACGCGGTTGTCCATCCCGCCGCCGATGTACGCCGCCATCGTCACGTCGTAGAACACGTTGCCCGTGATCGTGACGCCGCTGAACAGGTCGTCGAGGTAGATGCCGATGCACCCTTGGTCCCGCCCGCCGGTGAAGCCGCTGAGGTGGTGCAGGTAGTTGTGGCGGATGACGTTCCCGCGCATGCTCCAGTCGCGCCCGGCGTAGATCGCCCCGGCGTCGTTGGACTCGGTGCAGACGTGGTGGATCTCGTTGAGCTCGATGATGTGGTCGTTGCCGCTGAAGTGGATCGCGGTGTGGGGCGAGTCGTGCAGCAGGTTGTTCGCGGCGCGATTGCCCACGCCGGAGAGCGCGATCCCCTGGCGGTTCATGCGGTTCCAGCGGCTCCAGTGGTGGATGTGGTTGTTCTCGGCGACGAGGTTGGCGGGCGTGAGCGCCTTGCGGTCGCCGCCGCTGAGCCGGATGCCCCCGTCGCCCGTGCCCGTGACCTCGCAGTTGAACACGCCGCTGTTCTCGCCGCTCATGCTCACGGCCCAGGAGCCGATGTTGCGGAGCGTGCAGTCCTCGACGCGGTTGCCCAGCGCTCTCTCGATGCGGACAGCGGTGCCGCGGGCGTGCTCGAAGGTGAGGCCGCGGAACGTGACGTGGTGCGCGCCCTGCATGGACACCAGCGTGCCCACGATGGAGACGACCGCCTCGCCGTCCGTGATCGGTGCGGTCTCCGCATCCGGC
>JADYXW010000094.1 GCA_020853975.1 Phycisphaerales bacterium
CCTACGCATCCGGCTCCCCCGGGCCAGCACAGACCTTCACGCTCCCGGCACGGACCGCGGCCTCCTACTCGGCGAGCGACCTCAACCTGGCCCGGGGCGTCGGGGGCTTTGTGCGTGTGAGATCGAGCCGGCCCGTCGCAACCGCGATGACCTTGAACGACCCGTCAAAGGGCGACGGGCTCTCCACGCAGGCGCTATCGCTTGCCTCCAGCCGCTGGCTCTTTGGCGACGCCTTCATGGCCGTCGCCGGCGCCGGCACCGTCACCGTCGAGTACCTCTGCGTCGCGAATCCCAACGACGACACCGCGATGGTCACGATCGAGCTGCTCTACGAGGACGGCACTCGATCACAGGTGTCACAGTCCGTCCCGCCCCGCTCAGTCCGCACCACCGCCCTGCACCAAGTCCAGTCCATCCTGACGTGGGGCAGCGCACACGACGGGAGAAACTGGTTTGGCATCGACGTTCGGTCCGATCGGCCGACCATTGCGAGCCTGACGCACTGGGATCAGAATCAACGGGGGGGTTGGTCAAGCCTAGGCACCCCACTTGGTCACTGGCGTGTCAATGCGGGGTGACGCTCGGGCCTCCCAGCCTCACACGTTGAACAGGAAGTGGCAGATGTCCCCGTCGTGCATCACGTACTCCTTGCCCTCGACGCGCATCTTCCCCGCTTCCTTGATCGCCTTCTCGCTCTTGTACTTCTCCAGGTCCGCAAGGGTGTAGACCTCCGCCCGGATGAAGCCCCGCTCGAAGTCCGTGTGGATCACTCCCGCGGCCTGGGGTGCCGTCGCGCCCACGGGCACCGTCCACGCACGCACTTCCTTCTCGCCCGCCGTGAAGTACGACTGCAGGCCCAGCAGCCGGTACGTCGCGTGCGCCACCGCGTCCAGCGCGGGCTCCTTCAGGCCCAGGGCTTCGAGCATCTCCTTCTGCTCCGCGGGGGGCATCTGCGACAGCTCGCTCTCGATCTTCGCGCACACGGGCACGACCTCGCTGCCCTCGGCCTTGGCGTGCGCCCGCACCTTCTGGCAGGTGGGGCTGGTGCCTTCAAGGTCGTCCTCGTCCACGTTCATGACGTACAGGACCTTCTTGACGGTGATGAGGCCGAGCTGCTTGAGCTGCCTCGCCTGCTCGGGCTCTTCGATCCGGCAGGTTCGGGCGGGCTTGCCCGACTCCAGGACCGGCTTGAGCTTCTTGAGCACCTCGTAGCGGGCGATGTCCTCGGGCTTGCCGCTCTTGGCGGCACGCTCTGACTTGCCGATGGCGCCCTCGACGGTCTGCAGATCTGCAAGCACCAGCTCGGTGTTGATGATCTCGATGTCGCGCATGGGGTCGATGCTCCCCGCGACGTGGAGGATCTCTTCGCCCCCCGGGGCCTTGGTGAAGCAGCGGACGACCTGCAGGATGGCGTCGACCTCGCGGATGTGGCTGAGGAACTTGTTGCCCAGGCCCTCGCCCTCGCTCGCACCCTTCACGATCCCCGCGATGTCAACCAGGCGCAGGGCCGCGGGCACCACCTTCTGAGGCGGGATGTAGCGGGTGATCGTCTCCAGCCTCGGATCGGGAATCGGCACAACGCCCACGTTGGGCTCGATGGTGGCGAAGGGGTAGTTGGCCGCAAGGATGTTGGCGCGTGTGAGCGCGTTGAAGAGGGTGCTCTTGCCGACGTTGGGGAGACCGACGATGCCTGCTTCCATGGGGTGGCTCTGCTGAGTGGGCGATGCACCCGCCGGCGGGCTCGCCGGTGGGGCGCGGGTGAAGGGTCACGCGGGCAGGGCTCCTTAGCCCAGGCCGCCCTTGAACTGGATCATCTTGGCCTTCTCGCGGGCACGGCGGAGCGCGGGCGTCTCCTTCTTGATCTCCTCGACGGTCCGCCCGCCGAAGTCGGTGCCCCGCTTCCCCTTGCCGCCCTTGCCCGGCCCACCCGCGCCGCCACCCATGGTCACCTCGGGCAGGGGCTTCATGGCCTTGATCGACAGGCTGATGCGCCGCGAGTCCTTATCGATCTTGATGACCTTCGCACGCACGATCTCATCGACCTTCACGACGTCGCCCACCGCGGCGACGCGCCGGTGGTCCAGCTCGGAGATGTGCACCAGCCCTTCCACACCCGGGCCGACCTCCACAAAGCACCCGAAGTCCATGATCTTCGTCACGCGCCCGGTGACTTCGGCCCCCTCGGCCACCGAGTTGGCGGCGGTCTGGAAGGGGTCGGACTGGGTCTGCTTCAGGCCAAGGCTGATGCGCTTGTTGTCCCAGTCCAGCTTGAGAATCCGGACGTTGACCGACTGCCCTTCTTGCACGAACTTGGCCACGTTCTTGGCGCCGAAGTTCACGCGGTCGTAGGAAATGTCCGTGAAGTGGACTAGGCCGTCGATGCCCCCGATGTCCACAAAGCACCCGAAGTCCATGATCTTGCGGACCGTGCCGGTCAGGGTCTGGCCCTCCGCCAGCGTGCCCTTGAGCTGCTCCGCCTTCTCTTCACGCTCGTGCGCGAGAACCTCGCGGCGGGAAACAACAACGTTGCCCCTTCCCGAGCGGTCCACGCGGGTGACCACGCACTTGAGCTTCTCGCCCACGAAGACCGACAGATCGGCGACGTGCTCGAACGCGACCTGCCCCGCGGGCATGAAGGCCCCGTGCCCGCCAAGCTCGAGCTCCAGCCCCACCTGCTTGCCGTCCTTGGACGCGACCCCCGTGACGCGGGCCTCGACGACCTGCCCGGCCTCGAGCATCTCCCAGGCGGCTTTTTGCACCGAGCCGGGCCGGGAGCAGACAAACAGGCTCTCCGAGGCCTCGAACTTGTCGACCACGACTTCGACGCTGTCGCCCACAGCCGGGAGCTGCTCGGGCGTGTACTGCGTGCGAGAGACGACACCAAGCTCCTTGGGGCCGAACTCGATGAAGACGTCGGTCGGACCCACAGAAACAACCCGGCCGGTGCGGTGCTCACGCCCGGACTGGATCACCCGCGGGCCACGGATCGCCGCGGGAGACTTGGACTTCGCCGGCGCGGCGTTGGCCTTGTCCAGCTCCGCCATCGCGGCGTCGATCTCTGCCTGCATCTCGGCGGTGAATGCGGGGCTGGTGGAGGACGCGGGGGCGGGCTGGTTTTCAGGGGACATGGGGGTGAGAGCCAAGCGGGGTGAGGTCGGCGCAGAGTGGTGCGATCCCACCGGGCCGAAACCTCCCGTGGCGGCGGGAAAGTGAGTTTAGGCGTTCGGCACGCCGCGGGGATGCCCCCCCCCGGGCTACTCCTTGGCGTAGGTCCGCCGAGTCCCCGTGCTCTCCAGGGCCGGAGCCAGACGCTGCAGGGCGTGCACATACGCCGCGGTCCGCATCGGGATCTTCTTGGACTTCGCGACCTCGTACATCTCGCTGAACTCCAGCGCCATCTTCCGCTGCAAACGCTCGTGAACCTCCGGGAGGGTCCAGTAATACCCGGACTTGTTCTGCGTCCACTCAAAGTAGCTCACGGTGACGCCCCCGGCGTTCGCCAGAATGTCCGGAACCACGGGGATGTGCCGCTCCCAGAGGATGGCGTCGGCCTCGGGCGTGACCGGGCCGTTGGCAAGCTCCAGGATCGCCCTGGCCCGCACGCGCGCGGCATTGGCCTCGGTAATGACGTTCTCGATCGCCGCTGGGACCAACAGGTCGCACTCCAGCTCCAACAGCTCCGCGTTGGAGATCTCCTTCGTGCCGTCGGCGAGCTCCGAGGCCGGCTCCAGCTTGTTGTGCTTGCGCTTGTACTCGCCCATGGCCTTGATGTTGAGTCCCTTGGGGTTGAAGCGGGCCCCGGTGTAGTCGCTGACCGCGATCACCCGGTACGCCGCGTCCGCGGAGCACAGCTTGGCCATGTTCTCGCCCGCGTTGCCGAAGCCGTGGATGACCACCGTGCGGGGCTCGGGCCGCTTGTCGAGGCCAAGCCGCTGCTCGAGCTCCTTGAGGATGTAGTATCCGCCACGGGCCGTGGCGTCGTCCCGGCCCACCGAGCCCCCCACCGCCACGGGCTTGCCCGTGATCACCCCGGGCTCCCGGTGCCCGACGACCGCGGCGTACTCATCGGCCATCCACGCCATGACAAGCGGACCGGTGTTGACGTCGGGAGCGGGCACATCCACGTCTACTCCCACGGCCCAGGCGATGGCCCGCATGTAGCCCCGGCTGAGTCGCTCAAGTTCCGCGCTGCTGAGGGTCGCCGGATCAACAATCACCCCGCCCTTTCCACCTCCGAAGGGCAGCCCCACGCAGGCGCACTTGAAGGTCATCCAAAAGGCGAGGGCCCTGACCTCCGCCGCGGACACATCCTGGTGGAACCGGATGCCGCCCTTGGCCGGGCCACGGGTGTCGTCATACCGGCAGCGATAGCCGGTAAAGATGCGCAGGCTGCCGTCGTCCATGCGGACGGGAATAGAGACTTCCAAGTGCTGTTTCGGCTGGCGCAGCCGCGCGACCGTCTCCGGGTGTGCATTGGCGTGCAGCGTGGCGGCGTCGAGCCTCTTGAGCGCATCGGCAAAGACATCGTGGGTGGTCATGAGACTGGAATACTAGGGGGGCGCAAAGGCACGACCCTCGGAGACCCGTCAGCCCGAAGAGCCCCTGGCGCACGCGCACATACGCGATATTTTTGTCACGTGTTGCCGATGGTCGGCAGCCCCAGCACCTGAAGGAGCCACCCATGGGCGCACCCGGTATGAATCCATGTGGGCGGGAGCGCTCACCAACCTGAAACGCCGGGCCGAAGTGGCACCGGCACGCCTTGGGGCGGTCCACCCCCCGCCCCCGGGCGATTTCCTCCCCCCTCGCGGAGCCGGCACATGATCGAGGCGGTCTTCAGCGTCGACATCAACGCGCCCGCCGGACGAGTGTGGGACGAGATCACCCGGGGCGGTGGTCCCAACCGCCCGATGTTCGGCACCTACGTCTTCGGCGACTTCGCCGTGGGCTCCGTGCTGACCTATCTCGCCCGCCAAGACACGCACGGAGGTAGCGCTAAAGGCCGATCTCAGGCCCCCGGCGGGCTCGTAGCGCCGGGCGCGTCGGACGGTGCCGGGCTCGTGGGCGGTGCCCCCGGAGTCGATTTCGGGGCCTGCTTGTGGGCCAAGAGCCTCCACTTCGCCGCCAGGTTCTCTCGCGTGTAGGCGTTCCCGCACTCTGGGCACAGGCCGTCCGCGGCGGCGCCAGTGAGGTCATAGCCGCAGTGCCAGCAGCGCTTCCAACCCAGGCACTCGGCCTGCTTCACCTCTCGCAGCATGGCGCGGCCGAACCACATCGAGAGCAGCCCGCTGCCCAGGCCGGGGATGGCGGTCGCCGCGACGTAGGCCAAGGCAGGAACCTTGTTCCGCAGCAGATATGTCACGACCGGGCTCGTCAGCGAGAGCCCGACAATCAGAAGCACAAACCACGCGACACGGCGCTTGAGGAACGGGGGGGTCTGCTTCTTCGCCATGCGTCACCCCGCCCGGCCACCCCTACTCCACTGTCACGCTCTTGGCCAGGTTCCGGGGCTTGTCCACGTCGTGGCCCCGCAGCACGGCGGCGTGGTACGCCATCAGCTGCAGCGGCACGATCGTGGTCATCGGGCTCAGCGCCTCGGGGATGTCGGGGACGTACAGCACGTCCTCCGCATAGTTGCGGATGGACTCATCGCCCTCGGTCGCGACCGCGATCACGTGCCCGCCCCGGGCGCGGACCTCCTGGATGTTCGACATCACCTTCTCGTACTGCCGCCCCTTGTTGGCGATGAACACCGCCGGCATGCCCTCGTTGATGAGGGCGATCGGGCCGTGCTTCATCTCCGCCGCGGGCATTCCCTCCGCGTGGATGTACGAGATCTCCTTGAGCTTGAGCGCGCCCTCCAGGGCCGTAGGGTAGTTGTACCCGCGCCCCAGGAACAGCCAGTTCTCTCGGTCGACGTACTTCTCCGTCACTCGCTTGATCTGCGCATCGGTCGCGAGGATGCGCTCGATGTGCGAGGGGATCTGCTCGAGTGCGCGGAGGAGGTCGCCGCACTCGCTCGCCCCCATGAAGCGGCGGCGGCCCATCCACATGGCGATCATCGAGAGCACCGCGACCTGGCCCACGAACGCCTTGGTGCTTGCCACGCCGATCTCGGGCCCCACCCGCAGGTACACGCCCGCGTCGGTCTGCCTTGCCATCGTGGAGCCCACGACGTTGATGACGCCCAGCGCGAGCGCCCCCCGGTCCTGGGCCTCGCTCAGGGCCGCGAGCGTGTCCGCGGTCTCGCCGCTCTGGGAGACCGCGATCGCGACCGTGCCCTCTTCGATGATTGGGTTGCGGTAACGGAACTCGCTCGCAAACTCCGCGACCGCGGGGACCTTCGCCAGGTCCTCCATGAGGTATCGCCCGATCATGGCGGCGTGAAGCGCCGTGCCCTGCCCGAGCATCACCAAGCGCCGGGCCTTCGTGAGCTCCTTGGCGTGGTCCGCTAGGCCGCCCAGGATCACCCGCCCTTCCTCGGCCACAAACCGCCCGCGGAAGGTGTTCCGCAGCGACTTGGGCTGCTCGAAGATCTCCTTCTGCATGAAATGCGAGTAGCCGCCGAGCTCGATGCTCTCCAGCTCGATCTCGAGCTGCTGCACCTTGGGCGTGACGGGGACGTTGTGGATGGTGCTGGTGCGGAAGCCGTCGGCGGTGAGCTTCACCACCTGGTAGTCCTCGAGGGCGAAGGCGCGCGAGGTGTGGGAAATAAGCGCCGAGCCGTCGGACGCCACGAGGTGCTCGCCGTCGCCCACCCCAACCATGAGCGGGCTGCCCTTACGGGCCGCGACAAGCACGCCGGGCTCTTTCTCGCACATCACGACAATGCCGTAGGCCCCGGTGACTTCGCGCAGGGCGGCCTGGACCGCGGCCTCGAGGTCACCCTCGTACAACTCGCCGATCAGCATGGCGAGGACTTCGGTGTCGGTCTGGCTCGTGAAGCGGTGTCCCTTCTCCTCGAGCAGGGTCTTGAGGCTGGCGTAGTTCTCGATGATGCCGTTGTGGATGAGGCAGATGCCGGACTTGTCGTCGGTGTGCGGGTGCGCGTTGGGGTTGGTCACCCCGCCGTGCGTCGCCCACCGGGTGTGGCACATGCCCATGGTGCCGGCGACGCCCCCCACCTCTTCAAGCTTGTCCTCGAGGTTGGCCACGCGGCCGATGGTCTTGACGACGCGGATCTTGCCCTTCTCGAGGGTCGCGATGCCGGCGGAGTCATAGCCGCGATACTCGAGACGCTTCAGGCCTTCGAGAAGCAGGTTCTGGCACTGTTTGGTGCCGACGTAGGCGACGATTCCGCACATGCGAAGCGCTTCCCTCTGCCCCCACTGGGGCGATAGTACGGCCGGTAGGCTACCCGTACCTACTCATCGGCCGGGAGGGGTGTTCGACCGTGGCAAGGTTGCGAGGTGCAAAGGCCCGAGAACGCGGGAGGGCCCATCCCCCACTACGCTCCGTCCCCGGGGGACAGCACCCCTGAACCCGAAGGAGACCCCGTTGCTGGACAACATGAAGATGCTCGGGGCCCTGGCCGGGCTCATGAAGAACAAGGAAAAACTCCGCGAGGCCGGCGACCGGGTGCGGGAGAAGATGGCCCGAACGCTCGTGACCGGCGAGGCCGGGGCCGGGGCCGCCAAGGCGGTCGTCTCCGGGCAGTTGCGCGTCGTGAGCGTCGAGCTGGCCTCGGGGCTGATCGTTGGGATGGCGGCGGACGCGAGCACGCGGGCGCTCGCCAGCAACCTGATCGCCGAAGCGGTGAACAACGGTCTGGCCATGGCGCAGGCGGCACTGAAGGCCGCGATGGACGAAGAGGCCAAGGCGCTGGGGCTCGAGGGAATGCTCCCGGACGCCGGCGCTCTCCTGGGCGGGTGATGCAGGACGCACCGCGCGAGATCGAGCTCTTTGCGTGGCCCGGGTCGGTGCGCGTCACCATCGGCCGCGACGCGGCGCCGGCCGAGGCGGCGGCCGACACCCCCATCGGCCGCGAATGGGCCTCGCAGCGCGACGCAAACCCCAAGCTCTTCAACGGGCAGGTGCTCTCGGTCGTGTCCCTTGACCCTGCCCTGGGCCACATCGCGTGCCGGCGCGACAGCTATCAGAGGCTGGTCGTCCAGCCCCGCATCCAGACCGGTGTGCGCATGCTCGCGGTAACCGGCGTGCTGCTCGCAACGGACGCCCACGGCGCCCGGCACGTGCTCTTTGGCAGGCGAGGCCCGGGCGTCCGAATCTATGGCGGACAGTGGGAGCTGGGCCCCTCTGGGGGCGTCTCCGCGCCGCCCGCCTCCGTGCAGGAGATCACCGAGCGCGGCCTCGCCGAGCACCTTGCGGACGAAGTGGAAGAGGAAATCGGGCTGCGTGTTTCCGGCGGCGTGCCCGTGGCTGTCGTGCGCGACCGGCACGCGTGCAGCGACGACGTGTGCATGTTGTTGCACCTTGGGCCGCTCGCGGCGCTGCGCGCCTCGCCCGCAAACTGGGAATACACCGAGGTGGCGTGGGTACCGGTGCGAGAGGTTGACCGTTGGATGGCCTCCGCCCCCGGAGGGGTCATCGGCGCGTCCCGCTCCCTCGCCGCTCACCTGGGCTGGGCCTAGGAGCGGCTCGGCGGCTGGCCCGCGGCGTCGTCCACATCAGGATCTGTCCGGGGCGTCGGGGGCCGCTCCCACCAGCGCGGCCCGAGCACACGCTCCAGGCCGTTGAGAACCTCCCGCTCCATTGCCTGCGCGGTCGCGACCTCCTCCACCGTCACGTGGTCGGCACCGAACTGCTGCGCCACGAACCGCCCGCTGAGAAACGCGGTGCGGGCCGCGATGTAGGCGTGGGGCGCCATCGCCCGAACCTCTCTGATCGCCTTGATCGTGGTCTCGTCGTCGGGGATGGTGAGGATGACCGCGTCGGCGTGCGTGACCCCGGCCCGCTCCAAGACTTCCGGGTTCGTCACATCGCCGTAGAAAAACTCCTTGCCGAACGCCACGTGTTTCTCGACGGTGCGCGGGTTGAGCTCGATGACGCGGACGAGGACGCGCGCGGCCGAAAGGCGGTCCGCGAGGGTGCGCCCCACGGGCCCGAAGCCCGCGATGATGACGACCTTGCCCCCTGCCGGCGTCCCAACGGCGGCAGCAGGGGCGGGCTCCAACAACCCCGCCGCCCGGCCCGAGAATGGCGAGATGGGCACGCGCGAGAGGCGCGCCGCCAGCGTGTGGGCAGGGCCGATGAGCAGCGGAGAGATGATGAGCGTCAGGATGACGATCGCGATGACCACACCCGCCCCGGCGCCCGTGAGAATGCCCACGGTCGCCGCGGCCGCGATGACGACCAGGCTGAACTCGCCCCCATGGTTCAGGTACGCGCCGGTCAGGAACGCCTGCGGGGGCGACACCCCCGCCAGCCACGAACTCGCGCCGATCAGCAGCGTCTTGATCAGCAGCACCGTGAGCCCGCCGCCGAACACCAGCAGCCAGTGGTCCGCCACGACCGCCGGATCGACCCACATGCCCACGCCGGTGAAGAACACCGCCATCAGCAGGTCTCGCACGGGCGCGAGCTGCCCCGCGAGCTGGTATCGGAATGGAGTCGCCGCGAGCAGGAAGCCCGCGAGGAACGCGCCCATCTCCGGGCTGAAGCCCAGCGACGCGGCGCCGATCGCGGCCCCCAGCGAGATCGCCGCCGAGACCACCAGCACCAGCTCCGACGAGCCCGAGAGCGCCACCAGCCTCAGGATACGGGGCAGAAGCACCCGCCCCGTGAGGATCATCACCACGATCCCGCCCAGGCCCACGCCGCCCGCGGCGAGAAACTCGGCCCACTTGGGCAGCCCGTGCGACGCGCGGTCGGCGGCCCCGCTGAAGTCCGCCCCCGCCCAGCGCGCGATCGGGGGCAGCAGGGCCATCACGATAACCGTGAACAGGTCCTGCACGATCGCGATACCGATCCCCGCTCGGCCGTGGAGCGATCGAGCCTCCCGGCGCTCCGCGACGATGCGGACAAACACCGCCGTCGACGAGAACGCGAGCGCGAAGGACACGACCAGGGCCTGGGGTGGCGGTACGAACGCCACGATCGCCGCGAAGACCACCGCCGTCACCGCCAGCGTCGAGATCACGCCCATCGCGACCAGGGGCAGCAGCCCGCGTCTCACGGCGCTCAGGTCCAGGTGCATCCCGATGATGAACATCAGCAGGATGACCGCGAGCGAAGAGGTCGTCTCGACTGCGGCGGCGTCCCCCACCAGCCCCAGCGCGTGCGGGCCCACAATGGCCCCCGCGATCAGGTACCCCGGGATGATCTCGAGCCTCAGACGGCGAAAGAGCGTCGCGACCGCCGCAGCGGTGGCGAGCAGCACGAGCAGTTGTACCGCGAGGGCCTTGCCATCGCCTCCGCGGGCCAGGGTGAGCAGGGGGATGTACATCGCCGTAGAGTGCAACAGGCGAAGCGTACCCGCCCGCCCGCCCCGCTACCTCGAGCTCTGCCACCGGTCCACCAGCACCGAGAGCAGCGTGAGGTCCGCCGGCGTGATCCCCTCCAGCCTCGACGCCTGCCCGAACGAGCGGGGCCGGAACCTCGACAGCGCCTGCCGCGCCTCCGTCCTCAGGTGCGTGAGCGCCTCAAAGGGCACGTCGTCCGGCAGACGCCGGTCTTCCATCTCTCGCTGCCTTCTGATCTCCGCCTGCACCCGGGGCATGTACCCCGCGTATCGCAGGTCCGCGTACGCCGTCCGCCACACCGCCTCGGGCGCGGCCCCGTCGGGAAGGCACCGCACGCAGTCCGCGAGGCTGAACGCTTGACCCCGGATGGCCTGCGCCAGGGGCTGCCCCCCCACGCTCGCGCCCTCGATGCGCCGGTGCAGCATGGCGAGCTGCTCACCCCGGCGCCGGAACGCCCGCACGCGCATCCCACCCAGGGGCCCGCCCCCGAGCAGGCCAAGGCTCTCCGCGAGCGGGGTCAGCCGGTCAGGCGCGTTGTCGGCACGCAGGGTCAGCCTGTGCTCCGCCCTGCTGGTAAACATCCGGTATGGCTCCACCGGCGTCTTCGTCACCAGGTCGTCCATCAGCACGCCGATGTACGAGGTCTCTCGCCCGAGCACCACCTGCTGCTGCCCGCTCGCGAAGCGGGCCGCGTTCAGGCCGGCGACCAGCCCCTGCGCCGCGGCTTCCTCATAGCCGCTCGTGCCGTTGATCTGCCCCGCGAGAAACAACCCCCCGAACCGCCGGGTCATGCCCGACGCGTCGATCTGGTGGGGCCTGACCATGTCGTACTCCACCGCGTAGCCGTACCGCAGGATCTCCGCGTCCTCGCACCCCGGCATGCTCCGCACGATGCGGTCCTGCACGTCCGAAGGAAGGCTGGTGGAAATGCCATTGCAATACACCCAGTCGTCGCGGAGAGATTCGGGCTCCAGGAACACGCCGTGCGACTCTCGCTCCGCAAACCGCACGACCTTGTCCTCGATGCTCGGGCAATACCGCGGGCCCGCGGACTCGATCTGCCCGCTGTACATCGGCGCCCGGTGCAGGTTCTCGCGGATGACGATGTGAGCAGCGGCGTTCGTCGAAGTCTCGCGGCACGAGACTTGGCGCAGCACCGGAAACGACGCGACCGACGGGAACGCCAAGAGGCGAGCCCCCTCGCCGCTGAGGTCGCTGAAAGGCACGGGCGCCCCGTCGCCCTTCTGCTCGGTGAGCCCTTCCCAGCGGATGCTCCCTCGGCGCAGCCGCGGCGGCGTGCCCGTCTTCAGCCGTCCAAGCTCAAAGCCCAGCGACGCCAGCGACGCCGAAATCCCCCGCGCGGCGGCCTCGCCGTACCGCCCTCCCTCGGTCCGCTGCTCTCCCGTGTGCATCAGCCCGCGCATGAATGTGCCGGTCGTGAGCACCACCGACGCGGCGTGCAGCTCCACCTCTCCCTCGGGCCAGAGGGCGAGCATGCCCCAATCCAGCCCGCCGCAGGCCCCCGCGCCCCGCGCGGCACCCACCACACGGGCTCCGACGCAGCGATCGCCCTCGATGAGCAGTCCTTCCACGCTCCCCGCGACCACACGGATCTCAGGCCTCGACGCCACCATCGCCTGGACGGCCTCCGCGTACGCGTGCTTGTCGCACTGGGCCCGCGGGCCATGCACCGCCGGGCCCTTGCTCGTGTTCAGCACGCGAAACTGAATGCCCGTGGCGTCCGTCGCCAGGCCCATCAGCCCGCCCATCGCGTCGACCTCACGCACGAGCTGGCCCTTCGCCAGCCCACCAATCGCCGGATTGCAGGACATCACGCCGATCTTCGACGGGTCCATCGACACCAGCAGCACCGCGCCGGGCCCCGCGTCCGCGAGCACATTCGCCGCGGCCCACGCGGCTTCTACCCCGGCATGACCGCCCCCCACCACCACGACCTGTGCATGCAGCGTGCGCACGGGCCGATCGTAGTGGCCGCCCCCGCCCGCAGCCCCGCCAGCCTCCACCCGACTTCAGGCCCTGTAGAGCCCTTGCGATTCGATGTACGCCGCCACCGCAGGATGCAGCCAACCCGTGGGCACGGCGCCGACGCCCCCGCCGGCGATGGCTCCCCGAATCTCCGAGGACGACTGGGGCAGGTCGTCGCCGACATCCACCAGCGACGACACCAGCCCTTCAATCTCCGCGCCGGTCCAGAACGAAGCCGCCCGCAGCGCCGCCCCGAGCGCCGCGCCCGTCCGCACATCGCCCCGCATCATGATGAGGGGCGGCGCGAGTGCGATGAGTGCCCTCGCCTCTCGCCACTCGTGCAGGCGCAAAGCCTGGTCGGCGCCGACCAGGAGGCGAAGCCCGGTGCCCGCGGGGGCGACCGCCGCGGCGCGGCGCACCGTGTCGATCGTGTAGCTCGCCTCCCCCGGCCCGGCCCGATCGACCTCATCGGTCCACGCGACGGCGTTCGCGGCGTCGCGCAGCGCCAGCGTGAGCATCACCACCCGGTGCCCGACCGCCACCGCCCCGCCCGGCCGCTTGAAAGGCGAGACCGCCGCCGGGACAAAGAGCATCGCCGCCCCCGGCTCCGCCGCATCCCGCGCACGGGTCGCAGCAAGCACGTGCCCCACATGCACAGGGTCAAACGTGCCTCCCACGATGAGAACCCGACCCGCACCCGGCGGCAGAGGCCAGCGGCTGACCGGCGGAGTCGGAGTTCTCGAGCTGATGCCCATGCGAATGCTGCCCAACTGCTGCCCGCGCACCGCCCTGTCTGGCCCGCGATAGGCGCGTCCGCACGCCGCGGACAGGCGCAAGCGTAGTTGCCCCGCCTAGAATCGCCCCACGCCGGCCCCGTCGTCTAGCCCGGTCTAGGACACTACCCTTTCACGGTAGGAACATGGGTTCGAATCCCATCGGGGTCATTGCCCCCGCACTCGCGGGGGTTTTTTGTGCGCCCACGGAATCACACTCGGCACCAACCCCTCCCAACTCGCTGGATCCCAGGGGATTCTCTGATCGTCGGCCCATTCCTCCAGGTTCGTGGCTTGGTCGCCCGTGGTGTGGCTTGGGCGGGTGTGTGTTGCTGGATTTGCTGCCGCCTCAAGTACACTCGTCGCGGTCGCCCTCCACACCAACTCCGCGCCGTGGTCTCGCGGGAAGGGCCGCTCAAGTACAGTGATCGGGATCGGTGAGCAGAGGATTCTTGGCCGTGGTCTCGCGGGAACCCTCATACACGCAACCACACTTCGCAGTCTCGTACAGCTCCAATCTGCAGAGCCCCTTGAGCTGCGGCTTGAGGCGGTCCCAGGTCCAGCGGGTGATGACCTCGGCGGTGGGCTTGGAAAGTCCCTCGATCTCATTGAGGTACTGATGGTCAAACTGCTCGATGAGCGGGTCCACGACCTGCTTAATGTCAGCGAAGTCGATGACCCATCCTGTGGCGGGATCAATGGGGCCTTCAACGAACACGACGAGCCGATAGGAGTGCCCGTGCAACCGGCGGCACTTGTGCCCGGGCGGGGCGTCTGGGAGGCGGTGCGCTGCCTCAAAGCGGAACTCGCGGAAGACCCTCATCGATCACCTCTCGAAGCTCGCCAGTGTTCTCATCGCCGCTCTGGACCTCGTGGTGTCAGCGCGGCGCCTGCCATGCTCGAACCTGAGCTCGACCAGCACATGGGAAAAGACTCCCGTGCCGCCTTGCTGGGCCGGCGGTGTGCAGCGATGCATGGTATCGGGCGGAATCGTCGATCCGACGCTGGCCTGTGATCCAGTTCATTCGCCCCTCGCTGTGCGAGGCAGACTCGATCTCGGCCATCAGGTGGCGATCGCATGGAGGTTTGGGGTAGATGAAATTCCCGCGGGCCAGCTCCCGGGCAACGACCCTTGAGTGGATGCAGGGAGCGCCTGTGGGAGCGCTTTGTTCGCTCTTCGTGGCGTTCCCTGGCACCGCTTGACCCACGGGCATCAGCCAAGTCGTCGGCACTTCTTGACAGCCGAACCCACAACTCTTGGCGACGACGCGAGTTGGCACCCAATGCGCTCCGCACTTGAGGGAGCGCTAAAAGCGGGCGACGGGACTTGAACCCGCGACATTCAGCTTGGAAGGCTGACGCTTTCGAGTTCCAACCTCGGTGATTCTAGAGACCTGCGATTCTGTCGCCGCGGA
>JADYXW010000095.1 GCA_020853975.1 Phycisphaerales bacterium
AGCTCGCCTGCGCCCGCGGGTGCGCCTGGTTATACGCATTCGTGATCCGCTGCGTCGACAGGTGCGTGTACACCTGCGTCGTCGACAGGCTCTGGTGCCCCAGCAGCTCCTGCACGCTCCGCAGGTCCGCGCCGTTGTCCAGCAGGTGCGTCGCAAAGCTGTGCCGCAGTGTGTGCGGGCTGATCGTCGGGTCCAGCCCCACCGCCTTGAGGTACTTGTCGAGCTTCCTGCGCACGCTGCGGCTGGACAGCCGCCCGCCGTGCTTGTTCACAAACAACGGCCCCGCGTCGCGCCCCGCGAACTTCGGGTCCGTCTTCAGCATCTCGATGTAACGCTGGATCGCGCCGATCGCGTGCGAGCCCAGGGGCACGATCCGCTCCTTGCTCCCCTTGCCCCGCACCCGCAACGCCTCGCCCGCCAGGTCCAGGTCCTGCACCTGCAGGCCCACCAGCTCGCTCACGCGGATGCCGGTGCTGTACAGCGTCTCGAGCATGGCCCGGTCCCGCCTGCCCAGCACGTCCGCCTCGCCCGGGGCCGCGAGCAGACGCTCGATCTGCTCGATGGTGATCGCCTTGGGCAGGCGCTTGGCCTGCCGGGGCGTGCGGATGATGGTCATGGGGTTGCCCATCGCCACGCCCCGCTTGTCCGCCCACTTGTAGAACGACCTCAGCGTGGCGATCTTCCTCGCCAGCGTCGCGGATGAATAGCTCTGCTCGCCCAGGTGCGCCAGGAAGGTGCGGATCGTCTCCGCGCTCCCCGCCGCGATCACCTCGGTCACGGTCTTGGGGCTCTGCGTCGCCAGGGGCTGGTTGGGGGCATACCCCGCCCCGCCCGACTCGCGGCTCGCGCTCGCCGCGTCCATCGCCGCCTTCTCCGCACCCGCCTGCACCTCGATCCCGTACTCGGTGCCGAGGAACTCGACGAACTGCCGCAGATCGGCCCCGTAGCACCGCGCGGTGTACGGGCTGAAATGGCGCTCGTTGGCAAGGTACGCCGTGAACGCATCGGTGATCGGAAGCGTGGACATGGCAGAGACTCCTGGCACGAAACCCCGCGTCAGCCGCGGGCACCCTCACCCCTACGAGGGCGGGCGATAACGCATTGGTCGGTCAACTCGGACCCCGCCTTCAGCACAAGTGCTCCATAACCCCCGGATTCAAGCCCGGCCCGCCCCCCCTACTCCCCGGAGCGCGCCCCCTCGCCCGCCGAGGCGCTCGCCCGGGCCAGGTTCGCCCGCAGCCACTCCTCCCGCAGCAGCCCGTCCATCATCCGAAACGCCGCAAACTCCGAGTACAGGTCCATGCTCACCAGGTACCGCCTCCAGCCCAGCGCCGAGTCGTGCTTCTGCCGCCCCTGCGCAAAGCTCTGCAGGTCCATGAGCACCTGGTTGTTCTTCCCGTCCAGATGCTCCGAGGCCACCGCCGCCGGCGCATCCGCGTACCGCACCCCGTCCGGGGTCGCGACCGTGGGGCTCGACGACAGCATCCGCGGGTCCAGCCGCGTTCGACCGGCCTCCATCCACGACGGGCTCGCGTAGAGCGCGACCGACATCCCGATCTTGGGCGTATAGGGCTCCCACGCCGTCACCGTCCCGATCAAGATCCCATCCACCCCCATCGCCGCCGCCAGGTTCCGGGCGTCCCCCGGCGTCCGCACCACCTGCATGTTCAGCGAGCGCATCGCGTCCATCGTCCGGTTCAGCGGCACGCAGCGCACGCCCTCGATCTCTTCCGCCGCCGCCACCAGCTTGTCGCCGATCGCAGCAGTGTCGAACACGCTCGTGCCCGACTCGTTCCTCACCGGGGCCACCGCCCACAGCACATCCCCCCGCGCCGCGTCATAGGGCGAGAGCAGCTTCGTCGGCGCCACGATCACGTCCTTGGGCTTGCTCGCGCAGCCGAGCAACGCCGCCCCCAGCAGCACCCCCGCCACCAAAGGCCAGTTCAGGTTGGACATCGACCCGCCTTCGCCGCACGCCGCGCCCAAGCCGTTCCCGCGGCATCGACAGGATGCCCGTGCCCGGTCTACCGGGGCGTATTCGGCTCAATCTCGCGCGCCGTGGCGACAGGCTTGTTATCGGCCCGCCCTGCCCCTGCGGCTTGAGCCCCAGCCGATTCCGAAGTCCCTTCCCCGGCCTCGCTTGCAAACTGGTCCCGGCCCCCACACGCCGCCATCGCAGACGCCACCGCCGGCCTCATGTCCATCGCCCAGATGTTCTCCCGGCCCGTCCGGTCAGACACGTAGAACAGCCGCTCTCCCTGGCCCCACACCGGGCTCAGGTTCAGCCCCCGCCCGCTCGTCAGCGGCACGCGGCCCTCCCCGGTCGTGCCGATCATCCAGAGCGATCCCGACTCCGCTCGCACCTCCCGGAACTGCCTCGTCTCCGCGCGCCCCCCCGCCGGAATCTCTGCAAACACGATCCAGCGCCCGTCCGGGCTCCACGAGGGGTTGATGCACGCCGAATCCGGGCTCGCCACGATCTGCGTCGCGTTCGACACGCCCGCCTCGGTCACGTCCACCGTCCACACGCCAAAGGTCCGGCTCCCCCGCTCCCTGGGCTGCTGAAACACGATCTGGTCCGCCCCGTCCTGGCCGGTCCCCGCCACCGGGCACCACTTCGGAAACAGCCCGTGGCCGATGAACTTGGGCGTTCCCGGGTTCGCCAGCCCTGCCACCCACATCTCCCACCGCCCGGCCCCCACGCGCGAGTACACCAGGCTCGTGCCGTCCGCCGACCATGACGGGCTGATCTCGTCCGCACCGTCGTCGGTGATCCGCACCGCGCGCCCGCCCGTCGCCGGCATCACGAAGATGTCCCACTGCCCGTTCCGATTGCTCGCAAACGCCAGCTTCGTCCCGTCCGGGCTCAGCGCCGGCATCGCGTCCTCCGCCGGGTCCGTCGTGAGCTGTGTCACCACGCGGCTGTCCGTCAGCTTCACGTACAGGTCCGACGTCTTCCGGTGCTGCGTGCTCGCAAAGAACAGCCGCGACCCATCAGGCGACACGCACGGATCAAAGTCCGCCCCCTCGTCCGCGAAGCTCGCGCGGCTGACGTTCAGGGTCTCCATCGGCGTCTCTTCCGCCACGGGCTCCCGAACCTCCACCGCCTCCGCCGGCTCGCCCGCCGCCGCCAGAGTCATCGGGTCCGATCCGCTCGGCGCCGGCTCCGCATTCCCGCTCGCCCATCCCCCCGTCGAGCACCCGCCTGCGAACGCGATCAGACAGGCGGCGGTGAGAACGGCAGCAGGAGCGGGGGCCATGTAAACCTCCAATGGGCGCAGCGTGTGCGAGCAGTCACAGACCTCTCCCGCTTCCATCGGCCCAGTACCCCCTCCCTCTCCGCGCCCACACGCCATTTGCGTCCGCCCACACCCCGCCCGTGAGGCGTTCGTTCGGAGCCGCATTCCCCTACCATCCTCCTCCCGGTCCCTGAAGCCCACCAGCCCTCTCAGCCGATGGCTCGTGGCACCCCCCGCAGGCCCGTTCATGCTCACATCCCAGGCGCACTCCTTCGCCCAGCAGTCCCGGCTCGCCATCACGCTCGCCTGGGTTGCGGGATACACCAACATCGTCTCGGTCCTGTCCTGCGGCGTCGTGGTCAGCCACGTCACCGGCGCCGCCAGCTCCCTCGGCCTCCACGCCGTCAAGAGCGAGTGGTCCGCCGCCCTCTTCATCTTCTACGTGCTCGCGAGCTTCTTCGCGGGCGCCGGCCTCTCCACGCTTCTCACCGAGACCGGCCGCCGCCGAGGCTGGGAGTCCATCTACGTCCTGCCCGTGGCCTTCGAGACCCTCCTGCTGAGCGTCTTCGCCATCGGCGTCGAGCTCCACGACCCAGAGGCTACCGCCGCCGGCCCCTCGCTCTGGGTGCTCACCGGCGCTGCCTCCGCCGCCATGGGCCTCCAGAACGCCACCATCACCAGCATCTCCAAGGGAGTCGTCCGCACCACGCATCTCACGGGCGTCCTCACGGACTTCGGCAGCGAGTGCGCCCGCCTCCTCATGGGCCCCGCGACCCATCACACCAAGGCCGATCCCGACCGTCCGAGCCCCACCCGCGCACTCCTCCTCGCCTCGCTCCTGGGCTCGTTCATGCTCGGCGCCGTCCTGGGCGCGCTCGCCTTCGGCGGCTTTCCCCGCTGGAGCATGATCCCCCCCGTCGCCTTCCTCCTCTGGCTCATCTGGCGCGACATCACCATCCCCATATGCGAGATCAACCCTGCGCACACCACCGAGGCCGGCCGCGCCATGGGCCTGCCCGACTCCATCGCGGTCTACCACGTCCGCCGCGACACACGCAAGAAAAGCCGCACCCACCGCCTGCCCGACCTCACGCGCTGGTTCCGACGCCTCCCTCCCCTCACGCGCGTCGTCATCCTCGACGTGGGCGACTCGCCCGAAGTCTGCGCCAGCGCCGCCGTCGAGATCCGCTCGCTCCTGGACCTCGCCCGGGCCCAGGGCCGGCGCCTCGTGCTCGCCGGCATCACCCCGGAGCACTACCGCGCGCTCCGCGACTCCGGCACCGGGGGCCTTGACCCCGTCAACGTCTGCCCGGACCTCGAGCTCGCCATCGCGCGCGGCCTCGTCATGCTCGACGAGCCCGTCGCGCCGCCCCAACAGCATCGCTAGGCCAGCGGGTCAGGCCGGTAAAGCTTCGTGTCCAGCGCCCACTGCTTCTCCGTGAAGTTCCCCGACGCCTCGTACCCCACCGGGCTGTCGGGCCTGGTCACCGCCAGAGACATCGCCGTCTTCGCGTCCAGGTTGTCGAGCTGGCTCACGAAGATCGCCTCGGGCGTCGCGGGCACCTTCGCCGCCCCGAACTCCGGCACCCCGTGGTGCGAGATGATGATGTGCTGAAGCACCATCACCGCCTTCGAGGGCATGCGGATCCCCTGCTCCTTCATCACCTGCTGCGCCTTGTCGTGCAGCATGATCGCGCCGTCCACGATGTGCCCGATCAGCTCCCCGCGCTCGGAGTACGAGAACGCACGGTCGTACACCAACTCCCGCGTCTTCGCCAGGTCGTGCAGGAACAGCCCCATCAGCACGATGTCCCGGTTCAGCTTCGGATAGATCGGCAGCATCACGTCCGCCAGCTTCACCAGCGTCAGCGTGTGCTCCAGCAGCCCGCCCAGAAACGCGTGGTGCATGCTCTTGGCCGCCGGCGCCTGCCTGAACTGCGCCATGAGAAACTCATCATCGAGATAGGCCTTCGCCAGCCCCTGCATCGCCGGGTGGTTCAGCGTCCCCAGAATCCCCCGCAGTTCCTCGAACATCTCCGCCGGCGCCCGCACAGAGCTCGGCAGCAGCTCGCGGATCTCCTCCTCGCTCGGCTCCACCGGCCTCACCTCGCCGATGATGAGCTGCACCTCGCCCTGATAAGCCTGCGTCTGCCCGTCCAGGAACACAAACCCGTCCGTCGGCAGGCTCGTGTACGTCGCCTCGTCCAGCGTCCACTTCCGCGCCGTCAGCTGCCCCGTCCGGTCCCCGATCAGGCACTTCAGGTAGTACTTCCCCTCCCGCGTCGTCCCCAGCTGCTTGTTGATGATCGCGTACGTCCCACGCAGCATCTGCGGCGGCTCGCCCAGCTCGTTCAGATACACGCGGGGCGTCGGCTGCTTGCCTGGCTTCGTCGGGGCGCTCGTCATGGCTTCTCCTGAGTCTTCACGCGATGATAGCGGCCAGGCTCCTCCCCGCCGCACTCCGGGCACCTCGCGCCCGCCGCCAACCCCCCCCGCGAATAGCCGCACTCACCGCACCCGCTCGCCCCACGCCTCGCCCGCACCGCCCACAACCACCCGCTCCACGCCCAGAGCCCAAGCACCGCCGGCCACCCCGAGACCGCCCACCCGCCCCGTACATCTCCCCGCACGCCCAGACGCCACCTTGCATTCAGCGGCACCCGCACGCTCCCATCCTCCCGCAGGAAGTTCACGAGTTGCCCCGAGTAGCCCAGCATGTCCTCAGCCGGCATCCACACAACACCGTTCGGCGGCAGCAGCCCGCAAGCGCCGTACGGCACCTCAAACACCTCCACCCTGCCTCGCCCAGCCCAGACGTGCGCCGACCCCGCTCCCACGCCCCTCTCCCAGCCAATCCCCGCGCACCACCACCCCGAGAGCACCCACGCCCCCGCCGCCACGCCCGCCGCACACGTCACCACCCATGGCCTCCGCACGGCCCTACACCGCCCACGCCGCGGGCACCTCGCCGCTGGTCGCGCGGATGGTGCTCCGGATGCCGCCCCGCCCGCGCCAGTCCGTCCGCACCAGCATCCACGCGGGCTTCATCGCCAAGGCCAGGTCATCCCGGATCCGGTTCGTCACCGCCTCGTAGTAGATGCCCTCGTTCCTGAACGACTGCATGTAGAGCTTCAGGCTCTTCAGCTCCACGCACACCCCTCCCTGCGCCGACGTGCGCGGCGAGAACCGGATCGTGATGGTCCCGAAATCCGGGTGCCCCGTGACCGGGCAGACGCTCGTGAACTCGTCCACGACGTGCTCGATCACGAACGGCGTCTGCGCCGGGGTCGGGAACACCTCAAGCACCTGTGCGTTCGGCATGCCGTCTCTCCACCTTTGCTGTACCGCGCCGGGGGCCCCCCCGGGCGCGCTAGATCAACCCGTGCTGCTCCAGCACCGCGCGCACCTGCGTCGCGGTGTCCCCCGTGTGATCCACGCGGCTCGCGTTCCACCCGCGCCCCGCCGCCGCCTCGATGTTCTCGGGCAGGTCGTCGAAGAACAGAATCTCCCCGGGCGCAACCCCCGCCTCCCTCTCGAACGCCTCATAGATCATGGGGTCCGGCTTGGCCAGGCCCATCAGGTGGCTCGCGAACAGCCTCTGCACCTTGCCCGGCGTGGGAAAGTCGGCCCGCGCCCCGTCCCCGCCCGCCAGCCGCCTCCAGTGCGTCGCGTTGGTGTTGCTCAGCACCGCCGTCCGCGCCCTCCCCAGGCCCACCAGGCGGTCCATCACCTCGCCGATGCCGTCGTACTCGCTGGTGATCCAGTGCGTGTGCACGTGCCGCACCTCTTCGGGCGTGTACAGCCCCGCCACGCCCCGCACCAGCTCCCTGTAGAACTCCTCCTCGTCGATCCGCCCGAGCGCATACTGCTTCCCCGCCGCCCGCCTCAGGGCGAGCAGCCCGGGGTCGTCGATCCCCGCGCGATACTCGACGCCAAGCCCCGCGCACGCCTCGGGCCACGTGCGAAAGTGCTTCACCAGCACGCCCCCGATGTCGAAGCACACCATCCGAACCCGTGTGGTCGCCATTCGCCGCAACCATAGCAACAGGGCCCCGCCCGGTCGATCTAGTCCTCTTCCGCCGCGTCCTGCCCGTCCTCCCGCGCCGGCTTCATCATCTCCCGCAGCACCACCGTCGCGAACGAGCCCCGGGGCAGCTCGAACGCACACCGCACGTACGGGCCGTGCTCGTCCAACCCGCCCTCGACCTCCGGATCAATCAGCGGCACCCGCAGCGGCCTCCGCTTCCCCTCCAGCTTCCCCGGCGCCCGCAGCGCAAAGGCCCCAAGGTCCTCAGGCTTCAGCCCGAGACTCGCGAGCGCCGCGACCTCCGCCGCGTCCGTCCGCCCGCCCGCACGCGCCATCTGCCCGCCCCACATCGGCCCGCTCGGGCTGATCTCGAACGCCGACAGGCGCCTGTCCGTGTCCGTGTCGGCCATCACGCCCTCGGTCACGTCGAAGACCGCGCCGTTCGTGTGCTTGAAGGCCAGGTCCCCCACGTGCAGGCCGCCCAGCTCCCCCTCCATCACCCGCCCGTCCAGCACCGCGTTGAAGACCGCCGACTGAAACGCGGAGAGGTAATACCTCAGCACGGTCTCGTCCAGCCGCAGGAACGCGCGCCGCGCGTCCTTCCCATCCGCGAGCCCCTTGAGCACCACCAGCTCCGACTTGGCACCGGGCGGGAAGTGCGGCGCCGCCTCGCGGAACTTGCCCGCCGCGAACAGCGCCCTCGCCTCCGGGTTCACGTTCGGAAAACGGGCCGAGGGTCCGAGCAGCTCCCCCGCCGCGCCCTCCCAGTCCCCCTTCACGATCGCCCGCCCCACCAGGTGGTTGTTCTCCAGCAGGCCGAACCGCTGCTCGCCGAACCGATTGGGCACGCCCGTCTGCCTCAGGAGTCCCAGCACCTTCCTCGCCGTCAGCACCGCCTCGGGCCTCACGCCCCGCACCTTGATCGAGAACCGGTTGCCCCTCAGGTGCCCGGGCCTCAGCTTGTTCGTGTGCCGATCGACCCACAGCACGCCGATCTGCTCGTGCTCCAGCGACGGAAAGCCCTCCGTCTTCTTCCCCGGCACGTGCACCGAGACCACCTGCCTCGTCACCGCGTGCTTGTCCTTCAGCCCGGCGTACCCCACCGCGTTCCGCGCCACGCCGAAGTGCCGCGCGACCACGCCGATCATCTCCAGCGTCGACAGCCCGCGCTTCTGCACGAGCAGATAGATGTGCTCGCCCTCGCCGCAGGGCTGGTACGCCGGCACCTCGTCAACAAGAAAATCCTCCGGCCTCTGTTTGATGACCCCGCCCAGCGCAGGCACGCCTGCCGTCACATACGCCCTGGGCGTCACGTGCGTCCCCAGTCCACCGGCTTCCTCAGGGTTCATCACGCGTCGCCGCCTCCAGCACGTGCTCCGCCACAAAGATCGGCACCCCGCCCGCGATCCCCAGCGCGATGGCGTCGCTCGGGCGGCAGTCCACGTGCACCACCTGCCCCTCCCCCGTCCTCACGTCCAGCGACGCAAAGAACGTCTGCTCCGCCAGATCGTTGATCGTGATCGACTCCAGCTTCCCGCCGAGCGCCGTGATCACCGACGCCAGCAGATCGTGCGTCTGGGGCCTCTTGATCTGCACGCCCTTCAGTCGCCGCTCGATCGCCTGCGCCTCCGGCAGGCCGATCACGATGGGGAAGGCCCGCCCGCCCTCGATCTGGCCGCCGCTCTCGCCGTCGCCCCCGCCGCCCGGCGCGACCTCCCGCAACTCGATGATCTGGTAATCCGCGAGCTCGCGGATCAGGATCCGCGAGAGTTCCATGCGCACCGCCATGGGGCCTCCCGTGGGCGATCTCCCTTCACGCCACGCTCATCATACGGACCGCCCGCGCGCCGGATTTACCTCCATCCCCTCCGCCGCCCCCCCGCCCGTCAATCCGCGACGACCAGCCCCGTCGGCGCCTCTTCCCGCACGCCGAGCCTCTCCACCAGTTCCCCGGGCACGCCCAGGTCTCCCACCACAACCTCCCCCAGGAACGGCCACGCGCCCGGCCTCAGGAATCCGCTCTTGACGGCCCCGAACGTCACCGTCCGGGTCGCGCCCACCGCTTCGGGCCTGGGCACGCCCGCCCCCGCATCCAGCCCCGACGGACAATCAACCGCCACGACCGGAGCCCCCGCCGCCCCGAGCCTCGTGATCTCGCGGATCGCCTCCAACAACCCGCCCCCCACGTCCCGCGACAGGCCCGTGCCCAGCAGCGCGTCGATCACCACGCACCCGCCCCCCACCTCGCCCATCGCCCCGCGGATCGCACCCTCACCCCGGAAAACGGGCAGCCCCATCGCAAGCACCGCCCTCATGTTCGCCCTCGCGTCCGCCGTCCCGGGTTCCCCCGCCGGTAGCGCGACCGCGGCCCGCAATCCGCGGTTTGCCAGCAGCCTTGCCGCCGCCAGCCCGTCCCCGCCGTTGTTGCCCGTCCCGCAGACCGCGACGGCGCCGCCCACGCGTGCCCGCCTCGCCGCCGTCTCCACCTCGTGCGCCACCGCCATCCCCGCGTGCTCCATCAGCACGATCGACGCCAGCCCGAACTCCGATTGCGCAAGCCGGTCCAGCTCCCGCGCCGCCTCCGGCGTGTGCACCCAGATCATCCTCCGCCCCTGCGCCGTCACGACGCCACCCTCCCGGCAGTGTCAATCTCCGGCCCCGCGAATGAGATGTATCAGATAGGGAATTAGCCCGAGAGCCAGTCCTCCGAGCCCAATGACCACGCTCCAAAC
>JADYXW010000096.1 GCA_020853975.1 Phycisphaerales bacterium
GTGCGCGGCAGGTTGGCACCGAGGTGCCTTCTTCCCGTGCCACCCAGATGCCCGGCTCGGCGCGCTTCTCGGTGCGCCACCGCTCGGCGTGCCTGGCCGACGGAGTTTCCTCACTGGCCGTCTACCGCTGCGCCACCCGGCAGGCTCACCGCTTTCCACGGCGCCTACGAGCCTGAGCGCTGGCGACACCGCCAGAACCCGCCGACGCCGGCGGCACGCCAGGAGGGGCGAGTCGCGCCCTGCCCACGGCCCGATAATCCTGTCCAGGACCTGCACGGCAACATTGGACCATCCTCCTCCTAGAACGCACTTGCGTTTTCGGTGCGACTGCGCAGAATGGGGCAAGACGCGGTGACTCAGAGGCGTTCCGCCCCGTGATCCGTGTCAAAATTGACAACGCCCGAAAGGGCGGGGAGAGAGAGAATGACCCGTTTGAACGTCCTTGCATGCGCGGCCGCGCTCGCCGCCACCGCCGCGGCACACGCCGGCATCACCTCCATCAGCAACGGCGGCATCTTCCACGCCAGCCCGCCCTCGACGATCGGCCTGCCCAACAACAATCAGGCGAACGTCGTCCAGGGCTTCGACGAGGTCCAGGACCTTGTCCTCGCCAGCCCGCTGAGCCTGTTCAGCTATTACACGAACTCGTTCGTCGTGCTGCCCGCAGGTACGGAGATCAGCAGCCACATGGTGCTCTTTGACCCGGCTCAGACCGCCAGCGGCCAGGCCGACGTCACATTCAGCGAGCCCATCCTCGGCATCATCTTCGAAGACCTCCCCCTGTTCAACACGCACGGGCTGCTGGGCCGCCCGGGCGTCAGCTACCCCGGCACGAACGTGAACGCCTACGGCTTCGAGGCCACCGAGTCGGCGACGCTCATCGGCATCTTCACGCTCCACTTCGAGGCCACGGCGAGCAACCCGGGCGACCGCTTCCGCGTGATCACGTTCCCCACTCCCGGCGCGGCGTCGCTGCTCGCACTTGGCGGGCTGGCCGCGACGCGTCGGCGGCGGTGAGTCCCCACACGACGTAGCCCTCGGTCGGTGCGTCCGGCGGGCTCATGACATTCGGCCGCGTCGGGGCTTTCGGCGCGCTCCGGCACGGCGCGCATGCTCGGGCTCTGCCTTGACAGCCCCCAGAAACCTGGTCAAATGGTGCAGGTTCGTCCTGACCCTTGCCACGCCGGAGCCCATCCATGCCCAGCGCCATCCAACGACCACTGATCGCAACGCTCCTCCTCCTGCTCGGCTCGCTCCTCACCGCGTCGGACGCGGTCGCCCAGACCCCCGCGACCAACGCCTTCACGTACCAGGGTGAGCTTGGCGAGGCCGGAACTCCCGTAAACGGTTCTCGCCTGTTCAGGTTCCGGCTCTACGACGCTGCGTCCGGTGGGGCCCAGGTCGGCCCCACCCTCGGCGCTGCCGCCGCCGTCACGAACGGCCGGTTCGCAGTGGAACTCGACTTCGGTTCGTCGCCCTTCACTGGTGAGGCTCGCTGGCTGGAGATCGACGTGAGCGAGGGTGCCGGGTTCCCGTACACAACGCTCATGCCGCGGCAGGCCCTGACCGCCACGCCCTATGCGCTGTACGCGCTGAACGGCCCGGCTGGCCCCCCCGGGCCCCAGGGCCCCGCCGGCCCCACCGGAATCGTCGCCAGCATCGATGCCCAGTTCAGCCTCAACGACCGCACCGGCTGGACTCGTATTGAGAGCCTTGGGGATGATCAGTGCAATCCGAACATCCCTCTCGGATTCACCTTCACCGGCTGGGGTCGCGCTGACACGGTTGTCTCGGTCTCCAGCAACGGCGTGCTCTTCTTCGGTACCTCGGGGTGCAGCTCAGTGTTTTCCAACAGTGCGCTCCCGGCCGGGATCACCACCGCGCCGATGCTCGCCTTCTTCTGGGACGATCTCCGCGACTCTGGCACGGGCGAGTTCATCGAATACGCCACGCTCGGAACAGCCCCGGGCCGCGTCTTCAACCTCTACTTCCGCAGTCGCCTCTTCTCGGCCGCCTGCGGCAGCGACCCCGTCAACGTTCAGATCTCCATCCACGAATCCTCCAACCTCATCCAGGTTGCCTACACCGGCATGACGGGATGCCTGGGCGTTGCGGGCAACAGCGCGACCTTCGGCCTGCAGGGCCCGAACGGTTCCGATGCTTATCTGGTGAGCTTCAACGCCCCGATCCTCGACAATGACGCGGGGCGGCAGACGATGTCCTTCACGCCGCCCAGGCAGTAACTCGCGGCTCCGGCACGCACCCTCTGTACCGCCATTCCGTTCGCTCCTGGAGCTGCCCCGCTCCCAGGCGACGGTCGGTTCCGATTGCGGCCCGATCCCGACTCCGTATGCCCAAATGCGGAGGTTGTCCAATGCACGCCCGCATCCAGCGCTTCGCCCTGACCACCCTCTGCCTGTTCGCAGCCCTCGTCCTCCCAGCCCGGGCGCAGTCCACCGCTTTCACCTACCAAGGCAAGCTCGCCCAGAGCGGGGTCGCCGCCAACGGCCTGTTCCACTTCCGATACACGTTCTACTCCGTCCGCGAGGGCGGCACCGCGACCTCCCCGACCGCCTGCGCGGATGACGTCGCGGTGTCGGACGGCCTCGTCACCGTCATCGTCGCGCTCACACCCCCCGCCGGCTCAAACACCTACGTGGAGATCCAGACCCGCCCGGGGGGCGAAGGCGCCTTCCACCTCGCCGGACTCGTCGCGCTCACACACACGCCGAGCCCCATGGGCTTCCTCTCGGCGGTCCTCGAACGGCCCGCGCACGAGCGCCCCTTCCTGCTGCTCCCGGTCGGCTATCCGGCAACCGGCTGCACCGTGCCCGATCTCCGCCGCAAGAACCTTGACGAGATTCTGATCATCCCGCACGACACTTCCGATGCCGCGCGACTGCGCCGCGGCATCTTCCAAAGCGGACAGCCTTCGCATGGGCTCGCGATTGGTCTGAAGCAGGCATGATCCGCCATACGCAGAAAGCTGGATGTGCGATCTGACGCGCTCCGTCATGCTCCGCCCCGAACGGGGAACTGTTCCCCGAGCGTTCGCTGGACAGGAGGAATCATGGCACGTGTGCACCGCATCGTCGCGGGCCTGTTTCCGCCCGACCGCCGGCGCCGTCACCACCCTCGGAGGTGGTCTGTTTGGTCTCAGCTGCCCGGCCAACTCACGACAGATCTACAGCGTCTCGGGAGTGACCCCGCCGCTCGCCGCCGGCTCGTACGAAGTCGGCATGGTCGGAAGTTCGACCTCCGCCAACTGGACGAAGAACGAGCGGGGGGTACGTGACCATCATGGTCATCGGGTCCTGATCAAGCATGAAGCCGGGCGCCGCGTGCGCACTGTCAGGGGACGGGCCAAGCCCGGCACGATACACTCGCGCAATGCTCCGTCTCGCCAACTTCATCGACAACCAGCACGTCCCGCCCGCCTCGGGCGACTATCTCGACGTCTTTGAGCCCGCCACCGGTGCCGCATACTCCAGCGTTCCCCTCTCCGACGGCGCGGACGTCGGCCGCGCCGCCGACGCGGCACAGCGGGCGTTTCCCGGGTGGTCCGCCACGCCAGCGTCAGAGCGCTCGCGCCTCCTCTTCCGACTCGCGGACCTGATCGACGCGAACCTCGACTCGCTCGCCGAGGCCGAATCCCGCGACACGGGAAAGCCGATCACCCTCGCCCGCAGCGTGGACATCCCCCGCTCGGCCACGAACTTCCGCTTCTTCGCCGGCGCCGTGCTGCACGGCGCGGGCGAGTTCCACGAAACAGACCAGCCCGCTGTCGGCGCGCCCCTGCACGCGCTCAACTACACGCTCCGCCGCCCGCGGGGCGTGGCGGGGTTGATCTCCCCATGGAATCTCCCGCTCTACCTGCTGTCTTGGAAGATCGCACCCGCGGTCGCGACGGGCAACACCTGCATCGCCAAGCCCAGCGAGGTGACGCCCCTCACGGCTCACATGCTTGGGAGCCTTGTCGCCCAGGCCGGGATCCCGCCGGGTGTCATCAACATCGTGCACGGCGACGGCCGTTCCTGCGGCTCGGCCATCGTCGAGCACCCCGCCGTGCCCGCCGTCTCCTTCACGGGCTCCACAGGCGTTGGAAGGTGGATCGCCTCCGCCGCGGGCCAGCGGCTGAAGCGCGTAAGCCTCGAACTGGGAGGCAAGAACCCCTTCATCATCTTCCCGGATGCAGACCTCGACGCCGCCATCGCGACGGCGCTCCGTGCCGCGTTCACGAACCAGGGCCAGGTGTGCCTCTGCGGCTCGCGCCTGCTTGTCCACCGCTCGGTTCTTCCGCGCGTGCTCGATGGCCTGCTCGCGGGCGTCGGGAACCTCCGCCCGGGCGACCCCAGCGACCCGGCAACGAACTTCGGGGCCCTGGTGAGCAGGCCACATCTCGAAAAGGTCGCGGGCATCGTCGACCTCGCTCGCTCGCTCGGCGCCACCATCCACTGCGGCGGGCGGCCCCCGGCCTCCCTCCCCGCGCGCTGCCGCGGTGGCTTCTTCTACGAGCCCACCATCATTTCCGGCCTCGACCCCACCTGCAGCGTCGAGCGAGACGAGATCTTCGGCCCCGTCGTCACCATCCAACCCTTCGACACCGACGAAGAGGCCCTTTCGCTCGCCAACGCCACGGACTATGGCCTCGCCGCGTCCGTCTTCACGTCCAACCTCTCCAGGGCCCACCGCCTCGCAGAGCAACTCCACGCCGGCGTCATCTGGATCAACTGCTGGATGGTCCGCGACCTCCGCACGCCCTTCGGCGGCATGAAGGCCAGCGGCGTTGGCCGCGAGGGCGGCGCCGAGGCCCTCCGATTCTTCACCGAGCCCCGCAACGTCTGCATCAGGATCTGAAGAACATGCCCGACCACGCCATCCGATCCGACGCCGCCGCCGAGCCCCTTGGTCCGTACCCGCACGCCCGTCGCGCGGGGGCACTCCTGTACCTCTCGGGGATCGGGCCCAGGAAGAAGGGCTCGCCGGACATCCCCGGCGCCGTGGTGGACGCCTCCGGCACCCTCGCGGACTACTCCATCGAGGCCGAGATGCGCTCGTGCTTCGAGAATATCCGCACGGTGCTCGCGGAGGCCGGCAGCCGCTGGGAGAACATCGTCGACGTCCAGGTGTTCCTCACGAACATGAAGCGAGACTGGAAGGACTACAACCGGGTGTACGCGGAGTTTTTCCCGCCCGGCCCGCACCAGCCCACGCGCACAACAGTCGAGGTGTCCGCCCTCCCCACCGGCGGGAACACGCCGATCCACTTCGAGATCAAGGTCGTCGCGCTCGCCTGAACCTAGAGCGTGCGCAGCACCGCCCGCACCGGGCTCGCGTCAAAGCCCATGAGTTTCAGGGGCAGCGCAATCAGCTCGTACACTCCCGGCTCAACGCCCGCGAGCGCCAGCCCCTCCAGAATGGCCATGTCGTGCCTCAGCACCGCCTTGTGCGCGGGCAGGTCCTTGCTGCTCTGCAGGTCCACGCTGGGGGTATCGAGCCCGATGGTCCGCACGCCGCGCGCCGCCAGCGCCTCGATCAGTTCGGGCTCCACTCCAGCGAAGTCCTCGTTCCACACCTCCGGGTTCGGGAATGTCCCGGTCCTCAGCAGCACGCGGGGCTCCTTCACCTGCGCGAGCCCGCCGAGCAGGTCCCTCACGCCGACGCGGGCGCCCCGTGCCACGGGCGCGTCCACCACGCGGCAAGGGCCGATGTAGTAGTCCAGAGAGCGCTCGCCGATCCCCTGCGCCCCCGCGCCGTAGTGGTTCGGCCCGTCCGCGTGCGCACCCAGGTGCACCGTGGCCCGCAGCGTGCTCAGCGTCACACTCGCGCCGCCCCCGATCTCGCAGAGCACCTCACGGGACAGGCCCGTGTCGCCCGGCCAGACCGCCAGCCTCGTGGTCACCGGGGGCGTGATGTCGATCACCCTTTTCACGCGCCGCCCTCGAGGGGCGTGATCGAAGTCAGCAGCGGCCCCGCCGCCTCAAGCACGGCCTGCTCCCACGCCTCGTCGTACGCCGCCGGGGCGGGCACACGCCTCGACACCGCCTCGATCACGCGCTCCATCTCTCTTCCGCGCCGCTGCGCCGAGGAGTAGGGCACGGTGCTGAAGCTCACCAGGTTGTAGCGGGGCGTCACACCGTCGCCCACAGCCCGGTGCAGCAACTGCTCGATCCGCTTGCCATACTGAAACTCCGAGCGGCCCGACAGGTCGCGCATCTCGACGAAGTTCTCCAGCGCCATGTCCGCGATGGCGTCCGCGTTCGCCTTGCGGGCATCCTGAAAGGCCGGGAGCGCCGCGCCGAAGTCGCCCTTGTGCTCGTCCAGCAGATCGGCGAGCACCCGCACGTCCTCGAACGCGCAGTTCATCCCCTGGCCATAGAACGGCACGATCGCGTGCGCCGCGTCGCCCAGCACCGCCACCGTTCCGTTGTGCTGCCAGGGCCAGCAACGCACCGTCACCAGCGACCCCACCTGGTTCCGCTCGTAGTCCTCATCCAGCGTCGGCATGAGCGCCGAGGCGTCGGGATACTCACGGTCAAAGAACGGCCTCACGCCCGGCCCCGGGGGCAACGCGGAAAAGGAGTGCTCTCCCTCGAACGGCCAGAACAGCGTGCAGGTAAACGTGCCGTCACGGTTGGGGAGCGCGATCATCATCGTGCCGCCCCGGGGCCAGATATGCAGCGCGTTCCGCTCCATCGCAAAGCCGCCCCCGGGCAGGGCCGGGATGACCAGTTCCTTGTACCCGTGCCTCAGATACGACTGGCTGAAATCAAAGCGGTCAACCTTCTGCAGACGGCCTCGCACGGGCGAGAACGCGCCGTCCGCGCCGAGGATGATGTCCGCGTCGACCCTTATGTCGCGCTGGTCGGGCGAGTTGAACCACGCCGCAGGCTCCTCGAGCACCACGTCCGTGCACCAGTGGTTGAAGAAGAACTCCACGCCCTTCTCCGCCGCCGCCTCGCGCAGCAGCGTGAGGTTCAGCCCGCCCCGCGAGACCGCGTTGATAGCATCCCCCGGGCGCGAGCTGTAGGGCTGAAAACCCGTCCGCCCGCTCCGATCGTGCAGCATCCGCCCGGGCATGGCGATGGCCTCCCGCTCCATCACCACCCGGTCGAGCCCCACTCCCGCCAGTCCCCACAGCCCCCGGGCAGACAGGGCAAGGTTGATTGACCTGCCCCCGACGTACCCCGCGACCCTCGGATCACCCCGGCGCTCATACACACGCACGCGATGGCCCCGCCTGGCAAGGTACACCGCGAGCAGGCACCCGCTCAGCCCCGCGCCGACGATCAGGACGCTCCGTGGGTCGGTCACGTGCCACCCCCGGCGGCCCCGCCCTCCAGCGCGTCATCCAGGGCCACCACGAACCGCCACACATCATGGAACGACGAGTACAGGGGCACCGGCGCCGCCCGCACCACGTTCGGCTCTCTGAAGTCGCAGACGATGCCCCGCGCCTGAAGCGCCGAGAACGCCCGGCGAGCATCCCCGGGCAGCACGAGGGACAACTGGCAGCCCCGCTGCCCGTGCTCCCGGGGCGTGAGCACGCCCACCGGCTTCCCGGGCCCGCGCGCGTTCCGCTCGTCGATCAGCCTCTCCAGCAGCCCGGTGAGCCGTTTGGACTTCTCCCGCAGCGCGGGCATCGTCGCCCGGTCGAACAGCTCCAGCGACACCCGCAGGGGCGTCAGCGCGAAGATCGGCGGGTTCGAGAGCTGCCACGCGTCGGCGCTCTCCACAGGCCGGAACTCCGGCCCCATCCGGAAACGCTCTTTCGGGTCATTCCCCCACCACCCGGCAAACCGGGGCAGGCCGGCCCCCGCGTGCAGGTGCCGCTCGTGCACAAAGGCCCCCGCGATGCTCCCGGGCCCGCTGTTGAGGTACTTGTACGAGCACCACGCCGCGAAGTCCGGTCCATCGTCGTGCAGCCTCAGGTCGATGTTCCCCGCCGCGTGGGCGAGGTCCCAGCCCACGACGACCCCGCGGGCCCTCGCAAACGAGGTGATCTCGCCGATTTCAAGCAACTGCCCGGTGAGATAGTTCACGCCCCCGAGCATCACCAGCGCCACCGAGTCCCGCTCGCGGTCCAGAGTCTCCAGCACGTCAGCGGTCCGCAGGGTCGCCTCGCCCTCGCGGGGCTTCAGCCTCACGACCGCCCGGGAGGCATCAAACCCGGCGCGCGGCGCGTGAAACTCCACCTGGCTCTGCACCGCATACGAGTCGCTGGGAAAGGCAGTGTCCTCGATCACGATCTTGTACCGCTCGCGGGTCGGGCGGTAGAAGCTCACCATCATCAGGTGCAGGTTCGTCGTCAGCGAGTTCATCGCCACGACCTCGCGAGGCAGAGCCCCCACGACACGCGAGAGCATCCCCCGGACCTCCTCGTGCGCGCTGAACCACGGGTGCGCGCCCTTGAAGTGGGCCTCCACCCCCAGCCGAGCCCAGTCGTCGAGTTCCGCCTCCATCGCCGCACGCGTCGCGACCGGCTGCAGCCCCAGCGAGTTCCCGACGAGATACACGCACTCCCCGTCGCCCCTGCCCCCGATGTCCTTGGCCAAGGGCACGCGAAACCGTGACCTCAGGGCGCGCAGGTCGTCCGCCGCGTCCAGTGCGATGGCCCCCGCCTCGTGCTCACGCAGCCACTGTTCCATGCGACCTCGCTACCCCCGACCGCCCAGCCCAAGACCCAGAAACTCCATCGCCGCCCCGCCCAGCACCGCGCCCATTGCGTCTTCTCCGATCTCCCCCGCCATCCCGCGCACAAGCGCCCCGGGCCGATCCTCTCCCAATGGGAAGGGATAGTCGCTCCCCAGCGCGACGCGAGAAGCACCAAACAACCCTAGCAGCGTCCGCAGCGCTCCCGCATCGTGCACCAGCGAGTCCACCCAGAACGCCGCGGGCTCGCCCGCGCGCGACAGATACTCGCCCGGCGCCCGCGCTGCCTCCGGAAACAGGTCTCTGCGGCACACGAACCCGTGCGCGATCCGCCCCAGCGTCCCCGGAAAACTCCCGCCCCCGTGCGCGAAGCACAGACGCAGCCCGGGCAGCGCGTCCAGCACGCCACCGAACAGCACCGACATCATCGCGATGGTCGTCTCCGTCGGCATGCCGACCAGCCAGGGCATCCAGTACCTTGCCATGCGGTCAACCGGGGCCGCGCCCGACGCTCCCCCCGACATCCCGAACCGCACCATGTCCCACGGATGCACGAAGACGCACGCGCCCAGCCGCTCGCACTCCCGCAGCACATCCCGCACCCCCGGCGCGTCCAGGTTCTCGCCGTTCACATTCGTGCCGATCTGGATACCCGCGAGCCCCAGCTCACCCACGCACCGCTCCACCTCGCGGCAGGCCATGGCCGGGTCCTGCATCGGCACCGTCCCCAGCCCCTCAAACCGCCTCCGGCCCTCCGGTATCGTCGGAGCGCCCGCGCACGCCGCCGCGATGTGGTCGTTCAGCAGCCGGGCCAGGTCCAGCGCGTCCCTGGCCCCGGCCCAATACGAGAACATGACCGGCACCGTCGAGAGCACCTGCACGTCCACGCCCGCCCCGTCCATCTCCGCAAGCCGCACCGCCGGGTCCCAGCAGTTCGCGCCGATCTCACGGAACGACTCCTTGCCGCCGCCGGGCAGCGACCGCACCATCCGCGCGCACCCGCAGTTCTCACCCGAGAGATGCTCAAGCGAGATCCACCCCGCGTACCCGCTCCGCGTGGTCCAGTCGGGCCACTCCTTCGGCAGGATGTGCGTGTGCAGGTCGATCGTCAGCATCGCGCCTCATTCCCGCGCGCACCAGCGCCGCATTCCGGGCACGACGCCCCGGGCGACAGGCCTGCGCTTGAATAGCCGCACGCGCGGCATTCACCCGGACGACGCATCCGACGCAGCGCCGCGCCGCCTCCCAGCAGCATCGCCCCGCCGGCCACGAACCACCAGCTTGGGATCCCCCGCACGTTCGCCGTGGTTGTCGCGGCCCCCAGCACCATGGTCACCTTGCTCGTGCTCGGGACCCACCGGCTCTCGGGCGCCACGATGAACCTCGCGCTGCCGACCTGCCACAGGGGCCAGCCCTCCGACACCGATCCCGGCGCTGCGCCACGAACCCCCCGGGCGGCGCCGGCGACCGCCACATACCCGCGCGCGCTCGCCAGCCCCAGCGGCCCGACCCCGCCCGCTTCGGGCCAAAGCGACCCCTGCACCCACAGCAGTGCCCCCGACCCCAGCGCGCCCCAGCCCAGGAGCCACGCCGCCCTGCCGAGCCTCGCGGGGACGCGCCTCACCGCCTCGATCCTGCCCGCTTCGGCGCGCCGCCACGCGATCCGCCGCTCTTGCGCCCGGCGGCGGTCCGCCCGGGCGCCTTCTTCTTCGCCGGCGCCTTACCCCCCTTGCCTCCGCCCCCCGGCTTCACCTTGCCGCCCTTGATCTGGATCGTCCCGGCTCGCACGATGACGTGCCCGCAGCCCTTGCACGTGCGGCGCTCCGCCGGGCCATCCCAGAACTTGTTCATCACCACCGCCAGATCCTCATCGATCTTCTTCAGCACGAAGCGTGCATCGTGCACCAGCGTGTCGCACTTCGGGCAGTACCACTGCAGGCCGTCCTTCTGCGGGTTGCCCTCGGCGTCAACCCCGCGCGGAAACTCGATGATCAGCCCCACCGTGTTCGCGGGCCTCTGGGGCCGATGAGGCACCCAGCGGGGCAGCAGGAACATCTCCCCCTCGCGGATCACCTGGTCGTAGGGCTTGGACCCGTCCAGCGGCCTCAGCCGCACCGCCACGTCCCCCTTCAACTGATAGAACAGCTCCTCCGTCGGGTTCACGTGGAAGTCGTTCCGTGTGTTCGGCCCGCCGCTCACGAACACGATCGCGTCAGGGCTCTCCACGTACAACTGCTTGTTCGAGACCGGCGGTTTCAAAGAGCCCGCGTGCTTCTTGATCCACTTCCACAGGTGCAGAGGGGGCGTAATGGTGCTCATACCCAGAGTCTACCGCGGGCTCCCGAAGAGCGGGCGATAAACGCGCCTCGCGCGAGAAAAACCCCGCGGCGGTCCGCGGGGTTGGATCAATCACTCACTCGCAGCCCGGCTTAGTTCGCCGAGGCCTTCTGCTGGCGGGTGTAGCCGTACTTCCGCTTGAGGGGCTTCACGACCAGGCCCTGCTTGATGGCCTTGGCGGACGCACGCACGCGGGTCGCGGCGCCGTCGATCACCGCCGTCACGCTCTGCAGGTTCGGCTTGAACGTGCGCCGGGTGATGCCTGTGGGCTTCAGGCCGAAGCCGCCCTTGGCGACCGCCTGACCGCGCCACGTGCGCTTCATGCCCTTGCCAGTCTTCTTGCCAGTGAAATAGCACGTCGCGCCCATGGAAACACCTCTGCTTGAAGGGGGAGAAGCATAGCCGCCCCACCCGCGGAAGCAAGCCGGAAGCCCATTCCCCTACCGTTCCCCTAGCGGCACCTCACGCCGACTTCTTGCGGCGGCAGGCACAGCCCATCGCCAGGCCCCCCGACAAGCACCCCGCCCGCCCCCAGAATGGGGTCGGAAACCGCCACCCACGTCGGCTCCCTCCCAACCTCCATGATCTCCTGCACCCTCATCCCCGGGGGCCTCGGGTCCGCGGGAAGCGGCTTCTGAAGCGTGAAATAAGCCATCATCAGCCCGATGCCCAGCATCAGGCCCGCCAACAACATCACCGGGCCGCGTTTCTTCCTGATTCTCGCGCACAGCCAGCCGCCGAAGAGCCCGCCCACCACGGTAATGGCTGGCACCGCGATCGTGATGAGCATGTTCCCCTTGAAACTTCCCGACTGCAACAGGCCTTCGGGCCCCATCCCAAACCACATCCCCGCGAACGCCGCCATGACCACCATCGCCATAAGCACGTAAGACACGATCACAGCGAGGATCGACCTGAGCATGCAGTGCCCCCTTGTCCCGGACGGCTTGCACCCCGCCCGTGCTTGTCTCGCTCGCGGCCACCGGTACCGAATACCTGGTCCCGACCGACCCCACGGGAACGCCCGCCCTCAACCATGACGCGGCACCGCTCGCGGGCGAGCCCGCCATCGTCACGGGCGAGTGCGTCGGCGAGGGAGCCGCATCCTGGCTGCTGGTCAGGTCTGTCCGGAGGCGGGACCCGTCATCGCACCAACGGGAGTCGGCCTAGAACTCCGCGCTCTTCGGAGTCCTGGGGAATGGGATGACATCTCGCACGTTCTGCATGCCGGTGATGAACATCATCGCCCGCTCGAAGCCGAGCCCGAAACCCGCGTGGGGCACCGAGCCAAACCGCCTCAGGTCGCGGTACCACCAATATTCCTTCTTTGGCAGGCCCATCTCGTCGAGGCGCCGATCGAGCACCTCCAGCCTCTCCTCGCGCTGGCTGCCGCCGATGATCTCTCCGACGCCCGGCACGAGCACGTCCATCGCCGCGACCGTGTCGCCCGGCGCCCCGTCCGTCCCCGGATCGTTGAGCCTCATGTAGAACGCCTTGATCTGCTTCGGGTAGTTCATGAGGATTACAGGCTGCTTGAAGTGCTCCTCCGTGAGGTATCGCTCGTGCTCACTCTGAAGATCGGTCCCCCACTTCACCGGGTACTCGAACTTCCTGCCCTTGGTGATGGCCTCTTCGAGGATCCGGATCGCCTCCGTATACGGCAGCCTCCTGAACGGGGCCTCCAGCACGTGCTTCAACCTCGCCAGCAGGCCTTTCTCGATCCGCTCGTCGAAGAACTTCATGTCGTCCGCTCGCTCGCTGAGCACCGCGGCGATGAGGTACTTGATGAAGTCCTCCGCGAGCTGCGCATCCTCCGCCAGCGTCGCGAACGCGATCTCCGGCTCGATCATCCAGAACTCCGCCAGGTGGCGGCTGGTGTTGCTGTTCTCCGCCCGGAACGTCGGCCCGAACGTGTACACGTTCGTCAGCGCGGCGCAGTACGTCTCCACGTTGAGCTGCCCGGAGACCGTCAGGTGCGCCTCCTTGCCGAAGAAGTCCTGAGAGAAGTCGATCGGCGCGCCCGCCGGCGCTTCCTTGGCCCCCTCGGGCTTCACCCGTGGCGGGTTCACCGCGTCCAGCGTGCTCACGCGGAACATCTGGCCCGCGCCCTCGCAGTCGCTCGCGGTCACGATGGGCGTGTGCACCCACACGAACCCACGCTCGTGGAAGAACCGGTGGATCGCCATGCTCAGCGTGTGACGCACGCGGGCCACAGCCCCAAACGTGTTGGTCCGAACGCGAAGGTGCGCCTGCTCCCGAAGAAACTCGAAGCTGTGCGGCTTGGGCTGGATGGGGTAGTGGTCGGGGTCCTCCACCCACCCCAGCACCTTCACCTCGCGGGCCGCGATCTCGTTGCCCCCCTTCGGGTTCTGCACGATCGTCCCGCTCGCCTCCACGGCGCAGTGCGTGGTGATCCTCGTCACCTCGGAGGCGTAGTTGGGAAGGTCGCCCTTCGCCACCACCTGAATCGGGTCGAAGCAACTCCCGTCGTGCACATGCACGAACGACAGCCCGCCCTCGGCCTTGCTGTCACGCCTGGTCCGGACCCAGCCCCGGATCGTGACGTCGGTCCCCACGGGCGCCTTCATCGCTTCCACCACTCGCAGCCAGGCCATGACGAGTCCTCCATCCGGCACCCGCAGACCCGGTTCCGCCCGGACCCGCGTGGGGCCTGCACTCTAGCGCTCCACCCGCCCATGCACCCCAAAAAAGACCGCGGGCGAGCGCCCTCCGCGCCCGCCCGCGTGTGTCGTTCCGTGGGATCGGATCAGGCCCTGCGGCGGCGGCTGATGACCAGCCCGCCCAGGCCCAGCAGCGCCACCGCGCCGGGGGCGGGAGTCGCCGTGAAGCCGAAGTCGTCGATGCCGAGCATCGCGTCGTTGCCCATGTCGTTGAAGTCGCTCCAGCGGATGAAGAGCGAGTCACCGGGCTGCCAGTTGAGGCCGGTGATCGTGTAGCTCACCAGCGCCGTCGAGGGCGGGTTCAGCGCACCGTTGCTCGTGACGAACGCATCGCCCTGGACGTTGAGGTTGGCCTCAGCGGTCAGAGAGGCGTCGCTCAGGAAGTTCGCGCCCGTAATCGTGCCGCCCGAGAGGCCGTACGCGAAGTTGAGCACGTTGGTCGTGGAGGTCGACGAGCGCCACTGCTCCTTGGTGAAGCTGATCGTCACGTCCGTGAGCACGCCCGCGGTGCCGTTCACAAGGTCGACGCCGAACGCGAAGGTGTTCGCGCCCGACGCGAGCGTGCCGAGCGCTCGCTCGCCGTTCCCGGCAAAGCCCATCGAGAACATCGCACCGCTGTTGCTGTTGCCGTCGTTCGCGACGAAGTTCGTCGCGGTCGATCCGGTGCCGGCAATCTTCGCGCCCGACCAGGTGGTCAGGCCCGGGATCGCGGCCTGGGTTCCGATCGTCGCGGAGAAGACGCCCGTCACGTTCGCCGTGGGAAGGGTGTCAAAGTTCTCGCTGATCGTGCCGCCGCTGTACACGATCGTCGCCATCGCGGGGGCGCACACACCGACCGCCAACAGAAGTCCCATCGCTCTCATGTCTTGCTCCTCGCTTGTTCCGGGTACCCGGCCCCGGCGGGGTACTCACCCGCCACGACCGGAAACCACACCCTCCGCGCCTCCCGGCGCTCGGGGCTCTCTACCTGCTTGGCGGGGGTGTCTCTCTCAAGCTCCCGCGGCGTGATACTACCCGCCCCGCGTCGCCCGAGGCAACCGCCCCAGGTGCCGGAACTGCCGCTCTCACAAAATCTTCGCCACGCCTGAACACCCCGTCCGGCCGTTCCGACAGCCAGTCTCGTTGAAACTCAGTCTCAACAAGACTAGCCTTCCTGTGGTCATATAAAGGAGTTACAACTCCATTTTCAACGATGACTGCTGAATCAGGACATTCTCCCGCGGACGCCAGGGCCACGACCAGGCCGAGCGGTGTGCCCTTGGCCTCGCTCAAGCCCGGCCAGGTCGCGGATGTCTGCGAGACCTGCATGGATCCGCGCGACACCGCCATGCTCCGGGCCATGGGCCTGTCGCCCGCTGCCACCATCCGACTCTGTCGTCAGGGTGAACCCTGCATTCTGGAAGTGCTCCTCAGTGAACTGCCCGCGTCGGGGGAGGGGATGTGCGGCCGGGCCGACTGCCGGTGCCGCATCGGCCTGACCCGCTACCTCGCGGAACGCGTCAAGGTCATCCACGTGCGATGAACAAGGTCCAGGCGAGCGTGGGCGGCGTGACGCCGGGGCACGGCCTGCTCTCCCCGCGGGGGCTGCGGATCGCGCTGCTCGGCAACCCGAACACCGGAAAGACCACGCTCTTCAACCAACTCTCCGGGCTGCGTCACAAGACCAGCAACTTCCCGGGCACGACCCAGGAAGCCCGCACCGGTCTCCTCCGGACGGGCGACAAGGACCAGCCCGTCGAACTCATCGACCTCCCCGGCGTGTACTCGCTGGAACTGGACCTCCACGAGTCGGACGTCTGCCGGCGCGTCCTCGCGGGCACGCTCGCGCCCGCAGGCGAGCCCGCCCGCGCGCCCGACGTCCTCCTCGTCGTCGTGGACGCCACGAACCTGGCCCGAAACCTCCTCATCGTGGGCGAAGCGATCCGCCGCCGCCTCCCCACCCTCGTCGCCCTGAACATGCACGATCTCGCCCGCAAGCGGGGGCTGCACTTTGACCTCGAAGCCCTCTCCTCGATCCTGGGTTGCCCGGTCTTCCCGTGCAGCGCCCGCAGCGGCGAGGGGCTCTCATCCTTCCGCGACCTGCTGGCCCGCGCGCAGGTGCCCCATGTCACGCCTCCCGGCTCGCAGGATGGCCTCGAAGCCTGGGCCCGCGAGACCTTCGCAGCCGTGGTCCGCCCCGCGGACTCCCACGCCCGTGCCTCGGGCCGGGTCCACTCCTTCACGGACCGCCTCGACACCCTTGTCACCCACCCGATCCTGGGTCTGGTCGTCTTCCTGCTTGTCATGCTCGGACTCTTCTGGACGATCTTCTCCCTCGCCACCGTCCCCATGGACCTGATCGACGGCTCGTTCTCATGGCTCGCGGACCAGGTCCGCGCCACCCTCCCACCCGGCATCCTGGCGGACTTCCTTGCCGGGGGCGTGGTGAACGGCGTGGGCGGCACCCTGGTCTTCCTCCCTCAGATCTGCATCCTGTTCTTCCTGATCTCTCTCCTCGAAGGCACCGGTTATCTCGCCCGCGCCGCGTTCGTCGTCAACCGCTACCTCGCGCCCTTCGGGCTCTCGGGCCACGCGTTCGTGCCCCTGCTCGCAAGCCACGCATGCGCGCTGCCCGGGATCATGTCCTGCCGCGCCATCCCCGACCGTCGCGAACGCCTCGCGGCGATCCTCGTGACCCCCTTCGCGAGCTGCTCGGCCCGCATCCCTGTCTACGTCCTGCTCACGGTGATCCTGTTCCCCCAAAGCCCCGCGATGCAGGCCCTCGCGTTCGCCGCGTGCTACGCGCTGGGTATCGCCGCGGCCCTTCTCAGCGCCCTCATCGCCCGCCGAACGCTTCTCCGGGGCGCCTCCCGCCCCATGGCGCTCGAACTCCCGACGTACAAGCTCCCCTCGCTGCGCACGGCGATCGCGACGACCGTAGAGCGGGCCTGGGTGTTCGTCCGCAACGCGGGAACCTCGATCCTCGCCATCTGCATCGTGCTCTGGTGGCTGGGCGAGTACCCCCACGTGGAGCCGCCCGCCCGCGTCGCCGAACTCCGCGCCCGGGCAGAGTCTCTCGCGACGTCCGGCGAGCAGGCGGCCGCACAGCCCCTGCTCGACGAGGCCAACCGCTTGCAGGCTTCCGACGCCGGCGCCCGCTCGTTCATCGGGCGCATCGGGCGGACGGTCCAGCCCGTCTTCGAGCCGCTGGGCTTTGACTGGAAGCTCTCGGTCGGGGTGGTCTCCAGCTTCGCGGCACGGGAGGTCTTCGTCTCCACCATGCGCATCATGGTGACAGGCCACGCCGACGACGAGGAGGACGACTCCGTGATGCAGGAGCTCCGCACCGCCACCCGCGACGACGGGACGCCCATCTTCACCGCCGCGACGAGCTGGTCGCTGCTGGTCTACTACGTCCTGGCGATGCAGTGCCTCCCCACTCTTGCCGTGACGGCCCGCGAGGCCGGCTCCCGCAAGTGGGCCTTCCTCCAACTTGGCTGGATGTTCGCCCTCGCCTACGCCGCCGCGTTCCTTGTCCGCATCATCCTCCGCGCCGCGGGTGTTCCGTGAGCTTCCCCGTCTCGGACTGGCAGTTCTGGGTTGTCACGCCCTTGGCCGCGTTCGGCGCTTGCTGGGTGCTCCGGCTCCTGCTCCCGGAGGGACTCAACCCCTTCAGGCGCCGGAGAGGCACCTCCGCCAACCTCACGGTCGAAGGGCGACCTCCCGCGAAGCCTCGACCCCGCCGGTGAACCAACAGGCAAGTCAGGCCGCCGCGCCCACGCCCGATATCATCCCGTTCAGGCCCGATATCCCGCGCTTCCCCGCGTTCCCAAAGGTCCGCGGCCCGACCTCCCGACGCCGCGCTGCCATTCTGGACCCCCCGCCGAGTGCTTGCCGATGTACGACACTGTGGAGCATCATCCTGATCGTCGTGACATCCTGACCGGGGGCCTCCTGCTCGGCGTGGCCGGCCTGCTCTCCGCCTGCGCGGGCGGGCGGCCCAACATGCCCGACGCCGTCTGGCCCGGACAGGCCGGTTCCTTCGATCGCGCTTCGCGGCCCTCCACCACCGCCTCACCGACCCCCCCGAGGCCGGTCCAGGTCGCGCAGCCGACCGACTACTTCGGTCGCCCCTCGAACGTCATCCCTCGCTCCCGCTGGACCAACCAGGGCATCATCACCAGCCGCCTGACGTCCAACGGCGACTCGGGCCGCATGGGCCGCATCTCGCGCATCACCGTCCACCACGACTCGCTGGACAACGGCTCGATCCGGTCCGAGGGTGAAGCTGTTCGCCGCCTCAACCTCGTGCGCACCGGGCACGTCACCCGCAAGCCGGACGCGTTCGCCGACATCGGCTACCACTTCGTGATCGACCCCCAGGGACGCATCTGGGAGGCCCGCCCCCTGTCCTACCAGGGCGCGCACGTGAAGGGCCAGAACGAGAACAACATGGGCATCATGCTCATGGGCAACTTCGACTACAACCGCCCAACCCCCGCGGCGCTCGCGGCGCTCGAGGGCTTCGTCGTCCAGCAGATGCACAGGTACAACATCTCCCACGGCTCGGTAAAGACCCACCAGGAGATGGCCGCGACCGAGTGCCCGGGGCGCAACCTGCAGCGCTCGATGCTCGCCGCCCGCAACCGCGGCGGCCGCATCCACTCGGCCTGAACCCCACCTCGCGTCGGGCCCACCTACCATCCGTTCCCGGGAGGGCCGCCGCTCGATGCTCACGCCGATGACCACGAACTTCGTGGGCCGCCTGCGGGCCAATGACCAGGCCGCGTGGTTCGAGCTGTGGGAGACCTTCGGCCCCGTCGTGCGCTCCCAGCTCACGAAGTGGGGCAAGGGCCGCATCGGCTCCCAGACGGTTCAGGACCTCTCCCAGGAGACCCTCGCCGCCCTCAGCGAGTCCATCGACCGCTTCGACCCGACCCGTGGGGCCCGGTTCTCCACCTGGCTCCTCGCCATCGCCAAGCACGTGCTGGGCGACGAGTTGGACCGACGCCAGGCCCTCAAGCGGGGCGGAAACCAGAAGCCCGCGGTGCAGCACGAGGACTGGATGGCCTGCGACCGTGGCCTCCCCGCGGACGCTCACTACGAGGCCGCCGTCTTCCGGGCCAAGGTCGAGGCCGCGATAAGGCTCGTTGAAAAAGAGTCCGATTTCACGGACTTCACGATCTTCTCACTGCGTGTGCTGGAAGGAAAGCCGGGCAAGGAAGTCGCGGACTCTCTGGGCGTCTCCGAGCCCACCATCAGCCGGCGCCTGGCCAAGGTGCGCGATTGCCTCCGCTCGAAGCTGCAGGAGGTCGTGGCGATCTACTCCTTCACAGAGGACGAACGGACCGAGGCCGCGCGAAATGGGCTCATCCCGCCTCCCAAAAACACCCAGGCCGTCCACGACGACGCCCTGTTCGACGAGGCCATCGCGGAAATCTACCACCGCCAGATGGACCTCCGAAGGCAGGATCAGGCCCAGCGCCTGAGCGATCGTGATCCCAGGTGACGGCCGGAAGGAGCCCCGATGGGCGTCGGCGAAGTTCTCCTTGCAGCACTCGCGGTGGTCGCGGCGGTGGTCCTCGCCTGCCTCGTCATCGTCTTTCTCATCGTCCCGGTCTTCAAGGCCGCGTCCTGGGTCGTCGCGCAGCTCTGGCGGTTCGCGATCGGCGAGATCGGCGACGCCTTCCGACTGCTCGGCGCGCTCATCCTGGCCATCCTCTATGTCCCCGTCATCCTCGGCTCGCTCGTCATCGGGCGCTGGTCCGCCAGCGGGCACTATGGGCGGGCGCTCCTCTCCGAGCTTTCCACCGCGGGCCTGTGCATCTACCGCATCGGCATCGGCCATCCGCTCCGCCTCTTCAAGGCCGAGGGGCTTGTCGAAGGCCTCGAGCACCGTCTCCCCGCTGTCGTCGCCAACGCCCCGACGAGCGACACCCCCGCCGGCGGCCGGGCCGGGCAGTTCGCGGGCTACCAGATCCAGGGCTCTCTCGCGCCGGGCGGGTCGGGCGCCAAGCTCTACATCGCGTCGCCCGACGCGGGCAAACGCTCGCTCTTCGCCCGACAGGGCTTCGGCGACATCCCCCAGGTCGTCATCAAGACCTTCTCCACCAGCGACGGCAGCAGCCTGCCGCAGATCGTTCGCGAGAGCCGCTCGCTCGACGCCGCCAAGCGCCTCGGCCTGATCCTCGACCACGAACTCGCTCCGGAGCGTTTCTTCTACGTGATGCGCTACGTGCCGGGCGAGCCGCTCTCCATGGTGACCAAGAACCTCCACGCGGGCAGCCCCGCCGGGGGTCTCGGGGATGCGCAGCTCCGCTCCGCGCTGGGCTACGTCTCAGACCTCGTCGCCACCCTGGCCTCGTATCACCGGGGTGGCCTCTGGCACAAGGACGTCAAGCCCGACAACGTCATCGTCGACACCGCCGGACGGGCCCACCTCGTCGACTTCGGGCTCATCACCTCGCTCCGCTCCGCCATGACCCTCACCACGCACGGCACGGAGTACTTCCGCGACCCGGAGATGGTCAGGCTCGCCCTGCGGGGCGTGAAGGTCCATGAGGTCGACGGCACGCGCTTCGACGTGTACGGCGCGGGGGCGGTGCTCTACGCCGTCATCGAGGACGGCTTCCCCGCGCACGGCGCGCTCTCTCAGGTCCGCAAGCGCTGCCCGGAGGCGGTGAAGTGGATCATCCGCCGGGCCATGACGGACTACGACAAGCGCTACGTGAGCGCCGAAGCGATGCTCGCGGACCTCAGCACCGTCGCAAGCGCCCAGGACCCCTTCGCGGTCCGGCCTGCGGAACTCCCGAGCATGCAGGACGCGTTCGGGCCGATTTCGGGCGACGATGAAGCGCCGATCCATCACGCCGCCGCTCACTCGCCCGCGCCGCCCCCGCCGGCGGCGCCTGCGGCCCCGCACGCGGCGCGCGCCGACGCCCCCCTTCCGCCCCCGATGCCCCGCCGAGGCCGCCGCACCGCCCCCGCAATCCGCGTGGTGAACTGGTGGAGCGGCCGATCACAGGCCCACCCCGGTGAGCCCCTCGCCGGCAACGCGGACGAAGTCGCCGCAGCCGCCCACGCCGTTGCGGGCGGCTCTCTGGGAGTCGCGCACGCCGTGCTCCAGGGCGGCCCTCGCTCGCCCATCCCGCCCGCTCAGCCCGGCTCTCACCGCCGCGCTGCCGCGGACCACGTGGCCATGGCCCACGCCCGAGTCGAGGCCGCCCGCGCGATGGCGAGCTCGCACGCGCGCGTCGCGGGCAAGGCCAACCGGGGCTGGAATGGAGGCGTCCTCGTCGCGGTCATGATCCTGCTCGGCGTCTTTGTCGGCATCGCGATCAAGACGCTCGACCGGTCCCCGGAGCCGGACGCCTCCGCAACCGTGGCCGAGGTCACCCCCCCGGAGGCCACGGGAGAGCTTGCGACCGTTCAGACGACCCTCGCCGGCGCGAACGATCGCATCCGCGGTGCGGGCGTGGCACCCACACCCACGTCGTCCGGCACCATGCTCGTCGTGTGCGACATCCTGCAGCCCTGGAGCGAGCACGCCGCCGACTTCATGGGCAAACTCGCGGACGAACTTGACGAGGCGGGCCTCGATCTCGCCGGCATGCCCCTCTCGGGCGAGCCCGCGCCGCCCGACAGCCGCGACGTGCTCGCCGGGGCGCGCCTGGCGCTGGGCCAGTCCCCCACCGACAGCCAGGAGGCCACCGACGCGCTGCGGCGGTTCCTCGAGACGAACGCCGACCAGTTCGATGGCGTGATCTGGGTCTCGCCCGCGCCCGGAGGCGCCAACGCGACCCCCTACGTGCTCGTCGTCACGCGGGCGCCGGAAGCCGACGCGCTGTCCGCGGAGCGTGCAGAGGCCGCCCGGGCCGCTGTCCGGCGTGCGACCGAGTCTGTACGCCCGGTCGAAGACAGTCGCTGAGCACCCGCCCGGCCTCTGGCACCAACGAAAAAGCCCGACCTGGAAGGGTCGGGCTTTCTTCTTTGAACCGGCGGGTTGGGATCAGGCGGCCTTCGCGGGCGTGGCCTTGGAGGCCTTGGTCGCGGTGGCGCAGATCTTGTCGAAGAGCTTGGGATCGAAGATCGCGACCTCGCTGAGCATCTTGCGGTTGAGGTCGATGCCCGCGCGCTTCAGCCCGTTGATGAACAGGCTGTAGCGGGTGCCGCGCATCTTGCATGCGGCAGTGATTCGGGCGACCCAGAGGCGCCGATAGTCGCGCTTGCGCCGGCGCCGGTCGCGGAAGGCGTACACGCCGCCGCGGATGAGCTGGTTCTCGGCCTGGTACTTGTGCTTGCCGCGGGCGCCGAAGTAGCCGCGGGCCTTCTTCAGGATGCGCTTGCGGGCCTGGGCGCGAGCCGCGCCTTTGCGAACACGGGGCATGACAGACTCCTCAGGAACGGTCTGAACGGGGTGGCGGAGAACACCGCCCGCTTAGGGCCCGGCAGACGAGTGTGGGACTACTTCGCGGCCTTGGCGGCCTCCCGGGCGGCGCGACGCTGCGCGGGTGAAGGGCTCTTGCGGATCGAGGCCTTGGGCTGCGTGCGGCCACGCAGGCGACGGAACAGCAGCTTCTCGAGGCGCTTGCTGTCCGCGGAGGCCATGTACGGATCCTTCCGGGCCTGGCGGAGGCGCTTGCCGCCTTTGCCCGACCGAAGGTGCTTGTGCCCGGCCATCTTGTGGCGGATCTTGCCCGTCTTGGAAATGCGGATCCGCTTGAGCAGACCCTTGTGGCTCTTGTGCTTGGACATTCGTCGAACTCCCGGCCCCGCCGAAGCAGGGCCACGACTATAGACACGCCCCCCCGGCAGAGCCAAGAAAAGCGCCGCGCAACCGTGCGCAAGGGCCCGGCCCCCGGGGGTTTCCGCATCCAACTATCCGAATAACACCCTATCGACACGGAGGGGAGGAGTCGCTATAGTGGACCCGAGGTATGCACGGGCGGTACGGATCGTCCGGACGCCGCGTGCATCAGCCGGTCGCAGCTCCACGCCCGAGTGTTAGCTCTTTCCGGTTCTGGGATCTTGTTCGCTCGGGCAGGAATGTGACAGGTCAGATGAAGAAGCTGTACGTCGGTAACCTCCCCTTCAACACGGACGATCAGTCGCTTCGGCAGCTGTTCGAGACCAAGGGCGCGGTGTCTTCCGCGCAGGTGGTCATCGATCGCGAGACCGGACGCTCCCGCGGATTCGGGTTCGTTGAGATGTCCAACGACAACGAGGCCACCGAGGCGGTCAACAGCCTCAACGGCGCCGACTTCGGCGGCCGGGCCATCGTCGTCAACGAGGCTCGTCCCAAGACCGAGGGCGGCGGCGGTGGCCGCGGTGGCTTCGGTGGCGGCGGCGGCGGTCGCGGCGGCTTCGGCGGCGGCCGTGGCGGCGGCGGCGGCGGCGGCCGTGGCGGCTGGTAAGCCTCACTCTCCCCGGCATCGCTGAACAATGCCCCGGGCAATCGCCCGGGGCTTTTTTTTCGTCCAACAAGGTCTGGAACCTCCGCCACAACCCCCACTTGACGCTTCTGGTAAGATGCTGGCTCCCGGCGTTCGCCGGAGGCGGGGCGCCCGAGCGGTTTCTGGTTCCAGCAGTCAAGGGGTGACCATGAAGACAAGGCACGCGTCGCGCGGCGGATTCACGCTGATCGAACTGCTCGTGGTGATCGCCATCATCGCGCTTCTCATCGGCATCCTGCTCCCCGCGCTCGGCAAGGCGCGACGCTCCGGACGAACGCAGGTCTGCCTCTCCAACATGAGGCAAATGGGCACCGCCCTCCACGCGTACGCCGCGGACTTCAGGCAGGCCACCAGCGCCTTCTCGTGGAAGGGAGGCGTTGCCTACAGCCGGTGGGCCGACCTCAACACCGCCACGGGTGATGCCCAGGCCCACATGTACCAGGGTGTCGACATCGTCAGGCGACGCACCGGCCGCGACGACGGCTACTACGGCACCGACATCGGCAGGTACCTCGACCGAAACTTCGGCCACCTCCCCCTCATCGATGGCGGCTATCTCGGCGAGTCTCTCAATACCAACGCGACCGCCTGCCCCGAAGACGCCACCACCCTCGTCTGGCACAAGCATCCCAACGACTACCAGCCCGCGCTCGCGCAGACCGGCGACCCCGACCCGCTCTCCAGCGAGGACTTCAAGAAGCTCCTCCCCTTCTGGGCCACCTACCAGTTCGTCCCGGCCTCCTGGACCTTTGAAGGCGACCCAAACGCCATCACCCAGGCCTCTGGTCAGGTCGGCTATCACCTGCTCTACACCGCCAACGACCGCGCGAGGCTCGGGAACCGCTCGATGACCGACGTGATCTTCCCTTCGCAGAAGGTCTGGGTCTTTGATCTCTTCGACCGGCACTCGTACAAGCGCACGATCTGGCACGCCTACCCGGTCGCGGCACAGCCCCTGCTCTTCTTTGATGCGTCCGTGTCGATGCGCAAGACCGCGGACTCCAACCAGGGCTGGGACCCCGCCCAGCCAACAAGGCAGTTCCCGATCGTCTATGAGTACTACCCGAGCGCGAACGAGCCCAAGACCCTGAGCGGCGCGCCCAGGGAGTTTGTTCGCGGCGTCTTCCGCTGGACCCGGGCCGGACTCAAGGGGGTTGACTTCGGCGGCCGCGAACAGAAGCAGTGGTGAGCGCGAGCCGCACGCCCGCACGAGGAGTGGCCATGTCTCAGTTTTCAAAGGGAAGCCCGCGCGGACCGGCGGGGCCGGGTGGGAACAAGCCGGTGATCGGGGCAAACCGCCCTGCGAGCGGGAATGCCGTGACGTCGAAGGTGCCCGCGGCACCGCCCCCCAAGGGCGGCACCGGCATGGCGGCGAAGGCCGGGGCGAAGTATGGCCCTGCGCCCGCGCCGCCGCGGGGCAACAACGCGCCTCTTGCGCCGCCGAGGCCCGCCGGGCGAAGCTCCTCCGGGGCGCCGCCTGTACCGCCACGCCCCACGGCCAAGGTCGCCCCGGGGGCCACGGGCATGGCCGCCAAGGCCGGCGCGAAACTTGGCCCGGCGCCGGGCAGGCCTAACTCCGCCGCGGCCGCTGCGGCTCCACCCGCGCCCCCCGCGCCGGGTTCGTCCTCCTCGTCGTCCGCGGGGAGCAACTTCGTGAAGGGCGTGAAGCCGAGCGGCCCCAAGCAGGGGCTGACCCAGGGCGTGAACAAGTCCGGCACGGACCGGCTGCCCCTGGGATATGGCGGCAACGCGCGGGGCAAGGCGATCGTGGGCTCGGGGAACAAGATCGGGAAGACGATCCCCGCGGGCCCGAACGCGAAGTTGCAGAGCAAGCAGCCCTGAGCGAACGGTCACGGCCACGGCGGCAGGGCGCGAAGTGACTGCATGTGATTGCCCAGGCAAGGGCGCCGGCGGAGGTGACATTGTCGAGCCCCCATTCGTCCATCGCTTCGATCGGGGAGGGGCTGCACGCCCTCATCTCGCGGCACATCGACCGCGCCTTTCGCGCGATCTTGCGGGGCGAGGGCGTGACAACCACGGGCCGGGTCATCACGCTCGTCACGGGCGAGGCGCACCCCTTCGGGAACTGCGCGTGCGTGACAGACCCGGCGGACCCGGCGAGCATCGACGAGGCGCTGCGACTGCTGGAGTGCTGCGGCGGTCCGTCGGCGGTGCTGTGCGCGGGCGATGCACCCGAGGCCTGCGCATCGCGCCTCGCGGCGGCGGGGTACACGATTCCATCGCCGATGCCCTGCATGGCGGTGGATATCGAGCGCTTGGGAGAGACACCTCTCGCGCCGGGCTATGAGTTCACTCGAGTCTGCAACGCGGCGCAGGGGGATGCGTGGGGAGAGGCGTTCGGGGCGGGCTACGAGCTGCCCCCTCGCACGGGGGCGTCGTGGGGCCCGAACCGCGCGGGGGTGAACTATGCGGCGGATGCGCCCTTGGAGTACTTCGGCATTGTAAAACAGGGGCGGATGGTGTGCACGTCGGTGGTGTATTACCACGACGGGGTGGCGGGCGTTTATGGAGTGTCGACATTGCCGGCGGCGCGAGGGATGGGGCTGGGTGCGTTCGCCACGGCGGAGCCGTTGAGGCGGGCGCTTGGCCGCGGGTATCGGGTTGGGATCCTGCAGGCGTCGGCGGCGGGCCTGCCCGTCTATCAGCGGATCGGGTTTCGGGAGTTTGGGAGCGTGCCGCTGTTTGTGAGGATGGGGGCATGAGGGGGACGGGGCGCGCCGGGGCGGGGGTTTGGCTGTGCGTGTGAGATGGGCTGGTCGCGTGGCCGGGATGCGCCGGCGCGAGTTGGGGTGGGTGCCCGCGGATAGATTCGTGGCCCCGGGAGGCGTGTAGTGTGGCGGGGGCCGGATTCGTCGCACCTGTCTGGGGACCGGCGTGAGGGGGAGGGAAGAAGGGGCCGGGTGCGAGGTCTGGCGCATCGGGCTGGAGGCCGCAATCATCAGGAGGGGGCTTGCGCGGAGGGCGGGGGCGGGATTCGGGGAAGGTGACGCGGAGGAGTTGCGCGGCGGCGCGGCGGGAGGTTTCGTCGCTGCGGGATTCGGAGGCGATCGCGGTGAGGCGGCTGATGAGCTCGCAGGCGCGGTCGGCGAGGAGGACGCGGGCGCGGAGGAGGTTGATGTCGGCGATGA
>JADYXW010000097.1 GCA_020853975.1 Phycisphaerales bacterium
CGTCGCGACGTATGCCACGCCCGGCGCGTGGAAGTGGTACCGCCTGGAGACGACCCTCGCCCCGGCGTTCCCCCCGCCCCCCTCGAGCGCCGGCAACACGCGATGCCCGCTCATGCGCCCTCCCGCACTACACGCCGATCGGCTTCAGCTCCGCGAGCGTCGGGAGGTCGTTGATCGAGGCAAGGCCGAACTGATCGAGGAACTGCCTCGACGTGCCGTACAGCAGGGGTCGTCCGAGTTCTTCCGCACGCCCGGTCACCGTCACCAGGCGGCGCTCGATCAGGCTTCGCAGCACCTCGCCGCAGGAGACTCCGCGGATGGCCTCGAGCTGCGCACGCGTGATGGGCTGCTTGTACGCGACGATCGCCAGTGTCTCCACCGCCTGGCGAGAAAGCTTGGAGGCCAGCCGGGCCTTCTGGAACGCCGCGATGTGCGCCGCGTGCGTGGGGAGGGTCATCACACGCCATCCACCCGCCCGCTTCTCCACGCGGAAAGTGCGCCCCGTCGCCGCGAGGTCCGCGTTGAGCACCCCGATCGCCCGCTCCACACGCTCGCACGCCGCGTCGCGTTCCGCGTCCAAGACCTTCTTCGCTGTCTCGCCGCCGTCCGACTCTTCCTCTCGCACGAGCCCGGCGGCCTCGGCCAGCCTCAGCGTCAGGGTCGGGCGGTCCGCGCACAGCAGAATTGCCTCCAGCATCGCGGGCAGAGACCCATCAGCTCGTGCGTCGCTGCCGGCCTCGCCCGTCGCGCCAAGGTCCGTTGGCGTCTGCGTGGGGTTGCTCATCTCGCCTCCGTGCCGCTAGGGCCCCTGCTCGCGGGCCCGGCCTGCCTCCGTGTCGAATCTACGCGATCAGCGCCGCGAGCAGCTCGCTCACGCCCTGGCTGCGCGTCGCCACCGTCTCGTGGATCGGTCGACGCCCCGCGACGTCGCGCAGGTCCTTCACCAGCTCGTTCTCGCCCGGGTGGTCGGCCTTGTTGCACACAAAGACGTCCGCGATCTCGAGGATGCCCGCCTTGTCCATCTGGATGGCGTCCCCCATGCCGGGCGTCAGCACCACCGCCGTCCGACCCACAAACTGCCGGATCCTCGTCTCGTTCTGCCCGGCGCCCACGGTCTCGACAAAGAGCGTGTCGATCCGCTGAGGCCCATCAAACGCCCCGCCAATGAGCTCGATGATCTCGGGCAGCGCGTGATAGTCTTCGCCGCTGATCGCGAACGAGCGATAGAACACCGACTCGTCGATGGTGTTGAAGTCCACCCGCAGCCGGTCACCCAGCAGCGCCCCGCCCGTGATGGGGCTCATGGGGTCAAACGCGATGACGCCGCATCGCCCCGTGTATCCGGCCTCACCCGCCGAAGCTCGCCTCGCGTACTCGCTCACCATCTGCGCTACCAGGGTGCTCTTTCCCGCGCCCGGAGATCCCGTGACACCGATCACACGCAGGGGCCGACGCCGACGGGCAACCGCACGCACCTTCCCTCCCTCGTGCGCCAGCGACAGGTCCCGCGCGAGCTGCGCCGCCGGCGTCGCCCCCGGCACCTCCCCCTGCCTCACGCGAACCGCGCCGTGCACCGCCTCCACGATGTCCAGAAGCCCCACGCCCGTCGTGAAGCAGCGTGCGATGCCCGCCTCGATGAGCTTGGGGATGTCCTCCTGAGGCAGGATGCCGCCCATGTACACCGGCAGATCGGTCCGGCCAAGCGCCCGGAGCTCGCCCACGAGCTTCGGCCCCAGCACCAGGTGCGAGTTGCTCATCATCGACGCGCACACGACGTCGCAGTCCTCGTCGCGGGCCGAGATCGCCAGGCTCCGCGGCGTCTGCCACAGCCCGGAATAGATCACGTGGACCCCGGAGTCACGCAGCGCCCGCGCGATGACCTTCACCCCTCGATCGTGCCCGTCCAGGCCCATCTTGCCCAGCAGCACGCGGGGCCTGTGCGGCAGATCGCCGCAGCGGTCACGCTTCTCGAACTCTGTGGTCGCCCCGTGTAGTTGCGTTGCCATCCGCAGGATTGTACCTGCCCCGGGCGGGCGTCAGAACTGCGTCTCGCCCCCGCCGCCGCCACCCAGACCGGCCCGCAGGGTCTCCACGGTCTTATCCACCGCCTTCATGGAGTCGCGGTGCATGAACAACCGAACGACCATCGCCCCGCCGTGCGTCGTTCCCGACGCCGCAATGGGCGGCGCCCCGGCCGGGATCGGCAGGTCCGCCTCCTCAAGCATCATCGTGTCCCGCACGGCCTCCATCACCGGCTTCACGCCGAGATAGAACTCAAACGACCGCTTCTCGGGCAGCCCCTCGCGGGCCTTGGCCAGCAGCGGGTCGGTCTCCTGCCCCTGGCCGGACTTGGAGGCGTTGACCGCCGAACGCACCAGGCGGCTGTTGCGGCTCATCGTGTAGTACACGCCGCTCTCCACCGGCGCCGCCATGTTCGTGATCTGGGTCCCGCCCATGATCATGCCCATCGCCATGGCGAGTTGCCCGCCGTCCTCGTCCGCCTCGTCGAACTCGAAGCTGGTCGTCCACACGTCGACCTTTTGCTCGGGCATGTCCTTCAGGGGTTGGTCCGCCTCATAGGCGACCTTCACCTTCGCGCCCGCCACGCTCGACTCTGCGTGCTCGCCGGAGTGAGAGCCCCGCAGGGTCGTCATGGCGCTGGCCGGGTCCGCGTACCGGGCAAATCCGATCGTGTTCGAAAAGAGCGTGCCCCCAAGAACCCCGCCCGCGGACTGCCCGACCGACATCGAGAACCCGTCGGCCTTCAGCAGCGACCCGAACATGCCGGACATGAACTTCGCCAACGCGTTGCCCTTCTCACCCTCGGGCCCGCCCTCGCCGCCAATCTGGTTGAGAATCAGCCGCATCCCGGGCGACGACGCGTCGACCGCTCCGGCGAGGTAGAACGACTGCGAGGGCAGCTTCGCCATCAGCGCCGCCGAGTCGGTGGTCTGGTTCATCAGGATCGCCGCCGTCGAGTTCTCCTTGAACTGCACGCCGGAGTCCACGACGATGCCGCGATCATCGATCGTCAGCGCGAGCACGCCGAGTTGCCCCTGCGACTCGATCGCCGCCTGCAGGCGGTTGTCCCCCGGCTTGCCGCCCGGGGCGTCGACAACGCCCGCCTCGACACCCCCACCACCTGCGCCAACCTCCACCTCACGCCCCCGCTGCCCCGCGGCCTTCCCCGCCGCCGTCGGGCTCGCCAGCACCAGCAGGTCCGCCGAGTCCGCCAGCGGCGCCATGGCGCCCATCAGCGCGGCGTGCGCGCGGGCCGCGCCCTTCGTCACCTCGGCCGCCGCCACCGGGGCCTCCGCCTTGCCGAACGCGCCGAACCCGTTGCCAAGGTCGCGCGCGTAGAACTCCCCATCCGGGCCTGTCAGCTTCACGGTCCCGGAAGTCCCCGGGCCTCCCATCGAGCTCACGAAGCCGGCGAAGTCCGACATCGGGAGAATGAGCACGGCTCGGTCCTGATCCCCGTCACCCTCCGCCGTCGCAGGGACGACGACCGCGCCCGAGCCCGCCGTGTTCACTCCCTTCGCGATGCTGTATTTCCTGATCTGCTCCACCGTGCCGCTCCCGGCGGACTTCCACAGCGCCGGCATCTCCTCCGACAGCTTGCTGATCTTCGCGTCCAGCTCGCCGAGATTCCGCACCACCACGACCATCGCCTGGCCCGTCGGCACAACGTCCAGCACCGCCGGAGGCTCGGCGCTCGAACGCCCCGCGAGCAGCACGAGGGCCGCAGCGGCGGAAACCAGGACGCGGGACGAACGCCGGAACGTGGACGCGAGAAGCATGCAGGTCCTTTCACGCAGTGTGGCCGGCCCCCGAACCCTCCGTGGGCCTCTAGACCGAGACATTACCGCTGAGGGTATGGTTCGGATGCCCCCCCGGGACATTCCGCGCGAAACACCCCTCTAGACTCCCTCGATCCGCCCCCTCCAGCCTCGCACCCGGAGATGCCCATGCCCAAAAGCAAGGTCGCGTTGGCAGTGTGGCTCGCGCTCCCCCTGGTCGTCTTGGCCGCGCTCATCTGGGCCATCTCGCTTTCTCAGGACTCCCGAGACCACATGCGCGAGGAGTACCCCCCGGTCGGGGCCGGCGCCAACGACACCGGGGGCGTCAACGCCATCGGCGAACTCGCCTCCGGGAACAAGGCCAACCACGGCACGCCCGAGGGACGACCCGAGCCCGCCGAGGTGGCTCCCACTCCATCGCCCGTGACGCCCGAACCCTCCCCGACCCCCGCCCCCGCGCCCCACCCCGCCACCCCCGCCATCCTCGGCGATCTCCGACGCCTCCCCGTCCCCGGAGACCCCTCGGGCGGCACCACCGAACTCCTCATCTGGGTCCCTCCGGGCTACGACGATCCCGGCAGCGCAACCAAGACCTACCCGGTTCTCTACCTCCACGATGGCCAGAACCTCTTCGGCACGCCCTCCGAGGCCCCCGGCGAGTGGCGCGTCGACGAGACTGCCACCGACCTCACCGCGCGGGGCGTGATGACCCCCACCATCATCGTCGGCATCCCGCACCATGGCGTGGCCCGAATCAGCGAGTACCTCCCCATCCCCGCCATCCCGGGCTTTACCCCTAAGGGCGAGACGCACGTGCAGTGGCTGGTGAAGGAGATTGTGCCCCGCGTCTCCGCCGCCTTCCGCGTCCGAACAGGACCACAGAACACGGGCGTGGGCGGCTCATCGCTCGGTGCCGTCATCGCGCTCCATGCAGCGACGACCCACCCAGAGACCTTCGGCATCGTTCTCGCCGAGAGTCTGCCCCTCCGGACGGGCGAGGGCGCCGTCTGGGATGCCTGGCTCGCCTCTCGCGAATCCTGGCCCTCCCGCATCTATCTGGGCGTCGGCGAGGCCGAGACCGGCACCGACCCGGCGAACGCGGGTCGCAACCTCGCGTACGTTGACGCGGTACGAGCCCTGGACCAGCGCCTGAAGGAAGCCGGCCTCGGCCCAGCCGCCAAGCTGCTCATCGTGGAGCCCGGCGCGATCCACAACGAGGCCGCCTGGGCACGCCGGCTCCCCCAGGCCCTCACGTTCCTCTTCCCGCCTCCCGTGGATTCCACCAAGTAGCACCTCTCGCATGCGTCTGCCCTTCAGAAACGTCTACCGCGCGTTTCCGGAACTGGATAGGTTCGGCGACCCGGCGTGCCGGTCCTACATCCGCGAGGCCGCGCGGCGGGTGCCGGTCGCGAACCTCTCCGTCAAGGCCGCCGCGCTCGCCGCCGCCGTCTTCCTCTTGCTTGTCGGGGTCATCACCGGCGCCACCCTGGCCATGAGGCTGACCTTCCGCCCCACCGCGTCCGGGTGGGCCTTTGCCGCCGCGGCCCTCGCCTGGGGCCTGTTCCTCCTCCCCGGCCCGCTGGTCGGCGCAGTCATCCGCGATCGGTGGGTGCGGTCCCAGCTGAAACTGGTCCTGCGCCAGGCAAGTTGCCCGGCCTGCGGGTATTCCCTCCTGGGTCTTGTGCCACGGCCCGGACCGCCCCCGGAGCGCGAGTTCGTTGTCTGCCCTGAATGCGGCGAATGCAGCGGACTCGCTTCCCGTGGCCTCACCCGCGCTTCCCTCATGGCGCCGGGAGCCGGCCAGTGAGGCTCCCCATCTTCCGCCCCTACCGCATGTTCCCGCAGTTCGACCACCTCTCGAACAGCGAGTGCGAGAAGTTCGTCCGCGACGCCCACATCAACACGCCGGGTCTCACCGCCAAGATGCCCCTCGTGGCCGCGGTCCTCACGACCTTTCTCTGGTTCGTCGGCTGGCCCGCCGCCTACGTCACACTTCCCCTGGCCTCGTTCGTCCCCATGCCCGCCGCCATCGAGTGGCGCCTGATCGCCTACCTCGGGCTGGGAGTCGCCTTCGTCAGCATCGCCTACCTCCTCACCCGAGACCTGGGCGTCTACTTCGGCATCCGCCGCGAGCTCAACCGGTCAAACTGCAAGAAGTGCGGCCAGAGCCTCCAGGGCCTCCCCATCCACTCCGCGGGTGCCGACCCCGACCCCGCCAAGCAGTTCGTCCGCTGCACCGAGTGCGGCCGGCGCTGGGTCCTGCTCGATCTGGGCCTCTCCCCCCGCGACCTCATCCCCTTCGAGCAGCGCGTCGTCGATTCCCGCATCGCCACGCGCCGGTAGGCCCCCGCTTCTACACTACCCGGCCATGAGTTACACCGTCCTCGCACGCCGCTACCGCTCCCGCCAGTTCGACGAGGTGGTCGGCCAGGAGCCCATCGCCAGGACCCTCCTCAACGCCGTCAAGGCCGGACGCGTCGCACACGCGTACCTGTTCTGCGGCACGCGGGGCGTCGGCAAGACCACCGTCGCCCGCCTCTTCGCCAAGGCCCTCAACGGCGGCTCCCCCGAGGTCGACGACGCCATCATGCAGGGACGCGACACCGACACCCTCGAGATCGACGCCGCCTCGAACAACGGCGTGGACAACGTCCGCGACCTCACCGCCAACGCCGGCTACCGGCCCATGCGGGGCAAGTACAAGATCTACATCATCGACGAGGTTCACATGCTCTCCACCGCCGCGTTCAACGCGCTGCTGAAGACCATGGAAGAACCACCGGAGCACGTGAAGTTCATCCTCTGCACCACCGACCCGCAGAAGGTCCCCGCCACCATCCAGTCCCGCTGCCAGCGCTTCGACTTCCGCAACATCCCCGCCTCGCTCATCGCCAAGCACCTCGCCGACATCGTGAAGCAGGAGTCCCTCGCCGCCGAGCCCGAACTCCTCCACCAGATCGCACGCCTGGGCAACGGCTCGATGCGCGACGCGCTCAGCCTCCTCGACCGCGTCATGGCGACTGGCGAAAAAAAGCTCACCCTCGACCTCCTCAACTCGCTCCTGGGCCTCCCAGACCGCGAGCTCATCGGAGCGCTCGTCGCCGCCTTCGCCGATGGCGAGCCCGGCCCCGCCCTCACCCGCGCCGACGAGCTCCTCCAGCGAGGCATCTCCATCGATCAACTCCTCGACTCCCTCCTCGGACGCCTCCGCGACCTCATGCTCCTCGCGGCCTGCGGCGGGAAGACCTCCCTCGTGGACCTCTCCGACGCCGCCCGCGACGCCGAGGCCGCCCTCGCCTCCCGCTTCGACGCCGCGGGCCTCGTCCACATGATCGCCCTCTGCGAGAACGTGCAGCGCTCGGCACGCTCCTCCGCTGTGCCCCGGGCTCTGCTCGACGCGCTCATCGTCAGGCTCGCCCTCACCGAGAAGCTCGCGGACGTCTCCGCTGTTATCGCCGGGCGCCCATTGCCCGCCGCCGGGAGTGCCGGACCAAAAAAACGCTGACGCCGACCGCTCCCGCCCCTGCCACGGTCGGCGCCACCGCGAGGGCACAGCCCGCCCCCGCGCCAACTCCCGCCCCCGAACCCCCGCCCCAGCGCGGCGGCGACCCGTGGGCCACGGTCCTCTCCGCCGCGGCACCCAACCGGCGCCTCCGCGTCATCATCAACGACTGCCGCCTCGTCGAGGTCAAGGACGACCTGGTCGTCCTCAGCGTGAGCGAGGCGCTGCTCGGCACTGCGAAGTCCAACGAGCGGGAGATCTGCGACCTGCTCGCCACCGCGTGGGACCGGGCCGTGAAACTCGAACTGCGGGCCGACAAGCCCGACCCGCAGGACGCCCCGCCCGCGCCGCCCGTCGACCAGGAGGCCGCCCGGGCCGCCATCTCCGAACACCCCCTCGTGAAACGCACCATCGAACTCTTCGGAGCACGGCTCGTGGGCGTGCAGCCACGGAAGAAGGTCTAGGTCTTCGCGCGGGGGGCGGGGTGGCATCGGCTGCGTCCGGTCTCCCATGCCACCGAGGTGGCCGGCTCGGTGGCCTCCTCGGTGCTTCGGGTGCCGTGGTTCGGCGTCCTCGCCGAGCCACGACGGATCGCATCGGGCGGCAGGTGTGGCACGGCAGCCTGGTTCCAACGTGCCACGGAAGTCGGCCTGGCGACTGCCGCGCCGAATGCTCGCCGTCGGATTTGCGCGGATGTCGCGGAGCCGACATCCGTGGCACGGGGACGCCTTCAGTGCCACGCCTGCCGCGGACGGGGCGATGGCGACCTGTCCGGTGAGCGGCGCGACCATGAGCGCGAGCCCCCTCAGCCCCGGAGCGACGAGGCGGCTACGCCAGCGCGGCAGGCTGGAAGCCCGCCCCACTGGCAGAACGGCAGAACGCGCATCAGGGGCCTCCCGAAAACTCCCCTCCTCACGAGGTCAACATACCACACCCTACGGCTCGGCAACGAAAGTTGGAAAGCAAGGTCCCACAATGCGCGCGCGGGGCGGGTCCAGCGACTCAGATCACCGTCTGATCCGGCGCTCCGACCTCGGGTCGCTTCTTCATGAGCCCGAACCAGATCGTCGTAAAGACGGGCCACGCGAGGCTGAAGAGCAGCCCGACCGCCACGCCGAAATACCCGAACTCAGGGTGCATCTGCTGCGCCCACTTGTCGCCGCTGTTCGCGGCCTTCCACGCCACCTGCGCGTTGATCTGCTGGATCGCCAGCCACGTCCCCGGCACCGCCATCAGGATCGAGGGGATCGCGTACACCAGGTGCAGCATCCGCCCGCTCGCCCGCCGGCGCAGGCACGCGACGCCGGCGAAGAGCAGCACGAGCGTGAACGGCACGCCCGCCGCAGCGAGCAGCATCTGCCCCGGGCTGGCGAACATCACATCCGGGGGCGTGCCCATCTCCTTCTCTGCCATCTTCATGAGGGGGCCCTGGGCGAACATCATGCCCACGCCGCACACGCCGCAGCACAGCCCAAGGCCCGCGAGAACGATGCTGGTGATGCCGATGCCCTTGGGCCAGCCAGGGACCGGGGGCGCGGGGGCGAACTCACTGTCGGTCGGGGGCAGGTCGTGCATGGTTCAGTTCTCTCCGCGGCGTTCGGGCAGGGTGTGCCGTCCACCCAAAAACCACACGAGAAGGAAGATCGGATACGACGCGAACACGAGCACCGCGACCATCGTGCCGATGAAGGAGAGGACATCTTCGCCGGCCGGCGCGGCGCCCGCCACGTCCACTCCCTGATAGATGCCGCTCACCAGCAGCACCGGGCACATCGCCCACGACGAGATCAGGTGCAGCTTGCGCGTCATCGGGTGCCGCTTGATCGCGAGCACGCCAGAGGTCACAAACGCCGCACCGAGGATGAGATCGGCGACAGCGTTGAGGCTGTGAAAGACGGTCAGGCCGCCGGGAGCGCCTAGCACGTCTTCTTCCAGCGTCATGGGCAGGATGCTCAGGAAGAAGATGTTACACATCACCGCGATCGCGCCGTACACGATCGAGATGATCCCGATGATGAGAGGCCACTTCGCTTCGCCCGCCCCAGTCAAGGGTCTGGGAATCAGGGGGGGTGTATTCAGGGCGCTAGTCACCGCGGCTGAACCCGTGCGGGACTTGGGCATGGGGGGCGGCGCGGGGACTGGTGGCCAGGGCGCCGGCGCGGCGGGACCCCCCGGGGTCGGCGGAGGCGGGGGAGAGGGCGGGGGGTCCGGCACTGCCGCCGGGCCAGTCTTCGTGCGGGCCGCCGCGGGCGCTTCACTCAGCGTCTGACGAAGCTTGAAGATCAGCTCCTCGAACATCCCGGGCTCGCCGTCCAGCCCCGGCTCGATCTGATGCGCGTTGACCAGGTAGTGCTCGAGGTCATCAGACAGGGGCGTGGCGTCCAGCCTCACGGGCAGGATCGTCCGCATCCCCTTGAAGGCCTGCGCCACCTCACTCATCACGTGCGCCGACGCAATGGAATGCCGCGAGATCACCACCACCATCACGCGGCACATGCGGATCTCGCGGGCGATGGCCCCGGCGAAATGCCCCGCGGGCGTGTCCCTTGGCGCGATCCAGCACGTGAAGCCGTCCTTCTCGATGTGATCGCACACCCGCCTCGCGAAGGCATGGTCCTCGTGAGAATGGCTTACGAACACGTCCCGTGGCATCGGGTACCCCCAGCGGCCCAGACCGCACACAGGATATCACGGGCCTAGAACTGCCGCAGGAAGCGCAGATCATTGTCAAAGAGCAGTCGGATATCGGGGATCCGGTACTTGCTCATGGCCAGCCGCTCGATCCCGAAGCCGAACGCAAAGCCGGACCACTGCTCCGGGTCCACGCCGCAGGCCTGAAAGACGTTCGGGTCGACCATGCCGCACCCGCCCAGCTCGATCCAGCGGGCCGGGGCGCCCGGGGTGAGGCTCGCGAAGATCTCGAACTGCGCCGAGGGCTCGGTGAACGGGTAGAACGTCGGCGTGAATCGGATGTTGGCGCCCTCGCCGAAGTACGCCCGCACGAACTGAAAGAGCGTGGACTTCAGGTCCGCCATCGAGAGCGCCCGGTCCACCGCCAGGCCCTCGATCTGGTGGAACATGAACGAATGAGTGGCGTCCACCGCGTCGGGCCGGTAGACCCGCCCGGGCGAGACGATCCGGATCGGCTCCTTCAGCGATCCGCCCCCGCGGCGAACAGCTTCCTCCATCACGCGCACCTGCACCGTGCTGGTCTGCGATCGCACCATGCGCGGAACGGGAGTCTTCGCCGGGTCATCCACGTAGAAGTTGTCCGCCGGGTCGCGCGCGGGGTGTCCCGGCGGGATGTTCAGCTTCACGAAGTTGTGATCGTCGTCCTCAAGCTCCGGCCCCTCGGCGACCTCAAACCCGATGCGCGCGAAGACTTCCACCAGTTCCTCCCGCACGCGCGTCAGCACGTGCGGCCGACCCACGGCCCGGGATTCCACTACCCCCGGCTCGGTCACGTCGATCCGCTCCGTCTGCTCGGCGGGGCCCGACGAGGCCTGCCTCTCCGCGAACGCGGCCTCCAGCGCCACCTTCACCGCATTCAGCCTCTGGCCCACCGCCGGCTTCTGGTCCTTGGGCACGTCCTTCAGGCCGGCCATCATCGCCTTCACCCGGCCGTTCGCGCCCAAATACGCGATGCGCCAGGCTTCCAGCCCCGCGCGGTCCGCCGAAGCGAGCCCCGCGAGCGCTTCCTGCTCGAGCTTGTTCAGTTGGTCGATCACGGGGTGAGGATAGACAAAGAGCCCGCCGCACAGAGGCGACGGGCTCCTGGTGTTTCGCGTGCGAGGCACCTTACTTCTGCTTCGTGCACTCGGTCTTGGAAGCGGAGCAGCCTTCCTTCTTCTCGGAGACGGCGCCCATGCTGCCCGAGGCCTTGGACGCGCAGCAGTCGTCCTTCTTCTCGCCGACAGCGCCGGGGCTGGCCGCGGCCTTCTCCTTGCAGCACTCGGACTTGGTCTCGCTCGAGCCGACAGCGCCCGCGCTCGTGGAAGACTTGTTGGAGGCGCAGCCGACAGCGAGGCCGAGAGTGGCGATACCGGCGATCAGGACGAGGTTCTTCATGGCGATCTCCTATGGGTTCCTGGAATTCCGTGGACCGTTGGCTCCTACGAACAGCCCTGTGGCCATGTTCGGGAAAAAAATACTAGGCAGCCTGTTCGGGGCAGGTGCTCTCCGGGGGCCCCGGATCGGCGCGCCCAGTCCAAGCCTCCGCCCCCCGGAGGGAGCGAGGATGGTCGGATATTCCAGATCAGGCGGTCGGCTACTTCTTGCTGGCGACCAGGCCCTCGTAGAAGGCCTTGCGCTTATCGGCCACCTTGCGGCGGGTGCTGGTCCGGCCACCGATCTCGGCGCCCTCCTCGGCCCCGACGAACTGCAGCACGCAGAGCTCCGTGCCGTCGCCGATGCGGTGCCGGCCGAGCTTCACGATGCGGGTGTACCCGCCGGTGCGGCTCTCGAACCGGGGCGCCACGCGCTCGAAGATGTGCTTCACGAGCTTCGGGGCGGTGCGGAGCTCGCCGTAGCGGTTGCGCTCCACCTGGCTGCTCTCGGGGAGATCAAAGAACTGGGAGGAGAAGTCGCGGAGCTTCTGGACCGCGTCGGTCTCCTCCTGCGTGGCCTTCTTGGGGAGGTACAGCCAGTCGAACGCCAGACGGTTCCCGCCCAGCTTCGCCGCCACGCGCCGACGGGCGGCGGTGTCCAGACGCTTGGCGTCCTTCTCATCCTTGCCCTTGAGTCGGGACTTGGCGTCGGTGATGATCTTCTCGACAAAGCCCTGCACGGCCTTGGCCTTGGGAATCGTCGTGACGATCTGCCCATGCTCAAAGAGGCCCGCCGCGATGTTGCGGAAGGTCGAGGTGCGGTGGGCGGTCTTGCGACCCAGTCGGTAGCCGGCTCTGCCGTGACGCATGGCTCATACTCCACCCGGGCTCTGGCCCGGGGCTGTTGCTTCTGAAAGGCCCGTCCGTCGGATTCCCGACGGGCAGGGCGGGAAGTCTAGGCGTTTTCCAGGGCTCAGGACACCGGGATCTGCGCCGGGGCCACCGCGTAACCCTCGGGCAACGTGATGCCCAGGTCCAGGCCGATGTCCTGCAGCTTGCGCTTCACTTCGCGGAGAGAGGTCCGCCCGAAGGACCGGAGCTTCAGCAGGTCGGCGTCCGTCTGGGTCACGAGCTGGCCCACCGTCTCGATCCGCGCAGACTCCAGGCAGTTCGACGCACGCACCGACAGCTCCAGCTCCGTGATCGGCATGTTGAGCTTGCGGATCAGGTCCTCGTCCACGGTCGCGGCGGCGGCGGCCTCCTCGCTCACCCGCTCCTCGCCCACTTCGAAGTACTGCACGAACGGGTTGAGGTGCTTGCGGAGGATCTTGCCGGCCTCGACGACCGCCATCTCCGGGCTCACCGTGCCGTTGGTCCAGACCTCCAGGGTCAGCTTGTCGTAGTTCGTCCGCTGACCGACGCGGGTCTCCTCGATCTTGTAGCGCACACGCTGCACGGGCGAGTAGATCGCGTCAAGGTGAATCAGACCGATCTCCTGCTCATCCTTGTTGTACTGCTCGCTCGCGGGGACATAGCCCCGGCCCTTCGCGACCGTCAGCTCCATCTCGAGCTCGACCGGCTCGGTCAGGGTCGCGATCACCAGGTCCTTGTTCAGGATCGTGACCGCGGTGTCGGCCTGGATCATGTCGGCGGTGACCTCTCCCGGTCCGCGGGCCGCGAGCTTCATCGTCTTGGGCTCGTCACCCTCGAGCTTCACGATCAGGTTCTTGATGTTCAGGACGATGTCAACCACGTCCTCCATCACGCCCTTGAGCGGGGAGAACTCGTGCTGCACGCCCTTGATCTTGATGCAGCGGACCGCGGCGCCCTCCAGCGAGGAGAGCAGCACCCGGCGGATGCTGTTACCCACCGTCGTCCCGAGCCCGCGCTCGAACGGTTCGATGGTGAAACGGCTGTAGGTGTCGGTGCGGAACTTGGGGTCCTGAACCACCCGGGTGGGCAGTTCGAGCCCGCGCCAGCGGACGCGAGTAGCCATGTGCGAACCTCGATCGGCCTTGTTCGTGATGAACAGGAGCCCGGAAGCACGGGGTACGCCGCCTGGCCGATGTGGGCGGGCCCCTTCTGTTCCTTGGCCCCAACGGGGTACAGCTCGATCAGACGCGGCGGCGCTTGCGGGGGCGGCAGCCGTTGTGCGGGACCGGCGTGTGATCCTCGACCGCCGTCACGCGCAGGCCCGCGGCGGTGAGGCCGTTGACCGCGCTCTCGCGGCCGGCGCCGGAGCCCTTGATGCGGATCTCAACCTCGGTCATGCCCATCTTGCGCGCCTTGGAGCCCGACTGCTCCGCCGCACGGGTCGCGGCAAAGGGCGTGCTCTTGCGGGCGCCCTTGAAGCCCATCGTCCCGGCCGAATCCCAGCACAGGGTCTCGCCGTTCATGTCGGTGATGGTCACGATCGTGTTGTTCGAGGTGGCCTTGATGTGGACCACACCCCGAACCACGTTCTTGCGAATCTTGCCCTTCTTGGACATCTGCTTCTCCTCGGATCGTCGGGTCCGTTGCGGGCCCTACCCGATGATGCCGGGCCTTGCGCCCGGCGTGTGCGGTGCAAACGCCGCCTTGCGGCGTCACGATTACTTGGCCTTCACGCCCTTCTTGCCGGCGACCGTCTTCTTCTTGCCCTTGCGCGTGCGGGCGTTGGACTGGGTCCGCTGGCCCCGGACCGGCAGCCCCTTGCGGTGCCGATCGCCCCGGTAGGACCGGATGTCCTTCAGACGCTGGATGTTCTGCTGAACCTGGCGGCGCAGCGCACCCTCCACGAGGTAGCTGTTGTCCAAAATGGCGTTGATCTGCGCCAGCTTCTGCTCGTCCACCTCGTTGGACCGCTGATCGGGGTTGACCCCCGCCTCGGTCAGGATGTCCGCGGCGACCTTGGGGCCGATGCCGTGGATGTACTGGAGGGCGAAGAAGATCTTCTTCTTGTCGGGAATGTCGATACCGGCTACACGTGGCACGCTGGAACTCCTCCGGAAGGGCTCAGCCCTGGACCTGCTTGTGCTTGGGGTCGGACTTGCAGATCACGCGCAGCTTGCCCTTGCGGCGAACAACCTGGCAACCAGCGCAAATCTTCTTGATGCTCGATCGAACCTTCACACTTCACCTGCAACTTTCGGACGTCTCTTGCGGCACGGAACCGCCCCGCGGCGACCCCGGCAAGATTGGGCTGAGATTGTAGGCCCCCGGTCGGGCGTTGTCACGCCAAGGCCCCCCGGACTCAGTGACGAAACGTGATCCGGGCCTTGGACAGGTCGTACGGGCTGATCTCCACCGTCACCCGGTCCCCGGGCAGAATGCGGATGTAGTTCATCCGCATCTTCCCCGAGACGTAGGCCAGGACCTCGGTCTTCTGCTCGTTGGGCAGCCTCACCTTGAACATGGCGTTGGGCAGGGCCTCAACCACCACCGCTTCGAACGTAAACTTGTCTTCTTGCTTGCTCATTCGGGTCCTAGTTGGCTCCAAGTGGAGTCCGGGGGCGCGTCAGCCCCTGGGCCCGCGCATGCGTGGGCCGCCCTCGCCGTCGCTCCCTCCCAGGAAGCCCTGGTAGTTCCGCATCAGCAGGTTGGCCTCGACTCTCTGCAGGAAGTCCATCGTGACGGAGACGACGATCAGCAGCCCGGTTCCGCCCAGGAACTGCGTAACGCTGTAGTCGATCCCGACGCTCTGGTTCACCACCGAGGGCAGCACCGCGACCATCGCAAGGAACGCCGCGCCGACGTAGGTGATGCGCGTCATCACGGCTTCGAGGTACTCCGCCGTGCGTGGTCCCGGGCGCAGCCCCGGGATGAACGAGCCGTGCTCCTTGAGCTGCTTGGACATCTCCTCGGGGTTGAACTGCACCGTGATCCAGAAGTAGCTGAAGAAGTACACCATGCCGATGTAGAGCACAAGGTACACGAAGTTCCCGGGGTGGAAGCTTCGCTCCAGGAAGTTCGCGACGTCGAACCACATGCTGGTGGGGTGTGCCTCGGCGATCTTCTTGAGCTGCCCGAAGAGAATGCCCGGGAAGACCATGAGCGAGGAGGCGAAGATGATGGGCATCACCCCGCCGTGGTTCAGCCGCAGCGGGAGGTAGCTCTTCTGCCCGCCAAAGACCTTCCGTCCGCGGGTGTGCTTGGCCTGCTGCACCAGGATCCGCCTCTGGGCCACCGTCATGAGCACCGTGCAGGCGATGACCCCCACGAAGCCCGTGATGAGCAGGATGACGCCCATGTAGCCGATGTGGCCCGGCTCACCCGGGTTGAACTGCGCGATGACGCTGCGGATCGCCTGGGGCATGCCCGCGAGAATGCCCGCCATGATGATCATGGACGCGCCGTTGCCGATGCCGTGCTTGTCGATCTGCTCGCCCACCCACATCAGGAAGAGACACCCCGCGGTGAGCGTCGAGGTCGCGGTGATCCACCACAGAGGATTGTGCTGGAACTGCGGATAGATGAGTCCGTTCTGCCCGAGGAACCCGAGCCAGAAACTGCTCTGCACGAGGCACAGCACCACGCTCACGTAGCGGGTGTACTCCATGATCTTCTGGCGGCCGGTCGGCCCTTCCTCCTGCAGCTTCTTGATCTGCGGGAGCGCCGTGCCCAGGAGCTGGAAGATGATGCCCGCCGTGATGTACGGCATGATGCCCAGGCCGAAGATGGTCGAGTGCGCGAGCTGCCCGCCCGAGAGCAGCGAAACAGCGTCCGTCAAACGGCCGAACCAGGAGTCCGCGGCTCCCTGCGTCATGAACTTCTCGAGCTGCTCGCTGTTGACGCCCGGGATGGGGATCCAGTGGCCGATCCGGAAGACCAGGACCATGGCCAGGGTGAAGAGCACCTTCGAGCGGAGCTCGGGAACCTTGAAGACGTTGGCGAACGTCTGGAACATCGTGCCTCATCCGCACCCGGCACACCGCCGGGCAGTGTTGTGCTTGAACAGAAACCGCCCACGCGCAGGCCGGGGGCGGTACGTCGATCAGGGAGATGGTAGGAGGATCGTCATTCGGAAGCCTGAGAGGCCGGAGCGGCGGGCTTCTTCCCGCCACGCTTGAGCTTCTTGGTCAGCTTGGTGGGCTTGGGGTCCTCGCTGTTTCGATCGATCCCGCGCACCCGGTCGCGACGCGTGCCCGTCTCGTTCACAGTGCCGCCCGCGTCCTCGATGTGCTTGCGGGCCGGACCCGTTACGCGGCTCGCCTCCACCTTCAGCTTCACCTTCAGCGCCTTGTCCTTCCCGAGGTTGCCCAGGATCTTGAGGTCGCGGCTGTCGTCGCGGATGAGGCCCGCGCCGATCAGGGCGGCGGTGTTCACCTCTCCACCCTTCGCGAAGTTCGGGTGCGACACGATGTCGACCAGGTTCACAGCCCAGAAGTGGGTCTTGAACGGGGCGTTCGTGAACCCGAACTTCGGGAGACGCCGGAAGTACGGCATCTGACCACCCTCGTGGCCACGCTTGGCGGCGTAACCGGAGCGGCTGCCCGCGCCCTTGTGACCGCGACCGGACTGCTTGCCGTGGCCCGAACCTTCGCCGCGACCGACGCGCTTGCGCTTACGGTGGCCCCCGGCAAGGGCGGTGACATCATGGATCATCATGGCTGGGAACTCCGATCAGTCGCGGCGTGCGCCGCGGTTGTGCGTGTGAAACTCTGCCGTCATGCCTTCGGAGCGGGCGCGGGCTGAGCCTCGCCCCCACCACTCCCGCCGCCACCACCACCTTCGCCGCCGCGGTCACGCCGCGGACGCCCACGACCCCCGCGGCCCTTGCGATCGTCGCCAACCGTGTTGACCGGGCCCTTGACCTTCGGTCCCTTGGAAGCGACGGGCATGAACTTCTTGCCGCGCTCGATCTTGGACTCGATGACCGTGGCCCCCAGGTTCTGGCCCCGGAGGTTGCCCACCGTGGCGCCCGGGCGGAGCTTGCTCAGGCCCTCGAAGACCGCCTTGACGACGTTCTTCTTGTTGGTAGAGCCGTAGCACTTGGTCAGGCAGTCCGTGACACCCGCGATCTCGAGGATCGCGCGGACCGTGCCGCCCGCGACGACGCCCGTGCCGGGCGCCGCGGGGATGAGCCTGACCTTGCTGGAGGAGTACGCGCCCTCGACCTCGTGCGGGATCGTCCCGCCCATGATCGGCATGGACCGCATGTCGCGCTTCGCGTACTTCTGGGCCTTCTCGACCGCGGAAGGAACCTCCGGGCTCTTCGCGTAGCCCATGCCGACGCGGCCCTTGCGGTCCCCCACGATCACGAGGGCCCCGAACTGGAAGCGGCGACCGCCCTTCACCGTCGCGCTCGAGCGAAGGACCGCGACCGTGTTGGACTCGATGTGGCTGCTCTGATCGATGATCTCAGTCATTGCTGTCTCTTTGCGTTAGAACTTCAGGCCGCCCTCGCGGGCGCCGTCGGCGAGCGCCTTCACGCGCCCGTGGAACTTGAATCCGCCACGATCGAACACCACCGCGTCGACGCCGGCCTTCTTCGCACGCTCCGCGAGCGCCTTGCCCACGGCCTTCGCCGCCGCCGCATTGCCCGTCTTCTCGAGCTTCAGCGACTTCTCCACGGTGGACGCCGCGGCGAGGGTCTTCCCGTTCAGATCGTTGATGACCTGGGCGTACATGTGCGAGAGGGACTTGAAGACGGCCAGACGGGGCTTGTCGGTCATCCCCATGACGCGCTTGCGGATGCCGATCCGCCGCCGCGAGCGCCTGAGGGTCTTGGCTGAGTGCTTGTTCATGAGGCTCGATCTCCCTGGGCTTAGGCGCCGAACTGCTTGCCCTGCTTGCGCTTGATCGTTTCTTCGACGTACTTGATACCCTTGCCGTTGTAGGGCTCAGGCTTGCGCTTGGCCCGCACGCCGCTCACGAACTGCCCCACGAGCTGGCGGTCCGGTCCGGCGACCTTGATGAACTGCTTGTCGACCGTCACCGTCAGCCCCGCGGGGATGTCCACCACGATGGGGTTCGCGAAGCCGACCGTGACCTTCAGCGTCTTCCCGGCGATCGCGGCGGTCCAGCCGACACCCACGACCTCGAGCTGACGCTCGAAGCCCTTGGCCACGCCCTCGATCATGTTGCGGAGCAGCGCCCGGGTGGTGCCCCAGTACGCGCTGCAGCGCTTGTCGTCGGCGCTGAAGCCCTTCGCGAGCGCCACGCTCACGGACTTCCCGTCCGCGCCCGTCGCCACCACGACCTCGGGCCGGTGCTTCATGCTGAGCGAGCCCTTGGGGCCCTCGACCTTGACCGACCCGTCCTTGACGGCGATCTTCACGCCGGAGGGGACCTCAACTGGCTTCTTACCGATACGAGACATCTGAAACTCCTTGAGCGTGAGGCTCACCCGCGCGTCCCGCGGGGCTTCCGCTGGTACTGATCACTCGATGACGCAGAGAAGCTCCCCGCCGATGCGGTCCTGACGCGCCCTGCGGTCGCTGAGCACGCCCTTGCTGGTTGAGACGATCGCGATGCCCAGCCCCTGCAGCGGGCGGGGGAGCTCGTCGACCGAGGCGTAGACGCGCCGGCCGGGCTTGCTCTGCCTGGTCAGGGAGTGCAGGATGGCCTCCCCACCCGGCCCGTAGCGGAGCCGGATGCGGATCTGCCCCTGGCGCCCGTCCTCGACCAGGTCGAAGGAGTCGATGTAGCCCTCGTCCTTCAGAACGGAGGCGATGCCCCTGCACACCTTGGTGTTGATGACGTTGACGGACTTGGCCTTGTTGCGGGCCGCGTTGCGGATCCGAGTCAGCATGTCCGCGATTGGATCACCGATCGCCATGATTGATTCCTCGTGCGTTTGCTCGTGGGGTTCTGAGGGAAGGCTTACCAGCTCGCCTTGCGCATGCCGGGGATCTTCCCTTCGAGCGCGAGCTTGCGGAGCATGATGCGGGAGATACGGAACTTGCGGTACACGCCGTGGGCGCGGCCGGTCAGCTCGCACCGCCGCACGGTGCGGGTGCTGAACTTGGGCTTCCGGCGGCTCTTGGCCATCTGTGCTTTGGTCGTCATGGGCTTCGTGCTCCGGGCTTACTTCTGGTCGGGCTTGCGGAAGGGCATTCCGAGCTGCTCAAGGACGAACTTGCTTCTCTCGGGGTTGGAGTTGGAGAAGACGAAGTTGATGTGCATGCCGTGCGTGAACGTCACGTCGGCCATGTTGATCTCGGGGAACACGCCCTGCTCCGTCAGCCCCATCGCGTAGTTGCCCTGGCGGTCGAACGCCTTGTCGGGCAGCCCGCGGAAGTCCTTGATACGCGGGGCGGTCAGGTTGATCAGGCGGTCCAGGAAGTGCCACATGCGGTCGCGCCGCATCGTCACCATCGCGGACGCCTCGTACCCGGCGCGGAGCTTGAAGTTCGACACGCTCTTGCGGGCCTTCACCACCACCGGCTTCTGCCCCGTGATCGTGGTGATCGTGTCGATCACGGTCTGGCGCTTGTCCGGCGGGATCTTCGTCCCCTCCAGGTGCCGGCCCATGTTGATGTTCACGACGATCTTCTGAAGCCGGGGCTGCGCCAGCCGGTTCTTCTCGCCGAACTTCTCGGCGAACGCCGGACGCACCTTCTGGTCAAACGCGACCATCAGGCGGGGCGGCACGCGCGGGCCGGACGGGGCGTCACCATCATCCACGGCGTGCTTCTTCGCCGGGGCCTTCTTCGCACCCTGCGCCTTGCCGGCCTTTTCGGCCTTCGCGGCGTGCTCGGGCTTCTTCTGTTCGGGGTCCTTCGACATGGTTCAAACTCGCTGATTGCCCGGGGTTCCGGGGTGGGGACTACTTCTTCTTGCCCTTGGAGCCGCGGACGACGGACAGGACCTTCAGCTCCTTGCCCTCGCGACGCGCGACGCGCACCTTGCTGCCGTCCTTCTCCGTCCGGAAGCCAACGCGGACGGGCTTCCCGTCGACCACGGGGTTCACCTTGCTGATCCGGATCGGCGCTTCCTTCGTGATCACACCGCCCTGCGGGTTGGCCTGCGAGGGCTTCAGGTTCTTCGTGACCAGGTTCAGGCCCTTGAGATAGACCAGCCCCTTGTCGGGCATGACCTTCATGACCTCGCCGACCTGACCCTTCAGGTCGCCGGACCTGACCATCACAGTGTCGCCTTTTCGAACATGCGCGGGCATTGCAGACTCCTCTGAGCGGACTTCAGACGACCTCGGAAGCCAGGGACACGATCTTCATGTAGTTCTTCTCACGCAGCTCGCGGGCGACAGGCCCGAAGATGCGGGTGCCCTTGGGGTTCCCGTCGTCCTGGATAAGCACGACGGCGTTGCTGTCGAACTTCACGTACGAGCCGTCGGGACGGCGCGTCGCCTTCGTGGTGCGGATCACCACCGCCTTGTGCTTGTCGCCAGGCTTCACGTCGGCCCCGGGCAGCGCCTTCTTGATCGACACGAACACGCGATCGCCCACGTTCGCGACCCGGCGGGTGAACTTCCCGCTCGCGGTCGACCCGCCGTACACGCGGATGACGTAGGCGATCTTCGCCCCCGAGTTGTCCGCGACTTCACAGCGTGTTTCTTGTTGCAGCATGGCTTGGCACCTCGGGCCGACGGCCCCGGATTACTGGATTTCCTTGACGCTCGCGACCGCCGCGGCGGTCTCGGCGCGCTTCTCGACGATCCGCACGAGCGTCCAGAACTTGGTCTTGCTCATCGGGCGGCACGGCGCCACCTCCACCACATCCCCCGTCCGCGCCTGGTTGTTCTCGTCGTGGACCTGGAGAATCGTCCGCCGGCGAACGTACTTCCCGTACTTGGGGTGCATCGCCGAATAGCTCACAACGACCCGACGGGTCTTGCTGCGCTTGTCCGATTCGACCACGCCGGTCCGAGTGCCCTTGGCGGCCTCTGCGGCGGGCGACGCGGGAGTCTTGCTGGTGTTCTTGGTGGGCATGTGTGCTTGCTCGCTTCTGGATCAGGCCTTGGCCCGGGTGCGCCGGGTCTGCTCGGTCAGCAGCCGGGCGATGTCCTTGCGGAGCTTCCCGAACTTGCTGGTGTCCTCGACCTTCTGCGTGACCACCTGCGACCGGAGGTCGAACAGGTCCGTCCGCAGCTTCTTCAGTTCAAGGGCGAGCTCCGGGTCGCCCATCTTGTGTACTTCCTTCGCGTTCATCTTCGACGCTCCTTGCAGAACTCAGACCCTGACCCGGCGACCGATGAACCGGCAGCGAACGGGCATCTTCATCGCCACGCGCAGCAGCGCCAGCTTCGCCGTCGCCTCCGGCACGCCCGCGATCTCGAACAGCATCGTGCCCGGCTTCACGCGCGCCGCCCAGTACTCCACCTCGGCCTTGCCCGTTCCCATTCGCGTCTCCAACGGCTTCTTGGAGATCGGCTTGTCCGGGAAGATCCGGATGAACAGCTTGCCCTCGCGCTTCAGGAAGTGCTGGCAGGAGATGCGGCCCGCCTCGATCACGTTCCCCGGCAGCCAGCAACCCTCGAGCGCCTGCAGGCCGAAGTCGCCGTACGCGACGTAGTTGCCCTTGGTCGCCTTCCGGGGACGGACCCGCCGCATCTCCTTGCGGAACTTCACTCGCTTTGGCATCAGCGCCATCGATCACACTCCTGCGGGCCCTGGCCCCGCGCAACCTTCCAAACTCAGCGACGCCCGCGGGCACGTGCACGCCCGCCCGCCGCGTTCGACTCTTCCTCGGTACGCTCGGTCGTGTACTCGCCCTTGTAGATCCACACCTTGACGCCGATCGCGCCGTAGGTCGTGAAGGCCTCCGCCGTCCCGTAGTCGATGTGCGCCTGCAGCGTCGACAGGGGCAGCGAGCCCAGCCTCACCTCCAGCACGCGGGCCAGCTCGGCCCCGCCCAGGCGACCGCTGATGCGGATCTTGATGCCCTTGGCTCCGGCGTTCATCGCCGCCTCGGCCTTCATCTTCACCACGCGACGGAACGAGCCCCGCTTCGCGAGCTGCTCGGCGACCGACTCGCCCACAAGCTTCGCGTCCAGGTCCGCGTTCTTGATCTCGATGATCGAGATCGCGACCTTGCGGCCCGTCATGTACTGCAGCTCCTCCGTCATCCGCTCGACCTCGGCGCCCTTCGGCCCGATCACCAGCCCCGGCCTGGCGGTCTTGATGATGATCTTGAGCTCCTCACGCGTGCGCTCGATGTGCACGTCCGACACCGCGGCGTTTGGTGGCCTGCGGTTCAGCCGCTTGTCCAGCCACTTGCGGATCTTCTCGTCCTCGACGAGCAGCTCCCCGTACAGAGCCTTGGGCGCGTACCACCGGCTCTTGTGAGCCTCCGTGATCCCGAGCCGCAGACCGAATGGATGCGTCTTCTGTCCCATGGGTGGTTCAGGCCTTCGCGGCGCGCTCCTCGACACTGATGGTGATGTGGGAAAGGGGCTTGAGGATCGGGTGCGCCCGACCACGGTCCTTGGGCTGGAAACGCTTGATCACCGCCGCGTTGTCCACGCGGCTCTCGGCCACGAACAGCCGGGTGATGTCGCACTCGCTCTGCTCCGCGTCCGCGATCGCGGCGTTCAGGCACTTCTTCACGTTCACCGCGGCACGCTTCGTCGTGAACGTCAGGAGGTTCAGCGCCTGGTCCACGTTCTTGCCACGGATCATGTCCGTGACCAGACGGGCCTTGCGCGGGCTCCCCCGGTGGTGCCGGACCTCGCTCGTGAAGGCCACCAGCTCCTTCGGGTTCGTCCGCAGCGCCTCTGCGATCTGCCGAACCATCTTCGCCTTGCAGCGGGGGTGGTCGCGATCCGCCATCCAGTTGTTCAGCGACCGCAGCGCGTCCTTCGCGTCCAGGCCCGGCTGGGCGAGCTGGTCGGCGAGCTGCTGCGCGGTCACGCCCGCGTTCTTCATCGCCTTCTCAAGTTTGTTGCCTCGGATCTTCACGGGTGGTTCCTCGTGTGGTGCTTACTTCTTGGCCGGCGCCGGAGCCGCGGCTGCGCCGCCGCCGCCCTCGATGCCTTCCTTCTTGTTCGTGTGCCCGCGGAACGTGCGGGAGAGACTGAACTCGCCGAGCTTGTGGCCCACCATGTCCTCGGTCACAAACACGTCGAGAAACTGCTTGCCGTTGTGCACCTTGAACGTGTGCCCCACGAACTCCGGCACGATCGTGCAACGCCGCGCCCACGTCTTGATCGCCTCCTTGCGGCGGGAGGTGTTCAGCTTCTCCACCTTCCGGTAGAGGCTCTCGACGACAAACGGACCTTTCTTCAGGCTGCGACCCATGTGTTCCTTCCTGCCTGGTGATTACAGCGCCTTCTGCCCGAAACGCTTGCTGACGCGGCGACGCAGGATCAGCTTGCTGCTGTGCTTCCGAGGATTGCGGGTGTTCCCGCCCTTGGCGTGCACCCCCGTCGGGCCGCACGGCGGACGATTGCCCTTGCTCCGGCCCGAGCCGCCGCCCAGAGGGTGGGCATGGTGGCTCTTCGCGATGCCGCGGGTCTTCGGACGGATGCCCAGCAGGCGGCTCAGACCCGCCTTGCCCAACTGACGCAGGCGGTGATCCGGGTTGCCGACCTGCCCCACCGTCGCGCGGCAGTCGATCGGAACCATCCGCACCTCGCCGCTGGGAAGAATCAGCGTCGCGTACTCGCCTTCCTTGTTGCTCAGCCGGGCGTACGTGCCCGCCGACCGGCAGATCCGGGCGCCCGCGCCGCGGAGCAGCTCCACGGCGTGCACGTCAAGGCCCGTCGGAATGTACCGAAGGGGCATGCAGTTGCCGGGCGTGGGCTCCACGGCCCCCGTGCTCGATGTCGCGATGCTCTGACCGACCTGAATCCCCGCGGGGGCCACGATGTACCGCTTCTGCCCGTCGGCGTACTCGACCAGAGCGATGTGGCACGAGCGGTTGGGGTCGTACTCCACGCCCACGATCGTGCCGGCGATGCCGTCGCGATCCTTGCGCTTGAAGTCCACCATCCGGTACATGCGCTTCACGCCGCCGCCGATGCCGCGCGCCGTGATCTTACCCTGGTGGTTTCGCCCGCCCGTCTTGGGCAGCGGGCGAAGCAGACTCTTCTCGGGGAACTTCTTGGTGACCTCGGCGTGCGCGTTCACCGACGCGTTGCGCCGGCCGGCCGAAGTTCGCTTGTATACACGGATAGGCATGGCGTGCTTCCTTCGGTCGGGCTCAGAACAGCTCGATCTTCTCGCCCTCGGCGAGACGGACGATGGCCTTCTTGGTGGGGGACGGACGCGAGACGCCGTACTTCAGGCGGCGGGCCTTGTGCTTCTGCACCTGGGTGTTGATGCCCACCACCTTCACCTTGAAGATCGACTCGACCGCGGACTTGATCTCGGTCTTGGTCGCACGCACGTCCACGATGAACGAATAGTGGTTCCGCTCGTTCATCGCGTACGTGCTCTTCTCGGAGAGAAGCGGACGCTTGATGATCTGGGTTGGGTCGATGTGCGCGGGCATTTAGTTCGCCTCCGTAGCCTTGCGGCCCATCGGGTTGATCTTCGCTTCCTTCGTCGTCTGGCTCGAAGGCCCGGAGAGCCAGCTCTCCAGCTCCTTCTTCCCGATCACCACGAAGCGCTTCGTCAGCATCTCGTAGACATTGAGCTGATCGACCGCGATCATGCGGACGCGGTCCACGTTCCTGCCGGACAGGCGAGCGTTCTTCGCGCTCCCCTCGTCCGCTGGCAGAGCCACCACCGCCGGCCCGTCCACCTTCACCGCCGACAGGAACGCCTCGAACGCCTTGGTCCTTGGCTCGTTGAACGCGATGGAGTCGATCACGCGGACCTCGCTGTCGACCAGCTTGGCCAGCAGCGCGTTGCGGTTCGCCGCGCGACGCATCTTCTTCGGCATGGTGAGGCGGAAGTCCTCGCGGGTCCGCTTCTTGCTGTGCCCGTGGCCGCCGCCCTTGAAGATGTTGACCTTGCGGTCACCGTGACGGGCGTTGCCCGTGCCCTTCTGCTTGTAGATCTTCTTGGTCGAGCCCTCGACCTCGTGGCGGTTCTTGGTCTTGGAGGACCCCTGCCGCAGGTTGGCGTGGTACATCACGAACGCCTGCTTCAGAAGCGGCGCGTTGACCTCTCCGCCGAGTGACTTCTCGTCAACGTTCAGTGTGGCGACTTGTGCGCCCTGCATGTTGTAGACGGGGACTTGCATCGTCTTTACCTCGTCCTGACGCCTGGCGGGCTTCGGGCACCTGCCCCTGTCCCGCGACTCGTGCCTATCCGTCTCGCCTCCTCTCGCCGCTGGCCGGGCACACTGCCCGGGGCGGTCTCGCACCTTCCGGTGCGGGGGCGGATCGGACTCGACTCGGCCGTCCAATCCACGCGGCGATCTGCTCGCCGCGGGTTGTTTGTCGCCGTCCGGTGGTTTCCGATTGTCTCGGACCTTCCGGACTCGCCGGTGGCGTCTGTTTCACGCCGCCGACGAGGAGTCATTCAATCCAACACTTCAACCAGCTCCTTCAAACCCAAACACAACGGCCCGCCGCGGGTTCGCAACGGGCCGATCAATCACTTTCCAGCGGCGGCCACCTTGCCCGCCTTGCTCTTGTACAGACGAGTCGCCGGGCGGACCTCGACCAGGGAGTTGTTGCTCCCGGGAACGCTGCCCTTGACGAGCAGAATGCCCTTCTCCGCGTCGATCCGGACCACGTCCAGGGACCGCATGGTGACGCGCTCGTCGCCCATGTGCCCGGCCATGCGCTTGCCCTTCTTCACACCGCCGCCGAAGCCGCGGTTCGAGCACAGCGAGCCGATCGAGCCGGGCGAGCGGTGCTTGCGTTCCGTGCCGTGGCTGGCGAACAGGCCCTTGAAGTGGTGCCGCTTCATCGTGCCCGCAAAGCCCTTGCCCTTGCTGGTCCCAATGACGTCCACGTACATCGTGCCGTTCAGCTTGTCCACACACAGCGCGTCGCCGGGCTTGTAGCCCTCGAGCGACTTCGCGTCGCAGCGGAACTCGCGGTGGTGCCTCTGAGGAGCGGCGCCCGCGATGAAATCGTGCTTGATGAGGGGCATGGTCGAGTTGCGGGGATCGATCTCCTCGAACCCGATCTGCACGCCGTTGTAGCCGTCCTTCTCCTCGGTCCGAACCTGCGTCACGACGCACGGCCCGACCTGGATGGCGGTCACGGGCACGGACACACCCTTGTCCGTGTACACCCGAGTCATGCCGAGTTTTCTGCCAAGCAGTGAGAAGCTCATCGTTCCTTACCTCTTCGGAATCCGGTGCCCCGCGTCGTGCGGGCCCTGATCGTCCGGCGTGGCCCGTCAGGGCCGATACTCAGGCCTTGATCTTCACGAACACGCCCGCGGGGACGACCAGGCGGTTGAGCGCCTCCACCGTGCGCGCGTTGGGCTCCAGGATGTCGATGATCCGCTTGTGCGTGCGAATCTCGAACTGCTCCCGGCTCTTCTTGTCAATGAAGGGCGAACGCAGCACCGTGTAACGCTCGACGCGCGTCGGCAGCGGGATCGGACCCGCGACCTTCGCGTTCGTGCGCTTCGCGTGGTCCACGATCTCCTTGGCGGAGGCGTCCAGCGCCAGGTGGTCGTACGCCTCCATCCGAATTCGAATCTTGCCGCCCTGCATCGGGGTAGTACCTGTCGCGAGCCCTCTCCGACCTCAGTCCCAGGGGCGTCTGGCGCGCCGTGCGCCATGGAAAACGCCCCGGTCCTTCCGGAGCAGGGAGGGAACATTAGCCCTTCCCGTGCGGATGTCAAACAGCCCGAGGCACCAATCCGATCGCCCCCCGACCGGCCGCCTCCGCCCACCGCCGCAGACTCTGCGCGACGCCACCCGATCAAGCCCCGGACCCCGTGCGGCCGATGCCCTATGCTCGACCTGGCGAAAGCCCTCTCTCAGATAGTTCGCCCTCAGGACACCTGCCCCCGGGAGCTCACGGATGACCCCCACCGCCCTCGCACTGCCCATCCCGCACATCCGCTCGGCCATGGCGGCCCTGTGCCTCTTGGCCGCCTCCGCCTGCCCGGCTCAGAGCCCCGCACCTCTGCCCCCCACGGGCGCAGCCGTCGAGTTCTCCGATGAGCTCTTCCGCCTCGACACGGTGGGGCTCACACTCATGCTCCCCTCGGACGTCTCGGCGCAGTCAACCACCGTCGGCAGCAAGTCCGGGGTGCAGATCCAGCCCCGCGAGCCCTCCTGGATCGTCAACATCCAGACCCCAAAGACCGCGAACCCCGACACCACGACCGCGCAGGCGGTCGACGAGATCGCCACCCAGATCATGCGAGATTCCGGCATCGCCCGCGCCATCGATCCCGCAACGGGAAAGCCGCGGCTCGACCCCGCCACCGGCAAGGCCGAGATCGTCGGATACAACGGTGAGATCATCGAGCCCCGTAAGACGATCCTCATCAACGGCCTGCCCGCGGAGCGTGTCTACATCAAGGTCCCCGGCGAGCGTGAGGGCTTTGTCGTCCGGGGCTTCACCGTCTTCAAGACCACGCCCTCGCAGTTCGTCACCTTCGAGCTCATCTCCCCCGAGGCCGGCTTCGCCCGCGCCCGCTCGATCTACGAGACCTTCGTGGGCACCGCAACGTTTGAGGACCCATCCCGTATCGGCGCAGACCGCGCCGCCGCCGTCACCGCGGGCCTCAAAGTCTTCGAGCGCGTGGGCGAGGCCGAACTCCGCGAAGTCATCGAGCAGGTCCCCGAACGCTGGGAGCGCTTCTATCGCCCCGCCGCGACCGGTGCCGATTCAGACGCCACCGAGCTTGGCTACCGGCGCCTCCGCTTCTCCGTCGGCACGCGCGCCTCGCTCGGCGCCACCGGCCACGCGGGCTCGCGCGATCCCGGCTTCGTCGCCCAGCTCGACGCCCGATACCTCGACGGCGCCCGCGTCGTCGAAGGCAAGCTCGTCGCCGGACGCGTCGTCGATTCCCGTAGCGTCTACTTCATGTCCTTTGACCGGGCCGACGAGGCGTGGACAGTCCAGAACGCAGTCCGCGCGGGCACACCGAGCGGCAAGAGCCAGCCAAAGGTCTTCACCGAGACCGGCGGCCGCACCGGCCGCAGCATGTTCGTCAGCATCGCCGGCCCCGGCACCCCCGGGCGAGACGTGAGGCCCGTCTTCCAGGGCGATGGCTACGTCAGCCGCTTCGAGTCCCTCCTTCTCCCAGAGATTCTCATCCGCGCGGGCGTGCAGGCCAACCTCGGCTTCTACACCTATCAGTCCAGCGCAGAGACCATCAAGCTCCGCCGCGATCTCCTCGAGCAGCCCTCCGAAATGCTCGGGGCCTGGCGCCTCACCACCCGCCTCAACGAAGACAAGCCCGCGCAGGTCTCGGTCTACAACGACAAGGGCAAGCTCGTGAAGACCGAGCTCGCGGACGGCACGCTCTGGGAGCCCATCGAGCTCGACCGCCTCGTCTCCCTCTGGAGGTCCAAGGGCCTCCCTATGGACTGACCACGGCCCCAGCGCCGCGCGAGGCTCCGCCCCCCGAGCTGAGAGAAAGGTGCACGGATGGCCACGGATCGACTCCTCACAAGCCAGGCCCGGGGCGAGGACGAGCAGCTCAACTGGGCGCTCCGCCCCACCGAGCTCTCCCAGTACGTCGGGCAGCCCGTGCTGATCCAGCGCCTGCGCATCGCCATCCAGGCCGCCAGGGGCCGGGGAGATCCCCTCGAGCACCTGCTGCTGCACGGCCCGCCGGGCCTTGGCAAGACCACGCTCGCCCACGTCCTCGCGGGCGAGATGGGCTCCAAGGTCATCGTCACTTCCGGCCCCGCCCTCCAGCGGGGAACGGACCTCGTCGCCTCCCTCACGCGACTCGGCCCTTCCGACATCCTCCTCATCGATGAGATCCACCGTCTCCCCGCCAGCGTCGAAGAGTTCATCTACCCCGCGATGGAGGACTTCCGGATCGACGTCATGCTCGACAAGGGCCTCTCCGCCCGCACCGTCCAGGTCCGCTGCAAGCCCTTCACGCTCATCGGCGCCACCACCCGCGCGGGCCTCCTCACCTCGCCCCTGCGGTCCCGCTTCGGCATCGCTCACCACCTCACTTTCTACTCAGAGGCCGAGCTCCTCTCGATTCTCGCCCGCAGTTGCTCGCTCCTGGGCATCACCGGTGCGGACGACGCCGCCCTCTCCTGCATCGCCTCCCGAAGCCGGGGCACCCCGCGCATCGCCAACCGCCTCCTCCGCCGCGTGCGTGACTTCGCCCAGGTGAAGGCCAAGGGCCGCGTGACGCGCGACGTCGTCGACGCCGCGCTCCAGCTCGAAGGGGTCGACGCGATGGGCCTGGACGACCTCGACCGCGCCTACCTCCGCTGCATCGGCACCACCTACCAGGGCGGGCCCGTCGGGCTCGAGGCCATCGCCGCCACGCTCAACGAAGACGCCGGCACGCTCGAGGACGTCGTCGAGCCCTACGTCCTTCAGATCGGCTTTCTCGCTCGCACCAGGCGGGGCCGCGCGCTCACCAGCGCCGGCAGCGAGTACCTCGGCCTGCCCAGCCGCGCCGCCCCCACCTCGCTCTTCTCCGACCCCTCACAACCCGACTGACCAAAAACGCCGCGGGCCCCCGATCTCTCGGAGGCCCCGACGAGGCCCGTGCGGCTGGTAAGCCGAGTTCTGTCGCACCGGTGGTATCCGCTCGCGCGGACCTGCCGTGCGTGACGGCCATTTCTCTCCGCCCCGGGTTGCCCCGGGGCTCCAGCGGTCTACCCGCCCCGCGACGACCGGACCGGTCGGGAGTGGCACGCCACTCCGGGGGCTGCTTGACCTTGCACGCGGTGGGGTTTGCCGTGCCCCCGGCGTCACCGTCGGGGCGGTGGGCTCTTACCCCACCGTTTCACCCTTGCCTGTGCCCTCGCGGGCCATCGGCGGTCTGTTCTCTGTGGCACTTTCCCTCGCCCGTGGCCTCCGGGCGGGTGGGCGTTACCCACCACCGTGTCCTGCCGTGCTCGGACTTTCCTCGGATCAGCGAGCGCCGATACGCGGCCGCCTCGCCGCACTGAGCATCATCCTACGCCCACAGATACCATGCGGTTCATGGCGCCCACGCCCCCGCATTCCGCCGCTGTCTGGCTCGAACCACACCAGCTCGAGTTCGCCCGCGCCGCCCTCCCCGCCGCCGAGATCACCGCCACCTTCGCCGGCTCCCCCGCCAAAGGTCAGTCCGCCGCCGTCGCCGCCGCCTTGGGCGCCCAGCCCTTCGACGACCTCCGCGCCTTCCTTTCCACCACCGATTGCCCTCTCGTGTGGCTCGCCAGCGCCCACGGCCTGGGAACCACGCCCGACCAGGCCGACGCGCGCGCCGTCGCCGCCGCCGCCGCGAGAGGCGTCCGAATCGCCTGCAGCGAGCCCATCCCCCACAGCGTTCTCAACCTCGGCCCCGGCGGCTGGGCCAGCAGCGACCAGGCCCCCGCGGGCATCGAAGCCGCGCAGTCCCTCCGCTACGTCGGAATCCCCTCCACGTCCCGCGCCTGGCTCGACAGCCAGGAGGTCCGCGCCGCCTTCGGCTCGCCCCGCCTCGTGCACATCGAGGCCTGGTGCGGCCCCGGTGACGGCTCGCTCGCCGCCCGCCTCCTCGGCGCCATGGACCTCGTCCTCCGCGTCCTGGGTGAGCCCGAGAGCATCAACGCGTCCTTCGTCGGGGCCGGCGCGGGCGGCGCCGTCCTCACCACCCCACCCGACACGCTCTCGGACCTTCACGGCGACCTCTCCGCCATCATGCGCACCAGCGATGGGCGGGCCGCCGTCATCGCCGCGTCCAACGGCGCGGGCCGCTGGAGCAGCGTCATCACTCTCATCTCGAGCGAAGGCCGCCTGAGGCTCTACGACGATGGCTTCGAATGGGTCGGCCCCGAAGGCGTCCGCCGCGACGAGCAGCGCTTCAGCCACCGCGCCCGCGGCGCAACCGACCTTGCGCAGACCGGCGCCCGCCTCACCGCCGACGGCCTCCAACGACTCCTCTCCGACTCCTCGCCCGACCCCGGGCCCATCCCGCTTGCGCCCGTGCTCGTGCTCTGCCAGACATCGCTCCTGAGCGCCCGCACCCGCAACCCCGAGAGCCCCGAGAGCGTCCGCAGGATGATGCTCGTCTGACCCGGCGCCAAACCCGCGCCGGCCCGCTCACTTCCCCGCGGGCTCCATGGGCAGCAGCGGCGCGTACAGCCCGCCCACCACGCTCCGCGCGTACATCCCGCGCGTCTTCCCGTCACCAACCGTGTACCAGTCCGTCACCGGCACCCGGTCCGGCGTCCCGCTCGGCATCGCCCCGATCGGCTTCACCATCGCGTCAAAGTCCGCACGATTCTCCGCGAGGCACGCCGACCACACCACCCACTCGGGCTTCGTGTAGTTCACGCGGCTGTCCATCGGCACACCGTACTTCTGGTTCTTCTTCAGATACCACGCGATCTCCCTCGCCCGCGTCTGCGCCGGAAACAGGTCCGTCCCCAGGTACGCATCCCAGAACATGTTGTACTTCAGCGACCACGTCTCGGGCTTCTCATACGCCAGCACCGTGTGGTCACCGGCGTCCGCCAGCTCGTGCCAGCGCTTCGCCATCATCGACGCTGTCATGACCTGCCCGGTCGCGCCCCCCGCCATCGCCCGCAGGCCCGCCGCGCCCCCCACACCCACGCACGCCTTCACCGCCAGGTTCGCGTTCCGCGCCAGGTGCCCCGCAAAGTCGTCCGTGCACAACTGGTTCTCCGGGTCCACCCCATGCTGCTCCAGGTACGCCGACCACTTCTCGATGCTCCCCCACCACGCCTGAGGAACCTGCCACCCGGGCCGCGCCCTCGCCAGCGCCGCCGTCAGGATCAGCATGTTCCCGCACTCCTCCACCGGCATCTGGTTGTCCGTCGTTCGCTCGCCACCGCCATACACCTGCCCGTTGGCCTTGGGGTACGTGCCCAGGTCGTGAGGCGCAAAGTCGAACTTCCATCGGGGGCTCGCCGCGTACGCGAACACCGGCCTCAGGTTCGCTTCCAGCAGCTCCGGGTTGAGCGCCAGGAAGAACGGCGCCGACGGGAACAGCACGTCCACCGTCCCCATGCACCCGTTGCTTGTGTTCTCCTTGCTGAACATCAGCATCGTGCCGTCAAAGTCCGCCGCGATGCAGTGCGCCGCCATCACCTGGCGATACACCAGCTCGCAGGTCTTCGCAAACTCCAGGGGCACCCTCTCCGCCAGCCTCGACCTCAGCGATTCGTCCGCCGACGCGCACCTCGCGCGGATCTCTTCCCGCCCCGCCCAGGTCTCCCCCAGCATCGCCCCAAAGTCCTTCCCCGCCCTCGCCCAATAGGGCCGCAGCTTCCGCCCGAAGTACTCCGCGCAGTACCCCTCATCCAGCGCCACCAAGAACTCCGCCCGCGCGGGCTTCTCCCCGACCGACCCCAGGTCAATCACCGTCGCCAGCACCGGCCAGTCGTCGTGCGCCGCCCGCGGCATCCGCAGGTCATCCGTCTCCGGGAGCGACCCCGTTTTCGCGAACGCACCCCGTGAGCTCGTGTGCCCGCTCGTGCACGTCGTCGTCGCCTCCCCTCGTGCCGCCCCAACGTTGATGTACCCCCAGTCGATCCGCGTGTGGTCCCCCGCGCGCTCCAGCACGGGCTGGGCGCTCGTCCCCATCCGCAGCACGTCCAGCTCTCCCACCCGCGCCCGCGACCACGCCACCTGCTGCGACGCCTCGTGCGTGCACCACTCGCCCGTCAGGTCCAGGTACACGCTCGCCTCGTGCGAGACTCCGTCGATCGACCTCACCTCCGCCGTGACGAACGTCACAGCACGCGACGCCAGGTCCGGGTCCTCCGCGAGCGTGGGCGAAAGAAACGTCACCGTGACCCGCACGCCCCCGCCCTCAAAGTCATACTCCGACGACGTCGCGCTCACCCGCAGCGCCGTCTGCGCCATCGACGGCACGTCCTGCGGGAACGGCCCGCACCAACGCATCGCCTTCCCGTCCACCCGCACCATCCCCACCATGCCGTTCACCCCGCCCGTCCAGTGCCGGGGCCAGTCGTCCGTCAGCCGGTCGCTCCGCGACCACGCCGAGAAGTACGGATTCCCCACCACCAGCGGCACCGCGGGCGGCCGAAACTCCGCAGCCTGTCCAAGCGAGAGTACGGCGAGAATCGTGCTCAGCATCAACCCAGCGTACCACGACGAGCCCCCCGCCCGCGACCACCACCCCAGCCTCACCCGAATCTTGATACCGTCGCCCATGCACCCCCTCGATCTCTACGAGCTCTGCGTCCAGACCCCGCGAACCGTTGTCGCCATGCTCCACGCCGTCCACGGCCAGCGCCCGCTGGTCCTCCGCGAGGATTTCTGCGGCACCGCCGCCGTCTCCCGCCGCTGGGTCGCCCAGGGCCTCGCCCGGGGCGAGCTCGCCCGCGCCGTCGCCACCGACCTCGACCCGCCCACCATCGAGCACGCCCGCGCCGCCGCTTCCCGCGAGGGCTTCCTCGAACGCATCGAGTTCCACACCCTCGACTCCATCCGCGCCGAGGTCGAAACCACCGACGACGCCGACGTCATCTACGTCGGCAACTTCTCGCTCTCCGAGATCCACGACGAGGACCTCCTCACCGCCTACCTCAAACGCTCCCGCCGCCGCCTCGCCATGGGAAACCACGGCTTCGGTGGAGGCGTCTTCGTCTGCGACATGACCGGCGGCCCCGCGGCCTACCGGCCCCTGGAACTCACCAGGGAGCACCGCACCCGCGCCCATGAGACCGTCACCTACACCTGGCGTCACGAAACGGGCGACCCCACCACCCACCGCGTGCGAAACTCCATCTCCTTTCGCATCTCCACCGCGGACGGCACCACGCACGACCTCCACCGCGCCTTCATCTACGAGTGGCGCCTCTGGCCCCTCGACACCCTCGAGCGTGCCTTCCTCCGCGCGGGCTACAAGGCCATGGAGGTCTATCCCCACGTCGGCCTCGCACCGGGCCAGCCCGCCACACCCATCCGCACCGCCGACCTGCCAACCGACTGGGTCTGCTATGTCGTGGGCAGAACCGCCTGACTCAGCCCCTAGCCTTCGCCATGCGCTGGCTCCTCCCGCTCCTCCTCTGCCTCGTCGCCGCCTCGTGCACGCGCCCCGGCGCCGAACTCCAACGCGCGGGCGACGAGATCATGGTCGCGGGCCGCCTCTTCCACACCGGCGCGCCCGTCGTGCTCTGGACCGACCCGGGGGGCTACGACGCCTACCGCGTCGAAAAGCGTTTCGTCCCCTTCGCCGAGTCCTCCTGGGAGAAATCCGGCGCCGGCCTCGACTCGCCCAACCGCTACAACCTCCGCTCCGAACGCGCCGCCCACACCGCCTTCTCTCCAGCGGAACTGGAGCAAATCCGGGGCGGCGGCTGGAGCCTCGACCTCCTCCGAAAGCACGTCGATCAGTTCGTCATTCACTACGACGTCTGCGGCACCTCGCGCACCTGCTTCCGCGTCCTCCACGACATGCGCGGACTCTCTGTCCACTTCATGCTCGACATCGACGGCACCATCTACCAGACCCTCGACCTCAAGGAACGCGCCTGGCACGCCACCACCAGCAACGACCGCTCCGTCGGCATCGAGATCGCAAACATCGGCGCCTACGGCCCGGGCGAGAAAGACCCCTTCGACCAGTGGTACGCCCGCACGCCCGCCCCGGGCCCCGCCGGCACCGTCCGCTCCTCAGACCTCCGCATCACCATCCCCTCGCGCCTGGGTGACGGCGGCGTCCGAACCCCCGGCTTCGTCGGCAGGCCCGCCCGCTCCAGCATGATCCTGGGCGACGTCCATGGCAGACAGCTCCGCCAATACGACCTCACTCCGGAGCAATACGAATCGCTCACCCGCCTGGTAGCCACCCTCTGCAGGGTCCTCCCCCGCATCCGCTGCGACTACCCGCGAGACGGGTCCGGCGCCCTCCTCCGCACCGTGCTCCCGCCCGATCAGCTTGAGGCGTACTCCGGCCTCCTCGGCCACTTCCACATCCAGAAGAACAAGGTCGACCCCGGCCCCGCCTTCGACTGGGACCACGTCATCCTCGGCGCCCGCCGCCTCACCCGTTAGCCCCGCATCCCCCGCGCCGCGTGCAGCAACTCCGCCTCGAAGCCCGCCGCCGCCACGCTCAGCTCCCGGTCGCGTCGCTTCACGATCGCCAGCGACCGCGTCAGCCGCCGCTCCCTGCAGTGCAGCCCCCCCGCGGGCCCCACCGCAAACCGGCTCACGAACCCCACGCCGATCCCCGCTCGCACCATCTCCGTGATCGACTCGATCGAGCGCAGCTCCATCACCACGTCCAGCACCACCCCCGCCTCCGCGGACGCCCGGTCGATCACCCCACGCACCGCCGACCCCGCCTCGAACGCGACCACGCTCTCGCCCCGCAGCGCCGCCCACCGGAAGCCACCCTTCGCTCCCTCCAGCGCATGCCCCGGGGGCACGATCAGCCTCAGTTCATCCTCCACCAGCGGCACGCGCACCAGGTCCTGCGCCCCCGCCGCCATGACCGGCAGCGTCACGATTCCCAGGTCCAGCTCGCCATCCCTCACCGCCGCCGCAACCGCGCCGCTCCCCGCCTCCCGCACGAAATACCTCAGCCCCGGGTGCGCACGCCTCATGGTCGAAATCACCGGCGGCAGGAGGTACGTCGTCGCCGTCGCCCCGCCCCCGACGCGAATCGTCCCCTGCTCCAGCCCCATCAGCTCCCGCACCGCCCGCAACGCGTCCTCCGCCCCGCGCAGCGCCACCTCCGCGTGCGTGAGGAACACCCGCCCCGCATCCGTCAGCGCCACCCCTCGCCCGCTCCGGTGAAACAAAGCCGCCCCGACCTCCGCCTCCAGCTTCCTCAGCATCGCCGACAGCGCGGGCTGCGTCACGCCCAACGACTCCGCCGCCCGGGTCAGGTGCCCGTGCGACGCGATCGCCTTGAAGTACCGAAGCGGCGTCAGTTCCATCACCGGCAGGGTACCGTCCGACCACCCGGCCCCGAAACGACAAAGGGGCGAGCCCCGCGGCCCGCCCCTCTTCTCACCTCGCGCCACTCGCGCCCGCGATTACTTCTCGTCCTTCACCTTGAACTCGGCGTCGATCACGTCGTCCTTCTTCGCCGCGTCTCCGCCGGTGGCGCCGCCCGGCGCCGCGCCGCCCGTCTGCGCCGCCGCGGCCTCGTACACCGCCTTCCCGAGCTCCTGCGACACGGTTTCCAACTCCCGCATCGCCGCCTCGATCGCGCCCTTGTCGTCGCCCTTGATCTTGGCGTCCAGGTTGGAAATCGCGCTCTCGATCTTGCCTCTCGCCTCCTGCGTCACCTTCCCGCCGTGCTCCTCGAGCGCCTTGCGGGTCTGGAGGAGCATGGCGTCAGCCTTGTTCTTGAGGTCAACCACCTCGCGACGGGCCTTGTCCTCAGCCGCGTGCGCCTCCGCGTCCCGCTTCATCCGGTCGATCTCGTCCTTCGCGAGCCCGCCGCTGTTGCTGATCTTGATGTCCGCCTTCTTCGAGGTCGCCTTGTCGGTCGCCGTCACCGTCAGGATGCCGTTGGCGTCGATCGCGAACTCGACCTCGATCTGGGGCACACCCCTCGGCGCGGGCGCGATCCCCGCGAGCTCGAACTGCCCGAGCGTGCGGTTGTCCTTCGCGAACTCACGCTCGCCCTGCAGGACATGGATCTGCACGCTGGGCTGGCTGTCCGCCGCAGTCGAAAAGACCTCCTTCTTGCTCGTCGGGATGGTCGTGTTGCGCTCGATGAGCCTGGTCATCACGCCCCCCAGGGTCTCAACGCCCAGCGAGAGCGGTGTCACGTCCAGCAGGAGAATGTCCTTGACGTCCCCGCCCAGCACCCCGCCCTGGATGGCCGCGCCCACCGCAACCACCTCGTCCGGGTTCACGCTGCGGTTCGGCTCACGCCCGAACAGTTCCTTGGCGATCTGCTGGGCCCTGGGCATGCGGGTCGAACCGCCCACCAGCACCACCTCGTCCAGCTTGCTCGCGTCCAGCTTCGCGTCCTTGAGCGCCGAGATGCACGGAGCCTTCAGCCGCTCGAACAGGTCCGCGCACAGGCTCTCGAACTTCGCGCGGGTGAGCGACACCTGCAGGTGCTTGGGCCCGCTGGCATCCGCCGTGATGAAGGGCAGATTCACCGTCGACTCGTTCATGGTCGACAGCTCGACCTTGGCCTTCTCGGCCGCCTCCTTCAGCCGCTGCAGCGCCATCGGGTCCTTGCGGACGTCGATGCCCTCCTTCTTGCGGAACTCCTCCGCGAGGAAGTCGATGATGCGCTGATCCCAGTCGTCGCCGCCCAGGTGCGTGTCGCCGTTGGTGCTCAGCACCTCGAAGACGCCGTCACCGATGTCCAGGATGCTCACGTCGAACGTGCCGCCGCCCAGGTCAAAGACCGCGATCTTCTGGTTCTTCTTCTTGTCCAGGCCATAGGCCAGCGCCGCCGCCGTCGGCTCGTTGATGATGCGCTCCACCTTCAGGCCCGCGATCTCCCCAGCGTCCTTGGTCGCCTGACGCTGCGCGTCGTTGAAGTACGCGGGCACCGTGATCACCGCCCGCTCCACCTTCTCGCCCAGGTAGTCCTCCGCCGTCTTCTTCAGGTCCTGCAGGATGAACGCCGACACCTGCTGGGGCGTGAACTCGCCCTGATTCACCTCGACCTTCACGAACTCGTCCCGCCCGCCCGTGAGGCGGTAGGGCACCTTGCTCTCCTCGTTCCCGCTCTGCCCGTACATGCTGTCCGCCGCCGAGCTCACCTCCGCTCGCCGACGCCCCATGAACCGCTTGATCGAGAAGATGGTGTTCTTCGGGTTCGTCACCTGCTGGTGCTTCGCCGGCTGCCCAACCAGACGCTCCCCCTTGTCCGTGAACCCCACCACCGAGGGCGTGACCCGGTTGCCCGAGCTGTTGATGAGCACCTTCGGCGTCCCGCCCTCCATGACCGCGACGCAGGAGTTGGTCGTGCCCAGGTCGATTCCGATGATCTTGTTGCCCATTGCTGTGTCCTTCCTCTTGGGGTGACACGCATCTCAATGCAATGCTGGTGCCAAACCGGGCCTCCACTCCCTCCCCCTTGTCCGGGCTCCGGTCCCCACCACATCCCCGCCCGGGCCCCCGCCCCACCCTCGGCCTGCCGGTTTGGCAGCCTCCCCGGTCGGCGGCTCCCCAGCCCCGCCCCGCCGCGCCTTTCCGCGCCACCGACTCACCCAACTTGACATATATATCGCCGCTCGATATATTGGCGACGGAGAACCCGGATGGCACTCTTCGACAAGTCCGATTCCGCCCAGCTCGTGGTGCTCTCCCTCCTCGCCGAGGGGGCCAGCTACGGCTACCAGCTCACCAAGGACGCCGCCACCCGAAGCAGCGGCACGCTCCGTCTCACTCCGGGCGTCCTCTATCCCATGCTCAAGTCCCTCGAGACCGAAGGGCTCATCACCTCCTCCTGGGAGGAGATCAAGGCCCAAGGTTCCGCCGAAGACGGAACCGGCCGCCGCCGCAAGTGGTACCGCATCTCGCCAAAGGGCCGCAAGCGCCTCGAGCAGCGGATCGCCGCCCACCGCGCGTACACCGCGCTCATCGACACCTTCCTGGGCGGCAGACCGCAGGAGGAACGCCCATGACCTCCCCACTCAGGCTCACCGATCCCGCCCCACCCTCCGACGCCATCGACGCCTGGCTCAACGTCCTTTCCGCGCTCATGCGCGGCCCGCGCGATGAGGTCGACGCGGTCCGCGAAGAGCTCGCCTCCCACCTTCGTGAACGCGTCCGAGACCTCATGCTCTCCGGTGCCGGCGAGGCCGATGCAACCTCTCGCGCCATCGCCGAGCTCGGCGACGCCGCCTCCCTCGCCCGCCGTTTCCAAGACGCCATCGTTCCCTCCCAACGGAGATCACGCATGCAGATCGCAGTCCTGACCGTGTCCGTTGCCGCCGCGGCCTTCGGCGGAGCAACCCTCCTCAGGCCGGCAGCCCCGAACACCCCCGACCCCAGCCACACCGCCGTCAGGTCTCTCGCGACCGCAGCCGGCGCGTCCGCCTTGGCCTGCCCGCCCGAGCGAGGCTCAGGGCCCGTGGCCATCGAGCTCGCCGTCGTCCCCAGCCTCCGGACTCTGCCCCTCGCGGACGCCCCCGCCACCCTCATGTCGCCCGCCCTGTTCAGCCCCCCGGAAGACGATGCGCTCTCCATCGCCTCCGGAATCCAAGCCACCCCGGAGCCCACCTTCACCGTCGAACAGCTCGTAAGGCTCCTCGAGTCCGGGGGCCAGCCCGTCGCCGTCCGCTGGGACCTCCTTGAGCAGTCCGGCGTTTCGCGCGATCAGCACTTCGCGAGCCCCGGCGGGCCCTGCAGCGCCGCCGACCTCCTCGCGGCGCTCAACGCATCGCAGGAACACGGGGACCTGCTGGGCCTGCGCCTCCGCAACGGCACCCTCGTGCTCGCCACCAACGAGTACTTCGACCGTCAGGAGACCAGCCTCATCACCTTTGACCTGTCACCCGTCATCGAGCACCGCCGCGCCGCCTCCATCAAGGAAGTCGATCCCGCCGAGATCGTCACCGAAGCCAGGGGACTCGTCGAATCCCTCGTCTTCCCGGACTCCTGGGCGAACAACGGCGGAGACCGGGCCTCCAGCCGCGAGTTCGGCGCCCGCGTCTTCTTCGAGGCCCCCGCCCGCTACCACCCCAAGATCAAGTGGGTGCTCGACCAGCTCCTCAGCGACGCCAGCCCCGCAACCACGATGACCACCACCCGAGAGGTCCCGATCCTCGCCGGCCTGCCCCTCCTGGGGACCCAGTTCAGGTCCAGCGCGTCGGAACGCCTCATCGGCACCGCCACCATCCGTTCCTCGCCCGAAGGCAAGGTGAGCGTGCAGCAGGGCGACCGGACCATCGTCGCCGACGAGATCCGGCTCGAGGCAGGCGACCCCACGCCCAAGTAGGCCACGCCGCGCGCCCGGACCCAATACGATGGACCGGAGACGGCCCCGCCGTGGGGCCGCTCCGGTTTGTTCTCGTAGCGGAGCCTCCCGGTGCGCTGCCCCTTCTGCGACGCGGACGACGACAAGGTCATCGACAGCCGCGCCAGCGAGGGCGGCCGGATGATCCGGCGCCGCCGCGAGTGCCTCAAGTGCAGCCGCCGCTTCACCACCTACGAACGTGTCGAGCAGACCCACCGCCTGGTCGTCATCAAGCGCGACGGCACCCACCAGCCCTTCAGCCGCGACAACATCGCCAGGAGCATCTCCGCCGCCTGCGGCAAGCGCCCGATCCCAGAAGACCGCAAGGAACGCCTCATCGACGAGCTCGAAGAGTCGCTCCACCGCGAGTTCGACCGTGAGGTCTCCAGCCGCGTCATCGGTGAACGCGTCATGTCCGGCCTCCGAACCCTCGACGAGGTCGCCTGGGTCCGGTTTGCCAGCGAGTACTACCGCTTCAAGAGCGTGGACGAGCTCCGCGAGCAGCTCAACCTGCTCGACGGCGCAGTCAGGGACGTGAAAGAGCAGCAGAAGTTGTTCTAGACTCCGACCGCCCGGCCCATCCGCCCCCCGCAGGAGGTCCACCCATGCCCGAACCCGCCTCCCGGCCCCTCGCCCCCTACGCCTCCGTCCTCGCCGCGACAGATTTCTCCCCTTGCTCCCTCGTCGCACTGCGAGAAGCCGCCCGCATCGCCGCGTGGTCCGACGCAAAGGTCGCCGCGGTCCACGTCGTCGATACCGCCGTGGTCATCGAGATCGAGGCCGCCCTCTCCCCGCTCCAAGAAAGCATCAGCACCGCCATGGTCCGCGACGCGGAGCAGGCCTGGGCGGGTTTCTCCGCGGACCTCACCGGCCCCGGCGGCCGACCCTTCCCGCTCCACGTCTCCATCAACAACCGACTCGTCGGAATCCTCCGGGCCGCCCGCGAGCACAAGGCCGATCTCCTCGTGCTGGGCGCCGCGGGCGACCACGGGGCCGACGTCGGCATCGGCAGCGTCGCCCGCGCGTGTGTCCGCAAGAGCATGACCGACGTCCTCGTCGTCCGCGACTCTCGCTCCGGCTCCCCGGGCTCGCCCTTCCGCTGCATCGTCGCCGCCGTGGACTTCTCCGCAACGTCCCTTTGCGCCCTCCAGCGCGCCGCCCAGTACGCCGCCCGCGACGGCTCCATGCTCCACGTCCTCCACGTCTTCTCCGCGCCCTGGCACGGCGTGCACTACCGCTCCCCGACTCCCCTCGCACAGCCACACCAGCAGCAGCAGTACCGCGACAGCCTCCAGCGCCGCCTCCGGGACTTCGCCGCCCACGTGCTCAGCGCCCACCCGGGCCTCCGTTCCTCCCTCACTGTCTTCGACCACGCGGGGCACCGCTCCGGCATCGTCGAGTTCGCCTGCAGCGTCTCCGCCGATCTCATCGTCCTCGGCACCCGGGGACGCACCAACCTCCGCGACGTTCTCCTGGGCAGCACCGCCGAAAAGGCCCTCCGCGACACGCTCTGCTCTGTCCTCGCCGTCAAGCCCGAGGGTTTCACACACCCGCTCGCCGCCTCCGACGATGCGCAGCCCCAGTCCGCCCGGTTGCTCTCCTGACCCGCGGCACGGACGCCCGCCGTCGTCACCCATCGGCGCACGCCCCGCCCTACCCTGCCCTCGCATGGCACAGAAGATCTGCGACTCCCCCGCCGCCGCCTTCGCCGATTTCAGAGCCTCCGGCCTCCTCCGCGACGGCATGACCGTCATGGTCGGCGGGTTCGGGCTCTGCGGCATCCCCGAGCAGCTCATCCTCGCGCTGCGCGATTCCGGCGCCTCCGCCCTCACCTGCATCTCAAACAACGCGGGCGTCGACGACTGGGGGCTGGGCCTTCTCCTCCAGACCCGCCAGATCCGCAAGATGATCTCCAGCTACGTGGGCGAAAACGCCACCTTCGAAAAGCAGTTCCTCGGCGGAGACCTCGAAGTCGAGTTCAACCCTCAGGGAACCCTCGCCGAACGCATCCGCGCGGGCGGCGCCGGCATCCCCGCGTTCTTCACCGCCACCGGCGCCGGCACCATCGTCGCCGAGGGCAAGGACACCCGCGAGTTCTTCAGACCCTCCGATGGCCTCTGCGGCTGCACCGTCCCGGGCCGGGGCCACGCCGGCCGCCCCGCAGCCCCGGGCTCAGCCCTCCCGCAATCCGGCTCGCCCCGCGAATACGTGATGGAGACCGGCCTCTTCGCCGACCTGGCCCTCGTCAAAGCCTGGAGGGCCGACCCCTTCGGCAACCTCATCTACCGCCACACCGCTCGCAACTTCAACCCCATGATGGCCACCGCCGCCAAGTACGTCATCGCCGAGGTCGAGGAGATCGTGCCCCTGGGTTCGCTCGATCCCGACTTCGTCCACACCCCGGGCAGCTTCGTCAACCGCGTCGTGCGCACCCAGAGCATCAAGCGCATCGAGCAACGCACGACACGCCCATCCTGAAGTCCCCAGGTTCAACTCCCCACGGGCAACACGCTGACAAACCGCACGTCACCCGCCGTGTTGACGTTCCGCCGGTTGATCTTCACCCGCTCAGGCAGCACGCTCGATGCGAACGTCGTGTTCTGCATCGTCAATCGCACTTCGAGCGAGCGCACCCCGCTGAATCCCACAGTGACGAACGTGTCGTCGCCGTTCAGCAGCACGTCGTCGGTGGTCCGCAGCCCCGCGGCAAACGTCGAGTTGTTCAGCACCCCCTTGATGGTGATGAACTCGAGCGTCCCCGGAAAGAACTGGTCCGCGTTCGAGCCCGAGCCGCCCAGCAGCAGGTCCTCGCCCAGGATTGTCCCCGCAAGCATCGTCGCGCCGTTCACGCTCCCGCCGATCTCCATCCGCCTGAGCGACTGGAACGCCCACAGACCGGAGAAATCCCGCGCCGTCCGCAGATTCTCGATCGGGCCCACAATCCCCGCGCGGAACGACGACGCCACCGACCCCACCTGGACCGTCCCGACCCCCCGCGCCATCCGCCACTCGCCCGACACCTCGCCGTTGATCTGCACGCGGCTGACCGCCAGCCCGTCGCGGTTCGGCCCCTCCAGCGTCACCGATGCCTGGAAGTCCCCCGACGCGCTGATCTGCTTCGCCGACGCCGCGCGGAACGAGTCCGGCGACCCGTCCGTGTCCTTCCAGGACTTCACCTGAAGGCGATTCACCGTGCCGTCCTCCTGGACCACCACCGCGTTCGTCACGTCACCCAGGTCCAGCACCGTCTCGGAATAGAACAGGAACGGGTCCGCGATCGTGACCGACGAGTTCCTCACGCCCGACAGCTTCAGCTCGCCCACCCCGCGCGTGAAGGCGGCGCTCCCCTGCAGGAAGACACTCTCCCCCTTGAGAGACTTCAGCGGGCTCGTCACCGAGACCACCCCGATCGTCCCCGTCCTCTTCTTGTCCTTCACCTTGATGGTTACGTCCGTCTTCCGGTCCGTGCCCGAGATCGTCACCACCGTCCGCCCGCTGCTGTCGCGGCTCAGCGTGCCCAGGCCCGCGCCCTTCAGGCTGAACTCCACCAGCGCACCGTTGGGCATCTGCACCGTCAGCGTCTGGTACGTGTTCGCCGAGTCCACGCGACCGAAGGTGTAGTCCACCGCGACCGTCTGCACACTCGCGGCGCTGTCGTTCGACGCGTTCGTGTCCACGCCCGTCGGGCTCAGCTCGAGCTTCGCGATGACGAAGTAATCCCCCGCCGCCAGCGCATGGTCCGCGTTCGACGGGTTCACGAACTTCGGCTCCGCCACGTCCAGCTTCACGGTCCCCCTCGCGCCGGGGTTGGTCACCCGTGGGAGCTTCCGCGTCGCAAACCGCACGTCGTTCTCGTCCAGCACGTTGTCCGTGCTCAGGAAGAACACCACGTTCCCATTCCCCGTGTAACGCTGGTTCCCGACATTCGTGACCGTCGCGACCACCTTGATCTTGTCGGTCTTCGCGCCCCTGTCGAAGCGGTTCTCCAGCGCGCCAAGTCCCACGGCCAGATCGGTCGCGAGCATCTGCCGGGGTTCGAGCGCTTCAAAGCCGCTCCCGCCGATTTCGCCGGTCTTGCGCATCGTGATCTCCGTGTCTTCCCCGCCCAGACTGGCCCCAAAGCCATCCTACCTGTGCGACCCGCCCCGCTCCACCCCAATCGTCGCCCCGGTCGCTCAAACTTGACCGGAATCCCTCCCACGGCTCGGAGAACCGCCCTCGTGCGCCAAAAACACGTTATCGTGGACCTCAACGCCCCCGGGAGCCCCGCCGCATGAAGAAGTACCTCGGCCTCGGCCTCCTCCTGCTTGGCGGCGCCATCATGCTCACCGGCCTCGCCCTCGCGGTCTCGCCCCTCATCGAGCTCTACCGCAACAACCTCGAGCACCCACTCGACGAGCCCGCAACCCCCCAGGCCCAAACCAAGCCCCGCATGATGAGGGGCGTCTATGTCGGCGCCGCGGGCGCACCACTCATGATCGCCGGCTCCATCATGCTCAAGATCTCCATGATCCACCGCCTCCGGGGCGGACCACTCCGCAAGGACACATAGCCTTGGACCTCTCCTCCATCCGCGCACTCTCCTTCGACTGCTACGGCACCCTCATCGACTGGGAGACCGGCATCCTCCGCGCGGTCCGGCCCGTCCTCAGCGTCCGGGGCCTCCGCCCCTCCGACGAAGAAATCCTCGTCGCCTACGCCCGGCTCGAAGCGATCCACGAGTCCGGCGAGTACATCGACTACCGCGAGGTCCTCTCCAGGGTCATGCGCGACCTCGCCTCAGAGCACGGCGCCTCGCTCGAAGACCGCGAGGTCGAGCGCCTCCCCGCCTCCCTCGCCACCTGGCCCGCGTTCTCGGACACCGCGCGCACGCTCCGCGCACTCGCGACCCGCTTCCCCCTCGTCATCTGCTCGAACGTTGACGCGGACCTCTTCGAGGCCACCCACGAAATGCTCGGCGCGGACATCGAGTGGGTCGTCACCGCCGACTTCTGCCGCAGCTACAAGCCCAACCCGCGCCACCTCCGCGTGGCCCTCGCCCTGACGGGCCTCCAGCCCCACGAGCTGCTCCACGTCGCGCAGAGCCGCTCCCACGACATCGCCCCGGCGCGGGCGCTGAGCATCCGCACCGCGTGGATCAACAGGCCAAGCCGCCTGAAAGACAGGGGTGTCACACCGGCAACGCCCGCGTCCGCGGCGACCGTCGAGCCCGACCTCTCCGCCACCAGCCTCGAAGATCTCGATCGCCTGCTCAGAAGCCGCGGCCTCTGATCACTCGCCCGTGGGCGCCGTCGCCGCCGTGCCCGCGGGCGTGTACTTCAGCACGTCCACCTGCACAGGCGTGATCAGGTTGAGCTGCAGCGATCGGTCGAGCTGCGCGTCGCCGATCACGCCGACAACCTGCCCGACCACCTTGTCCAGGTCCACCTTGTCCGACTTCCGCAGGTACCCGAGCGTGCGGGGCGTCACGCCGCCCACCGACACGATCCGGTACATCAACGGCAACTGCTTCCCGTCATAGATCAGGCTCGGCTGCACCTGCCCGATAATCGTGTAATACCGCGACGCCGCCAGCGCCTCCAGCGTCTTGTCCGACTCCGCCTTCGACCTGTCCACCGCCGCACGCTCTTCCGCCTGCCGGCGCACCACGTCGCGGAACTGCTTGCGAACCTCAAGCGCCTGCCGGCGGCTCCGCAGCGCCGCCAGAAGGTTCGGCCTCTCCGCCGGCGTCGCCTCGATCGCTCGGTCATACTCCGCGACCAACTCGTCGAACTCCGACTCCAGGATCGGCTGCCGCCACACCGCCTGGAATGTCTGCTCCAGCTTCTGCGCCGTCGCGATCACCCGATCCGGCTCAGGAGCCTTGGGCGTCACCACCACCGGCGCCGGCGTCACCGTGGCGGGCGCGGCCCGTGTCACCTCCGGCGTCACCTCGGGGGTCGCCGAAGGACCCGCTGCGGGAGTCTCTCCCGCGGGTGTGGGCGTCGCTTCGCCAGGCACCGGTGTCGTCGTCGGCTGGCCCTGACCGGGCTGCATCGGCGACACCAGCGACCCGCTGTCCGACTTACCCCCATCCAGCGTCGGCAGATTCCCGCCGCCCTGGTCGGGGGCCGGTGTCGTCGTCGGAGTCGTCGTCGGAGTCGTCGCAGGAGTCGTGGATGGCGTTGTCGCCGATGCCGTCACCGGGCCGGTCGTGAGCGCCGCAGCGCCCGTCTTCGCCCTGAACGCCTCGATCTCCCCTTCCGTCGCCCGCCGGAGGTGGCGACTCTCGACAAAGCCCTTCGCCCCCTCCGGCGCGATCACCTTGTATCCGCTGATCGCTCCTGTTGGGTCTTTCGCCGGCTCGACCAGCTTCAGCGTCGCCCCCGCCGCCAACGGCGTGCTCAGCAGCGCCTTGTACGAGCCCTCGTACCCCGCCGTGCCGTGCGCGGCCTTCAGACGGCTGGCCTGCGTCAGGACCACCGAGGCTCCGTCGACCCGCACGTCCTCCGCGCGGACGAACGCCGCGGTCCCCGCCGGATACCTCACCCGCGACCAGCCGCCGCCCTCACCGTCCACCACCACCAGCGCCGCCTTCGTCAGCTCCGCGACCTTGTAGAACCGGTCGCTGTCGCTGCAGTGCATCGGCGCCTTTTCGGAGGTCACAAACACCCACGCGGGCTGGATATCCGCAATCTGCGCCCAGGCCGACGCCGAGGCGAGCGCGACCACCGAAACCGGAGCAATCCACCGAAGTGTGCTGTGCATGGCTGAGTTCCTTCTCTGGCGACCGCCCGGGTGCCGGCGTGGAACCGGCGCCCCCGGCGACCGTATTGTTCGGTCTTCCGTGACTGGAGACTGTAAGTCCCAGTGACACCGAGGATACGCCGGCGCCCCCCGGACCATGTGCGGCGCCTCCGACAGGCGGGGCTTTGACCCCCGCCCCCCCCGCCGCTACGTTGTGCATCCCATGAGGCACCCCATTCCATCCGCGCCGAGATTCCCCAGTCTCGCGCGCAAGAGCCTCGCAGCCCTTGCGCTAGGCCTCGCCGCGGGGTGCGCCCCATCCCCCTTCTCCCAGCCCACCTCCGAGCGGGAGCTCCGCCGCAGCGTCATGGAGGCAGTCGAGCGAGAGCTCACCGACGCCCGGCTCAAGCCCGCCAGCGTCGTCACCGCCCGTGAGGACGCCCCCGCCCGACTCGGCATCCGGCCTGAGTTCATGCCCGAGCTTGAAGGCATGGCCGGCCCGGGGTCCTACACCCTCAAGGACCTCCCCCTGGGCGAGGACCTCATGGGCCAGCCCGCCCGCGCCGTGGGCGTCTCACTCCAGCGCGCCGTCGCCACCGCCGTTGATCGCAACATCGCCGTCCAGTTCGCCCGCCTCGCACCCGCCGTCAGCGAAGCCCAGGTCGTCGCCGCCGAGGCCGCCTTCGACTGGACCCTCTTCGCCAGCGCCCAGTGGTCACAGGTGGACTCCCCCAGCGTTTCCTCGGCCTTCACGGGCAGCACCAGCCCCGTCAACACCTCCCAGGTCGAGACCCTCTCGGGCAACCTGGGCTGGCGCCGCACCCTCGTCGGCGGCGGGCGCTTCACCTTCCAGCACGACCTCTCCTACGCCGACAACAGCACCACCGGCCAGGTCACCAATCCCAACCCTGCCAACCAGGCAGCCTTCACCCTCCAGTGGGACCAGCCCCTGCTCCGCAACGCCGGCTCGGAAGTGACGCAGGCCGAGGTCCGCCTCACCCGCAACGCCGAGCGCAACGCCGTCCAGTCCATGCGCCGCGACATCATGCGCGTCGTCACCGACACCGAGACCGCCTACTGGGACCTCCTCCGCGGCGCCTACGACCTCGTCATCCTCCAGCGACTCCTCGAACGGGGCGAGCAGGTCAAGACCCAGCTCGAAAACCGCGCCAACATCGACGCCAACCAGGCCCAGATCGCACGCGCCCGCGCCCAGGTCGAGCGCCGCCGCGCCGACCTCCGCCGCGCACAGACCCAGCTCCGCCTCCTGAGCGACCGGCTCAAGGCGCTCATGAACGATCCCCAGCTCCCCGTCGGCTCAGAGGTCGTCATCCTCCCCGTCGATGCCGCGCCAGACCAGCCCGTCCGCTTCAGCCTCGTCGAGAGCATGAGGCAGGCCGTCGCATACCGCCCCGAAGTCCAGCAGGCGGTCCTCGCCATCGACGACGCCTCCATCCGACAGGTCGTCGCCAACAGCGGCAGGCTCCCAGACCTCTCCCTCCGCCTCCAGACCCGCTTCGCCGGCCTCGACAACACCCTGGGCGAGGCCTACGGCGAGGTCGGCCAGCGAAACTTCATCGACTACCTCGTCGGCTTCAACTTCGAGCAGCCCATCGGCAACCGCCGTGCCGAGGCCGTCTTCCGCCAGCGCCGCCTCGAACGCGCCCAGACCGTCCTCGCGTACCGCAACGTCGTCCAGCAGACCGTGGGAGAGGTCAAGGCCGCCATCAACCGCGTGAAGCTCAACTACGAGCTCATCGGCCAGGCCCGCAGCAGCCGCCTCGCCGCCGCCGAGGAACTCCGCGTCCTCCTCGTCGAGAAGGAACGCACCCAGGGCTACACCGTCGAACGCCTCGACCTCGAACTCCGCGACCACGAGCAGCTCGCCGCTCAGGAACAGGCCGAGGTGCAGGCCATGGTCGAGTACAACCAGTCCATCGCCCTCCTCTTCCAGTCCATGGGCACCTCTCTGGAACGCAACAACATCCGCGTCGTCGTCCCTGCCCCCGGCGAAACCCTCGCCGACTGGGCCGACGCCCAGCCATAGCCGCCCGCGCCCCGCTCCCCAACAATCTCCCGTGCTCCCTGGCCCGGAAGACTTCGCCGCCGCCGTCCACGCCCTCCGACGAGGCGAGCCCGTCGCCTTCCCCACCGAGACCGTCTACGGCCTTGGCGCCGACGCTCTCAGCGAGCCCGCCGTCGCTCGCGTCTTTGAACTCAAGGGCCGCCCCGCCAACAACCCGCTCATCGTCCACGTCGCGACCGCCGACGCCGCCCGGGACCTCAGCACGTCCTGGGACTCACGCGCTCAGGCCCTCGCCCGCGCCTTCTGGCCCGGCCCCCTCTCCATCGTCGTCCCACGATCTCGGCTCATCCCCCCCATCGTCACCGCAGGCTCGCCAAACGTAGCGTTCCGCTGCCCCGATCACCCCGCCGCCCTCGCACTCCTCACCGCCTTCGCGGGGCCTCTGGTGGGCCCGAGCGCCAACCGCTCGGGCGGTGTCTCCCCCACGACCTCCGCCCACGTCCGCGAGGCCTTCCCCCACCTCCTTGTCCTCGAAGGAGGTCCCTCCGCTCGGGGCATCGAGTCCACCGTCGTCTCGCTCGCCGGCACCCGCCCGCGCGTCCTCCGACCCGGGGTCATCAGTGCCGCACAACTCGCCGAGGTGCTCGGCGCGCCCGTCGACGCCTCCAACGTCGCGCCCGCCGCCTCCGCCCCGGGCGCCGCGTCAGCCGAGCCGCTCCCCTCTCCAGGCCTGCTCGCCTCGCACTACGCCCCCGCCGCACCCGTGCTCCTGCTCAGCGCCGCCGACATCCACGCAGACCCCGCCCGCCTGGCACACGCCGTCGTCATCCACCACACCCCGCTCGCCCTGCCCGCGTCCACGCAGTCCATCCGCTTGCCCGCCTCAGCCGACCGCTACGCCGCCCGCCTCTACGCCGCGCTCCGCGAGGCCGACTCGGCCCGCCCCTCCGCGATCCTGATCGAGCGACCGACGCCCGCCTCGCCCGACACGCACATCTGGCTCGCGATCCTCGACCGCCTCGAGCGGGCTGCCGCACCGCGCCCCTAGCGACTACGCTACCCCGTGCTCCGCCACCTCGCACAATCCGGCCACTTCGTCGTGCGCAGCGAGGACCTCGTCCTGCTGCTCGTCGTGGCCCTCCTCGCGACCGTCGCCTTCGTCCTCTACGCCTCGTGGCGCCGCGAGCGAGCCCAGCGCGCCCTCATCGAGCACCAGGCCGCCGTGATCGACAAACAGGCCGAGGGCACGGGCTCTCCCGCCGAACACGAGCAGCAGATGTTCGAGCAGCACCGCCGGCTCAACGAGCTCCAGGGCCGCAAGCTCCAACTCGAACTCCGCCTCATGGAGACCCAGCTCCGCCTCATGGAGGCCGACCTCTCCAAGCGCGACGAAGCGGGCCAGGTCCACGCCGCCATGCTCCTCAAGACCCGCCTCGAGGTCGACAGCCTCAAGCTCCACATCACCGAGCAGCGAAAGCGCCTCGACGACTACGGCCAGTACAGCGAGTAGCGCCGCCCCGAGCCTCTCCCATGGCCAAGAAGCCCGCCGCCAAGCCATCCTCGTCCCGGTCCAAGGGCGGCCCGCGCGAGCCCGCCGTCCGCGAAATCGCCAACCCGGCGCCCGACCGCCCCCCCACGCACCCGCCGCCCCTCCCCCTCGATCAACTCCTCGGCCAAGACCGCGCGAGGGCCGTCCTCGACGCGTCCATCCGCTCCGGCAGAGTCCACCACGCCTGGATCTTCCACGGCCCGCGCGGCGTCGGAAAGTTCACCGCCGCCCTCTCCTTCGCCGCCCTCCTCCTCGATCACACCACAAACGCCACCGCCAAGTCCCCGCCCCGCGCCGATCCAAACAGCCCCGCCGCCCGCCTCCTCGCCACCGGTTCCCACCCGGACCTCCACATCGTCCGAAAAGAGCTCGCCCGCTACCACGACGACCCGCGCATCCGCGAGCGAAAACTCTCCAACATCCCCGTCGATGTCGTCCGCTCCTTCCTCCTCGATCCCGGAAACCTCGCCGCCGCCGTCGCGTCACCCTCACTCGCGGCCAAGGTCTTCATCGTCGACGAGGCCGAACTCCTCGCCGGCCCCGCGCAGAACGCGGTCCTCAAGTTCCTCGAAGAGCCCCCCGAGCGCACCGTCGTCATCCTCGTCACCGGCAGCGAAGAGGCCCTCCTCCCCACGATCCGCTCCCGCTGCCAGCGCGTCCCCTTCCTGCCCCTCACTCCGAGAGACCTCGCGGCCTGGCTGAAGCACACGGGCTTCGCTCTTCCACCCGCCGAGCGCGACTGGCTCATCGGCTTCGCCCAGGGCGCCCCGGGCGTCATCGACACCGCCACGCGCCTGGGACTCGCCGCCTGGTGGCAGCGCCTCGCCCCCATGCTCGACGAGTGCGCCAAGGGCCGCTATTCCCCCGACCTTGGCCCCACGTGCCACCAGCTCGTCGATGAGTTCGCGCAGGCCCAGGAAAAGTCAGGGCCCAACGTCAGCAAGGACGCCGCGAACAAGGACGGCGCCGCCTGGATGCTCCGCCTGCTCGCGCACCGCTGGTCCGCCGGCCTCGCCGATGCGCCCGACGCCTCCCTCGCCTGCCTCGACGCCATCTCCGCCGCGGAGCACGAGATCGACGCCAACGTCAATCTCCTCTTCGTCTTCGAGAAGCTCTCCGCCGAGTTCGCCGACGCCGCCACGCAGCACGCCGTCGCCTAGTGCCCGCCCCGCGACAGCGTCAGCCCCACGATCCCCGTCACCACCAGCGCCAGCGAGCCCGCCTTCACCCACGACACCGGCTCCTTGAACCACACCACGCCCGCGGCCGCAATCACCGCCACCCCGGCGCCCGCCCAGATCGCGTACGCCACGCCCACGTCCAGCCTCTTCGCGGCCTGCGACAGGAACACCACGCTCAGCAGGTACATCACCGCCGTCGCCACGCTGGGCCACAGCTTCGTCAGGCCGTTGCTCTGCTTCATCGCGATCGCCCAGCCGACCTCAAAGACGATCGCGAGCGCCAGCCACATATAGACCATGCACCAGCGTACACCGTGCGCCCGCTGCGGGCCGTCGGTCACGCCGCGCGCCGGCCGCCCGTCACACGCCCTATGCGCTCCTTCAGCCGCGCCTCATCCGCCTTCCGCGCAAACCGCGTGAACGCCACCGCCATCCGCACCGGGCCCGGCTCGGATTCATCCTTCCAGACCACGTTCCCATGCACTACCACGGGCCGCTCGTCCTCGCTCGAGCCAAAGCTCCGCGGCAGCTCGATCCGCAGCACCACGGGCGTGCCCGGCTCCAGCCCCCGGTCCAGCTCGAACTGCACGCCACCCTCCGAGATGTCGTACGCGTGCCCCTCTAGCGAAAACCGGCCCGCCCCCGGCGCCTTCGCCGACAGCGCCGTGTACATCGCCGGCAGGGAAAACCGCTCGAACATCCGTCGATTCTCGTGTGACTGCATGGCTCGCTCCAGTCCCGGGTTTCCCGGCGTTCCCCTTCTCGGAACGTCAGAACCCTCCGCTGGTCACGATCGGCCATCCGCCTTCGTCAGATAAGCCCGGGGCCAAAATCCACCCCGTCCCGCCCTCACGGGCCCTTGCGGGCCTCTACCTCCACCCGCACTCCCCCCACGCGCACCCCCAGCCGCTTCTCCACCTCCGCCAGCACCGATCCGTCGATCGATCCCAGGATCGCCCGCGACAGGTCCTCCGGCAGGTCCACGATCCCGCCCTCGGGCGTCGTCACGTGCGCGTGCTCGCTCATGTCCGCGTCAAACCGTTGTGGCCCGCCTCCCACCGACAGCCGCCGCGCCAGCCCGTGCTCCACCAGCGCCTCCAGCGCGTTATACACCGTCGCCAGGCTCAGACCTGTGTCCTGCCGCCCCACCAGCTCATGCAACGCGTCCGCCGTCGGATGGCTCCGGCTCGCCGCCAGCGCGGCGTACACCCGCTCACGCCTCAGCGTCCACCGAAGCCCATGCTCCCGAAACGCCGCCCGGATATCCATCCCTTGTGCATCCAAGGCCACACTCCTCACTTATAAGTATTCGCACCCACGCCCCTCCCCGCCACAACGCCAATTCCCCCACACCCTCCTCATGGACGAGACAACCCCCCTCTGCGAGTCCTGCGGCTACGACCTCTCCGCCTCAGCCCGGCACGGCTCCTGCCCCGAGTGCGGCGCGCCCGTCGCCTCTTCGCTCCCGGGTGCGCGCATCGAGTCCCCTTGGCAGCAACGTCGGAGCCTCTTCTCGTGGGGCCTGACCAACCTCGGCACCCTCTTCCGCCCGACTCACCGCTTCCGCACCCTCCGAATCTCCGCAGCGGGTGCCGCCCCCCTCCTCGCGGCGAACCTCCTCCTCGCGGGCGCCCTCATCGCCGACCCTTGGGTCGGTGCCACCACCATCGACCCCGCCCGCGCCGTCCGTGACCTCTCCAACCCACGCGAACTCGCCCTCTACGCCGCCGCCTGGCTCGCCTGGAGTCTCCTGGTCGCCCTCATCCTCCTGGCCCTCACCATCGTCGAGTACCTCGGCGTCCGCTTCTTCGCCGCACGAAAGGGCTGGAGGCTCACCCGCGCAGCGGCCCTGCAGGTCTGCGCCCACGCCTCCATCGGCTGGGCGCTCTGCGGCGTGCTCGCCATCGCCGCCATGGTCGTCCCCCAGATCCTCATCCGATACTTCCACCTCGCCCTCGACCAGCGCTGGGACCTCCGGCCCACGTTCGCCTACACGCTCGACCTCCAGACCATCCTGCTGGTCGTCCTTCCATCCACCGGATACCTCGCGGGTCTCATCGCTTTCGAATGGCTCGTCTTCCGGGGCGTCCGCGCGTGCCGGTTCGCCACGCTCGAACCCTTCCCCGGGCCCACCCCTTCACTCGCCGCGGCAGCCCGCTAGTTCCTCTACACTGCCCCCACGCGACGGGAGAGCCCCGCTCGCTCATCAGGGCACTCATCATGCACACGCTCCTGCTCCCGCTCGTCGCCACCGCCCTCCTCCCACACGGACCTCAGGGCTACTACCGCCAGCCCACCATCCACAACGACACCATCGTCTTTGTCGCCGAGGGCGACCTCTGGAAGGTCAGCACCGCCGGTGGCGTCGCCACACGCCTCACCTCTCATCCGGGCAACGAGGGCTCCCCGCAGATTTCACCCGACGGCTCCCTCGTCGCCTTCACCGCGCAGTACGAGGGCCCCACCGAGGTCTACGTCATGCCCGTCTCCGGAGGCCTCCCCAGGCGCCTCACCTTCGACGCCGCCCGCTGCGCCGTCTCGGGGTGGAAGGCCGGCTCGGGCGACACCCCCGCCAGCATCATCGCCTCGACGACGCGCTTCTCGACCCTCCCCAACGCCCAGCTCACGCTCCTCAACCCCCAGACCGGCGCCCGCGAGCTTGTCCCCCTCGCCCAGGCCGCGGAGGGCGCCTACACCGACGACGGCTCCCTCGTCTTCGCGCGACTCGCCTTCCAGGGCAGCCAGACCAAGCGATACAAGGGCGGCACCGCTCAGAACCTCTGGCTCTTCCCCGCCGGTGGCGATGAGGCCCGCCCCCTCACCCAGGACTTCACCGGCACCAGCGCCACCCCCATGTTCTGGAACTCCCGCGTCTACTTCCTCTCCGACCGCGACGGCACCATGGAAGTCTTCTCCATGAAGCCCGACGGCTCGGACGTCGCCCAGGTCACCAACCACGACCAGCCCCAGCAGCGACTCCTCGACGCCAAGGGCGCTTCGATGCACAAGGGCCGCATCGTCTACCAGCTCGGCGCCGACCTCTGGCTCTGCGACGCAAACACCGGCGCCGACGCGCCCCTCGCCATCACCCTCGACACCGACTTCGACCAGACCCGCGAGAACTGGGTCGAGAAGCCCCTCGACTACCTCTCCGCCGCCTCCCTCTCGCCCGACGGCTCGCGCGTCGCCCTCACCGCCCGCGGGCAGGTCTTCGTCGCCCCCAAGGAGTCAGGCCGCCTCGTCGAAGTCACACGCAAGGACGGCGTCCGCTACCGCGCCGCCCGCTTCATGCCCGACGGCAAGTCCCTCGTCATGCTCTCCGACGAGTCCGGCGAGGTCGAACTCTGGTCCGCGCCCGCCGACGGCTCCGCCTCACCCACCCAGCTCACCTCCGACGGCGTCGTCCTCCGCTGGGAGGCCATCCCCAGCCCCGATGGCGCCAAGATCGCCCACCACGACAAGAACCAGAAGCTCTGGGTCTTCGACCAGACAACCAAGACAAGCACCCTCGTCGAGACCAACCCGATGGACGTCTTCCAGTCCCTCGCTTGGTCCACCGATTCCCGCTGGCTCGCGTACTCCTCCTACGCGACCAACTTCAACCGCCAGATCAGGCTCTTCGACACCACGACCGGTGCCCTCACCAGCCTGACCACCGACCGCTTCGACTCCACCGACGTGGCCTTCTCTGCCGACGGCAAGTGGCTCTACGTCCTCTCCGACCGAAACATCGACACCAGCGTCAACTCCCCGTGGGGGCCCCTCCAGCCCGAGCCCTACTTCGACAACAAGACGCGTCTCTTCCTCGTCTCGCTCGAAAAGGACGCCCGCTCCCCCTTCCGCCCCGCAGATGAGCTCTTCGACCCCAAGGCCGACGCGAAGACCAAGGAGGAGCCCGCCAAGCCAGACCCTGAAAAGCCAGACCCTGAAAAGCAAGCCCCCGCCAGCAAGCCCGCGGACAAGACCGACACGCCGCCCGCCGAACCGGACACGCACACCGAGAAGCCCTCCGACAAGCCGGCCGAGAAGCCCGCGCCCAAGCCCGTCCTCATCGACATCGACGGCATCCAGGGCCGCCTAGAGCAGCTCCCCATCGCCCCGGGCAACTTCGCCTCCCTCTCCGCCAACGAGAAACGCATCTTCTGGCTCAGCAGCCCCGCCGGCGCCGAAGGCCGCAACCTCATGGCCCTCGATATCTCCAACAAGGACATCGAGCCAAAGACCATCGCCACAGGCCTCACAGACTACGAGCTCTCCCGCGACGGCAAGTCCATCCTCCTCCGCAAGCGAGCCGGGCTCTTCATCATCGACGCCTCCGCGGGCGCCAACGCCGACCTCTCCAAGGCCGGCGTCCCCCTCACCAACTGGACCTTCCCCATCACGCCCCGCGAAGAGTGGCGCCAGATGTTCATCGAGGCCTGGAGGCTCGAACGAGACTACTTCTACGACACCGACATGCACGGCACCGACTGGCCCGCCATCCTGCAACGCTACCTCCCCCTCGTCGATCGCGTCTCCACCCGCACAGAACTCTCCGACCTCATCGCCCAGATGGTCGCCGAACTCTCCGCGCTCCACACCTTCGTCCGTGGGGGCGACGAGCGCTCCGGGCCGGACAACATCGCCCCGGCCTCCCTCGGCGCCGTCCTCGACGCCGACCCCGCCGCGGGCGGCTACCGCGTCGCCCACATCTATCAGGCCGACCCGGACTACCCCGACCGCATCTCGCCCCTCGCCAGGCCCGGTGTCAACGTCGCCGTCGGCGACCTCATCGAGCGCATCGACCACCGCCCCGCGCTCTCCGCGCCCGATATCGGCCTGCTCCTCCGACAGCGCGCGGGCAAGCAGGTCCTGCTCGCCGTCCAGCCCGCCGCGGGCGGCGACAGCCGCCAGGTCGTCGTCACCCCCATCTCCATGGGCTCCGAGGAAGACCTCCGCTACCACGAGTGGGAGTACACCCGCCGCCTCGCCGTCGAGGCCGCCGATGCTTCCCTCGGATACGTCCACCTCCGCGCCATGGGCGCCGAGAACATGAACGAGTTCGCGCGAGGCTTCTACCCCGTCTTCAACCGAAAGGGCCTCATCATCGACGTCCGCCACAACCGGGGCGGCAACATCGACTCCTGGGTCCTCTCCCGCCTCCTCCGCAAGGCCTGGTTCTTCTGGCAGCCCCGCGTCGGCGACCCATTCTGGAACATGCAGCTCGCCTTCCGAGGCCATGTCGTCGTCCTCTGCAACGAACGCACCGCGAGCGATGGCGAGGCCTTCGCCGAGGGAATCAAGCGGCTCAACATCGGCACCGTCATGGGCACCCGCACCTGGGGGGGCGAGATCTGGCTCTCCTCCTCCAACTTCCTCGTCGATGGCGGCATCGCAACAGCCTCCGAGATCGGCGTCTATGGCCCCGAGGGCGAGTGGCTCATCGAGGGCCACGGCGTAGACCCCGATGTCGTCGTCGATAACCTCCCCCACCAGACCTTCAAGGGCAAGGACGCGCAGCTCGAGGCCGCCATCGCCCTCCTCCAGAAGAAGATCCGCGAGCAGCCCGTCGAAGTACCCCCGGCGCCCGCGCACCCCGACAAGAGCTGGGGCCCGAACAGGCGCTCGCGATAATCAGTCCGAGAAGCCGCGGGGTTGCACCGCCGCAACACTACCGCCCGCATGATCGGAACCCGGTGTGGCCCACCGGCAACACGCACGTCGCCCAGGCACCCCCCCGGATCCGATGCTCGTGCCCATGGCCTCTCCACCGCCCCGCCGAAACCCGAGCGCCGATCCCGGCCTCGAGCTCCACCAGCCGATCCAGCGGATCAACGACCTGATCCACGAACTCGGCAAGCTCCTGCAGGGTTCTCTCCAGGCCGTCGCCGGCTCGGGCTCCCTCCCGCCCGGCTCTCCGACGCTCGAGAACCAGCTCCACGCCGCCGCCCAGCGCCTCGAACAGATGGCCGACCTCGTCCACTCCGCCATGCAGGGCGCCTCCAAGCCCCTCGGCTCCCCGTCCCTCCACAAGTCCCGCCCCGTCACCGTCGGCGAGGCCGCCCAGCACGCCGCCGATGTCCTCGCCCCGCTCGCCGCCGCCCACAAGGTCGCCGTCGCCATCGACATCCCCGCCACCACCGGCCTCATCCCCGCCGGCGCGCTCTACACCGTCATCCTCAACGCCCTGCAGAACGCCATCGAGGCCGTCGCGAGGACCGGCCGCCCCGGCACCGTCACGCTCCGCGCGCAGCCCGAGCCCGCGCCCCAGGGCCTGACCTACGGCCGCGACACCCGCGACTGGTACTCCCTGCACATCATCGACGAAGGCATCGGCGCTCCCGCCGATCCATCCCGCTGCTTCGACCTCGGCTTCACCACCAAGCCCCGCGGCGCGGGTGTCGGCCTCGCCGTCGCCCGAAACGTCGTCCGGGGCATGGGCGGCACCATCGAGCTCGGTCCACGCTCCGACGCTCCCGGCTCCGTCCTCCGAGTCCACTTCCCAAGCCTCACAAGCTCCTCCAATCTGGCCCTCGGGGGCGCCGCGTGACAGCCCGGCCCGCCGAGCCCGCCGGCACCCCCGGCTCGCACATCCTGATCGCCGACGAAGACTCCCTCTTCGCCGGCGCGCTCGCCCCACGCCTCTCCGCCCAGGGTCATTCC
>JADYXW010000098.1 GCA_020853975.1 Phycisphaerales bacterium
AGGCCGAAGGCGGCCTCGCGGGCCTGGTGGGGCTGGAGGCCCATGAGCGGGTGGATGGGGGTCTTGAGGATGGCGTCGGGGCGGTCGTGCGCGACCTGCTCGATCTCGACGCCTCCCTCGCGGCTGGCGATGAGGATGTTGCGGCGGGTCTTGCGGTCGGTGGTGACGGCGAGGTAGAACTCTTCCTTGCCTCCACCGGCGCGGTCTGCGATGTCGACGGCCTGGGCAACGAGTAGCCGCTTGACCTCGAGACCCTCGGGCGGGGTCTGGGGGGACTTCATGCGGTTGCTGAGCATGTAGCGGGCGGCGGCTTCGGCGTCGGCGGGGGTCTTGACGAGCTTCACGAAGCCGGCCTTGCCTCGGCCCCCGGCGTGTACCTGGGCCTTGACGACCGCGAGCGGGCTCGCCTGGCCCGCGGTGACTTCCTTGAAGGCGCTCGCGGCGACCTCGATGGACTCGATCATGCGGCCCATCGGGACGGGGATGCCGAAGGAGGCGAGGAGCTCGCGGCCCTGAAACTCATGGATCTTCATGGGCCGATCATACGGCCGGGGCGTGGCGAGGCGGCGCGTCGGGAGTAGTGGCGCGAGGTCAGGGGCAGGGGCCGCCCGCGATGACGTCGACAAGGGCGGCGAAGTCGTCCTGATCGACGTTGCCGTCGAGGTTGAAGTCCGGGTCGCGGCCGGTTGGGTTCTCGCCGCCTGCGATGACATCGACGAGGTATCGCACGTCGTCCTGGTCGACGTTGCCGTCCTGGTTGTAGTCGGGGTCGCAGATGGGGGGCTGGGTGGGGCCGCCGAAGGCCCAGAAGCCGCCCTGAACGGTGAACGCGCCGCCGGACATGGGTGCGCCTGCGTCGGGCTGGCCGATGGTTCCGGAGATGCTGATGGTTTCGCCCGAGGTCAGGACACCGGAGGAGGTGCCCCCGCCGCCATCGACGGTGAACCAGTCGATGGAGAAGGGCTGCGCCGAGGCGATGCCGGAGCAGGCGGCGAGGGAGAGGGCTGCGATGTGAACGTGCCTCATGTCGGCCTCCGGCGGAGAGTCTACATCACGGTGCGGGTTTGGCCAGCGGGATTCAGAGGCGGCGCGCGCGAAAGGGACGACTGGGACGCGACAGGGTGGGCGGTGCCGAACAAAAGCCAGTTGAGAAACGTAGGAGTACCCCGCCAAGGTGAGGGCCATGTTGGACCGATATCCACCCATGATGGCAGAGGGTTCGCCGAAAGGACCCCGGGTCGGCGAGGCCGGCCCGGAGGAGGTGTATCAGCGTCTGGACCAGACGGCGCGGGCGCCGTATCCGCGCTCGTGGTACCCGCGGAAGCTGGCGTGGGAGCTGGTGCGGGGGACGGCGTTCAGGTTTTCTCCGCGGCGGCTGAACGGGCTGCGGGTGTGGCTGCTGCGGCTGTTTGGCGCGAAGATCGCGGGGACGGCGGTGGTGAGGCCGAGCGCGCGGGTGTGGCACCCGTGGGTCTTCTCGATGGGCGAGCACTCGTGCCTGGCGGAGCACGTACTGGTGTACAACCTTGGGCCGGTGGCGATCGGTGACCACACGGTGATCTCGCAGCACGCGGAGCTGTGCGCGGGGACGCACGACTACATGTCGCGGGTGCTGCCCTTGGTGCGGCCCACGATCACGCTGGGCAACGGGGTGTGGGTGTGCGCGAAGGCGTTTGTGGGGCCCGGGGTGGTCATCGGGGACAACACGATCATCGGGGCGTGCGCCGTGGTGACACGGAGCGTGCCGGAGGGCGTGATCGCGGCGGGGAACCCGGCGAGGGTGATCCGGCCCCGGCCCAGGCCGCACGACATGCCACCTTTGGCGGAGAGTTCTGCATGAGCACGAGCACGTACAACGACCCGCGGTACGCGCGGGCGTTTCAGGGGAAGCGGGCGCTGGTGACAGGCGGGGCCGGGTTCATCGGGTCTCACCTGGCGGGGGCGCTGCTGGGGCTTGGGGCGCGGGTGCGGATCCTCGACAACCTGACGACGGGTCACGAGCGGAACATCCCGGCGGGGGCGGAGTTCATCCGCGGGTCGATCCTGGATGAGGCGGCGCTGGGCGCGGCGGCGGCGGGGTGCGACCTGGTGTTCCACGAGGCGGCGATGGTGAGCGTGCCCCAGAGCGTGGAGCACCCCGACGAGTGCGTGCGGGTGAACGTGCTGGGGACCGAGCGTGTGCTGGCGGCGGCGCGGGCGGGCGGGGCGAAGCGGGTGCTGTTCGCGGCGTCGGCGGCGGCGTATGGGAACTCGCCGGCGCTGCCGAGCAGCGAGGCGCACCTGCCCGACTGCTGGTCGCCCTACGCGATGAGCAAGGTCGCGGGGGAGATGCTGCTGAGGACGTACGCTCTGAACTTTGGCCTGCCGACGCTGAGCCTGCGGTACTTCAACGTGTTCGGGCCCAGGCAGGACCCCAAGAGCCCGTACGCGGCGGTGATCTCGGCGTTCTGCGATGCGATGATCGCGGGGCGCGAGCCACGCGTGATGGGAGACGGGCTGCAGACGCGGGACTTTGTGCCCATCGAGAACATCGTGCACGCGAACCTGCTGGGGGCCGCGAGCGAGAAGCCGCTGATGGGCGAGGTCGTGAACGTGGGGTGCGCGGGGCGGATCACGCTGCTGCACGTGCTGGACCGGATGGCGGCGGTGCTGGGGCGGGGCGTGCGGCCGGAGCACGGGCCGCCCAGGGCCGGGGACGTGCGGCACTCGTCGGCGGACATCGGCCGGGCGCGTGAACTGCTGGGGTATGAGCCGATCGTGGCGTTTGAGGAGGGCATCCGGCGGACGCTGGAGTGGGCTCGCGGGGAAGGGGCCCGGGGGTGAGCGGCGCAGACTACCGTTGTCCCCAAGCCCGGGGCACGCGGGGCCGATAGAGAAGAGTGCCCGACACCGGAGGTGCCCGATAACCGCAGCCCCTGTTGCCAGTGTGACGCAGACAAAGGCGCAGGGGGTGGCGCGCCCGCCCAGCGTGCTGATCCTCACGAAGAACGAGGAGATCAACATCGAGGCGTGCATCCGCACGCTGACGTTCAGCGACGACATCGTGGTGCTGGACAGCTATTCGACGGACCGGACGCTGGAGCTGGCGGAGAAGTTCCCGAACGTGCGGGTGGTGCAGCGGAAGTTCGACACCTGGAGCCGTCACAGCAACTGGGCGCTGGAGAACATCGCGTTCAAGAACCCGTGGGTGTACTACTCCGACGCGGACGAGCGGGTGACGCCCGAGCTGCGGGACGAGATCCTGAGGCTGATCAACGCGCCGGAGAACGCGTGCGACGCGTACCGCCTGCGGTACAAGAACATGTTCCTGGGGCGGTGGCTGCGGTACGGCGGGGTGTACCCGGTGTGGATCATCCGGCTGTTCAAGCCGGACCGCATCCGCTACGAGGATCGGGAGGTCAACGCGCACCCTGTGGTGACGGGGACGCTGGGGGACCTGCAGGGGCACTTCATTCACTACAGCTTCAACAAGGGGCTGATCCCCTGGTTCACGAAGCACAACAGCTATTCGACGATGGAGGCGAACGAGGCCGTCCGGGTGCGGCAGACATCGATCTGGGAGAAGCTGGAGCAGCTCAAGAGCCGCCAGCCGGGCGTGGCGAGGCGGGCGCTCAAGGACCTGTCGTTCTTCCTGCCGATGCGGGGGGGCGTGCGCTTCCTGTACATGTACTTCCTGAGGCTGGGTGTTCTGAACGGGCACGCGGGGCTGCTGTACGCGCTGATGATCTCGATGTACGAGTACTGGATCGAGCTGAAGATCACGGAGCGCGAGCACGAGTGGAAGCAGAGGACCGAGGACCAGGTGAGGAGGCTGCTCGCGGAGGCGGCGGGCGCGACGCCCGTGCCGCCCCCGGCGGACGAGACCGGCACGCCCCTGATCGACGTTGTGATCCCGACGTACAACGAGGCGGCGCACATCGCGGAGACGGTGGCGAACGCGCGCCAGCTCGGCACGGTGCACGTGCTCGACAGCTTCTCGACGGACGGCACGCAGGAGCTGGCGCGGAAGGCGGGGGCGGGGGTCGTCGAGCATGCGTTCGAGTCGTACTCGAAGCAGAAGAACTGGGGGCTTGAGAACCTGCCCCTGAAGGGGAAGTGGGTCTTCATCCTCGACGCGGACGAGCGGGTGACGCCCCACTTGCGCGACGAGCTGGTGCGGATCGCGCGGGAGGAGAACCCAGCGACTGGGTACTTCGTGAACCGGGTGGTGGTGTTCATGGGGAGGCAGGTGAGGCACGGGGGGCTGTACCCGTCGTGGAACCTGCGGTTTTTCAAGCGGGGCGCGTGCCACTACGAGGATCGGAGCGTGCACGAGCACATGCTGTGCAACGGGCCGACGGCGTATGCGCAGCACCTGATGGTGCACATCCGGCGGGAGTCGATCTCGGAGTACATCGCGAAGCACGTGCGATACGCGGACATGGAGAGCGAGGAGTGGGTGAAGCAGTCGCGGAACCAGGGCGGCGGCGCGGAGCCCGGGCGGCTGTTCAAGGACCGGCTGGCGTTCCGGCAGATGCTCAGGCGGAAGGTGTGGCCCCGGATGCCGTTCAAGGCGCTGGTGCGGTTCGTGTACATGTACGTGGCGAGGCTTGGCGTGCTGGACGGCCGCGCGGGCTGGCACCTGGCGCAGCTCATGGCGTGCTATGAGTTCATGACGCAGCTTTTGTACACGGACAAGACTCGGGCGGGCGCGGCGGACGAGCGGGCCTGAGGGCGGCGCGGGGGAGACGGGGAAGCGGGTATCGCCGGAACGAAAAGAAGGGCGAGCCCAGTGGGCCCGCCCTTCCGGTGGTTCACGAACTAGCAGAGGCTATCAGGGGCAGCCGCCGCCGCCGACGGTGTTGATGAGGGCGGCGATGTCGTCCTGATCGACGTTGCCGTCCTGGTTGAAGTCGGGGTCGATGCCGGTGGGGTTGTCCCCGCCGCCGACGACGTTGATGAGGTAGGAGACGTCGTCCTGATCGACGTTGCCGTCCTGGTTGACGTCGGGGTCGCAGGGAGGCGCGGTGTTGACGGAGCAGGCGCCGGTGAGGGCGACGACGAAGCTTCCGCCGCCGCCGATGCCGGTCCATGAGGAGACGGCGCTGGCAGCGCCGGGGCCGTCGGGAGCGCGCTCGACGCCGAAGGGAGTATCGAGCCAGAGGGCCTGGCCACCCTCGTCCTGGGGATCGTTGTCGTAGCTGGAGACAGCGAGGTAGAAGTTGCCGGCAGGGAGGCTGGCGGTGAAGGCGCTGGTGAGGTTGGACTGCAGGCCGCAGGAGTCATCGTTGAAGGCGACACCCAGGCCGCTGGCGTCGAAGAGGAAGAGGGCGGTGTCGAAGTCCGAACCGCAGGCGGACGCGCTGAAGGCGGTGGGGTCGCAGATGGTGATCATGAACATGTCAACATCGTTGCCGGCGATGCAGTTGGCGCCGAGGTCGCCGCTGATGGAGGCGAGGGGGGAGCCATCGCCGGACATGACCATGGCCGTGCCGGGGAGGTCGCCGATGGAGTCGGCGGTGTTGATGGCGATGCCCGGGGTGGCGGCGGAGCCGGTGGCGCTGGAGGCGGCGGTGGCGGTGATGGTCACCGCGCCGCCGGTGGCGCCGGCGCCGACGACGAAGGAGCCGGTGTAGGTGCCGTCGCCCGCGGCGCCGTCGGGGAAGACTCCGTCGTCGAGCATGGCGACGGTGCCCGCGTCGAGGGCGGAGGCGTCACCGCTGACGGAGGCGATGGGATCGACGGTGGGGCAGGTGACCGCGGCAACGGCGGCGGAGATGGTCACGGTGTCGCCGGGGAGGGCGCAGGTGCTGTCGGCAGCGGCGGCGCTGACGGTGGGGTTGCCATCGCTGCCGGCGGGGGTGAGAACGAACGTTCCGGCGTGGGGGTTGCCGCCGGCGAAGTCGCCCAAGCGGATGTAGTACGTGGTGCCGGCGAAGGCAGCGAAGGAAACGGTGGACTGCAGGCCGCAGGCGTCGTCGTTGCAGGCGACGGCGGTGGCGGAGGCGCAGTTGTCGTAGACGGCGATGGCGGTGTCAACGGTCTGGCCGCAGGTGCTGACGGTGGTGATCCCGCCGCAGGACGCGGTCCAGGAGAACCAGACGTCGGTGCCGATGGCGCCGCAGGGGGAGCCGTTGCCGGCGCTGGTGGTGGAGCCCGAGGTGTCGTAGGAGTTGCTGCCATCGACGGCGGGGAAGGCACCCGCGCACTCGTCGTTGGCCGGGGGCGGCGCGATGACGGTGTAGGTCGTCGTGCAGGTGCCGGTGCGGGCCATGGCGTCGGTGACGGTGGAGGTCAGCGTCTGGGCGCCGAAGCCCGAGAGGGGGCCGACGGTGACGTTGCCGGAGTAGATGCCGTCGCCGGGGGCGGCATCGGGGAAGACACCGTCGTCGAGAAGGGCGACGGTCCCGCCATCAACCGTGGACGCGTCGAGGGACACGGAGGCGATGGGGGAAGCGGGGATGCCCTGGTTGACGGTGGCGGTGGCGACGAAGGTGTCGCCCGCGCTGCCGGTGGCGGGGGTGGCGAGGAGGCCGCAGGAGGGGTCGGCGAAGGCGGGGCACTGATAGCGGATGGCGGTCCCGCTGATCAGGTTGGCGGCGTTGCAGGAGTAGGTGGTGACGCTGGAGCCGACGGTGCCGTTGGCCTGCACCGCGGAGGTGGCGCTGATGCCGGAGTTGGGAACGTTGACGTAGAACACATCGAAGAAACTCTGGCCTTCGTAGAAGGTGATGGAGTAGTTGAGCTGGACGGTGTTCGGGGAGTAGTAGACCGAGCGCCACTCGATGTTGAAGCGCTGGGAGCCGGGGGCGCCCGAGACGGAGGTGAAGATGCCGGGGGCGGTGAGGTCGGTGCGTTGGTCGTCCCAGTGCGGGAAGATGCTGGGGCCGCCCGCGAAGGTCGCGTAGGGCAGCGCGCAGGAGTTGCCGAAGGGGGTTCCGGTGTAGGTGCCGAACGTAAAGGTGCCGTTGCTTCCGGCGTAGCCGGAGGTGTACGACCCGCCGTACATGTTGACGGGGAACGGCAGGGCGATGTTGGTCGCGCAGTCATCGCAGTGATTGCCGATGTCGGTCGTGCCGGCCTCAAAGACGCCCGGGGAGGCAACGACTTCGAGGACACCGCACTGGCCGTAGGCCAGGCCAGTACCGGCGGCCGCCGCGAGCATGGCGGCAAGAACAACGTGCTTCTTCATGGATTCACCCTCTTCAGAACACCCGTCCAAAGTTAGAACGGAACGCACCACGGAGGAGTCCGCCGGCGCACCGCCGAGCGGAGACGACTCCTCCACCGCTCATTAGAACTCAAAATGGTCCGAAGTCAACGGTAAACCCTGCGCTATCGCCACATTCGCTGGAACCGATCGAAACCCTGCCTGCGGACGGCCCGGCGCAGTGCTGGTTCGGAGGGTTCTTAGCAGAGTGGGGGCTGCGGGGGCAGGCAGGCTCGGGTCCGAGTGAGGATGTGACGAGGATCCGCGGATCGCGCAAAGGTGTGGCAACACGGGCTGATTTGGCTTTAGTCTGGTTCTTCACTGACCGGTCCGATACGTATGCTGTAGAGCAAGGGTCGGAGAGTCGATAGAGGCCAATGGAGTGGCGCCGTCCCGACCCAGCCCCAGCGAGCGGAGAGACGCGGTGAAGGCAGTCCCGGAGGTCGTGGCGAATCAGGGGGAGAAGGGGGAGGCGGGAGCGGCCTCGAAGCGGGGCAAGCAGCCCCCGGCGAGAGCGCAGCCGCGGGAGGACGGGCCACGGGAGACGGCTGTGAAGACGTTCGTTCTGGATACGAACATCCTTCTGCACAACCCGGATGCGTTGTTCGTGTTCCAGGACAACCACATCGTGATCCCATTCAAGGTGATCGAGGAACTGGACAAGAAGAAGCGGCAGGACGACGACCTGGGACGGAACGCGCGGGCGTGCATTCGGCACCTGGACAAGCTGCGCGCGATGGGGAGCCTGATGCAGGGGGTGGAGTGGGGGAAACTGCCGACGCTGCCCAACACGGCGCGGTCGGCGGGGCGGACGGGGACGATCCGGATCGACGTGACGGACTATCCGCGGCCGAAGGCGATCATCGAGGACAGCCCGGACAACCACATCATCGCGGTGGCGTTCCACCTGCACGAGAAGGGCGTGCGGGTGGTGTTTGTAACGAAGGACCTGGCGGCGCGGATCAAGTCCGACGCGCTGGGGATCAAGACGGAGGACTTCGAGAACCAGCGGGTGGACGCGGACCGGCTGTACGCGGGGTATGTGTCGGCGGAGGTCGAAGGGTCGCTGATCGACGAGCTGTACCGCGACCGGCTGATCGCGATGGAGCAGTTACAGCCCGCGCTGGTGGAGACGGACGCGGACGGGGTGGCGTATCCGATCGATCTCTCGCCCAACGAGTTTGTGGTGCTGCGGGACACGGCGGACGAGAATCACACGGGGCTTGGGAGGCGTCTGGCGGACACCGAGCACCTGATCCCGGTGACGAACCCGAAGAAGCCGGTGTTCGGGATCGTGGCGCGGAACGTGCAGCAGACGATGGCGATGGATGTGCTGCTGGATGAAGAGGTGAAGCTTGTGACGCTGCTGGGCAGCGCCGGCACTGGCAAGACGCTGCTCGCACTGGCGGCGGGGATGGCGAAGGTCTTCGGCGAGGGTCGGTACGACAAGCTGCTGGTGGCGCGGCCCATCATGCCCTTGGGACGGGACATCGGCTATCTGCCGGGGGACAAGGACGAGAAACTGGGCGCGTGGATGCAGCCCATCTTCGACAACCTGACCTATCTGATGAACAGCCGCGGAGGGCCGAACCAGACCGCGGACAGCCAGACGGCGGAGCAGCGGGTGCAGAAGCTGATGGCGGACGGGAAGCTGGTGCTGGAGCCCTTGACGTACATCCGGGGGCGGAGCATTCCGCAGCAGTTCATGATCGTGGACGAGGCGCAGAACCTGACGCCTCACGAGATCAAGACGATCGCGAGCCGGGTGGGCGAGGGGACGAAGCTGGTGCTGACCGGGGACATCCAGCAGATCGACAACCCGTACCTGGATCAGAGCAGCAACGGGCTGGCGTACGCGATCGAGAAGATGCGGGGCGTGCGGCTGTTCGCGCACGTGACGCTGGCGCGGAGCGAGCGCAGCGAGCTGGCGAGCCTGGCGGCGAGCCGGCTGTAGCGCTATTTGTTGCCCGCGAGCTTGCGGACGGTCATGTCGAAGGTGCGCACCATCGAGGTGTGGATGCCGTAGCAGACCCCGCCGTGGATCAGGGCGGAGACGGCGGCGCCGACGAGGAGGACGAGTCGCGCGCCGGCGGGGCCGAGCTGGTCCATAACTCCGGCGAGGGCGGTGTCGGGGCTGGCGCCGGCGCTGACAGCGGTGACGGGGCTGAGGGCGGAGAGGGGCGATGCCTGCCAGCCGCAGAGCCCGACGACGGCGGCGATGGCCCCGACGACTCCGACGGCGCCGACGACCGAGCCGAGGGTGCCCTTGCTCTTGAGGGACCACTGCAGGCCCACCATGACGCAGAAGGCCATGAATGGGATGGTGACGAGGGTGACAATGAGGCCGATCTCGGGGAGAACGACGGGGATGGGACGGGCCGCGCCGCTGATCGTGACTGAGACATCGACGCCACCGGATCGGCCAAGGCCGCCCAGGAGGACGTATGCGCCGACGAGGAGGAGGGTGCCGATGGGGACGACGAGGAGGGGGAGGAGGTAGGTGACGAGGCCCCGGAGCTTGCCCATGAGGTAGGCGGAGGCGGTGAGGGGCGTGGTGAGGAGGAGGTCGAGGGTGCCGTCCTCGCGTTCCTTGGAGATCGCGGTGGCGGCGGTGTTGATGGCGACCAGGGAGATGACGGCGAGCTCACCCCAGACGGTGGCGACGACGGCGAACTGGAACGCGGCGTGCGACATGCTGCCCGAGTGGTAGAGCCAGAGCAGCACAACAGCGAAGGCGAGCCCGGACGCGAGGAAGGCGTAGCGTGCGATGATCTTTCCCGCGCTGCTGTTGCGGCTGGCGGCCTCGCGCCAGGCGATGGGGTTGGACCAGACGTGCTTTGGGGCGCGATGGCCTCCCTGGTCGGTGGGCTTGCGGCCCCGCAGGCGCTGGAGCAGGGGGACGCCGGTCTCGTCGGAGCCGACCATGTGGAGCCCACCCGTGCGGACGGTGAAGACCGAGAGGCCCATGAAGACGGCGCTGAGGACGGCGCTGCCGATGCACCAGAACCTGACCGGGGTTTCGAGCATCCAAGCCTGGAGGCCCTGGTACTGGCCGGCGGGCGCCGTGGGGTATGTGGTGGGGTTGAGGAGGGCGTGGAGCGCGAGAAAGGGGTTGAGGGCGGTCATGTAGGTGACGCCTGTGCCCCCGGACTGGCCCATGTTGCTGCCGACCATGAAGCGGTCGACGGCGAGGGTGACGCCCAGGTAGCTGACGATGCAGACGTAGAAGACGAAGAAGGCGCGCTTGCCCACGAGTCGGCTGACGGAGAGGGCGATGGCGAGGGCGCCGACGAGGAGCGCGGCGCAGCCCGCGACGAGGTAGCTTGCGAAGACGGCGGTGCCGGGAACGCCGCCGTAGTACTGCGTGAGGGCGAAGAGGGGCAGGCTGGCGACGAGGAGGGCGAGGACGAAGAAGAGGCGGCCGAGGAGGTTTCCCAGGACGATCTCGGCGCTGGTGAGGGGCGTGGTGAGGAGGACTTCCCAGGTGCGGGGGCTGGCCTCCTGGGCAATGGCGCCGCCCATGAAGACGGGGGCAAGGACGCAGATGAGCAGGACCTGGAGGTAGGCGATCCAGGTGAAGGCGCTGGCGCCGGCGCCGGCGAGCTGGCGATAGGTGAGCGCACCCTGGCCCGCGTTGAGCAGGAGCAACCAGAGGAGCGTGACGATGAGGACCGCGAGGTACGAAGCGCGGATGTAGAGGTGGCGGCTGCGGCGGCTGCCGTTCTGGACGAGACGCACCGCGATGGGGTTCGCGGGTCCCTGCCTGAGAATCCATCGGAGGAGAGCGGGCATGCGGGAAGATGGTACCGGCCCCGTGACGGCGGGGTTCACCCGGCTGGCCTAGGAGCTGCGGAGGCCGGCATGCGAGGCCAGGTCCTGGAGCGCCCGGTCGAGCGAAGCGGCGACGGAGGATGGGTTGGCGAGGGGAGAGGCGAGGAAGGCCTGCCGGACCTGGTTGCGGGAGGCGGGGTCGCGCCGGCCGGCGGCGGCGGCCCGGGAGGCGAGGCGGACGCCCTGGGCCGGGGTCGGCGCGATCCACTCGGGCAAGCCCGCGGCGTGCATGAGGCTGGCACCGACGCGCGAGGCGTGGCGGGCGCCCGGCACCGTGAGTGTCGGCACGCCCATGAGCAAGGCCTCGCAGGTGGTGGTGGTGCCGTGGTAGGTGAGGGGGTCCAAGGCGAGGTCTACTTCGTCGTAGAGGCTGAGGTGGTGGCGGGTGTCGTCGGACCAGCCACGGAGGTCGAGGCGCGCGCCGTCGACGCCCCTGGATTCGAAGCGTCGGCGGGTGTGCTCTCGCGTGGGCGGGTCGGAGAGGGCTCCGGTCTTGAGGAGGAGGCGAGTGCCGGGAGTGGCCCTGAGGATGTCGGCCCAGAAGTCCGCGGTGGGGTCGCAGAGTTTGAGGAGCGCGTTGAAGGAGCCAAAGGTGAAGGGGCCGGGCGGGGTGGAGCCGGGCTCTGGGGCGGAGGCGGACGGGCCGTAGGCGATGAAGCAGCCGGGCAGGCGGATGAGGCGCTCGGTGGAGTGGGCGTCATGGCCGTCGGGGTCGGTGTGCGCGTCGACGAGTCGCGCGGCGAGTTCTGCGGCGCCGGTGGTTGCCGCGTAGCCGAGGTAGGTGAGTTGCACGGGCGCGGGGCGGAGCAGGAGCGTGGGGAGTCGGTGGCCTGCGGAGAGCCCGGCGAGATCGAGCAGCACGCCCACGTGGTCGGCGCGGATGCGGGAGGCGAGCTCGATGGGCGGCATCCAGGGGCAATCAAGGAACGAGACGGGCAGGGCCTTGAACTGCGCGGTGACGTCGTCCTGTGATTCGGTGGTGTAGTAGCAGCGAACCTTCCAGCCCCTCGAGGCGAGCTCGCGGATGAGCGGCAGGGAGAAGTGCGCGACGGAGTGGCGTTTGAAGTCCGGGGAGAGGATTCCGAGCACGCGCGGGTCCGGGCGCGCGGGCGGCAGGGGCGGGTTGGCGGGCACGTGCCGGCGGATGGCGGCGGCGTGGACCTCGTGGGCGGCGCGGACGGCGGGCCCGTCGGCTCGCGGGTCGTAGACAGAGGCGCGGGCGATGGACTCCAGAACCTTCACGTGGGTGGGCCAGGCGTCGAGCGCCCCGCGGAGGACGTCGGTGCTGGCGGGCGCGTCTCCACGCTGGAGGAGGCCCGCGGCGAGCGCGAGGCGGAGGTTGACGCTGTCCGGACCCTTGGCGAGCGCGGCGCGGCCGAGGTCGACGGTTTCACCGGCGGCGTCGAGACCCGAGAGCACGCCGATGAAGTCGTCGCGGAGGGGCACGTCGCCCGGCCATTTTTCGTGGGCCTCGCGGAGGAGGGCGAGGCCCTGGTCCTTCTGGTCGAGCTCGGCGAGATGGAACTTGGCGATGTTGTGGGCGATGACGGGGTCTGAGGAGGCGCGGGGCCGGACCTTGGCAAGGTTTGCGAGCGCAGCTTCCTTCTTGCCCAGGCGGTGCTGCGCGGTGGCGAGGCCAAGCAGGACAAGGGGGTGCCCCGGGGCCTGGATGGCGAGGCGTGCGAAGGCCTGTGCTGCTTCTTCGTTTCGGCGTGCGGCGAGGAGGGTGTTTGCGGAGGCGAGAGGGTCCATGGCTGGGTCAGGATCGGCGCGCGGGGCGGGGAGTGGGGAGAACCGAGGACAAAAAAAGGCAGGGCCGGGTTCTTTCGATCCCGGCCCTGAAGGGAACTAGATGTGTCGCTCAGGATCAGCGGCGGCGGCGGGCGATGGCCAGCCCACCCAGGCCCATGAGGGCCAGCGTGCCGGGGGTCGGCACGGGGATGTAGTTGTAGCCCTTGGTGATGCGGCCACCAACGGTCCCGCCCGCGGCGATGCGGGAGAAGTCGAACTGGAACGCGGCGGCGTTATCGCCAGCGCCGCTGAGGTGGTCGGTGTCGCTCAGCGTGCTGATGAGGCCGTCGCCGAGGGCCGTGCGGGGGGCGCTCGCGCCCGAGAAGGGCCCGATCTGCCAGTGATTATTGAGGCGGAGGTCGGCGCCCATGGTGAAGAACTGGCTGCTGTTGCTGGTGGAGGCGTTGTTGCGGTAGAAGTTCACGCCCGGGCTGGTGTTGTAGGTGCCGTCGTTGCTACCGAGGGGGGACACGTCGGAGTCGCCGTAGGCGAAGAAGGAGATGTCCTGGGCGGACTGGGAGTTGTTGATGATGCTCCAGTTGATGGTGACGGCGGCGGAAGTGGGGGTGATCTGGTTGAGGGTGTAGGTGAACTCGAAGGTGAGGGTGCCGTTGGTGGAGCTGCCGCCGATGGGCTCGACGTAGCGGAGGAAGGCGGAGTTGGCGCCGAGCTGGGTGCCGAAGGTCTGGTTGGTGAGACCGAACTCGCGGGAATCGCCCTGGGAGCGGTACCACCACCAGTTCTGGTAGAGGTAGTCGGCGGTAACGGCGCTGGAACTGGCGATGGTGTTCGCCAGGCCGAAGTTCGCGGCGGAGCCTCCTCCGGTGCCGGTGCGGTTGGCGGTGGCGGTGAGGCCGGCCTCGGAGTAGCGGTACAGGCCATCGTTGAGAATGAGCGTGGTGAGGGTCTGAGCCTCAGCCACGGCCGCGGCCGCCGCAACGCCGGCGAACGCAACCAATGCAAGCTTCCTGTTCATGTCTTCTCCTCTTTCTCTCTCGATCCCCACACGAATAAGTCGGTGCGGTGTGCCCGCGCGGCTCACACCGCGGTCACGACGGAAGAGAAAGAGGCGCACAGGAGGCGGGGACAGCGTCCACCCGCGGCTTGTCTCTCTCCTCTCCCCGGGGAGCTACCCCGAGGCAAGCCAATGGTACCACGGCCCGTGAAATGTGCAATGGAAAGCGGGAGTACCGATTGAACTTTCTGATCGCAAAATAGACCGATAACTCCGGGGCGCTCCCGTACGATAGCGTTTTGTACGGGCAGTCAGAGCGTTACCCGGCAGCGATCGGCCCAGGCGGCGCGGAGGGCTGCCCGGAGGCGCGTGGCGTAGGCGGCCTGGTCACCCAGCGCGCCGGAGAGGACTCGCTCGCGAAGGGATGAGCGGATGGAGGCGAGGCGGGCGGGGTCGGAGGCGAGGGCGACGGCGCGCGCGACGTACTCATCCTGGGTGGGGGCCGCGAGGTCGGCAAGGCCGACGTTGTGAAGGAGGGAGAGGCCGACGCGGGCTGCGTGGCGGTCGCCGACGAGGGAAACGACGGGGACACCCATGAGCATGGCCTCGATGGTGGTGGTGGTGCCGCAGTAGGGCGTGGGGTCCAGGCCGATGTCGATCTGGTCGTAAGTGGAGAGGTGGCTCCTGAGTTCCTTCTCCCAGGTCTTCCAGACGACGCGGCTCCGCGGGACGCCGTGGGCCTCGAGGCGGCGGAGCATGAAGTCGTTGGTGCCCGCGTGGTCGCCCTCGAGCATCTTGGCGAAGAGGCGTGAGCCTGGGACGGCGTCGAGCACGCGGCCCCAGAGTTCAAGGGTCGCGTCGTTGACCTTCATGCTGTTGTTGAAGGAGCCGAAGGTGATGGGCGCGGCGGCGGCGCTGGGGGGGGGCGAGAGCGGGGGCAGGTCTTCCCAAGGCTCGAAGCAGAGGAAGCAGGGGTCGAGGCGGATGAGTCGCTCGGTAGCGAGAGACTCTGCGCCGGCGGGGTCGGTGAGGGAGTCGACGATGCGGTAGTCGATGCTGGAGAGCCCGGTGGAGGATGGGTAGCCGATGTAGGTGATCTGAACGGGCGCGGGACGAACTTGCATGACGGGCATGGCCTGGCCCAGGGTGAGGCCCGAGAGCTCGATGAGGATGTCCACACGGTCTTCGTGGATGAGGCGGGCGAGCGCCGCCATGTTCATGCCGGTGACCACTGTCCAGGAGTCGCAGAGGGCGCGGAAGCGGTCGCAGGTGGGGCTGCCCGGCGGGCCGCTGTAGTAGGCCCGGACGTGCATGTGGCCTTTGAGCGCGCGGAGCATGGGGAGGGCGAAGAAGCCGACGGAGTGACGGCGGAGGTCCGGCGAGAGGATGCCGACGCGGAGGGGGCGGTCCGGGTCGTCGGTTGCGGGGAAGGTGAACATGCCCGAGCCGACGTGGTCGTTGAGGATGTTCGCGTATCTCTTGTGGAGCGCGAAGGCCTGCGGGGCGGTGATCTCCGGGTCGTAGTTTGCTGTGACGGCGGCGAGTTCGGCGGGGGCCATGCGTCCGGGGGCGATCCACTGGGACTCTCGGGCGAAGGCCATTGCCTCCTTGAGCATGCCGAGCTTGTGCATGGAGGTGGCGCGGACGCTGCGGAGGGCGTCGTTGGCCCAGCCCTCGGCGAGCGCGCGGTCGACGATGGCGATGGCGTCGGCGTGGCGGCCCTTGGCGCGGAGGGTCTCGGAGAGGACAAAGGCGATCTGGGGGTCCTGGGGGAAGAGGGTCTGGCCATCCTGGAGCGCGGCGATGGCCTCGTCGGCCTTGCCGGACTTGTCGAGGGCTTCTCCGAGTGTGGCGTAGACGCCGGGGGTCGTGGGGCTGGCGCGGCGGAGCGCCTTGGCGTAGAAGGCGGCCTGCTCGGCCTGGCCCAGGTTGAGGAGCGCGTGGCAGAGGGCCCCCACCGCCGCAGCGTCGCCCGGGTGGCGCTGGGCGTGCCGGCGGAGAAGGTCCGCGGCGTCTGCATAGCGGGCGCGGTCGATGAGCTCGCACGCGCGCGCGAGGGGGGATGTGGGCGGCTGAGGGGGCACGCGCTTACTTGGCCCGCTTGCTCATGAAGTCGAGCACATCGATCTTGCTGACGATGCCGACGACCTTGGAGTTATCGACGACGACTCCCACCTGGTCCGTCTCGAAGATGCGGAAGAGCTCTTCGATGCGGGCCTTTGGGTAGATGAGGCCGCCCAGGGGGTGGGCGATTGTCTTGGCGGGTGAGTCTGAGGTGACGGTGCCCCCGGTGAGCCCGCGGAGGACATCGACCTCGTGGACCATGCCGGTGGGGTTGCCGGCGGCATCGACGATGGGGACCTGGGAGATGCCCTTGGTCTTGAAGAGGTCGATGACCTGGGCGATGGTGGTGGCCTGGGTGGCGGTGACGACCTGGCGCTGGGGCATGGCGCGGAGGATGTCTTCGACGAGGCCCAGGTCGCGGTCGGAGCCGAGGAAGCCGTAGTCGCGCATCCAGGAGTCCTGGAGGAACTTGGTGATGTAGCGGGTGCCGCTGTCGGGGAGGACGGTGACGATGGTCTTGCCCTTGCCGAGCTGCCTGGCGAGCTTGACGGCGATGTGGACGTTGCAGCCGGAGGAACCGCCGCAGAACAGGCCCTCTTCGCGGACGAGTCGGCGGGCCATGGTGAAGGCCTCGCGGTCGTTGGTCTGGTGGAACTCGTCGACGACGGAGTAGTCCATGGCGTCGCAGAGGATGTCTTCGCCGATGCCCTCGACCTTGTAGACGTGCGGGGTGGGCATGGTCTTGGTGTAGAAGTAGTGGTAGTGGACGGAGCCGATGGGGTCGACGCCGACGATGCGGATGTGGGGGGCCTTTTTCTTGAGGAAGCGGGCGGTGCCGGAGAGCGTGCCCCCCGTGCCGGCGCCGGCGACGAAGACATCGAACTTGCCCTCGGTGTCGTTCCAGATTTCGGGGCCGGTGGAGAGCTCGTGGGCGGCGATGTTGTCCTGGTTGTGGTACTGGTTGACGTAGAAGGCGTTTGGTGTCTCGCGGGCGATGCGCTTGGCGGTCTCGACGTAGTGCTGTGGGGAGTCGCCGGGCACGTCGGTGGGCGTGATCACAACCTCGGCGCCGAAGGCCTTGAGCATGTTGACCTTCTCGGTGCTCATCTTGTCGGGCATGGTGAAGACGCAGCGGTAGCCCTTGACGCAGGCCCACATGGCGACGCCCTGGCCCGTGTTGCCGCTGGTGTTCTCGACGATGGTGCCGCCGGGCTTGATCTCGCCCCGCTTCTCGGCCATGTTGAGGATGTGGACCGCCATCCGGTCCTTGATGGAGCCGGTGGGGTTCATGTACTCGCACTTGACGAGGACGGCGGCGTCGCTCGGCCCGACGACCTTGTTGAGGCGGACGAGGGGGGTCCTGCCGACGGCGGCGATGATGTCGGGATGGATGGTCATGGGGAGTCCTTGGGGCTGGTGGACTCTCATCGTAGCGGGCGTCTCCCCGTCGCTGTGCGAGACCGGGTGGGGTCAGGGCATGAGGCGACGGACCAGCCGTCCGCTGCGGTGGCAAGGAGTCGGCGATGCGCGGGGTTCGGCGCGGGCGGGGAGTGTGTTCAGTCCGGGCAGTTGCCCCCGGCGATCACCGAGATGAGGCTCGACACATCATCCTGGTCTAGGTTGCCGTCACCATTGAAGTCGGCATCGCAGAAGGGCGTCGCAACGACTTGTGCCGCGGAAGAGGAAATGTTGGCGCACCCGTTTGACACAACACAGACAAAGGTCCCCGCGTCGCGGCGGGTGAATCCGGTGATCCTTAGAGCTGGTGACCGCGAACCGGTGACGGTTCCTCCAAATGGAGTGATACCCCCGGGTCCCTCTTGGATTGGAAGCCCATCGTGGGTCCACTGATACGAGGGAGCAGTCCCATCCGGAACGATCGCGGACACAGTCAGGTCCAAGACACCCCCAATCGCGGCTTGTCGCGACTCTGGGTGCTGCTGAATGGTCGGCGCCAGGAGGGTGGAATACCGGGCGAGAAACGCGGAGGATGGAACGCCGGCAATTAGAAAGCTGCCGCCCACGAACAGCTCCGACCCGAGGGAGCCAAGTGCGAGCACAGGACCTGTCGGACCTGCGGGTGGCACCGACCACCCTAGAGACTCGCTCCAACTCGCGACGCGCGGGGCGGAGGTTCCCGCCACGGAGGAGAATGCACCGCCCGCCCAGATTCTTTCGCCAAAGCTCGTCAGCGCGTAGACCGCGCCGTTGAAGATCGGCGGCTGCCCGCCCCCCAGACCGCCGGTGAGCGGGAGCCACTGACCGTTCTGCGAAGAAACGCGGACGACCTGGCGAGCAAGTCCGCTCTGCGTCTGAACCGTGAGTGAGCCCCCAACATAGAGGTCCCCGTCGTGTACGGTCATGGCATATGCCTCGCCCGATTGAATTCCGATGCTACCGGTGATGGCAGCGCTTGGGAGGTACATGTCCAAGAACCGGTCCCCGCCCAGGCGGAGGGCACCCTGCCAGTTCGCGGCACAGTAGATAGGGGTGGAAACGCCGCTGACTTCTCGCCAAGTTGAGCCATTCCAATGAACGGCGTACCAGCTGCCCACCGTGGGGGAGCCGCTTGGGGAATAGAAGAAGTCGCCCGCCGCAACCAGCTCGCCTTGGAGCTCGGCGAGAGCATAGATCGGGCCATCGAAGGTCCCGCTGCCCATTGGCCGCCAGCCAACTCCAGGTGTGTACCTCACGATGTTGCTGGCAGTCAGAGTGCCAATCCTGCTGAACTCGCCCGCGACGATGAGTTCACCGTTGAACACCGTCATCGCGAGAATACGACCGTCGGTGAGATCCTCTCCAAATGCCTGTGTGAGCGATTGGCCATCCCAGAAGCGAAGTTGCGTTGACTGTCCAGGTGGAACGGAGCCGTCCGGAAAGGTGCCCGCGACAATGAGTTTTGGCTGGGGCGGGAATTCGAATGAGTAGTTGACCGCCGCGATCGCCAGGATCGCGTCTGAGGGCCGGGTCCCCCCCGGCAACGACGGCGGTGTTTGACGCCACCCCTGGCACTGAGCAAAGGATGCTGAAGTGAACACCAGTGCGCAAATGGCCCCAATGACGAACTGTTGCATCGTCGATCCTCCCGAGGTGCGCGTGACACTACCAGAACGGGCGTTCGCTGCAAGCGAGAAATCAGCCCCCCGACTTCGGCTTCACCTTCACAGAGACGGTGCGGTCCTTGGCGTAGTACTTCTTGTACGTGGCGAGGATGTCGGCAGGGGTGATCTTCTGGTAGGCGTCGGGGGCGGCCATGAAGTCGTCGAGGGTGAGGCCGTCGTAGGTGATTGTTTCGAGGCGCGCGAGCCAGGTGGCGGGCTGGCGCATCTGCTCTTCGAGGGTGTTGGCGATCTGGCCCTTGGCCTTGGCGACTTCTTCTTCGGTGGGCCCGCCCTCGGCGAAGGCGGCGAACATTTCGAGGATGCGGTCTGCGAGGGCGTCGGCCTTGGCGGGGTCGCTGGGGGCGCCGGCCATGAGCATGCCGAAGCCGGGGTAGGTGCCGCCGGGCTCGAGGCCCGCGGAGATGCTGTAGACGAGCTGTTCCTGCTCGCGGATCTGCTTGACCATGCGGGTGGACAGAATGATCTGCGCGAGTCGCATGGCGCGGACGTCCTGGACGTTGGACTGGTCCGGGCCGTAGAACCCGCCCATGGCGCCGGCGACGGGGGTGACGGTGTCGATCTCGACGTGGTTGACGCGGGGGCCCTGTGGGCGCTTGAGGGCACGGAGGTTTGCGAACTGGCCCGGGGTCACTCGCTCACGCTTGGGGAGCGAGCCGATGTAGCGGGCGACGAGCTCTTGCGCCCGCGCGCGCGAGATGTCGCCCACGACGGCGACCTCGATGGGCGAGGTGGCGATGAGCTGGTTGAGGCGGGCCTGGGCGGCGTCGAGCGTGATGGCGCGGACGTGCGCGGGCGTGAGGGGCTGGGTGCGGGGGTCGTCGGGGTAGCGGGCGGCGGCCTGGGCCTTGGAGAAGGCGCCCATGGGGTTCTTGTCGAGGGCTTCGAGGCCCTGGAGGGTGGAGGTCTTCCAGTTTTCGAAGGCGGGGGCCTCGATCTTGGGCTCGGTGAGGAGGAGGTAGGCGAGCTGCATGCCCTGCTCGAGGTCTTCGGGAGCGCCGGAGACGGAGACCTGGATGGCGTCGGCGCCGCCCCGGCCCCCGACGCGGACCTTTTTGCCGGTCATGAGGGAGCGGATGTCTGAGGAGGTGAGGTGCTGGGTGGCCATGGCGCCGCGGCCCCCACCACCACCGCCCCGGCCTCCCCGGCCACCGCCACCCCCGCCGCCACCGAGGGCGATGGTGGCCGCGGAGGTGATGCCGCGGTCGGCTGCGGTCTCGTAGAGCTCGCCGCCAAGGAGGGTGATGGTGATGGTGACGTCGCTCTTCTGGTAGTCCATGAAGCGGTGGTGGAAGCGGGCGTTGTTGGAGAGCCAGGCGGAATAGACGCCGCTGGCGTCGTGGGTGGAGCTTGCGGTGACCTCACCCGGGGTTGGGAGGTCCTTCATGAGGGTGTCGGCACGGGCGGCCTCGGTCTCCTGGGTGGGCTTGGCCTTGAGAGCCTCTGTGCCGATCTTGAGGAGGTCGGCATCGCTGGGCGGGCTGTCCATGGCGGGGAGCTGGGCCGCGAACATGACGTTGGTGGGGTCGAAGGTGGAGGCGAACCAGGCGGCGCACTCGGAGGAGGTGATGGTGGGGAAGATGGCCTTGCCAAGCTCGAGCTGCTGGGCGGAGGACATGACGGGCTCGCCGCCGGCGACGGCGTTGTTCATGCGGGTGACGAAGGCGCGTGCGGGGAGTGTGGCCTCCTGCTCGGCGGATTCCTCGAAGTTGGAGATGATGTTCTTTCGAGCCTCTTCGATCTCCCGCTCGGTGAAGCCGAAGGCGCGGGCGCGCTGGACTTCGAGGGCGAGGCGTTCGAGCATGGGCCGCCACTTGTCGCGCTCGCCGCTGGCGGACGCGGTGATGGTGCGCATGATTCCGGGGTCATTGCCGGCACCGGCGAAGGCGGACTGGAACTCGGTGCCGCCCTGGTTGACCTTGTCGGACATGCGGCGGTTGAAGGCGGTGGTGGCGAGGTAGCCGACCCACTCGTCGCGGAGCTGGGGGACGGTGGTGGAGGGGGCGAGGGGCTTTTCGACCTTCTGGATGGTGACGCTGGCGCGGGTGAGCTCGGGGTCGGAGTAGACGACACCGAAGCTCTGGGCGTAGGGCGTGACTCCCGCGTCTTCATCGACGGGCGCGGGCTTGGCGGGGCCGGGCTGGTTGAAGGTGAGCTTGATCTGCTCTACGACCTGGGCGGGGGGGCAGTCGGCGACGACGAGCATGGTGGAGTTGGCCGGGCCGTACCACTTGGCGTAGTAGTCGACGAAGTCCTGGCGGGTGACGGTCTTGATGGACTCTTCGGTGCCGATGGGGAGACGCTGTGAGAAGCGGGAGCCGGGGGCGGATCGCTCGATGAGGAACTCGCCGGCGCGCTGCTGGGCGCTCTTGCGGCTGGTGCGCTCGCCCAGGATCACGCCCCGCTCGGATTCGATCTCCGCGGGGAGGAGGAGCATGCGGCTGTTGACGTCGGAGAAGAAGAGGAGACCCTTGGCGAGGGTCTCCGGCTTGGTGTTGGGGAGGCTGAGCTGGTAGGTGGTCTGCTCGAAGGAGGTGAAGGCGTTCTGGTCGCGGCCGAAAGTCATGCCCAGGCTTTCGAAGAAGGGGACGACGGAGCCGGGAGGGAAGTTCTCGGTGCCGTTGAAGGCCATGTGCTCGAAGAAGTGGGCGAGGCCCCGCTGCTTGTCGCTCTCGTTGAGCGAGCCCGAGGAGACGTGCATCCACATGACGGCGCGGCCCGGAGGCGTGGCGTGCTGCATGACCATGTACTTCAGGCCGTTGTCGAGCGTGCCGGAGACGACCCGGGGGTCGGTCGGAAGGGGCTGGGCGCCGGCGAGCGACACCAGGGTGGCAACGGCGGACAGGACGGCGACGCGGATCGCGGTGCGGGGCATCGTGGGGCTCCTTGGTCGGTGCAACAAGTGTACAGCAAGGGGGAGGTTTCAGACAGGCTCTTGCGTGGCGAACCTGAACCCGCATTCGGGGCAGATTCCAGTGCCGTCATCCCCCAGGACCACACCCCGGAGGTCGTAGCGGCACCTGGGGCAGAAGCCCGCGGCGAGCGACCGGCACCTCCCCAAGTAGATCCGGGTCAGCGCGAGGCGGGTCAGGCCAAGGAGGATGACCAGCATGGCGCCGAGGGCCGCGATGTCTACGAGAGGTCCCCACCAGACCAGATGACTGGACTTGTGCCCGCCCTGCAGGGCGAGGGCGGCGTAGGTTGGCGAGCCTCGGGACCGGAACCAGTCGGCGAATGCGGCGCGGAGGGGTGCGGGGCCCGGCTCGGGGACCTCGCCACCGACCAGCGGCTGGAGCTTCAGGTGAGAGGCTTCGTGCTCCAGCCACGGCCCCCAGATGCCGGCGACGTGGCGCTCATGGGAGAATGTGGCGAGCACGACACGGTCGGGGGTTTCGGTGAGGGCGGGTGCGATGGCGTCGCCGCTCATGGCGTCGTCGACGGCGCGCCAGGCGTCGGCGTCGTCGCGGACGAGGTAGATGGTCGCGACGGGCCCGCTGGGGAACGGGGCCGGGGCGCGGGAGGTGAGCGTGGAGGCGAAAATCGTGGGGCCGGGGAGCGCCCCGGGAACGAACCACCACTCGCAGATGAGCACGATCACGGCGAGGGCGACGGCGCGCGGGGAGGCGATCGCGAGCCCGAGCCTCAGCGCTCGGAAGGGCAGCCCTGCTGTGTGGGGCCCGGCCATGGGGCGAGCGTACGCCCCGCCTTACACTGGGGCATGACCGAAGGCGGCAACGCGCGGAAAGAGGTGAGCGCCGAGGACGTGAGGCACGTGGCGCGGCTGGCCCGGCTGCGCCTCTCGGAGGAGGAGGTCGGCGCGTATCGCGAGCGGCTTTCGGCGATCGTCGGCTATGTGGACCGCCTGCGGGGGCTTGACCTGTCCGGGGCTGACGCGATGGGCGAGCAGCCGGTGGGCGTGGGAGACCTAGGGGCCGACGCGCCCGGGCCGACGCTGTCGCCCGGAACGCTGACGGCGATGGCGCCTGACTCGTACGAGGACTTTGTGCGCGTGCCGCGGGTGATGGACGGCGGAGGGGGCGGCGCGTGACGCTGGCACTTTCCGATGCGCGGTCGATCGTGCACGCGGTGCACACACAGGAGGCGTCGGCGCGCGAGGTCACGGGCAAGGCCCTGCGGGCGATGGGGACCGTGGAGCCCCGCCTGCGGGCGTTCCTCTGCGCGTTTGAGGCGGAGGCACTTCGGGCGGCGGACCTGGTGGACGCGCGCGTGGAGGCGGGCGAACGGCCCGCCCTGGCCGGAGTGCCGGTCGCGATCAAGGACAACATCTGCCTCGGGCCCGACCTGATGAAGGTCGGCGACGGACGGGGCTATGGCGGCGCGACGACGGCGGGCTCCCGGATCCTCCGGGGGTACCGATCGCCCTTTACGGCGACGGCGGCGCAGCGCCTGATTGACGCGGGCGCGATCGTGCTGGGAAAGACCAACCTCGACGAGTTCGGCATGGGCTCGTCCACTGAGCACTCGGCGTTCGGCGTGACGCGGAACCCCTGGGACACGTCGCGTGTGCCGGGGGGGAGCTCGGGAGGGTCGGCGGCGGCGGTGGCGGCGGGCGTCTGCCCGATTTCGTTGGGCTCGGACACGGGCGGCTCGATCCGCCAGCCCGCGGCGCACTGCGGGGTGGTGGGGCTGAAGCCGACGTACGGCCGCGTGTCGAGGCTGGGGCTGGTCGCGTACGCGAGCTCGCTGGATCAGGTGGGGCCTATCGCGGCGAACGTGGCCGACGCGGCGCTGTGCCTGCGCGTGATCGCGGGGCATGACGCGGGCGACGCGACGAGCGCACGCGAGCCGGTGCCGGACTACGAGGAGTCGCTGCGCGGAGCGTGCGACGGGCTGGTCATCGGTGTGCCGGGGCAGGCGCGCAGCAGCGCGAACGACCCGGAACTGACGGACGCGTTCGAGGCGTCGCTGCACGTGCTGCGCGGGCTGGGCGCCGAGGTCGTGAGCGTGGACATGCCGATGCTCGACCACGCGATCGCGGCGTACTACGTGCTGGCGCCGGCGGAGGCGTCGTCGAACCTCGCGCGGTACGACGGCGTGCGGTACGGGCAGCGCGCGGGCCTCTCGGCGGGTGAGGGCCTGCGGGACCTCTACGAGCGCTCGCGCAGCGAGGGTTTCGGCGACGAGGTCAAGCGGCGGATCATGCTGGGGACGTACGCGCTCTCGGGCGGGTACTACGACCACTATTACGCGACGGCGACGAGAGTGAGAGGGTTGCTGCGGGATGCCTTCGGGCGCGCGCTCGCGACGTGCGGCGTGATCGCGACGCCCGCGACGCCCGGGCCCGCGTTCCCGATCGGCGGCAAGACGGCGGATCCGCTGGCGATGTACCTGGAGGACGTGTACACCGTGGGGGTGAATCTGGCGGGTCTGCCGGCGGTGAGCGTGCCGATGGGCATGGCGCGGCGCGATGCGAAGCCTCTGCCTCTGGGTCTGCAGTTGATCGGCGCGCCGTTTCAGGAGGCGTCGCTGCTGCGGGTGGCGGCGATGTTCGAACGGGCTCGCGGGCCGCTGGGCCACGGGCCCGAGGTGCGGGCGACGTGAGGGCCGGGGCGTAAGGCCCGCGGCTGTCGGTCAGGCTTTCATGTACAGGTGCACCGCCATCTGGCGATAGACGTGCGTTTCGGGCCCTTTGGCGCCGGGGATGCGCAGATCGACATCGAGCATGACGGGCTGGGTGTCGGCCGTCTGCGGCCCGGGCTGGGGCGCTTCGTCGCCCTCGTCGGCGTCGTCCGCGTCGTCCGGCTCCTTTGGCGCGACGGGTGTTCGGCGCTTTGGGCCCCGGCCATCGACCTCGTCACGCAGTCGCTTCTTCCAATCGTCGCGCTTGGGCTTTCGGCGGCGGTGTTCGGGCTCAGGGGCGGCGGTTGTGACCGAGGTTGGGTCTGGGTGGAGGAGAGGCCAGGGCGTGCGGAGCACGAGAAAGCCGTCGGGGTCGAGCAACTGGACGAGCGCCGCGACCTGGGCGAGGACGCGACGGCAGGAGGTTGCCTCCTGCATGAGCGGGTAGGGCGGGTCGAGGAAGGCGAGGTGGAGGGGGCGCGGGGAGCGGGCGAGGGCGCCGGGGCCCAGGGCATCGCCGCAGACGACCTCGACGCGATCGGCGCAGTGGAGGAGGGCGACGTTGGCGCGGAGGAGGTCGGCCATGTCGCGGTCTTTCTCGACGCAGACGACGCGGGCGGCGCCGCGGCTGGCGCACTCGAGGCCGATGGAGCCGGTGCCCGCGAAGCCGTCGAAGACGTTGGCGTTTTCGAAGCGGCCCCGGAGGATGGAGAAGAGGGACTCCTTGACGCGGTCGGGGATCGGCCGCGTGGTCTGGTCGTCGGGGGGGGAGTAGATTTTGCGGGAGCGGAAGTCGCCGGCGATGATGCGCATCGGGGGATGGTACGAAGCGATCAGCGCCGAGGCGGGGCTACGCCGGGCACCCGCCCCCTGCGATGGTGTGGACGAGGGCGAGGAGGTCGTCCTGGTCTTCGTTGCCGTCGCGGTTGTAGTCCGCCCAGCGGCCGGTGGGGTTCCCGCCCCCGGCGAGGACGTTGGCGAGGTACATCACGTCGTCCTGGTCGGCGCTCCCGTCCCAGTTGAAGTCGCCGTCGCAGTAGGGAACGTCTGGGGGACTAACGCGGATGGTCAGTCTGGTGTGGCGTGCGGGGTCCGAAGGGGGACG
>JADYXW010000099.1 GCA_020853975.1 Phycisphaerales bacterium
CCCTCGGCGATGTTCGCGACCTGGTCGGCGCGCTCGGCGTTGGTGATGGCCTGGTTCAGGGCCCGGCCCTCGGAGCGAAGGTTCTCGCTCGCGATCAGACCGGCGGGGTCATCCTTGCCGCGGTTGATCCGCAGACCCGTGCTGAGGCGCTCGAGCGAGTTGCCGAGGGTCAGATTGTTCTGCCCCAGCACGCGCTGAGCAATCATCGACTGAACGTTCGTATTGATGCGACCCATGAAAGACCTCCGTGCACACCTTGTGAGCCTCGCCCGACGGGCGGGATCGACCTGTTCGCCGGCGCTTCACACGTTCGCGTCGGCAGAGCCAGGCGTCCTACGGCCCGTGGCTCTTGGAGGTCGGGTTCCGTCCCGCCCCCTTCGCTCGTCGGGCCCACGCAGCCCGGGAGACCGGGTGGACATCGGAACCCCCAAGAGGTGAGTTGAGCGAGATCGGTCGCTGTGTCCGCGAAATTCGGGCTTTGGGCGTTCTCAACCCAACCCACCTCGGGGGGGTCATTTAGGTACGGTTCACAGACGGGCAGGGAAGCCCGCTCTTATCGGGTCTGAATGACGCCAGGGTTGCCCCCGTGGCCCTCGCGCCCTCCGCGCGCAGTCCGAACCCGTGCGCAGATTCACGTCCGGGCGCGAAACCTGCGCGGTCGGAACGGCCCCGCCGGCCCTTCCACTTGCTCTAGAAGTTGAACACGGCTTCGAGAACCCGGGTCATCCAGCCCTTGGTCGCCGTGTCCTTCACGTCGCCCTCGTTCTCCACGCGGATCGTGAGATCCGCCAACTGGCTGGAGAGCACCGTGTTCTGCTCGGTCACATCCTCACGCCGGCACTCGCCCGAGAGCAGCAGCGTCTGCGTCTGGTTGTCGTGCTGAACGACGCGCCGGGCCTCCACCACCAGCACGCCGTTGGGCTTCACGTCGATCACGGTTGCCGTGATCCGATCCGAGTACGTGTCCGACCGCTCTCGCTTGCCGTCCCCCTTGAACGAGCGGTTCCCGCCCGCCTCCACCTCCACGATCGGGTTGCCGTCGCCCGTGGCCAGCTCCGCCTCCAGGAACTTCGCCAGGTCGGGGAACTTCTCGAGCGCCGCCTTGAACGACGTGGCCGTCTTCGTGTCGAGCTTCTCCTGGCTCGACTGACGGCTGGTCTCGCTCACGATGATCGTCACCTTGTCGTTCAGCTCGACGACCGTGGGCTTCGGCGCCTCCACCGCCGTGTACGAGTACTCGCGGATCGGAGCCGCCGGGTCCACCGTCCCGTCACGCAGCGTCGCCGGGGCCTGAGGAGGCTGGAGAAAGAGGCTCTGCGCGCCCGCCGTCCCGGGGGCCAGAGTCGCGGCGAGTATCGCCATGGTCCTTGCGGTCTTCATCGGTCCAACCTCCGGCGCCGTGGCGCCCCGCCATGCACTACTCGCCCGGGGCGAGCGTCACCGCCAGCCCGGGCCCGCTCACGCGCGCCCGGAACGTGTGCTTCGAACTCAGCGTCTGGAACTGGATCACCTCTCCGAGCCGGCCCGGGGAGAGCGCCCGCGCCGTCGTCCGCACCGAGAACGCTCCCGACAGACAGTCCACCGCCACCACGTCGCCCCGCTTCACCACCAGCGGGGGCTCGATGTCCTGCGTCTCTACAACCTGGCCCACCCCAAGGCGGTTCCTGAGCACCTGCCCCTCCAGGTCCGCGCCCGTGGCGGGCGCCGACGAAGGAGGCAGCCAGCGCTCCTCTTCCAGAAGGCCGCCCGCGCGGATCGGGGCGCCCCGTGAGAGCGCCGCAGTCGTCACCAGCACGCGCCGTCTCACCAGCACTGTCACGCGCACCTGGCCCTGGGCCACGATCCGGTCCCCCTCATAGACACGCACCGTCAGGGGCATCCGGTCGCCCTCGCCCGCGGGCTGCACCGCGACCGTTCGGCCCTGAGTCGGCACCCCGAGCAGCGCGTCGTCACGGTTTTCAAAGGTCAGCCGCAGATCCGCGGGGCCGACGCCCAGGAGTTCCGCCACCCGCCCCGCAACGACGGAGCGCACGGAGTTGCCGACCGGCGCGGGAATCTCCGCGGGCGTGGCGGTGGGGGGGGCAACCGGAGCGAGCACGCTGCAGGACGAACCCCGCAGCGTCAGCCGTCCAAGATTGGCGCCGCCCGCCTCGAGCACGCCCCGGACCTGCGACAGCGTGACCGTCGCAGGCCTCGGTCCCGCCGGGGCGACCACCGACTCCGCAAGCGTCACCGCCTCTGATCCGTCCAGCTCCGCCACGTCGCCCAGCAGGATCGGCGCCGAAGCATCGACCCGCGCGACGCCGCGGAGTGTGACCATCCCTTCCGCGAGCGCAAGCCTTGGGGCGAGCAGAAGCAGCACAAGCACCACCAGCGCCGCGACCCGCCGTGCCGAGAAGCCCGTACCAGCGTGCCCCGTCCGCGCCGGCTCGCTCGGCACTGGCAGGCCCCGCAGGTGCATCGGGAGGAAGTGACTGAACGAGAATGTGGTCATGGCGACTCCGCGGGGGCTCCGCCCCGAGGGGAGTCTCACGCAAGCCCTGTGCCGATCTGCCGCGCCCCGGACCCGTATTCGTCAGCCCGGATCAGCCACCGGTGCCCCAGTCACTAGCGGCGGAGCTGCGCCACCGACCTCAGCGACTCGTCCGCCGCCCGGATGGACTGGCTGTTCATCTCGAAGGCGCGCTGGGTCCTGATGAGCTCGATGAGCTCCTTGGTGGGGTCCACGTTGGAGGCTTCCAGGAACCCGGACTGGAGCGTGCCCCTTCCCTCGATGCCGGGGATGCCGGTGAGGGGGGTGCCCGACGCCGCGCTCTCGATGAATAGGTTCTCGCCCACCTGCTTGAGGCCCGCAGGGTTGACAAACGTCGAGATTTCAAGGGGCCCCAGCTCGGTGGGCTCCGTCTGGCCGGGGACCGTGACCAGGACCTTGCCGTCCGGGGAGATCGTGATCGACGAAGCGTTCTCCGGGATCTGGATGATGGGCTGCAGGCGCCTTCCCTGGTCGTTGGCGAGCACCAGCTCGCCGTCGCGGTTGCGTGTGAAGTTGCCTGCCCGGGTGTACGCGATCCCCCCCGGGCCCAGCGAGTCCTCCACCCCGACCCGCAGGAAACCCTCGCCCGCGATCGCGACGTCCAGCGGCCTGCCCGTGGCCTGCTGCGCGCCCTGCGTGAAATCGAGCTGCGTCCCGGACACCCGCACGCCCAGGCCGACGTACAGGCCGATGGGGCGCTGGTCGCTGTTCTGGTTCATCGCCCCCGGCTGCTGCTTTTCGATGTACGTCAGGTCTTGGTAGTTCACGCGGGAAGCCTTGAACCCGGGCGTGTTCACGTTGGCCAGGTTGTTCGCCACCACGTCCATCGCCGTGTTCAGCGCCGAGAGGCCGGACGAAGCGGACTGGAGCGCATTGATTGCCATTCCGACGACTCCCTCTGCGTGCGGGGCGCAAGGCGTGCGCCCGGGCACGGTCAATCGAACTAACTCAGGCGGCCGAACACATTGATCGCCCGGTCGAGCAGGCGGTCGTGCTGCTGCATCATCGCGATGTTCGCGTCCACGTCCCGCGACGCGCTGGTGATCTGCATGATCGTCGAAACCTCGTCCGCGGCGGATTCCTCAAAGGTCCCCTGCTTCACGTGACCCGACGCCCCGTCGTCCACCATGTCCGTCGGCGCCAGGAACGTGCTGTGCCCCTGCTTGCTCAGCACCCCCGGGTCGGCGACGCGGGCCAGCCGCACCCGCGCAACCACCTGGCCCCGCTGGCGGATCGAGCCGTCGGCATCCACCTTGATCGGGGCGGGATCGCGCAGCACGATCTCGCCGTTGCCGGTGTCGAGGATCGGCAGCCCCGACGAGGCCAGCACCAGCCTGCCCGAGCCGTCGCGCGTCAGCCTGCCGTCACGGGTCAGCAGGGTCTGCCCCTCGCGCTCCTGCCCATCCCGGGCGACGAAGAAGCCCTCGCCGGAAATCCCCAGGTCCAGAGGGTTTGAGGAGTCTTTGAGGCTCCCCTGCGTCATGGAGACCCGGTTGGCGTGCAGGGCCGCGCCTCTGCCGAGCCTCTCCAGCAGCCGGGCCGAAGGCACGTTGAACTCGTCGCCCGCCAGGTCGCCCGCGGGCACAAAGCGCGTCGTGGGCAGGTCGGGCTTGAACCCAGGGGTGTCCATGTTCGCGAGGTTGTTGGCGTAGACATCCTGCCTGTAGAGAGCCGTGGCGACTCCCGAGGCGGAGATTTGCAGGCCGAAGCTCATGCCCCCCCACACACAATCCGCGTGCCAACGCCGGGGCCAGGGCCGGGACCGAGGGACCGGTCCGAGAGCCTTCCGCGCCCTTTGCGCCGCCGTTACAGCGGCGTTGCGCACCACACCCGATCTCGGGAGTACAACCTAGTGATCCGGTTTGCACCCCCCAGGGAGGTCCTCATGCGCCCGATCCTCGCCGCCGTGCTCGCCCTTGGCTTGGCCGTCCCCGCCCTTGGCCAGATCTCCGACCACCCTCCCATCCACCCCAACCTCATCATGCCCCAGGTGCTCCGCAGGCCCGCCCGGCCTCAGCCTGTCGTGCTCTCCGCGGTGCACGCGAATGTCCAGATCACCGACCAGGTCGCGATCACTACCCTCGAGATGACCCTGACCAACGAGGGCGGCACCCCCCAGGAGGCGGTCGTCCTCCTCCCCGTCCCCAACGGTGCCTCGGTGCGCTCGCTGCAGTACGACGGCACGGGGCCCGAGCCCAACGCGGAACTCCTCCCGCGCGACGAGGCCCGCAAGATCTACGAGTCCATCGTGCGCAGCATGCGCGACCCCGCGCTCGTGGAGTTCGTCGGCCTCAGCCTCATCCGCACCAGCGCCTTTCCGGTCCCCGCGGGCTCATCCCAGAAGCTCCGCCTCACCTACGAGCAGGTGCTCGCCCGCGACGGCAGCCGTGTGGACTACGACGTGCCCAGGTCCGAGGCCTTCGCCGCCGACGGCGTGGCCTGGTCCATGGACGCGGACATCCGCTCCAAGGACCCGATCGCCACGGTCTACTCCTCCAGCCACGATATCGTGACCCAGCGCATCGCCGAGAATCACCTCCGCGTCAAGCTCACCGCTTCGCCCGGCGCCGACCGGGGCTCTCTGAAGCTCTCGTACTTGGCCGGCCCCACCAGCGGCGCGCTGTCCGCCACCGTCTTCGCCTATCCCTCCACCGACGTCGCGGGCGGGAAGGGGGGCTACTTCCTGCTCCTCGCGGCTCCCCCCGCCTCCCTCGCCGAATCCCGCGAGAAGGTCAGACGTGAGGTCGTGATCGTCCTGGACCGCTCCGGCTCCATGCGGGGCGAGAAGATGAAGCAGGCCCGCGAGGCCGCCATCCAGGTCGTCCGCGGGCTGGGCGAAGGCGAGTTCTTCAACATCGTCGACTACTCCGACTCGATCGCGTCCTTCGCCCCCGCCCCCGTCGCCAAGGACGCCTCGACCGCCGAGAAGGCCGAGGCCTACATCGCGCGCCTCGAAGCCAATGGCGGCACGAACATCCACGACGCGCTCGCCGAGGCGCTCCGCGTCCCCGCTACCCAGGGAACGCTCCCGCTCGTTCTCTTCCTCACCGACGGCCTTCCGACCGTTGGTGAGCGCAACGAGGTCCGCATCCGAGAGGCCGCCAAGGCCATGAACAAGGAGTCACGCCGCATCTTCACCTTTGGCGTGGGGTTCGATGTGAACTCACCCCTGCTCTCCAACCTCGCGACCACCAGCCGCGCCGCCAGCACCTTCATCCTGCCCCAGGAGGACGTTGAGGTCAAGGTCTCGCAGGTCTTCCGCCGGCTCAGCGGCCCCGTCATGACCCGGCCCGTCTTCGAGGTCGTGAGCACCGACGGCCGCGTCCGCGAACTCCAACCCGCGGCACTGGCGGACGTCTTCGAGGGCGACCAGGTCGTCGTGCTGGGCTGGTACGAGAGCGAGTCCCCCGTGCGCGTCCGCGTGAGGGGCATGCTCGGCGCGCGCGAGGTCAGCTTCGAGACCGTGATCGACCCGGCCCAGGCCAGCGCCCGCAACGGCTTTGTGCCCCGCCTCTGGGCGACGCGCAAGGTCGCCGCACTCGTAGACGAAGTGAGGCAGGCCGGCGCCGAGGGTGCTTCCCAGTCCGACTCCCGCATGAAGGAACTCGTCGACGAGATCGTCCGCCTCTCGACCCGCTTCGGTGTGCTCACGGAGTACACCGCCTTCCTGGCCCGGGAGGACACCTCGCTCAGCCCCGCCTCCAGGCCCGAGCTCCGCGCCGCGGTTGAGCTCAACCTCCGCGACCGCGCCCAGGGCGAGCGGGCCGGCGCGGGGGGCGTCGCCCAGCAGGCCGACGTCGCCGCCAAGCAGGCCGCCAGCAACGCCCCCGCCGCGGGCTTCTACAACGTCGTCGTCGGGCGCGAGGTCCGCGCCGTTCGCGAGTCCGCGGTCAACCAGGTCGCCGACAAGACCTTCTTTGGACGCGGCAACCGCTGGGTGGACGCATCCATCCTCGACTCCGAGGACGAGAAGCCCGATCTCACGGTCGACTTCGGGACCGACGACTACTTCCGCCTCGCGGGCGAGCTCGCGTCCGAGGGTCGGGCGGCGGTCCTGGCGCAGCAGGGCGATGTGTACCTGGTGCACCGCGCCAAGCGGGTGCTCGTGAGGCAGACGCAGTGATCCCCCCCGGGCCCCGCGAACCGCCGGTGCCACGGGCGCAACAATGTGCCGGCGGGAGGGCGTGAACCCCCCCGGACGGAAAGGTGGAGCAGGCCAATGTCCCTCGGCAGGATCCTGATCGTGGAGGACGACGGCGCGATCCGGCGCGGGCTCGTGGACGCCCTGAAGTTCACCGGCTACGCCACCCGCGAAGCCGCCGACGGCGCCGCCGGGCTCGACGCCGCCATCACGGGAGAGATCGACCTGGTCCTGCTCGACATCCTCATGCCCAAGCTCGACGGCTTCTCCGTCCTCCGCGAGATACGAAAGTCCAAGCCCGGCCTGCCCGTCATCATGCTGACCGCCAAGGGCGAAGAGGCCGACCGCGTCCGGGGCCTCAAGGAGGGCGCCGACGACTACGTCGTCAAGCCCTTCAGCACCTCCGAGCTCTTCGCGCGCGTCGAGGCCGTCCTGCGCCGCAGCGCCGAACGACCCCGCAGCGTTGCCGGTGTCAACATCGCGGGCCGCAAGATCGACCTCGAACGCCGCGAGGTGATCTTCGGGGATGGCCAGCGCGAGCTGCTCTCGCAGCGCGAGGCGGAGGTGCTCTCGTACCTCATCGCGAACCGGGGCCGGGCCATCGCCCGCGAGGAACTCCTCAGCCGCGTGTGGGGCCTTGATCCGCGTGGCGTGCAGACGCGCACCGTGGACATGGCGGTCGCCAGGCTCCGCGAGCTCCTCAAGGACGACCCCGCAAACCCCGCCGTGATCGTCACCGTGCGTGCCAAGGGCTACATGCTCTCCGCGGAGGGCGGGTCGTGATGCTCGGGAACCCGCGCGCCAACATCGTCTTCGGGCTCTCCGTCGGGGCGATCCTCGCGGCGCTCGCCTGGGTCACTGCCGGCGCCCTCGGGCTGGAACGCGCCGAGCGAGAGGCGCGCGCGCTGGCCCGGCACCAGGAGTCACTCCGCCTCGCGCTCTGGCGCATGGACGCCGCCGTCACGCCCATCATCGCGAGAGAGGCCGCCCGCCCCTACTACGAGTACCAGCCCTTCTTCCTGCCCGGGGGCCAGGCGCTCACGCCCCCGGCCAGCATCGACCAGAACCAGGTGCTCGTCGCCTCTCCGCTTCTCCAGCCCCCGGACCCGCTGGTCCTCCTGAACTTCCAGAAGGTCGGGGGCGGCGACCTCGAATCACCCCAGGCGCCCACCGGCGTCTACCGGATCATGGCGGAGCCCTCCTTCATCACAGGCTACGAGCTCGCGCAGAACGACGTGCAACTCGATCTGCTCAGAAAGACGCAGGCCGAATTCCAGTTCGGAGCACAGACCCTCGCCGAGCCCGAGAAGCAGGAGGAGGCGCCCGCGCCCCAGACCGCCGCGAGGGCGCAGCAAATGGACGCCGGTCCCGTGCTGCAGGAGCAGCAGGCGCAGAGCGCGAGAGAGTTCGAGGCCCGCCAGAGGGTCAACACCTACAGCAACATGCCCCAGGTCGCCCGGCCCCGTGCCGAACCCGCCGCCAAGGACACCGCCCAGGACGCCGTCAAGAACGAGGTCGCACGCGTCGAGCAACAGAGCAAGGCCGTCGCTCCGTCCGATGCCGCCGTCGGCGACGACGCTCGCGAGTCTCCCGCGTCGGTCTCCGCTCCGCCTCCCCCCGCGGCCGAGGCGGACAAAGTTCTCACGCTCCGGGCCGCGGCAGGAGAGGTCAAATCAGGCCTGGTCGCGCCCGGAGGTTCGTGGGGCGACAACAAGACCGCCGAAGCCGCCCCGCCCCCGATCGCCACCGTGGCCTCGCCCGAACTCCACCAGGGGCCCTTTGTCGCCAAGTGGATCAGCCGGACCGGCGAGGACCCAAGGCTCATCTTCGAGCGAGAGGTTACGCTCCGCGACCAGTCCGGCACGCAGGGCTTCCTCATCGACTGGCCTGCGCTCCGCGCTTCCCTGCTCGAGAGCATCCGCGATCTCTTCCCCACCGCCGACCTCAAGCCCCTGCTCCGTGGCCTCGACCGTGACTCCGACCCCGCGGTCCTCGGCCGCGCTCTCGCCGTCATCCCGGCCGAGCTCGTCGTGGCGACCCCCACGCCCGCGCCCCTGCCCTGGCTGACCCCGCTCCGCGCCACCCTGCTCCTCGCCTGGCTCGGCCTGCTCGCGGCGGTCCTGGTCATCGGCCTGACCCTCCGCACCGCAAATGAGCTCGCCGACCGCCGCGGGCAGTTTGTCTCCGCCGTCACCCACGAGCTCCGAACGCCCCTCACCACCTTCGTGATGTACAGCCAGATGCTCGCCGACGGAATGATCCGTGGCGAAGAGGACCGCGCCACCTACCTCGGCACCCTCAAGTCCGAGAGCCAGCGACTCGCCCGCATCGTCGAGAGCGTGCTCGACTACGCCAGGCTCTCCAAACGCCGGCACGCGCCCGTGCGCACCCGGCTCAGCGCCGAGGCGCTGGTCGAGTCACTCCGCCCCGTGCTGGAAGGCCGCGCCTCACAGGCCGGCATGCAGCTCGTCGTCGATCGCGAGGGGGACCTCGGCACGCCCGTCGAGACCGACCCCGCCACCCTCGAACGAATCCTCTACAACCTGGTCGACAACGCCTGCAAGTACGCGGGCGAGGCGCCCGACCGACGCATCCACCTTGTCGCGTCTTCGAAGGGTGGCGACGTTGTCCTCAGCGTGCGCGATCACGGCCCCGGCGTGCCAGACGGCGAGGCCGCCAGCGTCTTCCGCCCCTTCACGAGGGGCAGCGGGCACGCCCACGGCTCCACACCCGGCCTCGGGCTTGGCCTTGCCATCTGTCGCAGCCTCGCCAAGGAGCTCGGGGGCGACCTCAGGCTCGTTCGCGTCGCCGAGGGTGCCGAGTTTGCCCTCAGGCTTCCGCGCGCGTGACGCCCGCGCGGCCACGCGCCCAGATCGCCAGCACCAGCAGCCAGTACAGCCGCTGCGCGTGGTCCCGCCTCCCCGACAGGTGCTCGTCCACCAGCGTCCGGACCCGCGAGCGCGACACCTCGACGCCCAGCACCGCCGCCGGCAGCGGGTCCGCGCCCAGCAGCGCATCCGTGAGCAGCGTGCGCAGGCCCCCCGTGTCCGCACGCAGCCACGCCCCAATCGGAGCCGCGAACCCCATCTTGGGCCGGTCGATCGCGGACGCCGGCAGGTGCCGCCGGGCCACCGCCCGCAGCAGCCCCTTGCGCTCTCCCGCGGGCATCAGCACGTGCGCCGCCAGCCCGCCCGCATACGACCATAGCCTGGGGTCGAGCATCGGCGCGCGAGCCTCCACCCCCGCGCACAGCGACGCGTGGTCCACCTTCGCCAGCATGTCCAGCACGAAGTGCGAACCCAGTTCCGAGTTCCGGGCGGCGGTGGGGGACTCTGGCCACCACCACTCCCCGCCTTTCCACCCCGGAATCAGCGCCCGTGCTTCCTCGCTCGGGAAGATTCGCAGGAGGTCCGCGTAGCCATCGCCGCCCACCGCACGGCACAGCCTCCCGGCCCTCGTCCGCCGGCTCCGCGCTGCGCCCTCGGGAATCACGGCCCCCAGCGCCCGGAGCAGCCCCCCGACGGGCCTCAGCCCGCGGGCCAGCCCTCCCACGCCCCCACCCGCCCGATAGCGGTCATACCCGAGGAACAGCTCATCACCCCCGTCGCCCGTCAGCACCACCTTGCCATGCTCCGCCGCCGCTCGGAACGCCCAAAACGTCGGCAGCAGCGAGCTATCGCCCAGCGGGCTGCCCAGCCGGCCGATCAGCATCACCAGGTCGTCCGCGGCGCGCTCCGCGGCCTGCCCCGCATCGATGGTCACATGCTCCGTCGAGAGCGCCCGCGCTACCTCCGCCGCGTGCGGACTCTCGTCGTACCCCTCGCCCGGCAATCGCACGCACACGGTCCGCAGGTCCGGCCTGTCCCGCGACGCCGCCCACGCCACGAGCGATGAGTCCACGCCCCCCGACAGCAGACAGGCGAGCGGCACGTCCGCATCCAGCCTCGTTCTCACCGCTTCCCGCAGCAACTTCTCGACGTTTGTCGCGGGGTCCGTACCCAGCGCCGGGCCGGGCAATCGATGCGGGTGGTGGTGGGCGTCACACGCGAGCGACACAAGACCATGCTCGGCGCGGGGCTCGGCTCCCGAGGCTCCGGGCGTTGCCCACGGCCCATTCCCCACGAGTCGAGTGACACACCCGTTCAGCTCGCCATACCCGAGCGCCACCGCCGCCCGCGCGGCGTTCGCATCAGGAGTCGGCGAGTGCCCCGTCGCCAGCTTCGCCACCCGGCGGCACGCTTCCGCGCTGCTGGCAAGCACCCACAGGCCCGTCCAGGGCTTGCCCGGGCCGAACCGATCTCCCCACACCAGCAGCGGCTTCTCGCCGTGCGCGTCGCCCCCCGCGACCAGCCTCCCCGACGCCCGGTCCCACAGCAGCCACGCCGCCATCGCGTTGAGATGCTCGGGCAGACCGCGCCCCCATTCCCGCCAGCCGTGCAGCAGCACCTCCGTGTCGCTGTGATCGGTGGAGAACCTGTGGCCCTTCCCCACCAGTTCCGCACGCAGCCCGCGATGGTTGTGCACGCACCCGTTGAACGCGACCGCCAGCAGGTCGGGCCCGTCGGGCGTCCGCATCGGCTGCGCGCCGCCCTCCAGATCGATGATCGCCAGCCGCCGATGCACGATGGCAACCTCAACCCTCGCCCCATCGGGCAGCGTCACGCCGTCGCGGAACCTGCCCGCTCCGTCCGGCCCGCGGAACGCGATCGCGCTGTCGAGGGTGTCGAGCCAGGCCTCGGGGATCGCGCCGCTCCCCGCAGCTCCGGGAGCGTCCGCAGGCGTGATCCGCACGATGGCGCCGATGCCGCACACGGAGCCAAGAGTACCGCGCTACGCCGCGGAGCGGGGGCCGTCGGACGTCGTGCCCCGGTCGGGTCCGACCACGTCCGCCGCGGACTTCACGCCCGCCCGGCGTTCGGCCCTCACCATCCACATCGTGTGCAGCGTGCGCGAGATGACCAGCCCCACTGCGAACCCGACCGCCGTCGAGATCGCAACGCCGTACCCCTCGTGCAGCATCTTGCTCTGCAGGCCGAGCGCCGCGATATATAGAACCGGGGAGAGCAGCGCACGCTCGAACTGCACGAGCGTCGCATCGCGCATGTAGCTCAGGTCCGCGTAGGCCCCGCGCCGAACCGGCCGGCCCTTCCGCGGCATGTGGTTCGCCAGCCAGTGCAGGCCGTAGTACACCGCGACGTCCGCGATCAGGTCCACAAGAAACGTCAGCCCGCTGACCAGGAACTTCTCGCTGTGCAGCTCGAACCCGCCAAGCCTGAAGTGCTTCTCGCCGACCCAGCCCACCATCGTGCCCAGGCAGCCCAGCGCCTCCAGCGTGTGCATCACGCCGACCGTGACACCCAGCGCCACCACCCCCGCGACGAGGATGTTCACGTTCACGTTGACGATCCGATGGTCGTACAGCCTCGCCAGCCGCTCCATGGCGGCAGCAGTCTAGGGGCGTCGGTGCGGGCGTGGGTTCCCCGCCGCTGCGCCCGCCCGGCGGGCAAGACGCGCCCGGGCGATGCACGAAGCCACACGGCTCACGTCAAAGCCGATCGCGGGTCTCCCCATCTCCTCCGCCGCAACCAGCGCCGTCCCGCTCCCGCAGCAGGGGTCCAGCACCGTGCCCCCGGGCGGACAGAACGCGCCCACCAGCACCCGCAGCAGCGCCAGGGGCTTCTGCGTCGGATACCCCGTCCGCTCCTCCGCCATGTTGTTGATCGCGGGGATGTCCAGCACGTCCGTCGCCTTCTTGGTCTGCCCCGCGAGCCGGCGGCTGGTCGCCGGCACCCTGGGAGCCTCAAAGTAGTACCGCGCGGGGTCCACGCAGTACGCCAGAATGTCATCGTGCTTGCGCGCGAACCGCCGGGGTGAACTTCCCCCAAGGCCGTACGCCCAGACGAGGTGGTTCACGAACCTGTCCTCACCGAACATGCCCTCCAGCATCACACGCACATGATGGCTCGTCCGCCAGTCACAGTGCAGCAGGACCACGCCCGATGGCCGCAGCGCGGGAATGGTCGCCTCCACGCGTGCCCGCAGCCACGCGATGTACGCCCGCACGTGGGGCCAGGAGTCCTCGTACCTCGCCGCCGCCGTGCGCCCCCGCTTCGAGGCGCCCCGGGGCGAGCGCTTCGCCGCACCAGTGTTGAATGGCGGGTCGGCGTACATCAGGTCGATGGACCCGGGCGGGAGCCCCGCCGCCAGTTCAAGCCAGTCACCCGTGAGGACGCGGTTCACCACCGATCATTGCACGCGTGCGCCGGGCGCGCCCCGCGAGATCTCCGGCATTCGTGACACTCGGGGCGATCCCGCGACGCATGTTTCCGGGCCTCGTGCGAGGCCTGGGCCCACCGGTTTTCCCCAATCCCCAACCTAGTCAGGAGTCCTCACATGCTCAAAGCCGCTCTTGCTGCGCTCGCTGTCGTTCTCGGCGCGTTCTTCATCACCGCCGCCCGTCCCGCCGCCGCGGATTCCGGCGCCGGCACCCGCGTCCGGCTCGAGGCCCGCATGCGCTCGGGCATCACCGAGTCCAAGCTCTCCTACGAGTACCGCAACAACGTGCGCAAGTTCCAGGCCGAGGTCAGCCGCGCCCAGCCCGGGCAGAAGTTCGACGTGCGCCACAACGGCGTGCTCCTGGGCAGCCTCACCGCCAACGAGCTGGGCGTCGCCAGCGTCGAGGTCAAGGCCGGCGGCGACGACCCCAACCAGGGCGACGTCCCCTTCATGATCGCCGGGGATGCCGTGAGCATCGGCGGCATGACGGGCACCCTCGTCCGCCGCTGATCGATCCTGCCCCGCACCCTCTCCGCCGCCGTGGCGCTCCTGTGCCCCGGCGGCTTTTTTCGCTCAGCCCTTCACCGGGGCCCGGCCCACGCTGTAATACGCGAACCCGTGGTGCCTCATCGCGTCGCGCCGATACAGGTTCCGCCCGTCGAAGATCACCGGCGCCTTCATCAGCGACTTCACCCGCGCAAAGTCCGGGCTCTTGAACTCGTCCCAGTCCGTCGAGATCACCAGCCCCTCGGCTCCCTCCACCGCCTCGTACAGGTCGTTCACGACCCTCGCCGAGGCGCCAAGGTCTGCCAGTTCCGCCCTGCCGTTCTCCCCAGCCACGGGGTCAAACGCCACCGCGTGCGCCCCCGCGGCCACCGCCTTGCGCACCAGCGTCAGCGCCGGCGCCTCGCGGATGTCGTCGGTCCTTGGCTTGAACGCGATGCCCCAGAACGCGACCCTGCGCCCCCGCAGCCCCCCCTCGCCGAAGTGCTTCACGAGCTTCGCGAAGAAGCGGTCCCGCTGCCTCTGGTTCACCTCGTGCACCGCCTTCGAGAGGCTGGCCTCGATCCCCGCCTTGTCCCCCATCATGATGCACGCCAGCGTGTCCTTTGGAAAGCACGACCCGCCGTAGCCCAGCCCCGGATACAGGAACTGCGAGCCGATCCGCTTGTCCGAGCACATGCCCTCGCGCACACGCCCGATGTCGGCCCCGTACGCCTCGCACAGGTTCGCCATCTCGTTGATGAACGAGATCTTGGTCGCCAGGAAGTTGTTCGACGCGTACTTCACCATCTCGGCGCTCGCCACGTCCATGATGAACACCGGGTGCCCGTTCCGCACAAAGGGGTCGTACAGGTCCCGGAAGATGCCCCCGACCTCCTCGTGCTCCACGCCCACCACCACGCGGTCCGGCCTGTTGAAGTCGTTGACCGCGTCGCCCTCCTTCAGAAACTCCGGGTTGTCCGCGACGTGGAAGGGGATGCCCGCGCCCGCACGCGCCGCGATCCGCGCCTTGACCATCATCGTCGTCCCCACGGGCACGGTGCTCTTCATCACGATGACCTTCGGCTTCTGGTTCGGCCCCAGCCCCTTGATCACGTCCGCGATGTCGTCCGCCGCCCCCTCCACGTACCGCATGTCCGTGTGCCCCCGCGGGTCGCTGGGGGTGCCCACGCACACGAAGACCATGTCCGCGTTCCGGTACGCCTCCTGCTTGTCAAGCGTGAACTTCAGCCGCCCCGCCGCGATGTTCCGCTGCAGGATCTCCGTCAGCCCCGGCTCATAGATCGGGCACTCGCCCCTGCGCAGCTTCTCGATCTTCTTGGGGTCCACGTCCAGGCACGTCACGTCGTTGCCGGTGTTCGCAAAGCACACGCCCGTCACCAGCCCCACGTACCCCGTTCCCACCATCGTCAGTCGCATCGACAAGACTCCTGTCTGACCGGCCCGCTATGCTCACCGCCCCGCGGGCGCGATCGTAGCGCCGCGAGCGCGAGGCCCTATATCCATGTCGTCACGATCCCGCCCCGTCTTGACCGCAGCCACCTCCGACCGTCGCCATCTCTACGAAGAGGCCGTCCAGTGCCCCGAGGCCGAGCTCGACTTCGTCGCCCGCTGGTTCAGAAAGCTCCGGGGCCGGCCCTGCCGCCACATCCGCGAGGACTTCTGCGGCGCGGGACTCACCGCCTCCGAGTGGGTCAAGCGCCACGCCGACAACACCTCCCTCGGGCTCGACATCGACGCCGCCGCACTCGCCTGGGGCGCCCGCACCCACCTCGATCCCCTCCCGCCCCACCAGCGCCACCGCGTGAAACTCCTCAACCGCAACGTCCTCCGCCCGCCGTCCTCCGCCCCGCCCCCAGACGCCGTCCTCGCCATGAACTTCTCGTGGTCCGTCTTCAAGACCCGCGACCTCCTCAAGGCCTACTTCGCCGCCGCGCACCGCACCCTCGCCAAGGACGGCATCCTCTTCATGGACATCCACGGCGGGTACGAGTCCATGAAAGAGCTCACCGAGCGACGCCGCTGCAAGGGCTTCACCTACGTCTGGGAGCAGGCCAAGTACGACCCCATCTCCTCCGACATGCTCTGCTACATCCACTTCGACTTCAAAAAGGGCCCCATGATGAAGCGGGCCTTCACCTACCGCTGGCGGCTCTGGTCTATCCCCGAAGTCCGCGAGCTCCTCGCCGAGGCAGGCTTCGCCTCAACAACCGTCTACTGGGAAGGCGAGAACAAGCACGGCAACGGCACCGGCGAATACCACCCCCGCAAGAAGGGTGTCGCCGACGCCTCCTTCGTCTGCATGATCTCCGCCCACAAGTAGGCCGCCCGGGCCCGAAGCCCGGCGGTTCCGCGCATAACCTTCCGCGGCGTATGCACGCGCTCTTCGACATCCCCGCCGACCTCGCGCCCCTCGCCGCCTTCCTCGCCGAGCGCCTCCAGGCCGTCTCCCGACGCTTCGACGACGAACTCGCCAGCGACCTCCCCCCTGTCGCGGCCCTCTGCCGACACGTCGAACGCTACAAGGGCAAGATGCTCCGCCCGTCGCTGGTCCTCCTCAGCGGCCTCGCCTCCCACCCTCGCGCCGCCGAACTCCCGCCGCCCGCCATCCTGGGCGACGATCACACCGACGTCGCGGCGGTCTGCGAGATGGTCCACATGGCCACCCTCGTGCACGACGACGTCCTCGACGAGGCCGAGGTCCGCCGCCGCGGCGCCACCATCAACCACCTCCAGGGCAACGAGCCCGCCGTCATCCTGGGCGACTACCTCTTCGCCTCGGCCTACCACCTCTGCGCCCGCCTGCCCAGCCCCGAGCCCGCCCGGGCCATCGCCCGCGCCAGCGCCGCCCTCTGCGCGGGCGAACTCCTCCAACTCCACCACCGCAACAACCACTCCCTCGACGAGCCCACCTACGACCGCATCATTACCCTCAAGACTGCCGAACTCGTCGCCGTCTCCGCCGAGCTCGGCGCCCTCGCCGCCGGTGCCACGCCCGCCGCGTGCATCGCACTGGCCCGCTACGCCCGCCTGGTCGGCGAGGCTTTCCAGATCCAAGACGACATCCTCGACCTGCTTGGCAGTGTCGATACCGTCGGCAAGTCAACAGGCAAAGACCTCGAGAAGGGCAAGCTCACCCTCCCCCTCATTCATCACCTCGCCCACGCCCAGCCCCTCGCCGCCCTCCAGACCCTCGAAATCCTCCGCAGCATCCCCCGCGGCGAGTTCCGCCCCGGTACCGACAGCGCCCTCATCGTCGAGGCCGTGGAGGCCACTGGGTCAATCGAGTTCGCCCGGGCCCGGGCCCGCGCCCGCATCGCCGACGCCAAGTCCACCCTCTTGACTCTTCCCCTGACCCCGGCCCGGACGCTCCTCGCCGCCATGGCCGATGCCGTCATCGATCGGGCTTATTGAGGAGCAATTGCTCCGCAATAATCGGCACCCGAAAGTCCGCGAACCCAAACCCCATCAACATGCCTCGAACAGGATTGCGGCGGGCAGTACCCACCGGTATACTCCCGTTCGGATTCCCGACGGGTTTCTCGCCCGTGGTTCTCCTGGTGCGTGGGGTGTAGGCGTCGCTTGTCCGGCCCTTCGGCCATCTCTCTGGAGCCGCGTTCATGACTCATCGCCGCGCATTCACGCTCATCGAACTGCTCGTCGTCATCGCCATCATCGCGCTCCTCATCGGCATCCTCCTGCCGGCGCTCGGCAAGGCCAAGTGTGCCGCCAAGACGCTCAAGGAGCAGAGCGTCGGTCACAACATGGGCGTGGGCTACCACTCCTACACCACCGACAACCGTGACGCCACGCTCCCGGGCGGTGCACACTGGGCCTGGAATCACGCCCCCGTCACTAGCTACGGCATCTACCCCTCCGACCCCTACTCCAAGTACATCCTTCTCGGCAGCATCACCAAGTCCTGGCCCCTTCACTTCATCGGTACCAACTACTTCCCCCTCGAAGGCATCCAGATCGACAAGGCCACCATGCGCGATTTCGTCTCGCGCCCCAACATCGGAACCCCCGACGGCGCTGGCTACATCGGCTACGGCGACAACAGCAGCGCCGCCGCCTTCGGCTGGATGCCCACCTTCGGCATGAACGTTGTCTACGTCGGTGGCCACTACCAGTTCGGCGCCTTCCAGGGTCAAGGCACCTGCGCCGCCCCGCTCGGCAACGGCTTCGGCTGCGCGATCCCCAAGGGCAACTCCACCGCCGGCGGCGGTTCCTTCTACCTCCGCCGCGTTTCCGACACCCGCCGCATGGACCAGCTCGTCCTCTTCGGCGGCGCCCGCGGCGGCGACATCAGCGGCACCTCCTTCTGGGGCTGGGGTCAGACCGCGCCCGACGGCGGCACCGTCCGCCCCGGCTACTTCGGAATCTTCCCCCCCAAGCGCCACCCCGTCGGCATGAATGCCGGCCTCGCACAGGGCCGCGGCTGGCGCGTCCGGGGCGGCCTCCCCGACACCAAGTGGGACCCCAAGGCCCCGCCCAGCGCCTTCGGCTGCCTCGACGCGCGCTCCTGCGACGGCAAGGTCGCCACCGTCATGATGGACGCCCACGTCGCCATGCAGAGCCTTGAAGCCCTCACCGACATGACCAAGTGGTGCAACTACGCCACCAGCGCCAACTGGACCCACCCCACCAACCCCGCCCAGTTCACCTGGCCCTGAACCTACGCCCGAATACCCGGCACGCGACCCCCGGCCCGCGCCGGGGGTTTTTTGTTTGGGGGACGCTATTCCTCCCTCCCGCGTCCAACCGCCACTGCGAGGTTCGACAGGCGGCGGGTGTGGCACTTCCCTGCCCGTGCCACTGCCGGCGCCGGGCTCTGACGGCGTCGGCAGTGCGGCTTCATCGTCCCCCCCGGTTCGCTTCCCTCGCCCCGTTCCTCAACCCTTCGTTCGCCGGGTGCTGTAGCTCGGTGCCTTCGCCGAACCACGTTCTGTGACGCCCCCTCAGCCGCATCCCATCCCCTTCGCCCCCTCTCTGTCCGCCCGATTCCGAAGCCGGGGGTTCGCCAATGGGGGCGGCACGCCCCCCTGGCATTCACATCTTCGATCGCCCGCACCCGCACCCCTCGGCCACCCGGCCCATTCCTCACGCGCGCGCCCGTGCTCGCTCAGCATCTTTTTCTTCCTCCTTGACCTCCCGTGCGCGCGCATTTCAGACCAACCGGCGCCTCCCCGCCTCCTCGCCCCGACACCACGCCTATCCCTCCCGCGTGACCTCCGGAGCCTCACATCCCGCGCCCGCTCCAAGCCCCGCCCCCAATCGCCCCGACCCTCGCGCCCCCTTCTCCCCCGACCCCGCGCAAACCGACGCCCTGATCTCCGCCATCGCTTCCGACTTCAACTCCTCCCTCGCCGGCATCGCCGAGGAATACAACACCACTCTCGAATCCCTCACGCTCTGGATGACCCGCCCCGACATCGCCGAGCGCCTCGACGCACTCCAGTCCGCGTGCGCGGCCCGCGTCCGCCTCGTCGCGGCGAACTTCCTCCCCCTCGCCGTCGAAACCCTGCGAAGCGTTCTCGCCGACTTCCGCGAACTCCACTGCAACACCCTCTGCGACACCTCGTCCCCGCGCGCCATCGCCACCCGCGCCCGCGCCGCCGAAAACGCCCGCCGCGCCGCCTCCACACTCCTCCGCCTCGCCCACTTCACCCCCCGGGGCTGGCGCCATCCGACCGCACCCCTCGCGCCCGCAGAACCCGCGCCATCAAGGCAGACGTCCCCCGCGTCGCCCCCCGTGCCGATCCCCGCCGACGTGGCTCCCCTCGCCAACGCGCCGCACTCCCCCTCGCCCACCAGTTCACCGGTAGCGGCGCACCCCGCTCCCCACACTCCAGCCGCCACCACTCGCGCCCCACACCCCGCGGGGCCGCGCTCGCCCCTCGTTGCCGCGCCCGTGCGCACCGCGCCCGAACCTCCGTCACGGGTCGCCCCCGAACCCTCCGCGCTCAATCCTTCCGCGCCTGCTCCCGCCGAGCCCGCCGCAACCCCCGTCTCGTGCCCGCTCACCCCAAAGCCGCGCCCGCCCCCCGCCGATACACTTGTCCCCGCATGTCGACCGCCTACCAGACCATCCTCCTCTTCGGGCCGCCCGGCGTAGGCAAGGGCACCCAGGGCCAGATCCTCGCCCGCATCCCGGGCTTCTTCCACAGCTCCACGGGCGACATCTTCCGCAACCTCGACATCGAATCCGAGATCGGCCAGATCTTCTACCGCTACTCCTCCCGCGGCGAACTCGTCCCCGACGACGTGACCGTCCGCATCTGGAGCCAGAACGTCTACGCCGCCTCCATCCTCGGCCTCTTCAAGCCCAAGCAGGACCTCCTGGTGCTCGACGGCCTGCCCCGAAACCCCAACCAGGCCAAGCTCCTCTACAAGTACATCAAGGTGCTGCGAGTCATCAACCTCGTCTGCAGAGACAAGGAAGCACTCTTCGAGCGCATGAAGAAGCGCGCCATGAAGTCCAACCGCGTGGACGACGCGCGCGAGGACGTCATCCGCCGCCGCTTCGAGGTCTACGAGAACGAGACCCGCCCCGTGCTCGAGTGCTACAACGAGTCGCTCATCACCGAGGTGGACGCCATGGGCTCCCCCGCGACCGTCCTCGCGCAGATCCTCTCCGTCGTCGCCCCCATCCAGGACACGCACTTCGACAGGCCCCTGTGACCGAGCGCCCCGTACACGACCGTGCGTTCACGCTCATCGAGTTGCTCGTGGTCGTCGCCGTCATCGCCCTGCTCATCGGGTTGCTCCTCCCCGCGCTGGGCCAGGCCCGCCTCACCGCCCGCGCCACCGCCTGCCTCGGCCGCCTCCAGCAGATGGGCGCCGCCAGCATGTCCTACCTCGCGACCAACCGCGAGGCGCTCCCCCAGAAGCTCGGCCCCCTTCCGGGTGGGGGCGACGCCGTCATCGGCGCCCTCTTCGGCGGCAAGAAGGGCGCCCTGCCCTTCTACGGCATCGACTCCATCGGCGCCCAGGGCCGCCCCCTCAACCCCTACCTCCTCGACGCCCGCGTCCCCCCCGACAGCGAGCCCGGCGTCTTCGAGGTCCCCGCGTTCCGCTGCCCCGTTGATCAGGGCGTCCGCGATACGGGAGTCCCAATCCCCGGCCTCGACCGCGCCGACCTCATGTACGACTTCGTCGGTGCCTCCTACACCCTCAACGACCACTCCCTCACCGGCGAGATGGACGCGACCCTCGTGCCCCTGGGGGGCGGGCGGATGCCCGAGGTCCACAACCCCGCCAAGACCTGGATGATCGGCACCCACACCATCTACAACTACCAGGAAGACCGCGACCGCGCCATGCACTGGTTCGTCAAGGACCGCGTCGAGGCCAACCTCCTTTACACCGATGGCCACGCCCGCATGCGCGTCCCGGTGCCCCGGGGCGTCGTCAACACCACCGACGACTACACCTTCCTGCCCTAGCCCGAGTGAACAGCGGGCGGGCGAGGCTCCTCCGCCCCGCCCACCCGCCATCCTCGTGAGTCCTTCTAGCGCCGTCGCCTTGCCGCGCCCAGCAGCCCGAGTCCGAACAGAGCGACCGCCCCCGGCGCGGGCACAAACGAGAAGTCGATCCGCTGCTGGGCGATGCCCCAGTGCGCGGGGTCGGCGTCGAGCTTCACCGTCGAGTTGAACAGCCAGTACGGGTCCGTGTTCCCGAGATTCCACGTGCCGCGGGCCAGCGGCCCGAAGGAAACCAGGTCCCGCCCCCAGACCTTCACGGTGCCTCCAAGCACGCGGAGGTCGGTGTCGACGCCCAGGTCAAACCCGAAGCGGCTTCTCATCTCCGGGTCGCGCATGAACGCCTTGGCGGTGATGTGGAAGTTGGTAAGGTCCTGCGGCGCGACGAACGAGAAGTCTCCGCCGAGGTTGCCGCCGCCCAGCAGTGCTCCGTTCTGGTCGTAGTACAGCACGCCCATGGCCTCCGGGCGGTCGACGCCGAACTCGAACTCCTGCTTGGCGTACAGGCCCGCGCGGAAGCGCCAGTCGGCGAGGTAGCCCGAGAGGCTGGTGCTCGCGTCGGGGTCGTCGGGGATCGAGAACCCCAGGGGCGGGAGCGCGGGGTAGGCCTTGGTGATGACGTTGTTCCAGAGGTTGGTGACGTTCACCTCGCCCCCGAACCACGGGTCGACGGAGCGGGAACTGCCCCGGATGGTGTCGCCCGTGCGGGTGCCGCCGTGGATGCCGGGGGCGGGGTTGGGGAGCGCGGTGAGGTTGACCACGCCCCGACTGCCGGGGATGGGGTAGGTGACGCCGGTGCTGCCGACGCCAACGGAGATGAGCGACTTCCTGATCTCGTTGTTGGGCTGGTTGTAGGTTGAGAGAAGCGTGACATCCCGGCGGTGCCTGTCGAGCATGCTCTGGGGGACGTTGCGCGGGATGCTCGACTCCTGCTCGCCCGTGGTCCATGGGTCGCGGAAGGTGGCGTGCGCGCCGAAGCCGACGGTCCACTCGCCCTTGAAGACCAGGTCGAGGCTGGCCTGCAACTGCGCCGCCTGGGAGTCAAGGCGCATGCCGTTGCTGACCGTGCGCGAGCTGGAGATCGTGACGCGCTGGCCCGGGGCGATCTGCGTGGGCGCCCGGTAGGTGATGGACGTCGGCACCGAAAGGTCGATCTTCGCGCCGCTCGCGGTCGCCGAAAGGTCCAGGCCCATGCGGCCCGCGCGCTGGTGGCCCGAGATGAACCCGGAGATGACCCCCGGCACCGCGCCGGACCAGTCGAGGATGTCCTTGTCCTCCCAGGTCTTGTTCAAGTAGGGCACCGGCATCTGCCATGAGACGCTCGCGGGCTGCGTGGAGCCCGAGTTGTGCCAGAACGTGTTCTGGTTCTGGATCGAGAAGGTGTGGTTGCTCGTGATGGTCTGCTGCTGTCCCGTCGCGGCGCCCGCGAGGCAGGCCAGGACGAGGGCGGCGAAGAGGGCGGTGCGAGTGCTGAGGCTCATGGCGTTCTCCTGTGCTCAGGGGCTCACGACCCCGAGGTTGATGAACGCCGGCCGGCCCCCGGACTCACGCGAACCCCGCGCTGGGGGGCTCAATGGGCCGTTTGACCGGCCATGGCGGGCCGCTACTATTCAGGCCCTTGGCCAGTCGGTCTATGGACGGCCAATCTGCCAGGGGTTGAAGTCAAAATCTTGCCTGGGAGAGCCCCGGAGGGGCCCACCCAAGCCCGCCCCGCCCGGAAGGCGGCGATGCAGTCGGCCCCGTGCCGGGAACGCTTGGAGTTCCTGCCCCACGGCGGACCGAGGGAGGTTGTTCGATGCCGCCGAGGATTGACGCCAGGGAACTGGGCCGGACGACGACGTTGGCCAAGCCCGGCACCGTGAAGAAGTCGTGGCGCGTGGTGGACGCGGAGGGTGTGCCGCTGGGCCGCCTCGCCGCCGAGGTCGCGCAGGTCCTGATGGGCAAGCACCGGCCCGAGTACACCCCGCACGTGGACACGGGCGAGGGCGTGATCGTGCTGAACGCGACGAAGGTGGGGCTGACGGGCCGCAAGGCCGAGCAGCGCCTGAAGATGTGGTACAGCAAGTACCCGGGCGGGCTGCGGACGCAGACCTACGGGCAGGTCCGCGAGAACAAGCCCGACGTGCTGGTGCGCGACGCGGTTCGGCGCATGATGCCCAAGAACCGCCTGAGCCGCGTCATGCTCAAGAACCTGGACATCGTCTCCGGCGCCGAGCACGACAAGGCGCACCTGAAGCCCGTGGAACTGAAGATCTAACACAGCGCTGGGCCCCCGCGGCCCGCCTCGAAAGGACCAGAGCATGACGACCTCTCCGATTCAGATGCCGACGATGGGCGACACGCCCGCTCCGGCGGCCCGGCCCGTGAAGGTGGCCAAGCCCGCCGACAAGAAGGGCTGGTGGTGGGGGACGGGGCGGCGCAAGACCGCCGTCGCCCGCATCCGCATGAAGCCCGGCAAGGGCGACTTCACCGTCGAGTGCAAGTCGGGCAAGAAGAAGAGCCACACCGAGTACTTCGCCGAGGAGCGTGACCGCAACGACTGCCTCGCCGCGTTCAAGGCGTGCCAGATGGATGGCAAGTTCGACGTGGTGGCGAAGCTCCACGGCGGCGGGTTCATGGGGCAGGCCGGGGCGGTGCGCCTCGCGATCTCCCGCGCGCTGCGCGACTATGACCCGGGGACCGAGGCCGCGCTGCGTGCCGCGGGCTTCCTGACGCGCGACAGCCGCGAGGTCGAGCGTAAGAAGTACGGCCAGGCCGGCGCTCGCCGCCGCTTCCAGTTCAGCAAGCGCTGATCGCGGGACCAGACGATGGCACACAGGGCTCGCCCGATGGGGGCGGGCCCTTTTTCATTGGAGGGGCGTGTGCGCGCGCATTTTGGGACCTTGCTGTCCAACTTTGCTTGCCCCGGGCCGCTTCGTGTGGTACGTTGGTTCGGGGATAGGGGAGTTTTCGGGAGGCCCCTGATGCGCGACGCGTTCTGCCGTTCTGCCGTTCTGCCGTTCTGCCGTTCTGCCGTTCTGCCGTTCTGCCGTTCTGCCAGTGGGGCAGGCTTCCAGCCCGCCGCGTAGCCGCGCTCTCGCGGCGGGGCTGAGGGGGCTCACGCTCATGGTCGCGCCGCTCGCCGGACAGGCCGCACTCGCTCAGTCCGAGCCCGTGCCGCCGGATTCGTGGGCTCGGCGTCAGGAAATCGACCAGCTCGGCGAGATCACGCCCAATGTCGCCGCAGACTTTGACCCCCTCCTCGGCACGCCGACGTTCATCCGCTCGACGACCGCGTTTCTCACGCGGCGATCCGGCCGCACGCCCGCGCAAATCGTCGCGGACTTCATCAACGACAACCCCGCGTCCTTCGGGGTGTCGCTCAGCGGGGGCAATCTCGCGGGGGCCGAGCAGTTCACGCCCGCCACCTATCGCTCCATCAGAGACTTTGAAACACCCTCGCTCGGTCCCACCGGCGTGCGCCACCTCACGTATCAACAGACCCACAACGGCCAGGACATCTACGGCTGCCTCCTCACCTCGAACATCACCGGCGACGGCATGCTCGTCAATATCGGCAGCAGGTTCGTGCCGGAGCCCGCGAACCCCATCTCGGCCCCCGCGTGCGACGAGGCGAACCGCACGGTGCGAGACATCGTCGCCGCGGCGTGTGACGAGGTGGGCGATGCCCGCATCGCGGACATCGTGAACCTCATCGCGCCCGAAGCCGTGTGCGCGTGGGATTGGAAAGATGGCCACGCGTTTCAGGGCGTGGGTGAGACGGCCCTGTGGGTGCGGAGCGTGCTGCACCCCGTCTCGGCGACGGAGTTGGTGCAGGCGTGGGTGGTGCGACTGCCGAGCAACCCGAGCCAGGACGACGCGGCGTGGGAGTGCATCGTGAAGCACTCGGACCTGTCCGTGCTGAGCACGCACGACCTGACGATGCACTATTGCCAGCCGGAGCCGGTGACGTACCGGGTAAACGTGGACGACGCGCCCGTTCCCGAGATGCCCGGGATATCAACACTGCCCGCGGGGCCCGGTGACTCCGAGTGTGTCATGCGGCATGAACGAGGGATGACTGAGTGCGGGCAGCCATTGAATGACCTCCGGCAGGAGATCAGCATCGGTGCAGGAGACACTCTACCGGTGTCGCCGTTTGGGTGGCTGAACGAGGAGCATGCGTACCTATGGGACCACGACAGCGATCCTGGGACGCCGCCAGTGTCGCGAGAGGGCTTCCCAACATGCAATCAGTACAATGGTGGTGTGGCGGTGCAAACGTGCGGCAACAACGCATGGGTGTATCTGGACAGCAGCTTGACGCCCATACTCGGAAACAGCGGCGGGCTTGACAGGACCTTCAAGTTTGATGACCCGGGGAGCGCAGAGGCGGTGGCGGCTCAGGTGTTCTTTGATGTCAACCTGTGGCACGACCGCATGTATGCACTGGGGTTTGACGAAGCCGCGGGCAACTGCCAAGCGGTCAACACAAGTGGCTCGGGAGTCGGCGGGGACCCGGTCCGTGTGGTTCTTTCTGAGACGGATAGGCTCGGAGGGCGAGTGGAGATTCTCAACGGAGAGTTCAACGATGGAGAGCGGTTTGTGGTGCACTTGTACCGCAACGTTCTTCCGTCCGACCCGAGCTATGCGAAGTCCACGGGTCGAGATCGCAGCTACGTCTTCCATGAGCTGACGCACATTCTCAGCCAGCGGCTTCACACCGGTCAGTTCCGACTGAGCGCGCAGGGCAATGGGCTGTCCGAGGGGTGGAGCGACTACTTCGCCATTGCCCTTCTTGCCGACCCGGCCGACGACCCGGATGCGAGTTTCCCGGTCGCGTCATGGCACGATCCTCTCTCACCCGCCAGCACGCGGTACTACTTTGGCAATCTGAAGCGATACCCCTGCACCGCCTTCATGGGCGAATACCGCACCTACGAACGAGCGACGAACCCGTTCACGTACGGCTACGCGGACCCGGGCCCACCCAGCACGCCGCCGGCTCCCCCGATTCCGCTGCCCGACGCTGACGACTGGCCTCACAATGCGTACTGGGGTTCGAACCCCGTGCGGTCCAACTATTTCCTCGCCGAGATCTGGACAGTGATGCTCATCGAATGTCGGTCGAAGCTAAGTGCTCGGCCGGACTTGAGCTTTGCGCAGGCGAATGAACTGCTCATGCAACTCGCAGTCGATGGAATGAAACTGAACCGATTGGACGCCGGGTTCACCGAGGCCAGGGACGCGATCCTCCAGGCCGACCTGCTCCGTCACGGCGGCGCACATCAACCGGCTCTGTGGGCCGCGTTTGCCAGGCGCGGCCTTGGCTGGGGCGCGACCGGTCCGTCCGGCACTACGGCAGAAGTGAACCGGGGGCAGGGGATCACTGAGAGCATGGCGACTCCTCCGGCTGGACAAGTGTCCTTCTTCTACCCAGACGGTGAGCCCTACCTGATCTCCACGTGTGGGTTGACAACCATCGACGTCATGGTTGTGTCGCCCGGTGCTCCACTGACGGACGTCGCGGGGGACGCGACCCCCGATCCTTGCGCGATCGGACTTCCCGCTACCTTGCCAATGGTGAGCCCCGGTGTGTATCGAATGGAGTTGCCACCCGCGCCCTGCAGGCAGAACTGGGAGGTATGGGTCTCCGCAGGAGTGCAATCGAGCCCAACGGTCGACAGTGCTCGAACCCCGTTGATGGCCGGGCTCGAGGCCAAGATCGTCGCTGACAACATGTCATCGAACGAGATGGCGTGGCAGCCAAATCCCTCGTCTGGCGCTGGGTTCTTTGAGCGGGTCGTGCCGGTCGGCGGAACCTACCAGCCTTCGCGGGATCACACGCCGGGGAGTGAATCGCTCTGTTGGGTGACGGAGAATCAGGCCGTCGGCGGGAGCGGTACAAGCCGCGACGTAGATGCGCCGCCGCCCGGTGTGTCTCTGACCTCCGGGCCGATCGCGGTGCTCCCGCACACAGCCGCGATGCTGGAGTTCTGGTTGTGGTACATGTCCAATGGGCCGTCGCAGGACGCCGAGTGTGTCGTGGAGTGGCTGCGTGACGAAGTGGTCAATCAGACCTACTCGATCTCGTTGACGCCTGCGTCGTCGCTCGGGCGTTGGCAACGGGTTCGAGTCGTCGTCAAGACCGGCGACTCCGAGGAGGTACAGAACAAGCTCAGAGTCCGCTTCCTGGATCCGTCGCCGGATTCAACGATCGAGGGTGGTCTCGATGATGTGCGAGTCTCGTGCATCGTCGAATGCCAGGAGTGCTGCGACGGCGACTACGACCGCAGCGGGACACTCGACCAAGATGATGTGTGGTACTTGGGAAGTGTTGTTGCCGGCGGGGAAAACCCGACATGCACGGACCCGGACTTTAACCGGGATGGCAACGTCGATCAGACAGACATCGCCGATCTCATTACCTATGTTGGAGGCGGACCATGCCCCTGAACACCGCGCGCCGACGTGTTGCCACATTCATCGCTGCGGCACTCGCCTTCGGGATGGTCGCGACGCCCGAGAGTCATGCCCAACCTGATGACTACACCGACCTCGGCGTTGTGACGGAGCCAACGACCTTTGAACTGTTCGTCGAACTGCGGTCGGGGTCCGACGTGCGCTGGTATTCCGTCGAGATCGGGGCGTGCACAGCCGAAGCGGGCTTTCTGGACCTGTGGACTAGCCGGGCGTTCTTAGAGAACAGCCTTCCCGATGCTCGCGTGTGCATGTACCGTGGCGACGGGACCGTGATCGTGGCGGGCCGGTGGGTCACAGAATGGTCCGAGTGGCACATGAGTTTCGGGCAACTGGACCCCCGACCGCCGGTGACCTATCCGGAGGCGGAGGGTGTGGAGCCGTGGCCCGCCCCGCCGTCCATGGGCCAGGAGGGGTCCCTGCCCGCGGGTCGATACTGGTTCGCGGTCGGGAACGATCAAATCTGCCTTCCGGACCAGTGGCGCGTCGTGCCGACGCGGCCGCCGGAGAGCCCGAGGCGGTTCATGCACCTCTACCTCCGCATCCAACCCCCCGACATCCCCTACTGCGACGGCGACTTCAACTGGGACGGCAACACCGACCAGGACGACGTGATGTACCTCGCCAACGTCCTCGCCGGGGGCGAGAACCCCACCGGGCGCTTCGCCGACTACAACCGCGACGGCAACGAAGACCAGGACGACCTCCTCGCCCTCGTCCACACCATCGCCGGGGGCGGGTGCCCGTGACGCCGCTCGCGCCCAGCGCGATCCGTCGTGGATCGGCGAAGCCGCCGGGCCACGGCACCCGACGCACCGAGGAGGCTGCCGAGCCGGCCACCTCGGTGGCACGGCGGAACGGAGGCACTCGGTGCCAGGCCGCCGAAGATCAGCAACTCCGGGTCCGATTCATCGACCCGCCGCCGGACAGCGGGGTGGAAGGCGGGGTGGACGACGTGGTCATCTCTGTGGTGCTGGATTGCGCCGATTGCTGTGACGGCGACATGGACGCCGACGGCAGCGTGAACCAGGACGACGTCGCGTACCTCGTCGGCGTGGTCGGCGGCGGCGAGAACCCGAGCGAGGTTGATCCGGACTTCAACCACGACGGGAATGTCGATCAGGACGACGTGGCCGCGTTGATCGGCTACGTCGCAGGAGCCGGATGCCCATGAAAACCAAGCACACCGCGTGGACTTGCGCCACTGCGATCATCCTGAGCTCTCTTCTCGCCGCCGCCCCTTCGGCAATCGCACAGCCAACCGATTTCATGGACTTGGGCGCCAGGCTCGACGCCGAGTTGCTCCTACTACCGATCCACCTTCGGTCACGGAGCGACGTCCAGTGGTTCCGGATTGAACTGCCCGGCGCGACCCCTGATGCAGGATTTGTGGATATGTGGACCATTCCGCCGCTCGAACAGAGCCCGCTCGTGTTTCCAGGGATCGGGGTCTATGACGCGGCTGGCCATCGCGTGACGGTCTCAACCAACGTGACCGAATGGAACCAAGCTTGGCTGACCTTCGGACTGACGGACCCGCGCCCATCGGTTACCATGCCGAACGTCGGCACCGCGGATCCCATCCCGGCGCCACCCTTTGACGGGATTTTCGGTCCACTGCCGACCGGCGAGTACTGGCTGGCCGTTGTTCGCGGCGGGGCGTCTTTTGGCGTGACCAACTGGGATGTGCGCAGCACGGGCGACTCGGGCGATGACCGTGACACCATCCTCTACATCCACATCCAACCCCCCGACCTCCCCTACTGCGACGGCGACTTCAACTGGGACGGCAACGTCGATCAAGACGATGTGATGTACCTCGCCAACGTCCTCGCCGGGGGCGAGAACCCCACCGGGCGCTGGGCGGACTACAACCGCGACGGGAACGAAGACCAGGACGACCTGCTCGCCCTCGTCCACACCATCGCGGGGGGCGGGTGCCCGTGACGCCGCGGTCGCCCAAGATGATCAATCGTGGCTCGGCGAAGACGCCGAACCACGGCACCGGAAGCACCGAGGAGGCCGCCAAGCCGGCCACCTCGGTGGCACGGCGGCCGGCCCTTACTCGCCGCCCAGCCTGCTGCCCATGTTGCTGAGGCCAACTTCGCCGCCCGCGCCGTATGGGCGGATGACGACGCCGATGCTGGTTTCGCCCGTGATCTCGTTGGTGGAGATTCCCAGGCCCAGGAGCGTGCTCTGGAAGCGGCGGGTGAGCAGCAGGCTGGCGTTCTGGAAGCGGCTCTCGTCGGTGTCGTACGCGGCGCCGAAGCGGACGGTGTATTTCTCAGTGAGGTCGTAACCCAGGCCGAAGGTGAGGTAGGTGGAGTCCTGCGGGTTGAGGAAGCGGAGATCGACGCTGGCCCAGAACTCCGGGTATTGGCGGAAGAGCAGGCCGATGCTGCTGGCGGCCTGCTGGTTGTCGTCGAGGTCGTAGACGGAGCTGGCGGTGAAGCTGGTGGCGTCGGTGAGGCGGACGGCGAGGTCGGCGACGCCATAGTC
>JADYXW010000100.1 GCA_020853975.1 Phycisphaerales bacterium
GAGTTCCTGATCGCTCGCGTCAATGACCGCCTGCCCGAACAACCCTCGTTCACGACGCTTCGACTGACTCATGCCACCCGGTACGCACTCGTACCACGACCGGTTGCGCTAGTTCTGGACAGAGCAACATCCTCCGTCTCCTCCGCGCCGCCGGCCCCACGGGTCGGCGGCGTTGTTTCGTGCGCCGCACGCGCACGCGGCGAGTCCAAGAATCGTAAGACATATACGACACATCGCTGCAAGAAACAGTGCCCGGGCGGCAAGTCATGTGTCACCACTCACACACCACTCAAAGGAGCCCCCCATGAACCGCACGACCCTCGCCGCCCTCTCCCTCGCCGCCTCCGCCGGCCTCGCCGGCTCCGCGTCGGCCATCACCTTCTTCGATGGCATCTTCAACAACCCGGACTGGACGCTCATCCAGCTCAACAACGCCAACGCCGCCGGAAGCTCCACGGCTGGCCTTCAGTTCCTCACGGGTGGCAACCCCAACGAGTTCCGCCGCATCCGCAACCAGCTCACCGTCAGCAGCCCCACCGGCATACTCCACGGCTTCCACATGAACGTCACCGCCTTCTACAACCCCTCCAGCCAGGGCGCCATCACCTCCATCGACTACAGCGAGGATTCCATCAACTACGTCAACCAGCCGGGCAACGGCCAGGGCTCGGGCCTCGCGATCCTTCAGAACGGGCGCTTCTACCGCACCAGCGCCGCCCTCGTCATGCCCTACGCCAGCTACAGCACCTGGCAGGCCAACGCCATGTCCGGCCTCACCCCCTCCAGCTTCTGGGAGGTCGACGCCTTCGGAAACCTTATTTCCAACATGCCCGACTTCTCCGCCTCCGGTTCCATCATGCAGCTCGGCTTCTGGCGCGGAAACTCCAACAACGGCAACATCAACACCGAGTGCGGCATCGACAACTGGAACGTCGTCATCCACCAAGCACCCGCGCCCGGCGCCGCCGGCCTGCTGGGCCTCGCGGGCCTGGCCGCCGCCCGCCGCCGCCGCTGATCCGATTCTCTCCCGTTCCTCCTCACGCTCGGTCACCCGCGGGGCGCTCCCAGCCGCGCGGGTGTCGTGCGTTTCGGCGACCAGACTCACGTCGCGTGCTTCGCCCCGCACTCCGGGCGCGCCGTCCCCTGCCCGATCCCCCGCAGGTCATACCCGCACGCCGCGCACGCGTGCGCATCGGGCGTACGCCGCTCCGCCGCGTACAGCTCCAACGCCCCCGCCGCGCCCTCCACCACGGGCACGAGCCACGGCGCCCATCTCACCGCCCAGTTTCCCGCCCTGTCCGCCCACCCCTCGCCCCCGAACGGCCCGCCCGGCCCCATCCCCACCATGCCGCGGATCCGCGGCACTTGCCCGCCCAGCCACCCGAACACGTTGACGCAGGTCCACATCAGCCAACCCTCGCCGAGCTGGTGCATAAGCCCCGCAAGCAGGCCGCCCGCGCGGCGCTCAGTGGGCGCCCAGCCGTGTTCCCGCGCGAAGAAAAGCCCGGGGTCGGCCCCGGGCTCTGTAGATTCAGCATGTCACGCGAGAGAATCTTACCTCGCGCCGGCTTTCTTCTTGCCTGTGCCCATGTATTCCGGCACGCCGTCGCCCTTCTCGAACAGGTCTGCGAACCGGAACCCCTTGCGCGCCTTCCACGCAGCGCGGTGGTACGCGTCGCTCGCCAGAATCGGGAACAGCGCCGACAGTTCGCCGAACACCATCTGCTCGTGCACCACGTCCACCTTGCCCCAGCTGCACGCCTCGCGCAGCGTGCTGCCGGAGAGCGCGCCGTCGCGCGAGTCCGCCACCGTCATCTGGATGGCGTACTTGTGCATCCCGATGTCGCCCCGGGCCTTGCCGCCCTTGCGCTCGTTCAGCAGCTCCGCCGCCACCACGATGTCCTGCGCGAAGTTCTTGGGCACACCGCCCCCCAGCATCAGCAGGCCCGTGTCCTTGCACGCCAGCTTGATGTCGGTCAGCTCGCGGAAGTCCTTGCCGCTGTCGAACGCGACCTGCCCGCGGCCCTCCTCGATGGCCTCGGTCTGCTGCAGCACGATCCCGAAGCCCGCCGAGCAGTCGCTGAACGCCGGTACGAAGATCGGCACCTTCTTCAGATACGCCGTCTTGACGATGCTCTCGTTCTTCGCGTGATACTTCGCGAGGTAGCTGCCCATCGCGTGGATGAACTCGCGGCTGCTGTAGGCCCCGGGCTCGAAGGCGTTAAAGATCTCGTGCGTCTTCGCGTCGCACGCACGCAGGTCGTCCTCGTCGATGTACGTGTCGTAGATGCGGTCGATCATCCAGTTCCGCAGCGTCATGTCGTCCACGGGCGGGGCCTCCGGGCTCCCCGGCGCGATGTAGTGCTTGAAGCCCAGCCCCTCGAAGAAGTCCTGGTCCACGATGTTCGCGCCCGTCGACACGATCGCGTCGATCGCGTTGCACTCCAAGAGCGTGATGATCGCCTTCTTGAGCCCGGCGGAGATCAGGCTCCCCGCCAGCGTCAGGATCACCGCGCATTCCTTGTCCTTCAGCATCATCGAGTAGATATCCGCCGCGTTCGCCAGCGTGCGGCTGGTATACGCCATGTCCCGATAGCTCTTCACGATCGGGCGCGCGTCAAACTTTGTGATGTCGACGTGCTCGATCGGCCTCGACAGCAGCTCCGCCTTCGTCCACTTTCCGTTGGCCATGATGGGGCCTCCCTTCGCCGCCCGCCTGCGCGGGCGCGTTCGTGCGTCGGCCATCCCCCCTGGCCTGAACACCGACACTCCGCCGGGGGTGGCGGCGGAACGGGCAATCCTACGCGGGCCGGGCGCTCAGATCGCGCTCACAGTCGCTGATTCCCTTGCTCTTGCACCCGGCTCCGGTACGTTGTCGCCCGCATGCGCATCCCTCTTGCCGCCGCCTTCGCCCTTGCCTTCGCGCACACAGTTTCGCACGCCCGGTGCACCACCGGCTGGCTTCCCGGGTGGCCCGCCCCCATGCTCCAGCACGCGAGCCAGGGCCCGGGCACCCTTCGCTCGCTGGCCATGGCCGACGCCGACGGCGAGGGCCCGATCCCGCCCCGCCTGTTGGCCACCGGGCACTTCACGCTCATCGACGGGTTCCCCGCCTCGGGTGTTGCCGAGTGGGACGGCAGCCGATGGGTCGCGCCCATCGCTTCCAACACCGGCATCAACGGCTTCGGCGCCTGCACTTCAACAACCAGCTAGCCCCTCAACGAGGGCCGGGCCCTCCCCAGCGGGGGCATCGTCTCCGGCGTCGCCGTCGACACACTCACCATCTCCGCCCCCACACTCGGCACCGACGGCGAGTTCGACTGCGTCGCTACCACCGCCTGCGGCAGCGCGCGGTCCTGCCCCGCCCGCTTCGCCTATTGCCGCGACGCGGACCTCACCCGCCTCATCACGGGTGTCGGCACCGGCAACTGCCCCTGAATGGCCCACGGTGGGCGAACGCAGTCCGAATTTTGGGCTTGCACAACGGTCGACCTCGAATAGACTGGCGTTCTCACCGCACGCCAGTTGAGAGGAGCCCCCATGCGCACCGCACCCGCACTCATGCTGTCCCTCACCGCCTCCGCCGCCCTCGCGCAGTCCCAATACCTCATGATCCCGGACTCGGGCACGTCCGACCGCGTCATGCTCTTTGACGCGAGCACCGGCGCCCTCCTCAACGCGGACTTTATCCCCGACGCCGCCACACCCTACCTCTTCACCACCCCCAAGGAGGCCATCCAGGTGGGCAACGAGATCTGGGTCTCCGACCAGGTCGCCGACGCCATCCACCGCTTCACCGCCTCGCTCACTCCCCAGTACCTCTCCACCATCTCGGGCGGGCTCGACAACATCCGGGGCCTTGGCCAGGTCGGAGACCGCATCTACGTCTCGAACTCCGGCACGGGCAACGGTGCGCCCGGGCAGGCCCTCGTCGCCTTCAACCTCGACGGCTCCCCCGCCGGCTCCTTTGCCTGCCCCGACCCCTTCGATGTCGTCGATCTCCACGGCAAGCTCATGGTCACGGACATCGCCGGCGATGACATCCGCGTCTTCCTGCCCGATGGAACCCTCGACTCTGTCTTCCACGACAGCGACGGCGTGAACGGTATCGACTTTCCTGAGCAGGCCATCATCCTCAACACGGGTGCCGGCGGCGCCGAGGAAGTCTGGGCTACGGGCTTCACAGCACCCGCCGGCATCTACCGCTACGACTCCGATGGTGGCCAGGTCGCGTACTACAACGTCAGCACCGGGCCCCGTGGCCTCTGGCCGCTCTCCGATGGCCAGATGCTCTTCACCGAGGGAACCGCTGTCAAGATCTTCAACCCCGCGACAGGCGACCCCGCTGTCACCGTCTTCGGCGGCTCCGGCTCCGGCGTCACCCCCCAGTTCATCGGCCTGCTCACCCTCGCCCCGGCCTGCGATCCTGATCTCAACCAGGACGGCAACGTCGATCAGGACGACATCGCCTACCTCATCAACGTCGTCGGCGGCGGCGAAAACCCCACCGGCATCGACCCCGACTTCAACCAGGATGGCAACGTCGACCAGGACGACGTCGCATCCCTCATCAACACCGTCGGTGGCGGCGGCTGCCCCTAAGAACTCGCTCCCTCGCCTCAGAGGGCGCCCCAAGTTCCCAGTACCCCGCACCCTGCCCGCCTCCCCCGTCGAGGGCAAAGCAGCCCCGCAGCGGGCTGTGGCACCAGTCAAGCTTGTGTTCTCTCGCGATCGCTGTAAGCTGAAGCACGAACGTCTAGGAGGCCCTATGCGCGCCCTCCCACTTGCACTGCTGTGCCTCGCCGCACCGTCCGCCTCAGCCCAGCACTTCGACCTTCGCACCGACTTCGATCTGAATACAAACCCCGGCGAGTGGTGGTCCTACCGCTGGGGAGGGGCGCCCCTGCGCGTCCAACTGCCCGGCCTCAACGAGTGGATCGGACCCGGCTGGGGTTTCTTTGCCAGCTACGACGCGTCGTTCTCTGTCGCCCTCGCCGATAACCCCGTCGCCTTCGACATGCGCCAGGGTGACATCCTCGCGCACTCCTGGTCGGGCTACCTGGGCGGCAGTTCCATCTTCTTCACGAGCGCCCGCTGGACCTGCCCCCGCCCCGGTACCGCCACCATCTCAGGCCGTGCGTGGCACGCCGACATGGCCCCGGGCCGCGAGGGCCGCTGGACGCTCGTCCTGGATTCGACCGAGCTTGCCAGAAGGGACACGATCTTCGGCACCCGGCGCTCCGACGCCGCCGCGCTCTTCTCCAACAACATCTCCTCGCCCATGGGCCTGGGACCGATCCCCCTGACCACCGGACAGATCATCGAGTTCCGACCCTTCCCGGTTCCTGAGACCGGCCTCGGCCACTTCGTCGGCGTCGACCTCACCATCGAGTTCTGCCCGTTCGTGGCCACCGAGCCCCCAACACAGTCAGCCTGCCCCCGCGCAGCCGCCGGGTTCTCGCTCTCGCCGCTCGGCGCGGGCCCGCACACGTTCCTCTGGCAGGTCTCCGCGGACAACGCCCTCTGGTTCAACGTGGCCGACGGACCCAACAGCTCCCCGCACCCCTCGGGCGGCACGTTCTCCGCCTTTGGCTCCGATTCCAGCACGCTCACCACCTCGGCCTGGTCCGGAACCGCCGCCACGCACTTCTTCCGGTGCGTCGCCACGTCCGCCGCATGCGGCAACACCCTCTCTACGCCCGCATCCCTCAGCTTTCTCTCCGCGGGCCACCCCGCCTGCCCCCCGTGCGACCCCGACCTCAACCAGGACGGCAACGCCGACCAGGACGACGTGCTCTATCTCATCAACGTCGTCGGTGGTGGTGACAACCCATCCAACATCGACCCCGACTTCAACCAGGATGGCAACGTCGACCAGGATGACGTGAGCGCGGTCATCGCGGTTGTCGCCGGCGGCGCGTGCCCCTGACTACTGGGCCTCCCAGGCCGCTAGAACCTCCGCCAGTTCGTCCGCAAACGCCGCCATCGACGTGCTTGGAAGCAGCGCCAGCGGGTCGTCGATCACCGCCACCCGCCCGCGCGAGACAGCCGCAATGTCCAGGGCCATCACCCCGCGCAGACGCTCCGCCGCCTCCGCGCCCCGTACGACATAGCTCGCGCGGCTGTCCCCCGCGCGATTCTCGCGGGGCAGCACCGCGATGATCGCATCCGGGTTCAGGCGCAACAGGTCCTCCGTCGAAAGCTCCACCCACGCGTTGCCCGACAGCAGCGCCGGCGCGCCCCCGATACGCTCCAGCACCTGCTGGTGGCACGACCCCGGCCCCAGCGCCGCCGTCGGCTCGGTCGCCCCCAGCAGGAGCACACGCCCGACCTTCCGGAACGGCCCGCCCCCCGGCCCCCTGGGCTTCAGCGCGTCGCGCAGCCTCAGCCGCATGTGGTCCGCCGATTCATCAACCGGCAGCGAAAGGAAGTCGCGCAGCGCCGCGAGCTCGCGATCGATGTCGTCGATGCTCAGCAGGCTGGCATCGTGCACCTTCCACCCGTGCCGCGCTGCCTCCTCCACAAACGGCCCGGGCAGCGACTTTGACTGCCACTGCGTGATGATGTGTGTCGGCCTGGCGCGAACAAGCGCCTCCAGGTTGATCGTGTTCTGATCCCCGCCCACCGGCAGCCCCCGCGAGAGCACCAGGTCAAACGCATGCCGCGCGACGATCCGGTGCTCCTGCCCGATGTCGCGCAGCATCACCGCCGCCGCGGGCGAAAGCACCGCAATCCGCACCTCGCCCGCATCCGGAGGTGGGGGGGGCGGCTTCCGATCTCCGCACCCGGCCATCAGGGCGCAGGCGCACAACGCCACCCACACGCCGAGCACGCCGGCGCGACACCCGTCCATCAAGCTCGCCGTCGCGCGGACCGTTCCCATGCAGACCCGATCCTATCTCCGCCGGCTCAGCCCGCCTCCCGCGCACGCCTCGCCAGATCCTGAAGCGCCTCACCGCGGTGCAAAACCCAGGGCCAGGTCCGGTCGTGCACGACCTGCGCCCGCGCCCTGTGCCGGGCCGCCTCCTCGCCCCGTGCCGCCAGCTCCGCGAGGGCCGCCCCCCGCGCCGCACGATACCTCTCCACCACCCCGCGCATCGCGAGGTACGCGAGCCTCTTCTCCGCCCGCCCCGTCGCGCCCCGCACCTGCGCCAGCGCCGCGTCACGTTCCGAAGCCCACCCCGAATCACCAATCCGCGACGGGTCGTGCGTCGCGCGGTGCGCCAGCCACCTCGCCCGGTCGATCTCTTCGGGCGTCACCACGGGCACGTCAAAGGGCAGCCTCAGCGTCGCCGTCACCATCGCGGTGGGGGCCAGCTTCGTGCTCCCGCCCAGCCAGTTCGCAAGCCACTGCTCCATCGCCGGGTCATACACCTCACCACCCAGCCCGTGCACGAACAGGTCGCACAGGTCCAGCCTCAGAAGCCCGGTCATCAGCAGCGCCCGGGGCGCCAGCCCCGCCACGTCGCCCGCGCGCAGCTCGTCCGCGTACACCGGGCTCCGCGCCGCCCCCGCCGTCAGCCTCCACAGGGGCAGCTCCACACGCCCGCCCGCCACCGCGAGCGCCCGCAGTCTCGCGCGGGGGTGCGCCGCCGCCGCCGCGTTGTACGCGCGCACGCACGCCTCCGGCTCGCGCCTCATCCGATCGACCAGCTCGCCGAACCGGGATGTTCCCGCCAGCGCCGTCGCAAAGACCAGCGGCATGCGCTCCGTCCCCTCCACACGCTCCACCACCAGCGACTCCACCGCGCGTGAAACCTGCTCGGCCAGCGTCGGGGCTCCCTCGTGCGCCTCCATCGCCCGCTTCAGGTCGCGCAGCCCTGCCGCCGCGCTCGCGGGCGTTGCGTCCCCCGGCGCCTTTCCCGCGCGCACCGCGCCCAGGCTGGCCGTCGGCACCTCCGCCGCCTCCGTTCCCATCCTCCACAGCGCCCGCGTCGGCCCCGGCCCCGGATACGCCACGCCCAGCGCGTCGTTCGTGTCCTGATCCACCACCACCCACGCGCCCCGCCCCTTGGGCAGCACCAGCCGCTTCGCCAGAATCCCCGCGTGCCAGCACTCAGCCTGGTGCCCGCTCATGATGAGCTCGCCCGCGGGCAGCCCCAGCGCACGCCGCGCCTCCACGCTCCCGTGCCGCGTCGGACGCCACGCGCTCGCCGATGGCCGGATCGTGAGCCCAGCGTTCGTCACTGGCAGCCGCAGTCCCTGCCCCGGCCAGCGATGCCCATGAGCGACGCGCAGGGCAGGCCGGGCGCTCGCCTCAGCAGCTCGCGGTGCAGCACGCTCCGATAATGCCTCAGCCGCCTGGCCGGGTCATCCAGCGTCGCGCCGAACGACCGGTTCGGGTCGTTATAGATCAGCCTCACCGGCATCTCGCGCACCCGCAGCCCCGCCCACGCCGCCTGCACCCAGAACTGCATCGGAAACGCGTACCCGCGCACCGTCGGCCGCAGCCGCCTCAGCCCATCCACCCGATACGCCTTGAACCCGCAGAACGCGTCCGTCAGCAGCGTCCCCAGGCACCGGCCCAGGCGGCAGTTGATCTCCCGCGTCATCTCCACGTTGATCGCCCGCCTCTCCGGCGGCGGGCGGTCATTCCCCTTCGACACCGCCAGATACCGCGACCCCGAAACCACGTCCGCATCATCCTCGCGCGCCGCCTCGATGAACTCCGGGATCGCGTCCGGCTCGTGCTGATCATCGCAATCCATCGTGATCAGCCAGTCATAGTGCTCACGCGCCGCAAACCGGAACGCCTCCCGCATCGACGCCCCGTACCCGCGGTTCACCCGCCGCCGGATCACGTCCACAGGGTGCCGCGACACCAGCTCCGCCGTCGCGTCCGTCGAGCCGTCATCCACCACCAGCACGTCCGCGTGCCTCGCCAGCACGCGGCCGAGCACGCTCTCTACGTGCTTCGCCTCGTTGTACACCGGAATCGCCACCAGCGTGCGCATGCCGTACCTCCCGTGGCACCCGCGTCTCCTTCGGACGTGGGCCCCATCCCGATCCGCACTGACGATACGTCCGAACCCGGCCACGGGGTCTCCCCCGCCCGCCCCGCGCGCGCATTTTGGGATCTTGCTATCCAACTTTGCTTGCCCCGGCTGGCTCGTGTGGTAAGTTGACTCGGGGATAGGGGAGTTTTCGGGAGGCCCCTGATGCGCGACGCCGTTCTGCCGTTCTGCCGTTCTGCC
>JADYXW010000101.1 GCA_020853975.1 Phycisphaerales bacterium
CCCTTCTCCCCGCGGTACTGGTTGCGTGCCCAGGCATCAAACTGATTGCGTTCGGACATGGCTTGCTCCTCACCCGAAGGTGGTCACGGACAGGATGGTTTCGTTCGTGGTCAGGTCGATGAGCTCGGCACTCCGAGCATCGAAGCCCTCGGAGGACTCCCCGATCGACCCGAGCACTCGCGGGCGCATGTACTCGTCGTCGTACTCCACGCTCTTGGCGAGCGCTGCGTCCGCGTGTGCTTCGGCGGCCTTGCGTTCGGGGCTGTCGGGCGTCCGGTCGTGCATGAACAGGGCGGCGACCGCACAGGCGATGACCGCCTCGTCGTGCGCCCCGGGCCAGTTGCCGCGCTGGTTGTCGTTGACCAGCGGGACGGCCCCGACCATGGCGCGGAACGCCACCTCGTAGTCGTCGCCCGGGGCCGGCCACACGCGGAACTCGATGCCGCCACGCTCGCTCATGCCGGGCCTGACGGCCGAACTGAACTCGGCACCGCAGACCTGGACGATGCCGCTCGTGGACGAATGGAGGAACTGCCGCTCGATCACCTGGTCCATGTGCCGTGTGGCGACATTCCACCCGGCGGTGGAGTCCGGCGCGCGGAGGTAGACCTTGCCGTCGATGGGCAGGCTCCGCACGATGTCTGGCAACAGGTAGCGGCTCGGGTCTCCGTCGATGTTGAGCGGTCCGGTCCCGTCAGCGTTGAGCGAGAACTGGATCACCTGGGACGCGAACGCCCACTGGTGGTGGTTCCAGAACCGCTCCACGCCGTCACGGATCGCGTCGTCGAGCTCGGTGTACGCCGGCTCGGACGTGTCGGCGACCTTGCGGCCGGACGAGTCCTGGCTGATCCTGCTCGCGCGCAGGGCCACCCGCTTGCGGATGTCTGCCTTGGTCATGGTGGCGGCGGTCAGCATGAAAAACGGGCGTGGGTGGTTGCACGGGCGTTCTTGCCTTGGTGCCCACGCCCGCAAAATGGCGGGGTGTCGGGGTCTCCCCCGGCGGATTACACGATCGGGGACAGGACGGCGACCTTGGCGAGCGCCTGGCCGTTGGTGGAGTCGTTGATGGTGGTGGTCTCCATCGCCACGGCGACGGGGCGGGCGGCGAGGGAGGTCTGGAGGCGCTCGAGAACCGCGTCAAAGATTTCGAGGTTGGCCGTGCAGGTCGCGCTGGTCGCCGACCAGGTACCCGTGGCGGTGATGGTGACGGCCGCGGTGGTGTCGAGAGTGAAGGACGCGAGCGCCGAACCGCTCGGGATGTCGGCGGCGCCGGCGGCGGCGGCCTCGGTGCCGTTCCAGGTCAGGGCCTCGCAGACCGCGGTGCCGGCGGCGCCGATGGTCCGGACCTTCAGGGCCCAGTGGATCACGAACTTGTCGCCCGTGACCGAGTCGGGAGCGCCGGTGACGGCGACGATGTTGGAGCCGATCTTGACCTTGACCGTCAGGGTGTCGGTCGAGGCGGCGGCGGACACGACGCCCTGGAGAGTGCCGCGAACGATGTCCCCCACGCGCAGGCTGTGCGCCGGGATGGCGATGGACGCCCCGGCGAACGACTGCTCGGTGCTCACAGTGTTCGTGACCGCCGTGGACGCGGCGACGAGGCCACCCGCGAGCTGTCCGTTGACGTACGGGGTCAGGTGGAAGGTGTCATCGGTCGGTGCCAGCAGCGTCACGCCAGCGACCAGCGCGACGCCGTGCTTGACCAGCGCCCGCGTGTAGCCGGCGCTGACCAGCGGCACGCTCCCGCCGCGACGAAGGTTGGCCGTCACACCGTCCTGCGTGTTCACCGCGTCCTGGTTGGACTTGTCCCAGGCCTCGGAGACCACCATGCACGGCGTCGCGTACCCCTCGGTCGGCCGCGAGACGAGGTTGCCGAGCGCCGCCGTCTGCCCGCTCGGAACGATGCCCGCGAGCTGCACGATGGCGCCGGGCTTGAGGTCGGCGTTGATGACGGTCGACCCGTCCATCTCGTAGCCGGTGTAGGTGCCCTGGCGGACCGCCTGCATGGCAACGCCCGGAGTTTGTACGACGTTTCCCATTGTTCATCCCTCGATTCAGGCCCCGCGGGGCCGGTGTGTGTGTCGTGCGTTTCTGCCGTAGCGAATGCCCGGCTGGTGTCCTCGTTGCGTGCCGGCCACCCGGGCCGGCGTCGGATCAGGTGCCGGTGCTAAACGAGCCGTGGATGAGGAAGATCGCGCTCTGCGGGTTCTCGGCCCACATCTGGCCGGTCCACTCGACCGGATAGGCGTTTGAGCGGTGCGTGAGCTGCTCCATGTACTGCTTGCCCCAGTTGCCCGGCGACTTGCGGAACTTGAGCTCCGCGAGGTTGACGCCGATGATCGGGCGGAGCGTGTGGCCGTTCCAGAACGGGACAGCCATCGTCTTGGTGCCCTTGACGGTGGTCTCGCCGGTCTCGAAGTAGTCGCGCTTGCGCGGGGCGCCAAGGGCCGTCAGGAGTTGGTCGTACTGGCTGTCGAACACGTCGTCCCACAGGACAACCGTGTCGACCTTGGACGTCTCGCCCTTGAGGGTCGGAAGGAACTCGAACCGCTGCTGCTTCACGCACTCGTACACCGTGTTGAGCAGCGTGTCATTCATCACGCCGCCGTGCGTTCCAACCAGCGTGCGCAGGCGCGAGTACGCGGCGGCGGAGATGTCAGCGACCGTGTACATATCCGACGCCACAGTGCCGGCGCCGTCGCGGTAGTACACGCCGTTGCGGGCGGGAGTGGTCTGCGCCACGAACACGCCGCCGGAGGTCATCGACCGCCTGGCGTGGTAGAGCAGTCCCATGATGCCGTCCTTCGCGGACACGGACTGCGGCGGGTTGGTGAGCTTGGACTCCCAGGTGCGGGCCAACTCCTCCTCAGCGGCAGAGCCCATCATCTTGTAGGCGGAGTACACCTTGTCGACGGCGCCGTTGCCGATCATCTCCGCGAGCTTGTCGATGACCACGTTCTTGTGGGAGACGACCGTGCGCGGCGTGGCCTTGCACCGCACGCCGTAGTCGTCGCGCTGGTAGGTCACCTTCTCGAAAGCGTCGACCATGCCCGTGGAGCCGGCGGCGCTCTTGATCCTCACCGTCCACTCGAACCCGTGCTCCTCGGACTCCGTGACCGCGCGGCCGAGCAGGAGCTCCTGCACCGTGTACTTGCGGTACTCCGCGGTCTCCTTGAAGTTCTTGGCGACCTTGGTCCGGGCGGCCTGGATTACCTCGGTCTGGAGCGATTGGATGTCGATGCCTGCGTTGACGCCCATGACGAATCTCCTGCGGTTGGGGCGTGCGGGGGGCTCGACGCCAATGGTTCAGACGTGGTCAGTTCTTGCCGATGCCGTGCGCCGCGAGCACCTTTCTGATCGCGGTCGGCCCGTCGTCGTCGTCGTTGATCTGCGTGCTCACCTGGGTACGTCCGCTGCCGAGCGCCGCCGGCGAACGCTGCGATGCGGTCTGCCGCAGCTTGCCGATGGCCTCGGTCTCGGCGCTTGGCCTGGACCGCTTCTTGGTCATCGAGCGATGGGCGGCATCGAGCGCCTTGTTGCTCAGCGTGTAGACGGCCTCTTCGCGTTCGATACCAGTCAGGTTTGACAGGTTCGACTCGGCCTCAAGCTGCTTGTAGATGCGGGCAGCCAGCGTGTCGAGCGCGACCCGCTTCTCCATCTGCTTCGGGCCCATGCGGCGGCCGTACTCGCCGAACATCTCGCGGTCCAGGTCCGGGATCGAGTTGATCGCCTGGTGAATCGCGTCGACACGGCGCTGGGCCTGCACGATCTCTGCGACCTGCGGCGTCATGTCCCGCTTGGTGGCCTCGGCGAGCTTCGCCTCCATCTCCACGAGGCTGCGCACAAGGTCGTGCGTCTCGTCGAAGTCCACCAGGCCAGGGAATCGCTCCGCGACGATGGCCTTGATGTCCTTGTCCGCGGCCTTGTCGTCCGGCTTGGCTTCCGGCTTGGCCGCCGCCTTCGCGTCAGGCTTCGATTCTGGCTTCGGCGCGTCGGGCGCCTTGGCGGTCGCTTCCGCCTTCGGCTCCTGGCTCGCCGCGGCCTGCGCCGCCTTGGCTTCGGCGTCCATCTCCGCCACGATCGCGTCGACCTGCTCGTCGGTCAGCGTGTCGGCCGTGGGGGCACTCGGCTCCTGCTCCGTGCCGTCGGCCTTGGACATCGCCGCGCGAGCCCTGGATACCGCGTCGTCGAGCGGGTCGGTGGAAGGTTCCGGGGTGCTCGATTCGCCAGCGGAGGCCCCCGCCCCCTGTACGCTCGTGGCCTCCCCGGATGTTTCGGTGGTGTTCGTCTGTGCCGGCGCGGCCGACTCCGGAGCGGCGGGTGCGCCGCCACCTCCGTCGGCTTCCGGCGATCGCAGGATGGAGATCAATGGCATGAACATGGGGGCTGTCTCCGTCGATTCCGACGCCTCTGTTGAGGCACGGAAAATGCTGACGGCGGCGACAGCCGCTACCACTGGTCTTTCCGATTGATGTGGACAGCAAACCTGTCAGAACCACTAGCGAGAGCGCTTGGTTGGCCGTTTTTCACCCGTGTACAGCTCTGCCAGCAGCTTGCGGTCTCGCGCCAGCCGAGACTTCACCGTGCCGTGCGGAATGCCGACGATCGCCGCAATGGTCCGCTCGGGAACGCCGCGCGCCCACAGACGCATCTCCTCGGAGAGTGAGACGTCGCCGACCCGCTCTCGGGGTTCGTCCTCCACGGACCTGGCGTCGAACACCTCGCCCATGAACACGAGCCTGGCCCTGGTCTTCTTCTTGGCAGTGGTCGACCATCCGGTCTCGCGGCGCGTGGCGTCAATCTGTGCGAATAGCCACCCGCGGTTTAGGAACGTGGCAACGGATGCGCCGCGCGCTGGGTCGTAGTACTGCATACACCGCACGGCCATAAGCGTCCGCCCACCCCAGTCCTCACGAGGTCCGCTCATTATCCACGCCGCGGCTTCCGCCATGCGCGTCGAATACCAGTCCGGTGCCGTTGCCGGTGCTCGTCGCCGTCGTTTCACTTTGCCTTGCCAGCCTTCGCCTTCTTCTCGGCGGCGAACTTGCGCTTGAGGGCCTGCTCCTTGCGGTAGAACTTCGCGGCGTCGGTCTTGCTGTCGAACTTGACCGAGCCGTCGTTCTGCCAGCACTTCCCCGAGTCTCCGTAGAGCCGCCGCAGCTCGGGAACCTCGTGCGGCATGGCCCCGGACTCCACGCTGTTGCGCCGCTTGCCGTGCAAGTCGTCAGCGACAACGCCGACGCCCTTCTGGCCGTAGTCCTGCTCGGCCCTCTCGCCGCACTCGGGGCACAGCAGCCGCCCGTTGGCGTCGAGCTCGGCCACCCTGGCGTAGACGTCCCCGCGATACCCGCAGTCGCACTTGATGGGGTAGATCGGCATGTCAGACTCCGATGCACAGTCCAAGAGCGATGATGACCTTGCCGGCCGCGTGCAGGGCCTGGTCGGTGGCGAACCCAATCCGCCCGCGGCACTTGGCGGTGTCGATCATGAGGTGGGCGGCGAACTCGAAGACGCCCGCCGCGACGCTGCCCGTGACCAGCGCCACCCCGCCGGCGTGGATCAGGCAGTGGGCCAGCATGACGGGGAGCCACGGCACCCCGGGCATTGGGTTCACGGGGTTCTTGGCCCGCGCCATGAAGTCGCCTTGGAGCGGGTAGTCGCACATGGCGTGGCCGACGAGAAGCCAGAACAGCAGCGGTGTGAACTCCATGCCGATTACCCCCCGTCTAAGCCGTCCTCGTCCATCTGGATGTTCTTCCTCGCCTCCAGCACCGCGATCTGATCTCGCTTGAGGAGCGCGTACCTCATCAGGCCGGTCTGCGCGTACCAGTTGCCCTCGTACGCGGTCACGGCCGCGGTGTCGCCGTTCTCGGTGGTGTACGTCGCCAGCACGACCGCGACGTCGAAGCCTGCCGAGGCGAGCATGTCACGCACCCGGTTGAGCGTCTCCTGCTTGCGGGCCCGGTTCTGCTCGTCGAGTTTGCCGATGTCATCCATTGGTCCCTCCCTTTCCAGCCAGCCTGAGCACCGGCGCTGGCCGCTCTGGATTCGCCGCCGCGCGGTCGATGGCCCGCAGCGCCGCGTCCAGCCTCCCGCCCTGGAGCATCGAGCTCGCCACGGCCTTCTTGCCTTTGCACTTGGGGCATGGCACGCGCCCGCCCCTGACCCACTTCTGCGATCGAACGCCCAAGGTGTCGTCCTGCATCACACTCCCCTTGCCGCGGCACTCCGGGCAGACCTGCAACGTGTATGAACCGCCGTCGAGCTTCATGGCACCGCGTCCCCTTCAAGGTCGACGAACCCGCCGGATTCCGGCGGGTTGGACTCTGCCAGCTCGTACGTCGCCGCGAAGACGTCAGGCTTGCACGGATACCGCTCGCCCTTGACGCCCGTGATGATCCAGTCGCCCGGGCTCGCCACATGGAAGCCTTCGAGCGTGGCGACGCCCCACGGCTGGTCCTCGCGCGGTCCGCGCTCCACGCCCTCGATGGGAACGTGGCGATGGTCACCCGGCGGCCACCACTGAACGGCGTCGATCACGACTGGCTTCTTGCGGAACTTCATGCGGACTCCTGGGAGAACAGACCGGCCGCCTCGGCGATGCGCAGCCTGGCGATCTCAACGTACTCGGCCTCGCGCTCAACACCGACGAAGCCGAACCCTTCAAGCAGTGCGCCGCGTCCGGTTGAACCACTCCCAGCGAATGGATCGAGCACCGTGCCTCCCGGCGGCGTGATGAGCCTGCACAGGTACCGCATCAGGTCGGTGGGCTTGACGGTCGGGTGGCTGTTCAACCGTTGTCTGTCGACGACGGGGCGTACGGCTATCCCAGATTCACGGTCATCCTTGTCGGCCTTCGGACAGTAGAAGAACCGCGCCGCCGATCCGGAGTCGC
>JADYXW010000102.1 GCA_020853975.1 Phycisphaerales bacterium
ATCCCGCGATCGATCGGAGGCTTCTGGACTGAGCAAGTGGGGGCGAGAACCCCACCGGCGCACCGCCTGACTTCAACGGCGACGGCAACGAAGACCAAGACGACATCGCCGCCCTCATCAACACCGTCGGTGGTGGCGGGTGTCCGTGAGGCCGCTTGCGTCCAACGCGAGCCGTCGTGGTTCGGCGAGGGCGCCGAACCACGGCACCCGAAGCACCGAGGAGGCCGCCGGGCCGGCCACCTCCGATGGCACGGGATAAAGGGTGGCAATCGGTGCCAGGCCGCCAGCCCGTTCGAGTTCAGGCCGTTCGGCCCCGGAGCGATTCGAGTTTGCTGAGGTATTCGAGCACCACGATGACGAAGGTGGCGTGGCTCCAGGTGAGGGGGCTGACGGAGAGGCTTTCGCCGGTGTAGGGGTGGAACTGTTCGGCGAGGACGCCGCTGGTCTCGGCGCGGGCAACGCACCAGTTGAGGATGTCCATGGCCTCGGCGAGGTCGGCCTCGGACTTGGCGCGGGCGATGACGAACTGGGCTCGCCAAAGGGTGCATATGACCCAGGGGTTTCCGGGGACGGACTCGATGTTCTGGCGTTCGACCTGGTGGTAGTAGTCGTGGACGTAGCGGGCGTAGCCGCCGATGGGCGTGCGGACCATGACGAGGTCGCGGGTCTTGGCGAGGTCGCTCTCGACCTGCGCGTCGAAGGGGGAGAGGCCGGCGATGGCGAAGAGGGCGAAGTTGGCGGAGTCGGCGGTCATGTCGAGCGTGTAGCCGTTGCCGGGGTTGGGGACGGCGTTTCTGCAGAAGCGTCCGGCGGCGGGGTCCCACATCCAGCGGCGCATGGCCTGGGTCATGCGTTCGGCGCCCTCGCGGTATCGGAGGGCGCGGTCGGGCTCGCCGAAGTCCTCGGCGAACTCGGCGGCGGCGTGGAGCGCGCCGATGGTGGAGGCGACGGTGAAGGTGTGGATGCCGCGGCGTTCTTCCCAGAGGTCCCAGGAGGGGAGGGGGAGGGCGTGGGAATCGCGGTACTTGAGGATCCACTCGGCGGGGCGGACGACGAGGGGGAGGTAGAGGGGCTTGACGAACTCGACGTCGCGGAAGGTCTCGAAGTGGCGGCGGAGCGCCCAGACGACCAGACTGGTCTCGTCCTGCTGGATGGGGAGGATGCGCTGGCCCTCGAGCATCCAGGGGTGCCAGGAGGAGGCGAGTTCGCCGGTGGGGTTGTACTTGTGGAGGAAGTAGCCGTCGCGGCCGATGGCGCGAGCGCAGAAGCGGAAGAAGTTACGCGAGAGCTCGCTCTGCCCGGCGCGCACGAGGCCATAAGCGACGAGGGCGCCGTCGCGGGGCCAGCAGTAGGAGTAGTGGTCGCCCCCGAACTGGGTGATGTCGGAGTCGTTGGCGGCGATGATGGCGCCGGCGTTGTCGATCTGGGTTCGGAGGACGAGGAGGCTTCGCGCGTAGAGGTTGCGGACGGGCTCTGGGAGGCTGTGGAGGCCCGGGACCTCGCGGCCGGCCCAGAGGCGCCAGTAGGAGGCGGTTCGTTCGATCATCCGGTCGGGGCCGGTTTCGAGGATGCGCTGGTTGAGGGTCTTGACGTCGGTGTAGGACTTGCCGCAGGCGAGCCAGGAGGTGACGTAGGCGGAGCCGGAGGCGGGGACCTGGAGGTTGTAGCCGATGGTGGCGTCGACGGAGCCCTGAGAGATGGCGTTTCGGCCGAGCTGGCCGTCCTCGGCGTCGCGCCAGGTACCCTCGGCGCCGCGGACGCGCTTGGTGCCGATGGCCCAGTTGTCGATGCCGCACTTGTTCTCGTCGCAGGCGTTGAAGAGGAAGTAGGAGTCGTCCTTGTAGACGACGACGGCGGAGGTGGCGGGGTCGTAGTTGGCGGTGTCGCCCACGGGGGAGCCCCTGATGGAGAGGTCCCAGTGCATGAAGACGCGGACGTCGCGGTCCTTGCCGGTGAGGTCCTTGATGACGGCGCGGCGGAAGTAGACGGGCTCGTGGAAGTCGACGGCGTCGGCGCAGGAGATTTCGAGGCCGAGCCCGTCGTGGCGGAGTCGGACGTCGGTGACGAGGGTGTCGGGCCGGTAGGCGATGTAGCGAGTCCAGCCGGCGTCTTCGATCCACGCGAAGCGGCCATCGGCCCAGACGCCGAAGCGCTGGACGTGCCCGTCGGTGTGGTCGTACTTGCCGACGTGGGGGTAGTAGATATCGCGGACGCGGTAGAGCCGGTCGAAGGTGATGAGGAGATCACCGTTGCCGACGGGGATATCTCTGGGCATGCGGCTGGGTCCTCCGTGACCGGGGCAGCGTAGGAGGATCGGCCCGCGGGTGGAGGGGCTTCAGCCCGGGGGGTCAGGCGGCGTTGCCCGCGGCGTTGCCGGCGGCGTCGCCCGAGGGGGCGGGCGTGTCGCGGGGCGGGCCGAGGTAGGTGAACCGCACGCCGAAGTTCTCGCCGACCTTGACGGCCTGGCCGGTGCCGATGAGGGTGTTGTTGACGAGGACTTCGAGGTCCTCGTCGGCGAACTTGGGGAGCTCGATGATGGCACCCGGGGCGAGCGCGGTGACTTCCGAGACGCGCATGGGTCGCTGCGCGAGGCGCACAATCAGCGGGACTTCGAGCTGCAGGACCTGCGCGAGATTCTGGTGGGGCGTGCCGGGCATGGGGCGTCTCCGCGGGGCGGCAATGCCGCCCGGGGGGCAGACGCAAGCGGCGTACCAGAGAGGGGGACGGGGTTGGGCTCAGCCCTGGTAGCGGCCCACGATGAGGGTGACGTTGTGCCCGCCGAACCCGAAGGTGTTGTTCATGGCGTAGCGGACCGGGCGTTCGCGGGCGGTCCCGGGGACGAGGTCGACGTCGAAGCCCTCGTCGGGGTTGGCGAGGTTGATGGTGGGAGCGACGACGCCATCGCGGACGGCGTGGAGGCAGGCGATCATTTCGATGGCACCGCTGGCGCCGAGGCAGTGCCCGTGCATGGACTTGGTGCTGCTCATGAGGAGGCGGCCGCCGGCGGACTTTCGGGCGTGGTCCCCGAAGACGCGGAGAGCGGCGGCGACTTCGGCCTTGTCGCCCAGTGGGGTGCTGGTGCCGTGGGCGTTGACATAGTCGATGTCGGAGGGGTTGAGGCCGGCGTCGAGGAGGGCCATCTTCATGGAGCGGGCGGCGCCGCCGCCTTCGGCGTCGGGGGCGGTGATGTGGCCGGCGTCGCCGCTGTTGCCGAAGCCGAGGAGTTCGCAGTAGATGGTGGCGCCGCGGGCCTTGGCGTGGGCCTCGGTCTCGAGAACGAACATGGCGGCGCCCTCGGAGAGGACAAAGCCGTCGCGGTCGCGGTCGAAGGGGCGAGAGGCGGTGGTGGGGTCGTCGTTTCGGGTGGAGAGGGCCTTCATGACCATGAAGGCGCCGATGCACAGGGGCGTGCAGGCGGCTTCAGCGCCGCCCGCGACCATGACGTCGGCGAGGCCCCTGCGGAGGTAGTTGACGGCGTCGCCGATGGCGTGGCCGGAGCTGGCGCAGGCGGTCGCGTGGCAGGAGGCGGGCCCGCGGAGGCCGAAGCGGATGGAGATGTTGCCCGTGGCGGCGTTGGCCATGAGGCGGGGGACGGTGAAGGGGTTGAGGCGGTCGGGTCCCTTGTCGCGCATGACGAGGACGCCGTCCTCGATGGTCTTGATGCCGCCGATGCCTGAACCCACGACGACGCCGCAGCGGTCGAGGTCTTCCTTGGCGAAATCGATTCCGGAGTGGCGGACGGCTTCGTCGGCGGCGCCGATGCCGAGGTGGGAGAAGCGGTCGAGGCGTTTGGCCTCGCGGAACTCCATGACAGAGGCGACGTCCCAGCCCTTAACCTGTCCGCCGATGCGGACGTCCCAGCGGTCGCCGTAGAGGTCGAAGTCGGCGCCCTCGATGCGTGAAATACCGCTGCGGCCCTCGCGCATGGCCTCCCAGGTGGTGGCGGCGGTGTGGCCAAGGTTGGTGAGGGCACCGATACCGGTGACGACGACCTTGTGGGAGGGGCGGGTCATGTGGGAAGGCTAGGACGCGTGGCTACGGGGCGCCGAGGAGGTGCCTGCCGGGCCAAGGGAGGCCGGGGTGTGGACCAAGCCTTCGCGCTTAGTCCTTGCTGTGGTGCTGCTTGATGAACTCGATAGCATCGCCGACGGTCTTGATCTTCTCGGCGGCCTCGTCGGGGATGTCGGTCTCGAAGGCCTCTTCGAGCTCCATGACGAGCTCGACCTGGTCGAGGCTGTCGGCGTTGAGGTCGTCTTGGAAGCTCGAGGTGCGGGTGATCTTGCTCTTGTCATGGCCCATCTGGGTCGCGACGATGTCGATCACCTTCGCTTCAATCTCTTGCTCGGTCACTGATCGGCCTCCAGGAGGGAAAGGGACAGTCTGAGAAAGGCCTGCGGCAGGTGCCGCGGGGGCCCGACTCCGGAAGCACGATTATACGCCCCACCCGCGGGCGGGGCCCGGGGGAGCCCCGGGAGGGGCTGTCGGATTGTCGGACCCGTCGCGGATTCTTGGACTTGGGAGTGTCAAGGCACAACCGGCGAATCCTGCGCGGACAGACGGGAAGTTGCCTGCGAGGCCGGGCGGTTTCGGAAAACTCAGAACCACCGCCGCAGATTGGCGAATCGGCTGACGATGCACTTGGCCGCAGGATCGAAGCCGGGCGATCGCCCGGCCCCTGAGGGGTGCATGACCGGCTCTGTGCGGGCCGGCGCCCACGGGGATGGGAGATTGCCATGGGCTCGATGCCGCGTGAACCGGAAGCGTTTGCGGAGACCGTTGCGGGCATGCTGCGCCGCCTGCAGCCCGAGTATGCGGTCGACCTGGTGGGCCCGCGCGAGCTGATCGTAAACGGGCGGCGGCTGGACCTTGAAAACCTGATCCGGATGGTCAACCACGAGCCCTCGCGGGGCGTAGAGATCGTGGAGCACTATCTCGAGCAGTTGTTCGCGGGTGATGCCCTGCAGCTCATGAACATGTCCCTGGACTTTGCCCGGCCCCGCATCATGCCCCGGATTCAGCCCGAGGGGATCTTTCAGCACTTGTCTCGCGAGCAGGTCGCGCACGTGCCGTTCGTGAACGACACGGTGATCGTGTTCGTGACGGACCTGCCCCACATGACGGTGAGCATCACGACGGAGCAGGTGATCCGTTGGCGGCTGACGATGGAAGAGGTGGAGGCGATCGCCCGCGAGAATCTCGACTCGTACGCGCCGGACCTGGAGGTGCAGGTCGTGGATTCGAAGGAGGGCGGTCGGGCCGCGATCGTGAGCCAGCACGACGGCTACGACGCCGCGAGGCTGCTGCTCACGAGCCTGTACGACCGGCTGGCGCCGCAGCTTGGGGGCAACTTCTTTGTGGCGACGCCCGCGAGGGACATGTTCGTGGGGTTCACGCCGGGTCCGGATGCGTTCACGAACCGGCTGCGGGAGCGTGTGGACCACGACTTCAAGCGGCTGCCGTACCCCATCTGCGCGGACTTCTTCTACGTGACGCGGGACGGCGTGTGTGGGACGAGGCCCGAGACGGCGGCGGAGCGTGGCGAGGCGGCCTGACCGGGTCGGCTCGGCCGCGGGGTCCCAGAGCTTGAAAACAGTTCAGAGCACGACCGCCCCTGAGGCGGGGGGCTATGGCCTATCCGGCGTGGCGGAAGCCGAGGCCAGGCGTGGGAGGATGTCGTCCATGGCGTGATCGAACGCGCCGCGGGTGAGGACCTCGTCGGCCCCGAGGTCGCGGGCTTTCTGGAGGAGGTCGGTGGCGACGTGGGGCCCCCAGGCGAGAACCTTCAGTCGCCGCGCCGTCGGGAGGGCGGGGTCGCGGACGCGGGCCAGCATGGCGAGGGCGAGGTCCGCGGCGTCGAGGTCGAGGAGCATGGCCACGGGGTCGGCGTCGGCGAGGCGTGCCTCGAGCATCTCCAGCGTGCGAACCGGGCGGGCGGAGAGGCCGAGGGCGTTGGCGGTCGCCTTGATCTTGGAGGCCCAGATGAGGTCCGTGGCGAGGTAGAGGATCATCCGTCGATTGTTCGCGGTCCGAACGGGCCGAGCGTCCGAACCGGATTGGGCTGGCCAAAGCGGGCGGGGGCCAGTACCATGAACCTGGCATGAAGTTACCGGCGGATACCGTGGCGAGGTTGCGACCTTTCTATGAGGGGCGCGAGGTGTGCGTCACGGGCGGGGCGGGGTTCATCGGAGGGCACCTGTGCGACGCGCTGCTGTCGCTGGGGGCGTCGGTGCGGGTGATCGACGACCTGTCGAACTCGACGCTGCAGCACCTCGCGACGCTGATCGAGTTTGAGCCCGACCGCATCCGGTTCGTCCATGCCTCGGTGCTCGACGACGATGCGCTGCGGGACGTGTGCCAGGGGGTGAAGTCGGTCTTTCACCTCGCGGCGCTTGGGTCGGTGCCAAGGTCGCTGGAGCAGCCCCAGCGGACGTGGTCGGTGAACGCCACCGGCACGCTGCGGGTGCTCGAGGCGGCGCGGGCGGCAAGGGCTCAGCGGGTGGTCTTCGCCGCGAGTTCGTCGGCGTATGGCGATCAGCCTCAGCTCCCGAAGGTCGAGACGCAGCTCCCCAGGCCCATGTCCCCCTATGCGGCGAGCAAGGTGGCGGCGGAGCATCTGCTGAGCGTGTGGGCGCACTGCTACGGGCTCTCGACGGTCTCGCTGCGGTACTTCAACGTGTTCGGCCCAAGGCAGAACGCCGACAGCGCGTACGCGGCGGTGATCCCGGCGTTCGCGAAGTCGCTGCTGGGCGGCGAAGCGCCCGAGGTGTATGGCGACGGTTCGCAGACGCGTGACTTCACCTTCGTGAGCAACGCGGTGCTCGCGACGCTGCTGGCGGGCGCGACCGACGCGAGGCTTACGGGTCAGGTGGTAAACGTCGCGACGGGCGTTGGGACGGGCGTAGACGACCTCGCGGGTTCGCTCGCGAGGCTGTGCGGCGTGCCCCACGTGCGGCCCGTGCACCGCGCCGAGCGGGCGGGCGACGTGAGGCACTCCGTCGCGGATGTGACGCAGGCCCGGGAGCTCCTGGGGTATCAGCCCCTGGTGAGCCTGGACGAAGGGCTGCGCGAGACCGTGGCGTGGTACAAGCGGTCGCTCGCGGGGCAGCGGGCATGAGCGCGGCGCGGCTGTCGCTGCTGGACCATGTCGTTGGCGCGTGGGAGCTGCTCAAGCTCGGGGTGCGGACCCGGTTCAGGCTGCGGGGGAAGTACTGGGAGTGGAGGCTGCACACGGCCTTTGGACGTGGATATCCGGGCCGGGGTGAGATGGTGCGGGCGATGCTGGAGTATGGCTGCTGGATGAGGCGGATGCGTCGGCTGTAGCCGGTGGTGCGGGGTGAGAGGTAGACTTGTGGGTCGGGCGATCGTGAGGAGCATGTCATGGGCGAAGCCGCAAAGCGACCATCCGCGTTTGTCACGTCGTTCATCCCCGGGCTGGTGCTGGGGCTGGTGGTGGGGTCGCTGAGCGGCGCGTATTTCGCGACGTGGCTGAGCGAGTCGCCCTCGGAACTGCCCAACATTCCGGCGGCGAAGGGGCCGGTGAACCCCGTGCCGCAGGAGCAGCGCACGGCGCCGACGCCACCGACCGACGAGGCGCCGAAGGCCGCGGATCCGAAGGCGGCGGACACCAAAGCGACGGAAAAGCCCTCGGGCGAGCCCGAGCAGAAGCCCGAGGGAGCGCCCGCGGCGGCGCCGAAGTGAGCCATGGGGCGCGCTGACGCAAGCACGACGCGGCACGACGTCTCGCGGCTGGCGAGGCTGGTGAAGCAGCACGCGCAGACGTCGCGGCTGATGGGCGTGGACTTCGTCCCGGTGTATCACGCCGGGGGTGCGGAGGCGGCGGCCCGCGAGCAGGGCGCGCCGGCGCTGGTGGAGAACCCGGCGGTGAAGACGCCGGCCCCTGCGGCGGAGGAAGCCCCGGCGGCTGCTCCGGCGCGGGTGGTGGTGGAGTCCAAGCCCCAGCGGCCAAGGGACCGCGCGGAGCAGCAGGCGAGGCTCGACGAACTGCGGGCGAAGTACGAGAAGGACGCGCCGCACAAGCAGTTCGTGACGGCGCACACGAAGATCGTCTTTGGCGAGGGAGACCCGGCGGCGAGGCTCGTGTTCATCGGCGAGGCGCCGGGTGAGGAGGAGGATCGCACCGGGCGGCCCTTTGTGGGCCGGTCCGGGGAACTGCTCACAAAGATGATCGGCGGCATGGGGTTGACGCGAGAGGACGTGTACATCTGCAACATCATGAAGACGCGCCCGCCCAACAACGCGACGCCCACGGGCCGGGAGATCGAGATCTGCGAGCCCTATCTGCGGGAGCAGGTGAGCATCATCGGGCCTCGGGTGATCGTGACGCTGGGGCTGCCCGCGTCGCGGGCGATCCTCAAGAGCGATGAGTCGATGACCAAGATGCGGGGGAGGTGGCGGACGTACAGCCTGACGGACGGGAGCACGGTGGACGTGATGCCCACTTTCCACCCTGCGTACGTGCTGAGGAACTACACGGAAGATACCCGCCGAACCGTGTGGGGTGACCTGCAGATGGTCATGAAGAAGCTCGTGGAGAGCCCCGCCTGACCGGCGGCCCCGGTTCGCCGCAAGACGATATTCGGAAAGCGGTTAGCGGGCCTCGGTCGGGGCGCCGAAGTTGTGGCAAGTTTTTTTGTTCCTGCCGGAACCGGCTCTTGGGGCGTTCGTATCGACTGCTGTCCGGCGGCCAGCAACCTCCGGGCACAACAAAGACCCCCACGAGACCCGGCGCTCGGCCTTTCGTTCTGAGTGCCGGGTTTTTTTCGCGCTCATCTTTTTGGTCCAGAGCCGGATCGCTGGGTGCGGCGGGCGGAGTCGGAAATCTACTCGCGGATGCCGAGGGGCTCGGCGGGCCCGAGCTTGGCGGCCTTGGTCACGAGAGTGGGGGGTTCGCCGCGCCAGCGGACCTCGAAGGTGAGTTCGACGGGATCGCCGGCTGAGATGCCATCGAGGGCGCCCGGGGCGACCCAGGCGAAGTCCATTTCCATTTCTTCCATGCCGACTTCCTTGCCGAGGCGGTTGACGAAGTTCGGGATAGGCGCGTGGTGGACCACGAGGTAGCCCAGTGGAGGGTTGGGGAGGCGGATGACGCGCCCCCGGACGGTGTAGGTGGCTTCGACGGCGCCCTTGATGACGGGCGGAGGGGGGGCGGGCGCGGGCTTCTCACACGCCGAGAGGATCAGAGCGAAAGCGAGGCATGAAAAAACCCGCACGGGCGTGCGGGTTGAGAAGGCGGGTGCGGGGACGAGCATTGGTTGCTCCGGGCTCGTGCAGCCCCCGGTTGTCGGGCGCGGCGCGGGGGGGGCGGAGCGAGGTTACTTGGCCTTGACGGTGACGTACTGGCTGACAGAGGCGAGCTCGTCGGCGAGGTCAACGGTGAAGGGCATGGTCCAGGTGGCGCCGGAAACGCAGCGGACGACGCGGGCGGGCTTCTCACGGCTGACCCAGTCGCGGTTGCCTCGGTTGTAGACGAGCTCTCGCTGGGAGCGCATGCGCTGGGCCCTGCGGAGAGCGCGCTTGTTGTCGGGGTCGAGGCGCATGAGGCGCTCGATGGTGGACACCGAGGACGCGGCCTTGGGGAGCTTGGCGACGGTGCAGAGGATGTCCTGACCGGGCTTGAACGAGGTGGTATCGAGGGCCATGGCGAATCGTCTCCGACGGGGCGAACCCCGGCAAGTAGGGCTGGAAGTCTAGGCGTGCCGGGCGGAGATTCCAGCCGAGGGGGGGGAGGAGCTCCTAGAGTGGCCCCCATGACCCAAGCCCCTGCCATCCCGCCGTTTGACCCAAAGGCTACCCACCAACAGGTGCCGAAACTGCGGCCCGTGCGGGCGTTTCCGGCGCAGACGCAGGAGGGGCAACCCCTTCTGGGGCTTGCAGACTCGCGGCAGGTGTCGGACGAGCTGGTCTATTTTGCACCGGCGGTCCAGCACATCCTGCCCCTGATGGACGGGACGCGGTCATTGGAAGCGATCGCGGCGGAGGTCGGCAAGGGTCTGACGCGGGGGATTCTCGAGCAGATCGTGGCGCAGCTCGACCACGCCGGGCTGCTGGAGGGTCCGGGGTTCCAGAAGCGGCTGGAGAAGATGCGCCGGGACTTTGACGGGACGGTGAATCTGCCCCCGGCGTCGTCCGCGGGGATCATGGATCAGTTGCTGCAGCAGGCGATCGCGGCGGGGGAGCCGGCGCCCGAGAGCGAGGCGGACGCGCTGGCGCGGGGCGCCGCGAAGCTGCGCGAGGCCATGGACGGTTGGATCGAGACCACGCTCAAGAACTCGCCGGGAGGGAAGTTTGAGTCGCTGCCCAAGGCGGTGGCGGCCCCGCACCTGGATTACAGCCGCGGATGGCCGAACTATGCGGCGACGTGGGGACGGCTGAAGGGCCTGCCCGCGCCGGACCGCGTGGTGATCCTGGGGACGAATCACTTCGGGTTCGCGACGGGCGTGTGCGGCTGCGACAAGGGCTTTGAGTCGCCCCTGGGGACGTGCGAGCTGGACCGCGGGCTGGTGGACGCGCTGCGGAAGGAGTTGGGCGAGGAGGGCGCTGCGCGGCTGTTCGAGAACCGCTACGACCACGAGCGCGAGCACTCCATCGAGCTGCAGGTGCCGTGGATCCAGCACGCCTTCGGCGCCTCGCCCAAGGTCTTTGCGGCGCTCGTGCACGACCCGGCGGCGAACGAGGGTGAGAGCTACGACGCCAAGGGGCTGGGCTTCGAGCCCTTTGTGCGGGCGCTGCGCGCGGCTCTGGAGAATGTCGGCGGAACGACGCTGATCGTCGCGTCGGCGGACCTCTCGCACGTGGGGCCGGCCTTCGGCGACCAGACCAGGCTCGCGGGCGACGACAAGCCCGCGTCGGACTTCCGCAACAAGGTCTTCACGCACGACCGCGAGCTGCTGGGCCTGTTCGCGCAGGGCAAGCCGGACGAACTGCTCGCGTCGATGTCCTGGCAGCAGAACCCGACGAGGTGGTGCAGCCTGGGCAACATGCTTGCGGCGTATCAGGTGACCCAGCCCGGGACCGTCGAGGTGCTCAACTACGCGGCGGCGATCGACCCCGAGGGGTACACCTGCGTCACGAGTGCGAGCGTCGTGATGCGGTAGGCGTGGTCAGCGGGGCGTGCCGGTGAAGGGCTTGCCATCGATGACGGTGCCGACGCAGTGGGTGGTGTATTCGAACGGATCGCCGTCGAAGAGGGCAAGGTCCGCGTCGAGGCCCTGGGCGATGGAGCCCACGCGACCCTCGATGCCCAGGATGCGCGCTGGAACGATGGTGAGGGAGGCGAGCGCGTCGTCGGGGCTCATGCCGTGGCGGACGGCGATGGCGGCCTCGAAGAGCACCACGCGCGTCTTTGGGACGTAGCCCTCGAAACCGGCCTGGAAGGCGACGTTGATACCGGCGTCGCGGAGCGCGCGGGGCGTGGACATGGAGGCGTTCTCGAGCTCGCCGTAGGCGCGGGCCATGGGCGGGTGCACGAGGACGGGCACGCGGGCGGCCTTGAGGGCGTCGATGAGGAGGTAGGACTCGCTGCCTCCCTCGAGGATGAGGCGGAGCTTGAACTCGTCGGCAAGGCGGAGGGCGGCGGAGATGTCCTGAGCGCGCTGGGCGTTGACCATGAAGGGGATCTCGCCCGAGAGGACGCGGCAGAGAGCCTCCATGCGCAGGTCGCGGGCGGGGGGAGTGGGGGGCTTGTTCTCTCCCGCGGCGGAGACGGGAGCGGCTTTGTCGCGGGCGCGCTGGTACTCCTGGGCCTTGATGAACTGCTCGCGGAGCATGCTGACCATCTTGGCGCGGGTGCCGGGAGAGTTGTCGCGGCGGGCGCCGTCACCGAGCGTGGCGGAGAGGGCGGCGGTCTCGCGGAGGAGCGACTGTTCGAGGGTGCTACCGGCGGTCTTGACGATGCACGTCTGGCCGCTGATGAGCTCTCCCGGGGCGTGGCCCGTGTGGAGGGTGGTGACGCCCAGGGAGCGGACCCACTCGACGAGCGGATCGTTGGGGTTGTAGGCGTCGATGGCGCGGAGCTCGGGCTGGATCGCGGTGGAGGTCTCGAGCTGGTCCTGGTCGTGGCGCTGGTTGAGGAGCCCCGAGAGTCCGACGCTGGATCGGGCGTCGATGAACCCCGGGACGACGACGGCGGCCCTGATGGTCTTCCAGCCCTCGGGGATGGCGATGTCGGACGCGGGGCCGATGCGGTCGATCTTGCCCTGAGGGTTGATGAGGACGACGCCCTGCTGGATCACGCCGCTCGGGGACACGGTGTGGACTCGGTCTCCGAGAACGGCGAGCTGGGCGATGGCCTGGGAGGCGAAGAGGAGGGGGAGGAGGCGGGTGAGGGCGGTTGGCATGGGGCGGAAGGCTATCACATCGCTGGCAGGCCGGGGGAGGGCGAGGGCAGGCCGGGGGAGGGGCCGCCTCGCCTATAGTTACGTTCTTGCTTTGAAGGAGCACACGATCGATGGCACACGATCCGCTTGATGTGGTGATCGGCGTTGGCGATGCGGTGAAGCGTGACCCCCAGGCCGCGGGGAAGCACCTGGCGGCCGCGAAGGCGGCGGATGAGGCCGGGGACCGCGAGAAGACGACGGCGGAACTGCGCCGGGCGGTGAGCGCGGACCCATCGAGCGCGGAGGCGCTGTTCCGGCTGGCCTACCACCTCGACCTGCTGGGCGAGGAGGACGAGGCCCTCTCGCTGTACGAGCGCTGCTGCGAGGTGAAGCCCGCGAAGGTGAACGCCCTATTGAACCTGGCGGTGATGTACGAGGACCGCGCGGAGTACGCGGCGTCGGAGCGTTGCCTGCGGCAGATTCTGGAGAGCAACCCGAATCACCTTCGGGCGCAGCTCTTCATGAAGGACGTGCAGGCCAGCCGCGAGATGGTCGTGGTGCAGGAGGATGACCGGGACATCTTCAAGCGCAAGGCGCTGCTGGACACGCCGGTGACGGACTTTGAGCTTTCGGTGCGTGCCCGCACGTGCCTGAAGAAGATGAACATCCGGAGCCTGGGGGATCTGCTGAAGATCACCGAGGCTGAGCTGCTCTCGTACAAGAACTTCGGGGAGAGCTCGCTGACCGAGATCAAGAAGATGCTGACGGCGAAGGGTCTGCGGATGGGCATGGGGCTCGAGGACGCGCACCGCGCGGCCCGGCGTGCCTTGCTCGAGCAGTACAAGGGCTCCGGCAAGGAGGCGGTGCTCGCCAAGCCCGTGAGCGACCTGGCGCTGTCGGTGAGGGCCCGCAAGGCGGTGGGCCTGCTGAGCATCCAGACGCTGGGCGACCTCGCGGCGCACACCGAGGCGGAGCTGATGGGCATCAAGAACTTCGGCGCGACCTCGCTGAAGGAGATCCGGGATCGTCTGGCGGAGCACGGCCTGTCGCTGCGTGCCCTGGACGCCTGATCGGCGCGGGCGAAGAGTGAAACAAAGAAGGGCCGGTCCCATCGCGGGGCCGGCCCTTATTGCTTTGGAGGGGTGGCGCCCGCCGGCGGGGCCTACTGGCGGGGTTGGCCCCGGCCCACGAGCTCGGCCTCGGTGGTCATCTCCTTGCCTTCGCGGATGAAGGTGATCTTGACCTTGTCGCCGGGCTTGTGCTTGGAGAGCATGGGCATCCAGGACTCGACGGTGGTGAGCGGGGTGTCGTTCCAGCGGGTCATGCGGTCGCCCCCCTTGAGGCCGGCCTTGGCGGCGGGGAGGTTTGGGGTGACGTCGCCGATGAGCACGCCGTCTTCGGCGCTGTAGTCGCCCGGCATGATGCCGAAGCGAACGCCGACGCCCGTGACGCTGCCGACGTTTTCCTGGGGCTTTTCTTCCTCTTCCTTTTCCTCGCGGCCGCTGCCGAAGACCCAGCCGGTGGGGTGGGTGGCGGCGTCGAGTGCGACGCGGGAGACAAGGTCGGCGACCTGGGTGGCGCCCTCGATGTTGATGGTGGAGGCGACGTCGGCGGGCTTGTGGTACTCCTTGTGGAGGCCGGTGAAGAAGAAGAGGTTGGGAATCTTCTTAAGGTGGAAGGAGTAGTGGTCGGAGTTGGATGCGCCGATGCGGGTGGGCTTGATGGTGAGGCCCGAGGCGTCCCAGTAGGGCTGGGTCCACTCCTCGAGGCCCTGTGCGGAGCCGACCCCGCCCACTTCGAGCTTGCCCTCACGGAGGCGGCCGATCATGTCCATGTTGAGCATGAGGGTGTGCTTGTCGTGGGGGACGATGGGGTGGTTGACGTACCAGCGAGAGCCGACGAGTCCGGACTCTTCGGCGCTGAACCAGAGGAAGAGGATCGATCGGGCGTTGGCGTCCTGCGGGAGCTGGTCGTAGGCCCTGACGAGGCGCTCGGCTGCGAGGAGGTTGCCCGAGGTGCCCGAGCCGTTGTCGTCGGCGCCGGGGTGGAGCTTGCCCCGGTTCTCGCTCTGGGCGCCCACGTAGCCGTAGCCCACGTGGTCGTAATGAGAGCCGATGATGATGAACTGGTCGGCGAGAGCGCCCCTGCCCGGGAGGATGGCGCCCACGTTGTCCGTCATGATGGGAACCTTGTCGACCTTGACGCCGAGAGTGACGGGAGCGGCGGCGAGGTCGATCACGCCGCCGGCCTTGTCGGCGAGGCGGCGGAGGTCCAGGAGGGAGCGGTGCTCGCTGTCGGCGGCCTTCACGAGCGATTCGGCGGCGGGGATGGAGAGGTGGACGACGGGGACCTTCATCTTGCGGGCGCCCGCGAGGCCCATGTCCTCGAGGCGGTTCACGCGCTCGTCGTCGGCGCCGGGGGGGTTGACGAGGATGATGCCCGCGGCGCCGCGCTTGGCGACGGCGTCGAGCTTGGGCTGGAGGCCGGCGTACTCGCTCCAGCGGACGTCGGCCCAGAGGCTCTTGCCGTTCTCGTCCATGGGCTCGAAGCGGAGGACCATGGCGATCTTGCCGGTGAGGTCGGTGTCCTTGGCGAAGGAGGAGTAGCCGTCGCGGCCTTCGTCGATGGCGTAGCCCGCGAAGGCGACGGGGCCGGTGGCCTCGCCATTGCCGGAGTAGCCGATGACATTGAACTGCTCGCCCGCCTTGAGTGAGGCGCCCTCCCAGGAGACGCGCTGGTCGGAGACGCGGAACGAGGCGCCGGGCCTGAGGCTGGTGGGGGCCTCGAAAGGCTGGCGGTAGGAGGCACGCTCCTGCAGGATGGGGTTGCCCTGCGCGTCCTTGCCCGACTCGACGGGGAAGGCGGGGATGAGGCCCAGGCGGCGGAGGTTGGACTCGATGTAGTCCGCGGCGAGACGGTTGCCCCGGGTGTCCGGGGCGCGGCCTTCGAAGAAGGGGTTGGAGATGGTGAGCAGGTGCTGGCGGTAGACCTCGATCTCTGGGGCGAGGTCCTGCGGTGAGGGCGGGTTGACGTGGGCCCCGCCGCCGGCGAGGGCATGGGAGGTGGCGAGGAGGATCAGCGAGGCGGCGTGCCTGAACATGTGGAGCTCCTGAGAGGCGTGAGGAGAGTGTAGTAAGGGATGCGGAGGAGGCGGTAATCCGCCGCGGGGCCGGTTGATCTCGGCCGGGGCTGCGCGTCCGGCTCCTATGATCGCGGGCCGGAGTCGACGTCGTGACGCCCGGCCTTGATTGACCGCCCGGTTCGGGCCTCTGAGAGAACCCATGACGACCGCCATGAGCCGCCCCGCCCCCTGCCAGGATGTGTGCCAGACGCCGGAGGGCGTGCTCGGACCGACAGACACGTTTGTGAGGAGGCACCTTGGCCCGCGCGAGCACGACCTGCGGGAGATGCTGAAGGTGGTGGGGTACGAGAGTCTTGACGCGTTCAGCGACGCGGTGGTGCCCGCGGGCATCCGGCTGAAGACGCCGATGACGCTGGCGGGGATCCCGGGCGCGGAGCGGGGCGAGGCGGCGGTGCTGGGGCAGCTGCGGGCAATCGCGGCGCAGAACGTGGTCGCGAAGTCGTACATCGGGATGGGGTACTACGACACGGTCACGCCCGGGGTGATCCTGCGGAACGTGCTCGAGAACCCGGGGTGGTACACGCAGTACACGCCCTATCAGGCGGAGATCTCGCAGGGGCGGCTCGAGGCGCTGCTGAACTTTCAGACGGTGGTGAGCGACCTCACCGGCCTGCCGCTGGCGGGCGCGAGCCTGCTGGATGAGGGCACGGCGGCGGCGGAGGCGATGGGGATGTGCCTGGCGCTGAGCGAGGAGGGGCGCACGAGGCTGTTTGTCGACGAGTGCTGCCACCCCCAGACGATCGCGGTGGTCAAGACGCGGGCGTTGGCGCTGGGCGTGGCGGTGGACGTTGGCGCGGTGGAATCCGCGGACGCGGCGGGGTACGCGGGCGTGCTGGTGCAGTACCCGGACACGACGGGCGAGACGCGGGATTACGCGGGGGTGGTGAAGGCGGCGCACGAGGCCGGCGCGCTGGTGGTGGCGGCGACCGACCTGCTGGCCCTGACGCTGCTGACGCCTCCGGGCGAGTGGGGCGCGGACATCGCGGTGGGGAGCGCGCAGCGGTTTGGGGTGCCGATGGGCTTTGGCGGGCCGCACGCCGGGTTCATCGCGGCGCGGAGCGAGTATGTGCGGAAGATGCCCGGGCGGATCATCGGCGTGTCGAAAGACGCGCATGGGAACCCGGCGTACCGCATGGCGATCCAGACGCGCGAGCAGCACATCAAGCGCGAACGCGCGACCAGCAACATCTGCACCGCCCAGGCTCTCCTGGCCATCATGGCCGGGATGTACGCCTGCTGGCACGGGCCGCACGGGCTGAAGCGGATCGCCGAGCGCGTTCACCTGCACGCCAGGGTGCTGGCGCGCGGCCTGCGCGCGCTCGGGCACGACAGCGAGGCCCGGGCGTTCTTCGACACGGTCGAACTGAACCCGTCGCTGCCGCTCGAGGCCATCGCCGACGCGCTGCGCTCGCGGGGCATCAACGTCCGATGCTTCCACGACGGGCGTGCGTCGATCTCGCTGGACGAGACCGTGACCCGTCACGACGTCGAGAACATCTGGTCGGCGTTCCGGAGCGTCATGGGGGGCGCGAAGTCCGCCGGGGTTTCGTTCGACGACATGATCCGCCAAGTGCAGGGCGAGCCGGACCCGCTCAAGGCCTTCGAGCGAGCGTCGGCCTACCTCACGCACCCGGTGTTCAACTCCTACCACGCCGAGCACGAACTGCTTCGCTACATCTTCAAGCTCCAGGGGCGCGATCTTTCGCTGACCCACAGCATGATCCCGCTGGGCTCGTGCACGATGAAACTGAACGGGACCAGCGAGATGCTGCCGGTGACGTGGCCGGAGTTCGGACGCCTGCACCCCTTCGCGCCCGCGGACCAGACCGCGGGGTACCGCCGCATCTTCGCCGACCTCGAGCGGTGGCTCGCGGAGATCACCGGCTTCGCGGCCGTGTCTCTCCAGCCCAACGCCGGCTCGCAGGGTGAATACGCGGGACTCCTGGTCATCCACGCCTATCACGCCTTGCGCGGCCAGGGACACCGCGACGTGTGCCTCATCCCCGACAGCGCGCACGGGACCAACCCGGCCAGCGCCGTCATCGCGGGCATGAAGGTCGTCGCGGTCGAGTGCGACGCGCAGGGCAACGTCGACCTGGCGGACCTGCGAAAGAAAGCCGCGGAACACAAGGACGACCTCTCGTGCCTGATGATCACGTACCCGAGCACGCACGGCGTGTTCGAGGAGGACATCAAGGAGATCTGCAAGGTCGTGCACGAGCACGGCGGGCAGGTGTACATGGACGGCGCGAACATGAACGCGCAGGTCGGACTCACCAGCCCGGGCACCATCGGCGCCGACGTCTGCCACCTGAACCTGCACAAGACGTTCTGCATCCCGCACGGCGGCGGGGGGCCGGGCATGGGCCCGATCGGGGTCGCGAAGCACCTGGCGCCGTTCCTGCCGGGGCATCCGGTGGTGAGCCCGTTCGGGGAAATCTCATATCTCAAAGCTCAAAGCTCAAAGCCGGAACAGGCCGGCTCCGCGGCGATCGGCCCGGTGTCGGCGGCGCCGTGGGGCTCGCCGAGCATCCTGCTCATCTCATGGGTCTACATCGCGCTGATGGGCGCGGAAGGATTGAAGAAGGCCACGCAGGTCGCGATCCTGAACGCCAACTACATGGCCAAGCGACTCGAGAAGCACTACCCCGTGCTGTTCCGCGGAAAGAACGGCACGTGCGCCCACGAGTTCATCATTGACATCCGTCCTTACGAGAAAACGAGCGGCATCAAGGCCGAGGACATCGCCAAGCGACTCATGGACTATGGCTTCCACGCGCCGACGATGAGCTTCCCCGTGCCCGGCACGCTGATGATCGAGCCGACCGAGAGCGAGTCCAAGGCCGAGCTCGATCGTTTCTGCGACGCGATGATCTCGATCCGCGAGGAGATCCGGGCGATCGAAGAGGGGCGGTCCGACAAGGCCGACAACCCGCTGCGCCATGCCCCGCACCCGATGCACGTCGTGTGCGCCGACGAGTGGAAGCACGCGTACCCGCGCGAGCAGGCGGCGTTCCCGGCGCCCTGGACGCGCGACCACAAGTTCTGGCCGGCGGTCAGCCGCATCGACAACCCCTACGGCGACCGGAACCTGGTGTGCGTGTGCCCGCCGATGAGCGAGTACGCGTAGATCGCGGCGCTTGTTCAGGATGGGCGCCGCGAGGGAAGGCAGAGATCGACGAGCACGAGCAGCAGCGCCGCCGCGCTGGCCAGGCCGTACAGGCCGCCGCCGGCGAACACCATGTACACGCCAGCGCGTCCGAGTGAGTCCTTCGTGGACGCGTAGTCCCACGTGTGGGCGATCCACTGACCTCCCAGGTCAGCCAGCAGGCCGAGACCGATTCCAAGCGCGAGTGCGCCCATCAGCCGGCGCGGCCAGCTTGTCGCCAGGCCGAGCGCGATGGTGGCGACGGCCAGCGTGCCGAGCGACAGCGCGTGCGTGTGCGTGCTCGTGACCAGGATTTCGGTCGGGACCGGCGTCAGGTTCTTCGCGACTGAAAGCCTGAGGACGTCGTCGCGCCGGTCGAGCGGGTAGGTCTTGGCGATCGGGTGCGTGTCGGCGACCTTGGCCGAGTGGCACGACAGGCAGTGCTTGGCGATCAACTCGTTGGGTGCCATATCGCCCAGGTCGAAGTTGTCGTAGTTCTCGGCGAGTTGCCGCGGGCCCGCCCGCGTGCCCGTCGCGTCCGCCGGTCCGAGCACCCAGTCCAGCAGTGCGCCGCGCACCTTTTCGGGAAGATCGTCGGGGTGCCCGCGTTCGAGCGCCGAGGCCAGCAGCGGGGGCGCCTTCACGCCGTGGTAGGCGCCCATCACGTCGTCGAGCGACAAGCCCTTGACGTCGTCCTTGGGGCCGTGATGATCGGCGACGTGCCCGGCCGAGGCGACGAGCCCGCCGAGCACGACGAGGACGGCGCACGCGACGCCGACGCGGGCGGCGACGCCGAGGTCACGAAGCCTGAACGAGCCGAGCCCGCGGGTTGAATCGCTCACGTCAAGCCCCTTTCAGCAGCGCGGGATCGATCGCGACGGTCGTGCCCGTGACCACCGCCTTGTTGGCGAGGATGCCGATGATGCTCGCCCGCATGCCCTCGTCGGCCGAAGCGACCGCCGGCTTGCCCTCGAGCACGCTCGTGAAGAAGTCGTTGAGTGCGTAGTACACGGGCGGGTTGGGGATGCCCACACCTTCCTTGAGTTTGCCCTGGCTGGCCAGCTTGGTGGCGTCGGCGATGAGCGTGATGCCCTC
>JADYXW010000103.1 GCA_020853975.1 Phycisphaerales bacterium
AGTGGGAAGAACAGCGTGAAGAACAGCGCCGCCTTGTCGCGCACAAGCAGACGCAGGTCGTTGGCGGCGATGGCCAGAATGACGCGGATGGCATGCATCAGTCCCGCAGGCTCCTTCCCGTCAGGTTCAGGAACACGCTCTCGAGGTCCGCCCGGTCGATCCGCAGGCCCTGCACGCTCGCGTCGCCGATGAGCCCCGCCGCGTGCCGCACCGGGTCGGGCGTCGCGACGCGCGACTCGCTGCCGTCGGTCCGGGTGATGGTGACCACACTCTCCCCGCCATGCTGAGAGATCAGGCTCCCGACGGTCCCCGTCGCCAGCAGCGACCCATGGTCGATGATGCCCACGCGCGTGCAGAGCCGCGCGGCTTCCTCCATGTAGTGCGTCGTGTAGACGATCGTCTTGCCACGCCGCGACAGCGACCTGCACATGTCCAGGATGTTGTTGCGGCTCTGCGGGTCCACGCCCGCCGTCGGCTCGTCCAGCAGCAGAATCGGCGGGTCGTGCACGATCGCGGCGGCGAGATTGAGCCGGCGCTTCATGCCCCCGGAGTACCCCAGCACCCGGTCCCTCGCGCGCGGCAGCAGGCCCACCTCGTCCAACACCTCATCCACGCGGCGGGTGAGGGTGGCACCAGCGAGCCCCTGCAGCCGGCCGAAGTACCTCAGGTTCTCACGCCCGGAGAGTTCGTCGTAGAGCGCGATCGCCTGAGGCGCGGCCCCTATGGAACGCCGGGTCGCGGGGTCACGGGGGGAACCCTCTCCGGCGATCGTGATCGTCCCGCTGTCGGGCCGCACCAGCCCCAGCGCGATGCCGATCGCGGTGCTCTTGCCCGCGCCATTCGGGCCCAGCAGCCCGAAGACCTCGCCCGGCTCGATGCGCAGCGTGAAGTTCCGGAGCGCCCGCACCGTTCCAAATCCCTTGCTGACCTCGTTCCACCCCAGCATGCGGGCGTCATCGTAGAGCAAACCGCTCCGACGTGCGCACCCTGAATCTGGCGCGGCACGCCTCCCCGCGGCTACGCTTGCCCATGCCGCGAGAGTGCAAGGTCGGACCCGTCTCCATCGGAGCCGCAAGGCCCCTGGCGGTCATCGCCGGCCCCTGCGTTCTTGAGTCCCGCGAACTTGGGCTCGCCATCGGGCAGCGCGTCCGCGATGCGTGCCACAAGGAGGGCCTCGCCTACGTCTTCAAGGCCTCGTTCGACAAGGCCAACCGTTCGTCCATCCGCTCCGCCCGCGGGCCGGGTCTGCAGCGAGGCCTCGACTGGATCGCGAGCATCGGCGAGTCACTGGGCGTGCCGGTCACGACCGACATCCACGAGCCCGCCCACGCGGCTCCCGCCGCCGCCCGCATCGACCTGCTGCAGATTCCCGCGTTTCTCTGCCGTCAGACGGACCTGCTCTGCGCCGCGGGCGAAGCCGCCGCCGCCCGGGGCCGGGGCGTCAACGTGAAAAAGGGCCAGTTCCTCGCGCCGCACGAGATGTCGGGCCCCGTCCGAAAGCTCGCCGAAGCGGGGTGCGCCAACGTGATGCTCACAGAGCGCGGCACGACCTTCGGCTATGGCCGCCTCATCAACGACTTCCTGGGTCTTGGCGACATGATGGGCCTCAAGGCCGAGGGCGGCAGTCCCCCCGTGTGCTTTGACGTGACACACTCGACGCAGTTGCCGGGCGCGGGCGAGACCACCGGGGGCCGGCCCGACCGTGCCCCGCTGCTCGCAGCCGCCGCTACCGCCGCCGGTGTGCACGCTCTGTTCATCGAGACGCACCCCGACCCGCGCGCCGCCATGAGCGACGCGAGCACGATGCTGCCTCTGGAATCCGTGCCCGCCCTGCTCTCCAGGGTGGCCCGAATCCACCGGGCCACCCACGAGGGCGCCGGTTCGTGATCGATACTCACTGCCACCTGACTTTCCCAGACTACGGGCCGGATCGCTGCCCCGGGGGGGTAGGGGCGGTCCTCGAGCGCGCACGTGCCAAGGGTGTCCGGGGCTGCATCACCATCAGCACCACCACGCGGGACTGCCTCGCGGCTCTGGCAATCGCAAGGGCCCACCCGAATGTGTGGTGTACCGCCGGGGTGCACCCGCTCTACGCCGACAAGGGACCTCACGACTGGGCCCAACTCGCCCGCGTCATCGCGGACGAAAAGTGCGCTGCGTGGGGCGAGCTCGGGCTGGACAATCACTACACGGACCCGCCCGCGGACCTGCAACGCCACGTGCTCGACGAACAACTCGAGTTTATCCAGGCCGCGCACCGCACCGGGCCCGCGAAGCCGATCGTCCTGCACTGCCGCGAGGCGTTCGACGACCTCTTGCCCATCCTGGCGCGGACTTCGCTGGACCCAGGCCGGTTCGTCTTTCACTGCTTCACGGGGACGCGGGCGGACATGCGCAAGCTCCTGGACTTCGGCGCGTGTGTCTCATTCACGGGCGTCGTGACCTACCGCAACGCCCAGGAACAGCGAGAGGCCGCCCGCCTGGTCCCCGACGATCGCTTCATGGTCGAGACCGACGCGCCGTTTCTCTCTCCCGACCCGCACCGGTCCGTGAGGCCCTGCGAGCCCTGGATGGCCAGCCTCACCGCCGCACGCCTTGCGGAGGTCCGGGGTGTGCCGCTCGACACGCTCCTCGAACAGGTTGACGCCACGACCCGGCGGTTCTTCGGCGTGGCCGTCCCGTAGACTTCGCCGATGACCTTCACCCTTGCCGCGTGGCTCCACACGCTCTCTCCCTTTCTCGTCCGCTTCACGGACGAGTTCGGCATCCGCTGGTACGGGCTGTCGTACGTCCTGGGCTTTCTCGCGGGGTGGGCGTGGCTTCGGTATCTCGCCAGGCGCGGGCTCACGCCACTCTCCGAGCAGCGAGTGGGCGACGCCATGGTCTCGCTTGTCGTGGGCGTGGTCGCGGGCGGCCGGCTGGGCTATTGCCTCTTCTACCAGCCCTCACTCCTCACCGACTTCGGGGGAGGCTTTCCATTCTGGGGCGTACTCAGGCTCACGCAGGGCGGCATGTCCTCCCACGGCGGGATGATCGGCGTCGCCCTCGCCGCATGGTGGATCGCCCGGGGAGTCCGCCAGAAATCGGGCGAAGTGACCGGCCGCGTTCCGCGCCTGCACGTCTTCGACCTTGTGGCCCTCGCGGCGACGCCCGGCCTGCTCTTTGGCCGGCTCGCAAACTTCGTCAATGGCGAGCTGCTGGGCAAGATCGTCGCCATGCCCGGCGAAACGGCACCCGCCTGGTCCGTGAAGTTCCCTCAGGAAGCCTTCACGGGCCACGCCCCCGCTGGCCAGGCAGAGGCCCTCGCGCCTCTCGTTCACGCGTACCGCGTCGGCGCAGAGTCCGACGCGCAGACCTACGAACGCATGCTCCGCCTCATCCAGAGCGGCGGCCAGAGCGGGCGGGAACTCGCCGCAAAGCTGGAGCCCTTCATCTCCGCCCGCCACCCCTCACAGCTCTACCAGGGCGTGTGCGAAGGGCTCATCATCGCCGCGGCGCTCTGGCTCATCTGGAAGAGGCCCCGCACTCCGGGGATCATCGGCGCCGCGTTCCTGGCTCTGTACGGCGTGCTGCGCATCGCGACGGAGACCATCCGGCTCCCGGACGCGGACCTCGCGGTGCAGCGACTCGCCGGCCTCAGCCGTGGGCAGTGGCTCAGCGTGCTCATGCTCGCTGGTGCGGGCGCGCTCGCCTGGGCCTCGGTGAAGTGGGGGGGCGAAAAGCTGGGCGGATGGGGCGTCAGGCCCTCGGGGCCAGATTCTCCTGCCCGATCATGACGTCCAGTGCCTTGCACACGTCGTCGCACTCACGCTCGGTCAGGGAGTTGTAGAAGGGCAGCGCGATCGTTCGCTGGCTCACGCTCTCCGCGATGGGGAACATGCCCGGGCCCGTGCCGCACAGCTCGCGATAGAAGGGCTGGAGGTGGATGCACGGGAAGTAGTCACCCGCGCCGATCTCGTGCCGCCTTAGCCCCGCGATCACCCGGTCCCGCTCGTCGCCCGTGTACCGGGGCGCCAGCCGAACCACGAACACGAACCAGCTCATCACCGAGTCCGGATCGACCGTCGGCAGCACCAGGTGCGGGTGCCCCGCCAGACGGCTGACATACATCCGCGCCACCCGCATGCGGCGCTCGAGTATCTCGTCCAGCCGCCGCATCTGCGCGACGCCCAGCGCCGCGTTCAGTTCCGAGAGCCGGAAGTTGTACCCCAGCCGCTCATGCTTCAGCCACGAACCCGTCGGCGTGCCCCCGGCCGAGCCCCAGCCCAGCGCACGGCCCTGGTTCCGCAGGCTGCGGCACATCTCCGCGAGCCGCTGATCGTCCGTGACGATCATGCCGCCCTCGCCGGTTGTAATCTGCTTGTTCGGATAGAAGCCGAAGACGCCGGCCCGCCCGAAGTGCCCGCACGGGCGACCCTTGTAGGTCGTTCCGAGCGCCTCGCAGCAGTCCTCGATCAACGTCAGCTCGTGCTTCGCCGCGATCGACGCGTACTGGTCCATGTAGGCCGGGTTGCCGAAGGTCTCGACGGCGAGAATCGCCTTGGTCCGGGGGCCGATCGCCGCCTGCACCTTTGCGGGGTCCATGTTCAGCGTCTTGGGGCAGATGTCGACGAACCGGGGCCTCGCCCCGACGAACAGAATGCAGTTGGAGGACGCGACGAACGAGAAAGGGGTCGTGATGACCTCATCCCCCGGCCCGATCCCCAGCGACTGGAGCACCAGGTGCAGGCCGCTGGTCCCAGAGTTCACCGCGACCCCGTGCCGGCAGCCCGCCCGGGTCGCAACGAGTTTCTCGAACTGCTCGGTCATCGGGCCGATCGACAGCCGCCCGCTGCGCAGCGTTTCCAGGAGCACCTGCTCCTCGAGTTCTGAGATATCAGGACGTGAAAGCGGGATCTCTTGGTGGGCCATCGTCCAAGAATATCGGCCCCCGGGCGGGGCCTGATTCAGCCCGGCCGACAGAGGATTACGAGCCCGAGGGCGGCTTGTTGATCTTCTGCCTGGCCTTCTCCTGCTCCGCGTTGGCCTTCTGCCACTCTTCGTTGACCTCGGGCGCCATGTAGTCTGCCTGCTTCGCCGCGGGCGGGCCGGTGAAGATCCCGAAGTACATGCCCAGCCAGACCGCCACCCCGCCAATGAGCACGACCGAAAGGCCGAGCATGGCGACTTTCTTGACGTCCATCCCGCCCTGGGGCTTGGCCTTTGACTTTGTCTTCGATGCCATGGCAAGAGTCTCCGTCGGTGACAACCCGGAATCCTAGGTCCGCTCAGCTCACGTCACGCCGCTGGAAGAGCACGACCGCGAGCGAGAGGAACGCGGTGATCTGGCAGACCGAATACACCGCCGCCGACGCGACGTACGACCCCGGCACCGCCCGATTCTGCGACACCGCGTCCAGCAGCCAGAAATACTGCATGTTCGGGATCGCGCCCCATGCGACCAACGCGGCCTTGTTGGTGGTCGTAGGCGATGCGAACACGAAGTCCCCCGTCTCGGGCGGCCTGTAGAGTGTGACCCCCACCTGCCCGATGTTGCGGATCCGCAGGAGTTGGCCCGTCGATTCCGTCACGATCAGCGACGCGGTGGCGCCGGGGCCCAGCATCGCAGTGGTGTCGCTCAGGTCGCCCGTGTACGCCTCATACGTCTCGACGGGCACGAGCGGAAAGCCGTTGGGGCTCGGCCCGTAGTAGAACGGTTGCCCCGGGTACACCGGCTTCTTGGGTGGCTGGTCGAGCCTCACCAGAAACTCGTCCCCGGCGTTGGCGAGCGTCGCCTTGTCCGCCTCCACCGGCCGGCTCCCCGAGATCACCCCGATCAGCTCGTTCGAAAAAACGTGCCGTCCGAGCACGTAGTTCGCCAGCAGCGACGCCACGAACACCCCCAGACAGGTGAGGATGGTCGGGACCTGCGAGAGCCGGGTCGACGCCGCGGTCGCCACCGAGGCCAGCACCAGCACTGCCATGGAGAGGCACAGGCACGCGACGAGCAACTGGGGCCGGAAGTCTTTCATCAGTGGCTGGACGGACCAGTGCTTGTCGAGCAGCAGGACGCAGAAGTACCCAACGACGCACAGGGGCAGCATGAGCAGGACCGACGCCTGCGGGAAGTTCCATCCGTAAAAGAAGTTGCCCCACCCTGCCAGTGCCATGGAGACGAAGATCGCCCCCACGCCGAAGACGACGACCGGGCCGTCGATCTCGTCCGCCGCCGTCGACATCACCCCGTGCCGGATCGCCAGCATGAGAAAGACGAGCATGATGACCAGACTGATGACCAGGGCGACCGAGACCCCGATGAACTTTCCGAGCACCAGGGTCGGTCGGCCCACGGGCTTGCTCACCACCATCAGCACGGTCTTGTTCTCGATCTCGCGGCTCATCACCGAGGTGGCGATGAAGCCCGCCAAGAGCGTCCCAACGACGAAGATCGTTGCTAACCCGATGTCAAACAAGAGCTTGTTGTCTCCCGAGACCTCCGCCGACTCCTCCATGCCCAGCGAGAAGCCGGTGTTCCAGGTGTTGAAGACCTGGAGCACGCCGCACCCGAGGATGAGCAGCAGCACGATGGGCTGTCGCACGCTTTCCACGAGCGCGTTGCGGGCGATGGCCAGCAGTTGAGAGATCATGCGGGGTGGTCGGGGTCAGGGAAAAGTCGAAGGAGCGACGAACATAGCCGGGCAGCGATCGTACATCAAACCGGCCCGCGGGGTCGGGCGGTTATGCGCGCGGGCACCGGCGGCGTGGCCTCCCACGGGCGGTACTACGAGGTGTCGGATGGTGCGGTTCGAAGGGCTGTGGAAAGATCGGTCAGACCTTGCCACAATAGAGCCCGCCGCCGGTATCGTCGGTGGCTGAGAAGGGGCGGCTGTTCTGGCCTGGCCCCATGCCGGGCGGGAGCGTCCGGTGTGAGCGTGGGGAGTTCAGGGAGGTCGTTCGCGGGCCGGGGGGCGCCGCGGGGTTTCGGTGGTCTCTACGGGAAGCGTTCATGCGAGCAGACCTGCAGAACTTCAAGTACGCCGCGTCCGTCTCGCTCCGGGGCTTGGGCTTCCAGGTGTTCTCCGGCGCGGTCATGCTCGTCTACGCCGCCATCGCGCGGGACGGGGCGGGGTACATCCTCTCCGCGTTCGTGGGCGTGGGCGTGCTGGCGTGGCTGACGCTGTTCATCGTCTTTGACCAGCACCGGCGCGAACGCATCGAGGCGATGGAGGCCGAGGCACTGGCGAGCGCCCCCGGCGCGGGCGGCTCGGTCTTCGAAGGACAGGAAGACTTCCGCCCGGCCGCCAAGCGGCTCGCGGTGCTCTACAAGGTCTTTGTCCCCGCCGCCAGCATCCTGATCGGGCTGATCCTGCTGGGTGTGGGCACCTGGCAGGGCATCAAGGCCTACCAGGCCGAGCAGGTCTTCCGGTTCGCGGTCTCGGCAAAGCCCGGCTGGGCCCTGGGGCTCGGGGCCGCGATGGCGGTGCTGGGCTTCATCGGTGCCCGTTACGTCGCGGGCCTGTCCAAGGTCGGCGTGTGGGCCAACCTCCGGGGCGGCGCCGCGTGGACCATCGGCTCGACGCTCGCGTGGGGCGCGCTCGCCCTCGCGCACATGATCGACTACGTCGGGACCGACACCTTCGTGAGGCACCTTGCGATCACCGCCAGCGCGTTCATGGTGCTCATCGGGCTCGAGACATTCGTGAACTTCGTCCTCGCGGTCTACCGCCCGCGCCGCGCGGGCGAGAGCCCCAGGCCCGCCTTTGACTCCAACGTCCTCGCCCTGTTCGCGACGCCCGACCGCGTCATCAAGTCCGTGGGCGGCGCCATCAGCTACCAGCTCGGGTTTGACGTCACCAAGGGCTGGCTCTGGCAGCTCCTCAGCCGACGCATGCCCCTGCTCCTCGGTGTGGGCCTCATTGTTCTGTGGCTGCTCACGAGCATCGTCACCGTCGAGCCCCACCAGCGCGCGATGATCCTTCGCTGGGGCCGCCCGGTGCAGAGCGACGTTGCCCCGGGCCTGCACTTCAAGGCCCCCTGGCCCATCGACACCGTCTACGTCCCCGAGTACTACACCAAGGACGACAAGGGGCGACTCCGCCTCCAGGACCGCACCGTCACCGGCCTCCGCCGCGTCGAGCTCGGCACCAACCCCCCCGCCAACAAGGACGCGGTCCTCTGGACCAACGACCACATCGGCGAGGAGGTCTGGCAGTACGTCCGCATCGGCGGGGGCAAGGAGTCCAGGGGGCTGACCGACGTAGCCGTCGTCTCCGTCGAGATGCCGATGCAGTTCACGGTCACCAACGTCGAGGTCTTCGACCGCCTCGGCCCCCCCGAGCAGCGAGAGGGATACCTCCGCGCCGTCGCCAGACGCGAGGTGACGCGCTTCTTCCAAACCGCCTCGCTCGATGAAGTACTCGGGGGCGACCGGGCCGAGCTCTCCGCGTCCATCCGAGGCCGCGTGCAGCAGGCCCTCGACGCCCTCAACCCCGGCCCCGACGGCAAGCCCCTGGGCGCCGGAGTGCAGATCCAGTTCCTCGCCATCTCCGGCTCCCACCCGCCCAAGGACATCGCCAACTCCTTCGAGGGCCCCGTGCAGGCCTCGCAGCGCCGCGAGGCCCGCGTCTCCGCCGCGGAGACCGAGGCAGCCGTAAGGCTCACGCAGGTCGCGGGCAACTCCGACCTCGCCCGGTCGCTCGTCGCGGAGATCGCGCGTCACGACGATCTCCGCAATCAGGCCAAGTCCGCGCAGGGCACCCCCGGCGCCGCCCCGCTCGCCGCACAGCTCGCGGAGCAGGAGATCCGGATCACCGGCATGCTGGGAGAGGCGGGCGGGAGCGCGGGCGCCGCGATCTCGACCGCGCGGGCCGCCCGCTGGAGCACCCACATGACCGCACGGCGCGACGCGGTCCGCTACGCGGGCCAGCTCGCCGTTTACGAGGCCGCCCCGGAGGTCTTCATGCTCTCGAAGTACTTCGAGACCCTGCGGGGCGTCATGAAGGACGCACGCGTGTACATCGTTCCCGACCGCGTCGCCACCATCCGCACCGACCTCGACCTCACCGCCAAGGACACGGGCATGGACATTTTCCGCGACAAGGACACGAACTGAACAGACCGAGGCAACCCCCCGGGGGTCGTCGCCCGGCGGCTTGGAGCATCGAATCGTGCAAAGGCTCAAGATCACCATCGTCGGCATCGTCTTCCTGCTCGCGCTGCTCTCCTTCGCGTGCGCGTTCACGGTGCGGTTCACCGAGTCCGCTGTCGTCACGCGGTTCGGGCAGGCCGGTGAGAACGCCGTGAAGTCCGAGCCCGGGCTCTACTTCAAGATGCCCTACCCCTTCGAGTCCGTGACGAAGTACGACACGCGCATGCGGACCCTCACGCTCAAGCCCGAGCAGCAGCAGACGTCCGACTCCAAGCAGGTCGTCGTGGAGGTCTTCTGCACCTGGCGCGTCAGCGACCCGCTGAAGTTCTTCCGCCGCTTCTCGAACGCGGGCGACCGCTCCGACGAGCACTACAGGCAGGCCGAGGCGTCGATCGACTCCGCCATCCGCAGCTCCATGGGCATCGTCAGCAAGTTCTCGATGGACGAGATGTTCACCACCGCCGGGGGCAGCAAGCTCGAGGAGATCGAGCGCCGCATGCTCGACAACGTCCGCGCCGCCTCCGACAAGGGCGGGCTCATGCTGGGCGACTTCGGCATCTCCGTCGAGACCGTCGGCCTCACCCGCATCGTGCTCCCCGAGGAAGTGACCAAGGCCGTCTTCGAACGCATGCGATCTTCCCGCGACCGGCTGACCAAGGAGATCGAGGCCCGCGGCGCCGCGGAGGCCCAGGCCATCACCTCCCGTGCGGAGAACGACGCCCGGCGCATCCAGGACTTCGCGGAGCGCCTCGCGGAAGAGATCCGCACGCAGGGCGACCGCGAGTCCAGCGAGTACATCGCCCAGATGAACGCCAAGCCCGAGCTCGCCAAGTTCCAGCTCGCGATGGACTTCCTCCAGCAGGCCTACGCCAAGCACGCCACCATCGTCCTCTCCGGCACCACCCCCGGCGTGGGGCTCATCTTCCCCGATGCGCTCGCGGGTCTTGAAGAGGGCAAGGTGCCCCAGGTCGTCCGCCGCAACTGGCTCAGCGACGTCATGGACCAGGGCTCGCCCCCCCCCAGCGGCCCCAAGGCCAACACGCCCGCGTCAACGGGGGGGCGTCCATGAGCGACCCCGGCAGGCACCTTCCGCTCCGTCATCCCGGCGAGCCCGAGCCCGCGGCCCAGCCCCCAAGGCGGGCGGGCTCGGTCACGCTCAAGCAGCAGGGAGAGGGCGAGCAGGCCATCCTCGACCCCGCCAATCAATCCCTCGCCGACTCCCTCAAGGTCATGATGTGGCTGCTCCAGGCGGGCATGCTCATCTTGGCCGGCCTCTACGTCCTCAGCGGCATCCAGACTGTCCGCGAGGGCGAGCAGGGCATCCGCCTGCTCTTCGGGCGAAAGCAGGCCACCAACCTCGATCCCGGCGCCACCTGGTCCGCGCCCTACCCGTTGGGCGAGCTCGTCAAGGTTGGCCAGGGCGAGCGATCGCTCCTCATCGACCGCGACTTCTGGCAGTACGTCGAGGCCGGCGGAGACCCATCCCCCGAAAAGCTTGTCCCAAAGGTCTCCCTCAAGCCCTTCGAGGGCGGTACCGGCTCGGTCCTCACCGCCGACGGCAACATCGCCCACACCCGCTGGCGCGTGACCTACAGCCGGGGTGACGCCGCCAAGTACGCCCAGAACGTCCTTAACCAGCAGGAAGAGGAGAACCTCGTCCGCGCTGCGGCGAAGCGCGGCATCGTCCACGCCGCCAGCCGCGTCGGCATCGAGCAACTCCTCCGCCAGGGCATGGATCAGGAGGGCGGCATCGCCCGCTACGCCACGCAGATGGCCCAGCAGACGCTGGACGCCTGCGAGAGCGGGCTGCGCATCGACCGGCTCGATCCGCTCGACACCATCCCGCCCTCTTCCGTCAAGGCCGACTTCGCTCGCGTGCAGAGCGCCGAGAGCAACGCGGGCAAGGCCCGCGAGAACGCCCGCGCCGGCGCGAACCAGAAGCTTCTGGAGACCGCGGGCCAGGCCTCCCCGTACGTCCTCCGCCACCTCGATGAGTACGAGGCGCTCACCGCCAGGCGTACCGCCGCCATCGGCGCGGGTGACAAGCCCGCCGCCGCCAAGGCCGAGGCCGACATGGCCTCCACGCTCCGCAGCATCGACGCCATCCTGCTGGGCCAGCCCGTCGAAGAGCAACCCGGCGAGGTCACCCTCGCCTCCGAGGCCCGCACGCTCGCGGGCGGCCGCGTCGAGGGGCTCTCGGGCGGCAGCGTCGCCAACACGCTCGCCTCCGCCCGCACGTACCGCACCAGCGTCGTGAACCGCGCCCGCAACGACCTCGCGAAGTTCCAGGCGCGCCTGGCCCAGTTCGAGGCCAATCCGAGCGTCACGATCTACCGCGAGTGGTCCCAGTCCGTCGCGACCTTCATGAAACGCGACAGCGTGCAGTACTTCCTCTTCCCGCAGGAGCTGGGCGTGCTGAACCTTCAGCTCAACCCCGATCCGGACATCCTCCGGGCCGCGGACAAGGCCCGCAAGCAGCGAGAGCGGGACGACGCGGAGAAGAAGCGCCTCCAGGAGTTCGAGAAGACCAAGTTCGACACCCAGACCGGCCAGCAGCCGCTGACCTCCGGGTGAGCCAGCCGAAGGGACGACCGATGACGCCCGGCGCCGCCAGCCAAGAGAGTGTTCCCGCCCGCGGCTCCGCCGACGCCGTGGTTGTCTGCCAGCAGCTCACCAAGGTCTTCAAGGACTTCTGGATGCGCGACCGCGCCCGCGCAGTTTCTCACCTCACCCTCGAGGTCCGCCCGCGGGAGGTCTTCGGCCTGCTGGGCCCCAACGGTTCAGGCAAGAGCACCACCATCAAGATGATTCTGGGCCTGCTCAAGCCCACCTCGGGTCGCGTCGCCGTCTTCGGCAAGAGCCCCCAGGACGTCGACATCAAGCGCCGCATCGGCTATCTCCCGGAAGAGAGCTACCTCTACGGCTTCCTCAACGCCCGCGAAACCCTCGAGTACTACGCCAAGCTCTTCGAGATCGACTACCGCGTCCGCGAACGCCGCATCGACGAACTCCTCGACATGCTTGGCCTTTCGGGCGCCCAATACCGCTCCGTGCGCGAATACTCCAAGGGCATGCAGCGCCGCATCGGCATCGCCCAGGCGCTCATCAACGACCCTGACTTCCTCATCCTCGACGAGCCCACCACGGGCCTTGACCCCATCGGAACCCGCCAGATCAAGGACCTCATCATCGAGCTGGGCCGGCGCGGCAAGACCGTCCTCCTCTCCAGCCACCTCCTCGCCGACGTCGAAGACTGCGTGGACCGCCTCGTGATCCTCTACGGCGGCCAGAAACGCGCCGAGGGAACCTGCGACGAACTGCTCACCGCCGGCGACCGCACCACCCTCGAGACCGAAACCCTCGACGAGGGCACCATCGCCGAGGTCGACCGCGTCATCCGTGCCCGCTCGGGCGGTTCCAAGGGCCTCGTCCGCGTCGGAAAGCCCCGCCAGACCCTCGAAGAGCTCTTCCTCGACATCGTCGAGCAGGCACGCAAGGCCGACGTCAACACCTCCGGCGCGACCCACGGCGGGGAAACCGCCTCGTTCCTCAAGGCCGAGCCGGAGGGCCGCCAGGTCATCGAGTCGCTCCTCAAGCCTGCGGCGCCCGAGCCCGCGCCGCAGGCCCCCGCCGCCCCCTTGGCACCCGCCGCCCCCGCGGAGCCCGACATCCTCCAGCAACTCGTCGCCAAGCCACCGGCCCCCTCCGCAGGCAGCGGGGCGGCGCCCAGGCAGCCCGCGGCTGCCGCGCCCGCGGCCCCCTCCGGGCCCGATCAGAGCGTCATCTCCTCACTCTTGGGCAAGCCCGGTGAGGAGAATAAGCGTTGAGGCTCCGCGATCTGCTCCACGCCGCCGACAGGATGCAGAAGGGGCGAACCTTCAAGATCGCCGCCTCCGGCGTGGTGGTGGTCGCCGCCATCGCCATCATCATCGCCTACGCGATCTCGCTGCGCAACGCCGCGGCCCCCGACCTCGACGGGCTCATCCCCTCGCCAACGGCGGAGGCCGCCGCGGGCGCGCCGACAGATACCACGCTCGACGCCACGCGTGAGATCCTGAAGGACATCCTCGCCGCCCGGAAGGACGCGGGCAGCTTCAGCCTGGGTGTGGTGCTCGGAGCGTCCCTGTGCCTCGCGGTCGTCTGGCTGGGCCTGGGGCTCACCATGGTCGGCCTTGCCCTCGGGCTCGTCCTGCTCAGCGCCCTCGCGTGGCTCTGGCCCGGGGCACGCGCGTACCTGCCCTTCGCCGTAGGCGTCGTCGTCCTTACCGGCACCCTTGCCGTGCTCATGAAGCTCGCCGGGCTGGCCCTCTCCGGGCCCGGCCCCGTCCTGTCCATCGCCCGCGCCGTGCTCATCGAGGCGTCTCGCCTGAAACTCACCACCGTCCCCATCGTCCTGCTGCTCATCGGTCTCGCGTCCCTCCCGGGAGTCCTCTCCGCCGACCAGCCCCTGCGCTACCGCGTGCAGTCGTTCCTGCAGTTCGGCACGGGCTCGGCCTTCTGGCTCATCGCGGCCCTGGTGCTCACGTTCTCGGTCGCCACAGTCGCCTTCGACCAGCGAGACCGCACCATCTGGCAGACCATCACCAAGCCCGTGAAGCCCTGGCAGTACGTCCTGGGCAAGTGGCTCGGGGCCTCCACGCTTGGCGCGGTGCTCCTGGCGGTCAGCGGCGCCGGCGTCTTCTTCTTCGTGGACCACCTTCGCTCGCTCCCGGCCCGGGGTGAGCGAGAGGCCTACGTCGCCGAGCAGGGCCCCATCAGCGAGGACCGCCTCGTGCTCGAGAGCCAGGTCCTGACCGCCCGCGTCGCGGTCGCCAACACCCCCTTCGCCTACGACCGGCAGCAGTTCATGGAGAACGTGCTCTCGAAGGCCGAAGAGGAGTTCACCCGCCGCAGGGCCATGGGCGAATCCCCCGAGCAGCAGGAGGCGTTCCGCGCCCAGCTCGTCGCGGAGATGGAAAAGAGCCTCGAAAAGTCCGTCCAGGTGACGTACCGCAGCATCGCGCCCGGCGCCGAGCAGTACTACAAGTTCGAGGGCCTGCTCGACGCCAAGAAGAGCCGCCGCCCCATCATCCTGAGGTACAAGGTCAACTCGGGCAGCAACTCCCCCGACGCCCTCTACCGCGTCACCATCGAGTTCGCCAAGGTCCCCGCACAGGTCCACGAGGTTGTGCTCGCCCAGTGGCAGTACCTCCGCCTCACGCCCGAGGTCATCTCCGACGATGGCGTCGTCGAGTTCCGGGTGATCAACGGCGACGTCTTCCAGGGTCTGCCGAACCCCGAGACCATCACCTTCCCTCCCGACGCCCTGGAGATGTCCTACGCCGCGGGCTCTTTCCCCTCGAACTTCGCCCGCGTGATGCTGGTCCTGTGGATCAAGATCGCGTTCCTGGCCATGCTGGGCGTCTGCCTGGCGACCTTCCTGAGCTTCCCGGTCGCGATCATGGTCGCGGGGTGCATCTTCATGGCCGCCGAGGGCGCCTCGTACCTCAACTCCGCCCTCGAAAGCTATTGGACGACAGACCGCGAAGGGAACACGCTGTACCTGAACGTGGTGATCAACGCCGTCGCCACCGTGGTCGCCAAGGCCTTCGAGGTCTATTCCGAGCTCCGCCCGACGGACCGCCTGGTGGAGGGCCTTCGGATGAACTGGTCCGGCGTGGGGATGGGCGCCGGGGTGCTGGGCCTCTGGACCACGATCCTTTTCGCCGCCGGATCGTACATCCTTGGAAGGCGCGAGCTCGCCGTGTATTCCGGACACTGACCCATGACGCGAGACAGACGCATCCAGATCATGGCCATGCTGGTGATGCTCGGCGCGCTCACCGGCTCGGTGGTCATGGCCATCACGCTTACCGCTCAGGCCGGCCGCTCCCGCATCACCTTCACCGACCGCGTCGAGGAAGGGGCGCCCCCCGAGGTCTCCCTCGGCATCGCGATGGGCGCCTTCCGTGGTGTCTTCGTCAACTACCTCTGGATCCGCGCCAACGTCATGAAGGAGGACGGCAAGTTCTTCGAGTCCATCCAGCTCGCGGACGCCATCACCCGCCTCCAGCCCCGCTTCCCCCGCGTGTGGGTCTTCCACGCCTGGAACCTCGCGTACAACATCTCCGTCTCCACCCAGACCCGCGAGGAGCGCTGGGAGTGGGTCAACGCCGGCATCCGCCTCCTTCGGGACAAGGGCATCCCCGCCAACCCCAACGACATGCTCCTTCACAAGGAGCTCGGCTGGTTCTACCTCCACAAGATCGGCGGCTTCACCGACGACGCCAACCCCTACTACAAGCAGCAACTCGCCAAGGAGTGGACCATCGTTCTTGGCCCGCCCCCCAGGCGGGGTCCCGAGGACCGCGACGACGCCGTCATCATCAAGAAGTACGCGGACAAGCTCATCGCCATCCGCGACGCCCCCGAGACCCGCGAGGAGCTTCTCGCCAAGGTCCCGCGCGTCGCGGTCCTCACCGAGGGGCTCATGAAGGCGGGCGTTAAGAACGACTACGAACTGCTCCAGCGCTACGAGATGTGGGCCGCGGGCAAGCAGAGCGGCCAGCGCGCCCTCTGGGAATCCGCCGCGGGCGAAAAAACCAAGGCGTTCGGCGTCCTCGCCGACGACCCCGCCAATGCGGAAGCCTGGCCCGCGCTGCTCAACTTCCTCAGGAAGCGCATGCTCGTGGACGTCTACCACATGGAGCCCGAGCGCATGGTCCGCTTCACGCAGACCTATGGCCCGCTCGACTGGCGCCACCACGGCGCTCACGCCCTTTACTGGTCCGCCCGGGGCGTTGAGGTGGGCGAGGCCCGCGCCACCGCCGACAACCTCCGCGACTACGACTTCATCAACACCGACCGCGTCGTCGTCCAGTCCCTCCAGGACCTCTACCGCTCAGGCGACCTCTACTTTGACTTCTTCTCCTCAATGTTCCCCGACCGCAACCCCGTCTGGAAGGGCGCCCCCAACGTCCACTTCGTCGACGCCTACGGCCGGGCCCTGGACCCCATGCGCCAGCGCTCCGGCATCTTCAATGACCTCTCGATGCGCGGGACCACATCCCTCTCCACCGGCTTCGAGAACTTCCTCCGCGACGTGGTGTGCTTCTACTACGCCCGGGGCGACCGCGCCAACGCCGAGAAGTACCGCGATATTCTCCTCAACCATCCCGCGCTCAACATCGACGGTCGGTTCCGCTTCTACGAGGACACCGGCTCCATCGACGACTTCGTCGCCAAGGAGCTCCAGGAAGAGTGGTCCCGCCCGGCCATCGCCATCCTCCAGGTCGAGGGCGCCCTCCAGGGCGCATACACGAGCGGGCTGCTCGCGGGCGATGGAGAGCTCTTCCGCAACCAGATGAACTACGCGAAGATCGTCCACCGCCTCTTCTTCGAGGCCCAGAGCCGCTTCACGGGTGTGGACCCCAACAACGAGCGCATGAGGCAGCTCCCCAAGGACTTCCGCGTGCTCGCGGGCATCTCGCTCACGGAGTTCATGTCCGGCCTGGACCTCGACGACGCCGAGCGCGTCTACGACGGCGCCCCCGACGACCTGCGCGGCTTCGCCTACGACTTCCTCGCCGACCGCTACAAGGCGAGCCTCGACGATCTGTACACGAAGGCGAAGGACCAGGGCGCGCGTCCCTTCGACGCCATCTTCCCCCGGCCCGACAGCCTCGAGAGTGCCCGCGCCGCGGTGCAGGCGTACATCGAGTCCGTCAACAAGCCCGATGTCAAGATGGAAACGCGCTGACAGGAACGCGAGGGGGCCTTGCCCCGGCCCGCCCGGACCCGCCCGCGCCGGGCCGGCGCCGGGTCAATGTCATCGCTCCGGTGGTGTCCCCGCGCGGTGTCTCAGACGCCCGCGCTGACCTTGCCGCTGGCCACGACCTTGACCTCGGGCAGGGGCTGCTGGCCGGGGGGGGCGAGCTCCACGCTCTCGCGCATCAGGCGCCCGACCTTGAACTTGACGGCCCGCTTCGCGGGGACCTGCACCTTCTGCATGGTCTTGGGGTTCTGGGCCAGGCGCGCCGCGCGCTCCTTCACCTCAAAGACGCCGAAATCACGGAACTCCAGCCTGTTGCCCTTCTTCAGCTCGAGAATGACCATGTCGAGGAACATCTGCACGCTCTGCTTCACCTCGGCGCGGCCGATCTTTGTCCGCTCCGAGATGCGCTCGACGAGGTCCTTCTTGGTGATCGTGGTCATGGTCCCGTTCCGTGCTTCTGAGCCGGTGGATACACGTGCTTGGGGCGGTCTGAGCGTTGCCTCAACCCGTCCCCGCAGTCCTTCCAGGCTCCTTGAGTAAGTGCTCGATGTCTTCCGCTCCCCACGAACGGCCCACGCCGCGGAAACGAGCGTGTGCCGGGGAGTAAGTATCCCGCGCCCGGCCCACAAGGTCAATCCCACCCACGGGTTGTATCGAAGAATCCGGCCCCTGATTCCGGACCGGCCCCGATCAGAACTCGATCACAATCCCGCCATACAGGCCCTGCAGCGAGCCCGTCAGTTCAAACGCCTGAGAACCCTCCCCCGAAGAAAAATCAAAGAACAGGGCCCGGTACCCGAGCTGAACCCCGAAGTTCTCCACGGGTTTCCACGTGCCACCCACCAGCACGTCACCGACCATCGACTGCTGGTCGCCCCAGGGCAGGCCGCCGACCGCGAGCTGCAGGTCGATCGAGAACTGGTCATAGAACTCGATGGACCCCTTGAGCCCGACCACCGGTGTCATGAACAGCTCATCGGCGCTGTCCTCAACCACCGGCGCGCCCGGGGTGAGGTTCTGCACCATCATGTCCACGTCGTGCATGCGCAGCCCGCCCATCGCGTCCAGGCGCGTCCGGGCGCGGGCTCTGCCCGGCCTCAGCCGCTCCGCCTGCGCGGGCGTGAAGGTGTACCGCACTTCAAGATCCGCGTTGGCCACCTCGATGCTCGAAAAGACATCGTCGCCGTCCTCGATCTCCACGTCGCCGACGCGGCCGTCCACCCCGACCGCCGTCTGGTCGCTGCCCCATACGAAGCCGCGGACCGCAAACGACCAGTCCCCCTTGCGGATATTCACCTCGCCGAAGGGTGTGAGGTAGGAGCCGCCGTCCTGGTTGAGGGCGCGCAGGCCTGCTTTCGGGTTGCTCCCCGCCGCCGTGCGGGGCAGCCTGATGTCCCCGGACAGCCCCGTGTACCACGCGCCGGGCTCGAAGCGAGCCGTCCAGCGGTCCTCGCGCTGCCAGAACTTCGCGTCGGGCGTCTCGGGCTGCGGCGCTGCCTGGGCGAGCGAGCTCTCGGAGGCCTGCGTTTGGCCCTGTGCCGCCCCCGCGCACGAGATGATCGCTGCGATGACTCCGAGCACTCTGCGCATGATGGATCCTCCGGTGATGAGGCCAAGCCTATTCGCCGCCTCGTCCGCGCGGCGTCCGCGCCCTGTTGATAGTGTTCCGCCATGAGCGTCGTCCTCTCCATCGAGACCAGCAACCCCTCCGCCGCCGGCGCGGGGTCTGGCCCCTGTGTCGTCGTGGCGCGGGACGATCCGCACGGGACGGTTGAGATCGCACGGGAATCTCTGGATCCTTCCCGGCCCCACGACGAGCAGCTCATCCCGGCGATTGACCGTGCGGTTCGCGCCGCCGGCCTCCGCCCCGCGGACCTCTCCTGCGTGGCCGTCTCGGTCGGGCCCGGGGGGTTCACCGCGGTGCGGGTTGCGGTCGCCGCGGCGAAGATGATCGCGGAGGTCACCGGTGCCCGCTGCGTGGGCGTGCCCAGTGCCATGGTCGTCGCACGGCGTGTGCGGGCAACCGGGCCCTTTCTCGTGGCCCTAGCCTGCAAGGGAGACTCGTTCTACGCGGTCCCCTTCGCGTCGCAGGCGTCACTGCCCGGCCTCGGCTTCATCATCACAGCCAAGGGGCTTCGGGCCTCCGGGGCCACGCTGCTGGTCGCAGACTCCTTTCTCCCCGCCGACGCCCGCGCCGCCTCCACGGCGATGGGCATCCCCGTTCAGCCTCCGGTCTTCGACGCCCTCGCCTGCGCGGAATGTGCGCGAGACCTACCCGCGTGCGACCCGGCCGAGCTTGTGCCGATCTACCCGCGCGAACCAGAGGCCGTCACGAAGTGGCGGGAGCGTGCAAAGCCGGGCTCAGGCAGTGTCTAGAGGCACGCGCCGGTCCGCCCAGGTCCCACCGAGCGACTCCGCGGGCCGGATAACCGGCGGATTCGCACCGCCGAGGCTGAACTGAGATACAGCGCTCGACGATGACCCTCTCGTGGCTCGACGCGCTCACGACAACGCCGCGGATCTCGCGCCCGCCCCGGGTGGCGTCCGCGGGAGACCGCGCGTGCTTGTGGTGAGCCCCAGGCAGGCGTCTCGGGCCGCGATCGCCTCCAGGCTTCGCACCACCTTTGAGGTCGTGGAGGCCTCCAGCGTCTGCCAGGACCAGGCCGGGCCCTGGGACGCGGCCGTGGTCGACGCCGACGGCCGGTGCGTCAAGGCCGGGCTCGCACTCCTTGACGAACTCCTCCGCCTGCACCCCGCGCTCCCGACGCTGGTGCTGCGTGCCGACGCCGACCGTGACTTCGTCCTCGACGCCGTCCGCCGGGGCGCCCGCGACGTCGTGGCGCTGACCGACGACATCGTGGGCCGCGTCACGGCCGCCCGGAAGGGCTCCGAGGCATTCCGTGCCGCCGAGGCCCGGCTCGAACGCCGCCTGCGCCGCGTCCGGGAAGCATACCGCGAGGTCTCCCGCTCGCGTCAGGAACTGATCAAGCAGATGGGCTCCCTGTGCGCCGACATGTCCGGCTCATACCGGGAGCTCGCCTCCCGCATGCGGGACGTAGCGCTCGTGAGCGAGGTGAGCGCGATCTTCCGCCAGGAGCTCGACCTCGAGAGCCTGCTGCGGACCGCCCTGGAGCTCGTGCTCCGCCGCGTGGGGCCCCTCAACGCCGCGGTCTTTCTCCCCGGCACCACGGGCGACTACTCCCTGGGCGCGTACATCAACTACGACTGCTCGAAGGACGCCGCCGAGACGCTGCTGGATCACCTTGCGGACGTGGCGGCCCCCGCCTTCGCCGACCGCGAGGGCGTGAGCGTGATGCGCAACTTCGCCGAGATCTGCCAGGCGCTCGGGCGCGAGACCGACTGGCTCGGGGACTCGACCATGGCGGCGCTCTCCTGCCGCAAGGACGGCGAGTGCCTCGCGGTCATGGTCTTCTTCCGCGACCGGCGCACTCCCTTCGACGACAAGGCCGCCTCGATGCTGCGCGTCATAGGCGACGCCTTCGGCGCCCAGCTCGACCGGGTCATCAAGACCCACCACCGGCACCTCCCCCAGCCCTCACCCGAGCCGGATGAGGGGGACCGGCTGAGCGACGGCGACTTCTTCCGCTAGGCGTTCCCCGGCCTGCCGGTCTCGTTCAGCACCACCACGTGCGATGAGGCCAGGTACTCCTCCTGATATCGCGCGAACGTCGGCTCCGCCACTCGGTCGAAATACTCGCGTGCGACGACCTCTCCCCAGCCCCGGGCCCCGGTGCGCTCCAGGTGCGCCCAGCGTTCCCAGCGCACGCCCGGCCCGGCCGCGACGAACACCGCGAGGTCCAGGGTGCCGCGGATCGAGCCGTGGAGCGCGTGGATGCCCTCCACGACGATCATCTGCGCGCGAGCGCCCGCCGTGGGCGGGGTCACCTCGCGCTCGCCCTCCCGCCGGTGCGTCTGGAATGACCACACCGGCACCCGCGTGGCCCGCCCCGCGCGGAGCGACGCCAGGTCCCTCGCCAGCCTGGCAAAGTCGGCGCTCTCGGGCAGGTCGCGGCGTTCGTAGTCCACCACGTCGTAGTCCGGCAGGTAGTCGTCGGTCGCAAGCACGCACCCGCCGAGCCTCGCCGCAAGCGCCGACTTCCCCGCGCCCACCGGCCCGCCCACGCCGATCACCACCGGCCCGCCCGGTCGCTCTCTCACCATGGAGGCGATGGCCCCCGGAGCGCTCTCCCACGCCACCACCACAGGCCCAAGACCGCTCCCCGGGCCAGCTGCTCCGCCAGATCCGTCCCGCATGAACCACTGTAGAGCCCGCCCCGGTATGCTCCACCCATGGCGGACTACAGAGGGCTCCTGGGCGTCG
>JADYXW010000104.1 GCA_020853975.1 Phycisphaerales bacterium
GAGTACTACTGGGATGCGGTTCGAGCCACACCGGGCTTTGAGGAGCCGGGCATTCCATGCGGCTATTGGGTCATGAGTGACGTCGAGACTTCCTACACCCTTGACGGGCTCGGAATGGACCTGGACCGAGAGGTCGTGTTGGAAACAGTCACATGCCGGCCGCCGTGCGAGGTTCGGGCATCTCCTTGCCCCCCGACCCAAGTGCTGTACAAGCGGGCGGATGGTCTCTTTGTCACGGGGACAACCGTGTGCGCCTCGGGCTGCCTGAACGACGTGACGGAACTTGTGAGTGCGCTGGTGGAGGTTGCGAAGAAGATCGGCGTGGAATCTGCCGTCAGCGAGGTCGGCTCGTGCGCCGTGATTGGCAGCAACCACGTGACCCTCGTCGGAACAATCGAGTGGACGTGCACCGAGTGCCGAAACGTGGACCGGGAGTTGTACTCAACGGTGAGCGAGTCGTGGGGCTGGCTGGAGGGACGCTCGGAGGCGACCTTTCATGTCTTCGGTGCGTCGGTGATTTGTACAGTTCCTGAACCGATCACCATCGAGTGTGAGAGGGGTTCGGTCGAGCTTCGGGCGAAGAAGACGTTCAAAACCTTTACGCGTGCCGTGAGTGATGTGGCTTGCTGTTCGACGCCGAACTGCTGCGGGTGTGTGGGGAACCCGTAAGAGAACATGGAGCCGTCATGAATCTGAGGAAGTCGCCGAGGTGTATTGGAGTTGCGATGCTAACCGCCCTGATGACCTGTGGCACGGCGGAGGGTCTGACGGGCGTGCCGCCCGTCTCGCCGAGTGTCAGGCGAGTGATGGACGATGCTCCCGCGAATCTGACCCGAGCGAGTGACGAAGTGGTTCGTGGCTACGCGAGCAGGCTCGCGGAGGCCGCGGACGCGGTGCACGCCGGGGGAGCGCGCGGCTACACGCAGGGGTGGGTGCTTGCGGCGCAGAACTTCAAGAGAGGGGGTGATCGGGCGAGCGCCGAACGCTATCTGGTGCGGGTGACGGTTCACGGCGAATGGCCCGGCGCGAGAGCGCGGGCGTGGGCCCAACTCTTGCAGTGGTTCAGCGACAACCAGCAACGCATCGCCCGCGGGTCCGAGGCGCTGGCGTACCTGAGTCTGCCGGACGCCAGCGGTGCGGACGAACGGGACATTCTCCTGATCGTCGCGCTCGTTGCGGAGGCGCACGCGGGGCTCGGGGACAGCGACGCGGCACTTGCGGTGCGCAGGGCGGCCCGGGTTACCTGGCCCCGGCCCGCGGCGAGCCCAGGTCGGGCGTGGGCGAGGCTGGACCGAGGCGATGCCATCGACCACGCGAATGCCGGTCGCGTCGAGGAAGCCCGCGCCGCCTTTGAGCAGGCATTCCAGACCGACCCCTCGCTCATAGAGGATGCGCTCGCCCCCGTCATGGCGGCCTCGTTCTGCCAGCGGCTGTACCCGCTCGGGCGGGCGGATCCCGCGTACCTGCCGGAGCTCCAGCGGGAGTGGCGACGAGAGGGCATTCGCGAGCACCCCTTGAGCATCGTTCTCGCGGGCCAGGCGGCGATTCTCATGGGGGACTCATCGCGGCGCGAAGACGTACGGCAACTGTGCGAGGAGGTCTTGGGCAGCGTGCCGGCGTGGCGGCGTGCGTGGAGTGCGGATGAGCGCCGCCGCGATGCCGAGGCGGAAACCGTTGGCGAGGAGTTTGGCAACCTCATTCAGTACGCCAAGAGGCACGGACTCCTCGACCATCAGGCCGCGCTTGAAGAGGCGTGGCGGGCGATGCGTCCCTCCTGAACGCCGCGGGGCGGTCGCTCGTGGTGCGTCTGTTACTCGGTGACGCCCAGATCGCGCCTGGTAAACAGCGCCTCGAAGGCGAGGCCGGCCTTTTCGATGTTCTCGCGCGCGCCCTCGAGGCGGTCGATGGTGGCGATGACGGCACGGACATCGGCGCCGACCTCGCGGAGGGAGGCGACGGCTTCGAGGGCCTGCCCGCCGGTGGTGGCGACGTCTTCGAGGAGCGCGACGACATCGCCCCTGTTGATGGCGCCCTCGGACTGCTTGGCCGTGCCGTAGTCCTTCTTCTTGTTGCGGACGAAGATGCAGGGGAGGCCGGTCTCGAGGCTGGCGGCGGTGACGAGTGGGATGCCGCCGAGTTCCGCGCCGGCGAGGCGGGCGAAGCGCACGCCAAGGCGCGCTTCGAGGTGCTTGAGCCGTGCGGCGAAGAGCGGTGCGAGCTGGCGGAGGAGCTCGGGGCGGGTGGAGAAGAGGTACTTGTCCAGGTAGTAGGAAGAGGTCTTGCCGGAGCGAAGCGTGAAGGTGCCCCGCAGGAGGGCGACCTGTGCGATGGCGTGGGCGAGGGGGGAGGAGGGGGTGCTGGGGGTGGTCATGCCGGGTTGTATAGGCCGCGGGGAGGCGGGTGGGAGTGCGGGGCAATGGACCGGCGGCGGGGGCGGTGCGCATATGGTGTTGTGGGAGGTTCCTATGGCGAAAGCGCGACTCCTGAGCGTCTGCGGTGTGCTCGTGCTATGCGGGTCGGTGGCGGCGGGCCAGACCAAGGGCAAAGAACCCGAGAACCCCACCCCTCTGGCCGGCCCCAAGATCGATGAGAAGACCGCCGGGCCAACGCTCGTGCGCTACGACATGTCGAACCGGCTGCGTCGGCTGACGGACGCTTCGCCCGAGGAGGCGGCGCTGGAACTTCTGCGGCTGAGCGAGGAAGAAAAGGGCGAGGTCGCGCACGTCCTGGCCGAGCGGGCCAAGGCGGTCGATGAGGTGGTGGCGAGCAACCTGCCTCTGCTTTTGGAGGCAACGCTGGCGCGCGACGCGAACGACCGCAAGGCGCTGCGGGAGCACCTGGGGAAGCTGTACGAGAAGTTCGCGGCGGCGCGGGAGCGGGGAGCGATCAAGAACGAGATCGCGTACGTGCTGACCGACGGGCACGCGGCGGCGTTCCGCACGCTGGTGGATGACTACTGGAAAGCGGTGGTGCGGGACGAGCTCAAGGGCCGGGCCAGCGAGATGGAGGGGGAGAAGGGACGCGCGATCGTGGTCCGCGAGGCGCTCATGGCGTTCGGGACTGAGATCCGGCGTTCGTACGAGCGGCAGGTGGCGCAGAAAACGGCCCGGTTGGAGGAGTTGATCTCGAAGGTCGAGGTGACGCCCGAGCAGGGGGAGAAGATCAGACAAATCACCTCGGCGGCGTTCCAGGCGTCGGCGGGGAAGCCCACGTTGCAGCAGAAGCGGGAGACATTCGCGAAGGTGATGAAGGTGCTGAACCGGGAGCAGCAGCGGGTGGTGCTCGCGGAGCTGTACGGTGCCGGGGCCGGCAGGGATGAGCCGGAGCGATAGGAGCCGGATCGGTCGGAGCCAGCCCTAACACCCGCCCCACGGAAGGCGGGATGAAGCGTTCTTCGAACCGCGAAGGGCGGATAGCTCGTATAGTGGGCCCATGCAGAAAGCACCCAGCCTGGCGTGGGCCCTCGCGGCCTGCGCCTGCTTGGCTTTGGCGGCACCGGGGGCCACGGCCCCCGCCCTGAGCCCGGCGGCGGACGAACCGCGAACGATCGATGCCCTGCTCGCCTCCCAGTTCGGGGAGTTGTGCGTGCTGCGCCCGAGCAAGGACGCGATCATGAGCTTCCAGCAGCCCACGAAGATCGCCCAGATCGCGGTCCGGGGTGGGCAGGAGGTGACCAGCGGTCAGTTGCTCATCCGGGGCGACGACACCGAGCAGTCCGCGATGGAGCGCATCCAGAAGGTGCGCGCCGAGAGCAACGTGCCGGTGGAGGGCGCCCGGGCCGAGATGAACCAGGCCGAGCACGAGGCTGAGCAGCAGAGGCAGGCGCGTGTGAAGGGGGCGTCGAGCGACCCGGATGTGAGGCGGGCGGAGCTCATCGCGACGGTCAAGCGCTACGCGTTCGAGTCGGCGGTGCTCAACCAGACGCAGGAGGTCCTGCAGTACGAGCGGATGAAGGCGATCCTGGCGAAGTTCCGGATCGAGGCGCCCTTCGACGGCATCGTGGACGTGATCCAGGGCGACATCGGGCAGGCGGTCGCGGAGAATGAGAAGATCATCCGCGTGGTGAACATCGACCGGCTGTGGATCGACGTGGGCGCGCCCATCGGCGACCCCCGGACCCTGGCCCTCAAGGAGGGCGACGCCGCCTGGGTGCTGCTGGACCGCGCGGGCACGCCCGAGATGCGGAAGGGGACGGTGGTTGAGGTCGCGCCGACGGCGGACCTGGGCAGCCGCAGCAGGCGCATCCGTGTGGAGATCGAGAACCCCAAGGGCCCGGGACGGACGATCGCGGGCGGGCCGGCGTGGGTGCGGTTCACGGAGCCCGGCGCCGACCTGCTGGGAAGGCTGGGCCTGAAGCAGCACGCCATGGGAGGCGCCCGTGCCGCTGACTGAACTGAACAACGTCAAGGCCCCCGGGTGGGCGCGCGTGGTGGCGGAGTTGACGGCGGCGTCGCCCGACGACCGGCTGTACCTGGCGCGGATGCTGAGCACGCTGGGGCAGGTCTCCGGCGCAAGGCAGGCGGTGCTGTGGTCGATCACGGGGCAGGGGGATTCGGTGGAGCCCCGCGCGGTGTTGCTGTGGCCCTTCGCGCCGGACCTGGTCGACCCCACGGGCAAGATGTCGGTGACCCCCGAATCGCTGTTTGACCCGGGGCGCGCGCCCGAGGGCCGCGTGGACGCGCTGGCGGACACGAAGGCGGCGGCGCGGGCCAGTGCGATGAGCCGCGAGGTGGGCGTCTTCGGCATCGAGGGCGACACGCTGATGTACGACGCGCAGGGGGCGAAGGGGCAGGTGCAGGCGGTGCCGATCCCGCAGGGTCAGCCTCACGAGGCGCCGGGGCTGCCGCTCGCGGGCGTGGTGACGCTGCTCACCGACGCCCGCTCGCGCCAGGCGCTGCAGACGACGACGGCGATTGTCGAGGTGGTCGCGGGGTACATCTTTCAGCACTGGACGAGCCAGGCGCTCCGCCGGGCCCGCGCGTCGTCGGCGGCCCTGGACCTGGCGGCGAGGTTGATCGCCGCGATCAACGGCACGCCTGATTTCAAGGGGTGCACCATCCAGCTCGTGAACGATCTCACGAGGCAGCTCTCGGTCGACCGCGTGGCGCTGGGGTGGGTGGACGGGGCCAACCCCTTCCGCACCGGGAGTGAGGGCGCGCGCAACGTGCGGTGCGCCGCGATCTCGGACACCGAGAACGTCGACCGGCGCATGGCGATGGTGCAGAGGCTCGAGGCCGCGATGGACGAGTGCCTGGACCAGGCGCAGCCGGTGCTCTACCCGCCGCCCCCCGCGGCGGGGGACGTGGTGCTGTCGCAGGCCATCACCCACGCGCACCGCGAGCTCGCGTCCGGCGACGCCAAGCTGAAGGTGGCGAGCTTCCCGCTCCGAGTGGCGGACAAGAGGGGCGACAAGGTCGTGGGCATCGTGACGATCGAGTCCGGCGGCGAGGGGCGGATCGAGACCGCGACCATCGAGCTCATCCAGGCGACGCTCGACCTCATCGCGCCCGTGCTGGCGGTGCGGCACAGCGACGACCGGCTGATCGCGCTGCGCGTGTGGGACTGGATGGTCCGCACGGGCGCGTGGCTGGTGGGTCCCAAGCACACGGTGTGGAAGATCGCGGGCATCGCCGGGCTTGCGGCGTCCATCGCGATGTTCGCCGTGCACACCACCTACCGCGTGGGGGCGCCGATGTCGCTGCGGGCGACGGAGCGGCGGATCATCTCGATGCCCTTTGACGGCACGATCGCGAAGATCGGCGAGAACGCGGAGGCCGGCCGGGGTGTGGCGCCCGGGGACCTCCTGGTGCAGCTCGACACTCGCGACATGCTGCTCGCGGCCCTGGAGGCGGACAACCAGTTCCTGCAGTTCGACAAGCAGGCGGACGAAGCGCTCCGCAAGGGCGAGCTCTCCGAGGCCGTTCAGGCGCGGGCGCGGGCGGAGCAGTCCCGCGCGCGGCGCGACCTGCTGCGGACGCAGATCGAGCGCAGCCGCATCGTCGCGCCCATCGGCGGCACGGTGACCTCGGGCGACCTGAAGGACAAGGTCGGCGCCTCGGTGAAGCTGGGGGACCGGCTCTTCGAGCTGGCGGACCTGTCGAAGCTGCAGGTCGTGGCGCGGGTGAGCGACTCGGACATCGCGCTCATCAAGGAAGCGGGCACGGGCGAGATCAGCCCGAAGTCGGCGCCGCATCTGAAGGTGCCGTTCGTCGTAACACAGATCGTGCCGCTGGCGGTGCCCGAGGAGGGACAGAACGTCTTTGAGGTGAGGGGCGAGCTGACGGGCGCCCCGCCCGCGACGCTGCTGGACGGCATGGAAGGGCAGGCCCGCTTCAACACGGAGCGGCACAGCCTGGCCTGGATCGCCAGCCGCCGGATCATCGACCAGCTCCGCGTCTGGCTGTGGTGGTGAGCCCCCGAACGGGAAGGAACCAGTGAGCGAACGCTCGACATTCTCGCCCTTCTGGCACCGCGTGCGCGTGCTGCGCCCCCGGCTGCGCCCGCACGTGCAGATCAGCAGGCAGCACTACAGGGGCCGGCGCTGGCACGTGGTCCACGACCCATCCTCCAACCAGTTCTTCCGGCTGAACGTCGTGGCGCACGAGTTTGTCGGGCTTCTTGACGGCCGGCGCACGGTGGAGGAGGTGTGGCAGAACTCGCTCACGCGGCACGGCGACGGTGCGCTCACGCAGAACGAGGTCATCCAGCTTCTGTCGCAGCTCTTCGCGGGCAACCTGCTGTCGGCGGACATCCCGCCCGAGACCGAGCAGCTCCTCAGCCGCGGGAAGGAGCGCGTGGGCCAGCGGGTGAAGCAGCAGGCCATCGGCCTGATGTACTTCCGGGTGCGGCTGTTCAACCCGGACGCGCTCCTGGGGTGGATCGAGCCGGTGATGCGCCCGCTGCTGAACCGCTGGGGATTCATCGCGTGGGCGGTGCTGGTGGTCTCGGCGCTGGTGAGCCTGGTGCCCCACTGGGAGGCGCTTGTCTCGGGGGTGGACTCCGCGGTGTCGCCCGACAACCTGTTCCTGATGGGCGTGGTGTTCGTGGCGACCAAGCTCTGGCACGAGCTTGGGCACGGGGTAATCTGCAAGAGGCTGGGCGGGCAGGTGCCCGAGTTCGGCGCGATGATGCTGGTGCTCGTGCCATCGCCCTACGTCGACGCGACCGCGGCATGGGCGTTCAAGAGCAAGTGGCAACGCATGGCGGTCGGCGCGGGGGGCATGATCTTCGAGCTGTTCATCGCGGCGATCGCGGCGTTTGTGTGGCTGCGGACGCCCGAGGGCAGCACGCTCCACCAGGTGGCGTACAACGTGCTGTTCCTCTCCAGCGTCGCGACGGTGGTCTTCAACGCGAACCCGCTCATGCGGTTCGACGGGTACTACATCCTCTCCGACTGGCTGGAGGTGCCAAACCTCGCGCACCGGTCGAACCAGATGCTCAAGTTCCTCTTTCAGAAGCACGTCTACCGCGTGCGCGGGGCCGTGCCCCCCACCGGCGTGCTCTCGGAGGCGGTGATCCTGCTGGTCTATGGCGTGACGGCGATGGCGTACCGCATGTTCCTGTTCGTCTCCATCACGCTCTACGTCATGGGCAAGATGTTCGCGCTGGGCCTGTTCCTGGCGGTGTGGACCGCCGCCACGTGGTTCATCATGCCGGTGGGCGGGTTTGCGCACTGGCTGGCGACGAGCCCGCACCTGGCGCACCGGCGCGGGCGGGCGGTGCTGACGAGCCTGGCGCTCATCGGCGTGGCGACGCTCATGGTGGGGGTCATCCCCGCTCCCGACCGCCGGCGCGCCGTGGGCGTGCTCGAGCCCGTGCACCGCTCGACGCTCTTCAGCGCGGCGGACGGGTTCGTGACGGGGGCGCACGTCCGGCCCGGGCAGCGGGTGAAGAAGGGCGACACCATCGTGACGATGGAGAGCGACCGCCTGGTGGCGGAGCGCCGGCACGCGATGGCGCAGCTGCAGGAGGCCGAGTCCAAGAGAGACGCGAGCGTGGCCCGCAACATCGCGGAGTCGCAGGTCGCGTCGGACTACTGCCGCACGCTGCGCGAGCACGTGCAGCTGATCGACCAGCGCCTGGCGGGGCTCACGATCGTGGCGCCGCACGACGGCGTGATCGTGACGAACGACCCCGCCTCGCTCGTGGGCGGGTTTCTGAACGAGGGCAGCCCCATCTGCGAGGTCGTGGACGATCACGCGCTCCGCGTGACGGCGGTGCTGACCCAGCCCGAGTCCTCGTGGATCGTGACCGAGCCCTACACCGTCGAGGGGAGGCTGATCTCCGGCCCGCGCGACACGTTCGCGTGCGTCAAGGACCGCGTGCTCGTCGCGGGCACGCGCGAGCTGCCCCACCCGTCGCTGGGGCACGCGGGGGGCGGGCCCATCGAGATCGACCGTCAGGAAGAGTCCGGAAAGCTGGCGAAGGACGAGGTTTTCCGCGGGTACTTCTTCCCCGCGGGTGAAGGGACGCCCCCCGGGCCCGGGCTTGTGCTCGACGGGCGGGGCCGCCCGGGCGAGCGCGTGAGCCTGCGGTTCGAGCTGCCCTCCAAGCCCCTGCTGGTGCAGTGGACCGACCGGCTGCGCAAGACGTTGCAGGGCCGCGCGAAGGTCTAGCGATGACCCAGGTCTTCACGCACTACAACGCCCTGTACGAGTCCTTCCGCAGCCGTCGGCTGAGGCCGGAGGTGCCCAAGGGCATCGACCTCGCCGCCACGCGCGTGCTGACGCGGCTGAAGCATCGGCGGCACGCAGGACCGTACCTGCTGGAGCAGGCCCGGCTAACGGTGTCGCTCACGGGCGAGTTTCACAACATGTCCGACGGAGCGCTGGACGCGACCATCAGCGACCTGCGAGAGTTTTTCGTGCGATCCAGGCAGGACGACGCGATCGTGCGGCGCGGGCTCGCGGCGGTGCGCGAGGTGGCCCGTCGCGTGACGGGCGAAGAGGCGTACGAGGTGCAGCTCATGGGTGCGCTCGCGCTCTATCACGGGCGCGTGGTGGAGATGCTGACGGGCGAGGGCAAGACGCTCACGGGTTCTCTGGCGGCACCGCTCATCGCGTGGTCGCGGCGCAGGCTGCACGTGTTCACGGTGAACGATTATCTCGCGGCGCGCGACGCGGCCAGCCGCCGGCCGATCTATGGGCGCTGCCTGCTCGAGGTGGGCGCCATCACGCAGGAGCTGGAGCCCGCGGACCGCTACCCGGTGTACGCCCGGGGGATCGTCTACGGCACGCCCAAGCAGATCGTCGCGGACTGGCTGCGGGACCAGATCCGGCTGGGGCGAGCGACCACACCCTGGGCCGCCAGGCACGTGCAGGGCGCGTCGGGCCATGACGCGGGCGGGGGCGAGGGGCCGATGGTGCCGGGGCTGCGCGCGGCGCTGGTGGACGAAGCCGACGCGGTGCTCATCGACGAGGGTGTGGTGCCGCTCATCATCGCCCGCGCCCGGCGCGAGGACGACATGGCGAAGGTCTATCGCGAGGCGGCGACGCTCGCGGGCAGGCTCGACGAGGGGCCGGACTTCACGGTTGATCAGGTGCAACGCCGCGCGGACCTGAAGCCGCGGGGCAAGGACCGGCTGGCGGTGCTGACGGCGGAGCTGATCGAGCGGGGCGGAGAGCCCATCTGGAAGGCCACCCGGCGCAGCGAGGAGTTGGTGAGGCAGGCGCTCGTGGCGCGGTACTGCTACTTGCACGGGCAGCACTACCAGATCGTCGAAGGCAAGGTCATGATCGTCGACGAGTACACCGGGCGATTCCTGCTGGACCGCCAGTGGGAGCACGGCCTGCACCAGTCGGTCGAGGCCAAGGAAGGGCTGGAGGTCACGGCGGACCGCGAGACGCTCGCGAGGCTCAGCTTCCAGCGGTTCTACCGCACGTACCCGTTCCTGTGCGGCATGACGGGCACCGCGGCCGACGCGGTGGGGGAGATCGAGTCCGTCTATGCCCGGCCCGTGACGGTGATCCCCACGAACCGGCCCATCGCGAGGGTAACCATGCCCCTGCGGGTGTTCCGAACGCAGCGGGACAAGTGGGGGGAGATCGCGCTGTCGATCGAGGCGATGCACCGGGCGGGGCGGCCCGTGCTGGTGGGCACGCGGTCGATCCGCGCGAGCGAACTGATCAGCCGCCTGCTGCAACTGCGCGGGCTGGAGCACCAGGTGCTGAACGCCAACTTCGACAAGGAAGAGGCGGACTTCATTTCGAAGGCGGGCAAGGGAGGCGGGCGGGCCGCGATCACGGTCGCGACGAACATGGCGGGTCGCGGCACGGACATCAAGCCGGACGCGGCGGCGCTGGCGGCGGGCGGGCTGCACGTGCTGCTCACCGAGATGCACGGGGCCAAGCGGATCGACCGGCAGTTCATCGGGCGCGCCGGGCGTCAGGGCGACCCGGGCTCGTCGCAGATGTTCGTGTCGCTGGAGGATGAGCTGATCGACCGGCACGCGCCCTGGTGGGCGAAGTTCCTACGCAGCCGCGCGAAGGAGCCGGAAGTCCGCGACACGAAGCTGGTGGCGGCGGTGTTCCGCCTGGCGCAGCGCAGGCAGGAAGCACGGGACCGGCGGAACCGGGCGGCGGTCATGCGTCAGGACGACTGGATCGACAAGTACCTGCCGGGGTCGTGAGAGTGGTCAGGGGCAGGAGCCGCCGGCGACCAGGTTGACGAGTGCATCCACGTCGCCTTGGTCGGTGTTGCCGTCGTCGTTGAAGTCCGGGTCGCGGTTGTTTGGGTTGTCGCCACCGGCGATCACGTTGATGATGTACGCGACGTCGTCCTGGTCGATATTGCCGTCCCCGTTGAAGTCGCCATCGCATCCGGGCTCCCACGCCACGACGTTGTCGAAGCCTGCCTCCCAGAAACTCGAGACATAGAAATATCCGGGCTGCAGGGTCGTGCACTCGATGCGATCCACGCTCTGAATGACGCTCAAATACGTTCTGTCCAGTGGGAGCCGCGGCTCAAAGGTCGTGGGGTCTTCGTCGCCTGTGCCGCGCCACCCTGTGGGCAGGCGCGCCTGCGAAAACGTTGGGATCGTGAAACGTCGTGCCCGCCATCCGTCCTCCTGCCGCGGGCACCCCTCTCCAACGAAGTAGACCGAGACATCGTCGGCTGGGTCGGAAGGATCCCCCTCGTCGATCAGGCGCAGCACAAGGGGCCAATGGCTCGGGTCCATGGGTTCACCGAAGAAGTTGTCGAGCCGAGAGACTCGCATCTCCACAGAGATGTGCACCCGGTCCCCGTCATGCCGGGTGAGATCCCGCAGCAACTCGGGAGCGGAATCGTTGGCGAGCGTGATGCCCCAGAAGTCGAGGTAGGGCACTCCCATGAAGGTCCCACCTCCGGGCCCACCCGGAAAGATCATCTCCTGGCCGTTGACGGTCCAGCCCTGGTAGTCGCCGGGCTGCTCGAAGTCCTCGAAGAGAAGCGGCTGCGCTGCTGCGGCCCCTGCGAAAGACAACGCCAGAGCCACAGAAGCCACTGAAACTGCCGTCTTCATGTGTCCTCCCTTTGGGCCGGGTGCCCGGCCAGCCCCGGAACAGTCTATCGCCCCCGTCTCGCGGGATACGCCGACCCCTCCTAAGCGGCGTGCCCGGCACCACCTAGAACTAGTTTTGCCAAATGGGTGGCCGGATGGGCATCCATTTGGCATGTTTCCGTAGGGAAGTCGCTCCCGCGTGGAGGTCCGAATGCGCACACTCTTGCTCGCCGCGTCCGCCTTTGTCACCCTGCAGGCCTCCGCGGGCATCATTTTTCACTCGCAGGCGAGGGAGACGACGGCGTTCGCCTCGATCGTGACCGAGACGGGCCAGCAGACGCATTCCGCCCCCGGGCTGGGGCCCTGGGACGTGACGGCGGACGCGCTGGCGGTGTTCAACGCGGACCCGGGGCCGGTCTCCAGCCGCGCACGCGCGCGGATGATCTCGGACACGACGCCCGAGGCGATCAGCATCAGCGGGTCGTACGTGCTGGAGCCGGGGTTTTACTTCGGGACAGGCACGGCGACCGGCCGCTCGTTCATGAGCATCGTCTTTTCGGTGAACGAGGCCAGCCCGTTCAACCTGTCGGGCCTGCTGCCCGGGCTGCCCTTCGACGAGCCCTTCGACCCGACGCCTCGGCGGATCAACCTGGCTGGGCCGGGCACGGACATCACGGCGCCCTGGGGAGAGTTCGACATCGATGGCGTGCTCCAGCCCGGCACGTACACGTACACGGTGGATGTGCTGTCGCGCGTGCCCGGGCCGGCGGGCGACACGTCGCCCGGCTTTGCGATCAGCGAGTTTGACGCGACGCTGACGGTGCTGCCCGGGCCGGGGACGTTCGCGGCGCTGGTGGTGACGGGCGGCTTTGCGATGAGCCGCAGGCGCGAGTCCCGGCTGCTTCGAGGCAGGGATCAGCGCTGAGGGCGGGGGTTTGGTAGCATGGGCGCCGGCTGAGCCGCGTGGGGGCGCGGGAGCGGGGCCACATGCACACGCAGGGACAGGATGAGCCGGGCGCGGAGCCCGCGGCGGGTTCGGTCGGCGCGGGCCATGCGCTTGGCGCGAGCCACCTGTCGTCGTGGTGGGGGCGTGCGGCACGCTGGGGTGCGCGCCTCGCGCGCTGGGTGTGCGTGGCGTTCGCGCTCGCGTGGCCCACGAGCCTGATGCTCAGTTTCTGGCTCGACGCCGGCACGGTCTCCGTGCAGGTGCAGGACAACATCCTGGTCATCGAGTATCAGGAACTGGTGGCGAGGCCCGGGTCGCTGAAGGTCACGCCGCCCCTGCCCCTGAGGCTCTTCTCGCCCACGGCATGGCTGTCTTCTGCCTGGGGGCTGCCGACGCTGACGGTGTCGCACCCGCAGGCGGAGCGTGCCCGGCCCCTGCGGGGCGGCTCGACCTACACGCACGTGGTGATCCGGGCGCCGCTCAGCGTGGTCTCGGTGATGGCTCTGGGGCTGTTCGGCGTGATGGGGCTGCTGCGCCACGCCATTGTCACGCGCGCGATGCGCCGCGGGTGCTGCCACGTCTGCGGCTATTCGCTGGCGGGTGTGCCCGAGCCCCGCTGCCCGGAGTGCGGCACGGCGGTGCAGGCCACAAAAAAGCAACCGCCCGAGCCGGAGGCCCGGGCGATCGACTCGCACTGACAGCGGGGCTATCGAAGCGGGGTTGCTCGGCCGTACATGCTCGTCGGGCGTGCCGGCTGGGGCATCGCGGGGACTGCGGCGGGCTGGTTCCGGGCCGCGTCCACCGGGGCGGGCGTGGGCGGAACCGTGCGCTGCGCGCGGAGCTGGTCGATCGAGCGGTCAAGCTTGCCCAGGATCGACTTCACCTGATTGAACGTCTTCTCGGACGGTCCCATGAGTGCCCTCCTTGGCGATGACGGAGCAGCATCGGACGTCGCGCTCCGTGACTTGCCCGGTTTGGGCGCGCCCGGCGTTCCGCGCTCCGGTCGTGACGGCTGTACCGCCTCGCCCGTACCCTGAGGCGGTGGAAGGCCTCCGCGTCAATGCTCTTTCGCTGAAATGGTCCGGCGGGCGCGATGCGCTGCGTGCCGTGTCGATCGCCGCAGGTCCGGGCGAGGTTCTCGCGGTCATCGGGCCCACGGGCTCCGGCAAGACGACGCTGCTGCGGACGCTCGCGGGGCTTGAAAAGGGGCATGGTGAGGTCCGATTGGCGGGGCGGGACCTTGCGGGAGTGCCTCCCCACGCCCGTGGGGTCGCGATGGCCTCGCAGGACCCCGCGCTCTATCCACATCTGTCCGTGGAGCAGAACATCGCGCTCTCAGGAGAGCTGCGGGGCGGCGTCGACGCGAAGGCACGCGCACGGGACGCCGCACGGGCGCTGGGCATCACGGACCTGCTCGACCGCGCGCCGTCGACCCTCAGCGGCGGGCAGAGGCAGCTCGCCTCGCTCGCCCGCGTGCTTGCCTCCGGGCCGGCCCTCGCCCTGCTCGATGAACCCCTCGCGAGTCTTGACGCTCCGACGCGCGTGCGGCTGCGCGCGGCGCTTCGGGAGATGCTCCGATCGCTCGCATGTCCCGTGCTCTATGTGACCCACGATCACGAGGAGGCCATGGCCATCGGGGACCGCCTGCTGGTCATGCGATCGGGGGGTGTGGAGCAGACCGGCACCGGGGCAGAGCTTTTCGGCAAGCCCGCGAACACCTTTGTCGCGTCGTTCCTTGGTTCACCCCCCATGAACATGCTCTCGGGGACCGTTGGGCGCGGCGTGTTCACCCTCGAGGGCCCGGGCGCCCCGGAGGTGCCGGCCCGCGGGCCCGATGGCCCAGGCACGCTCGGAATCCGGCCCCGAGAATGTGCGCTCGATGAACGGGACGCCATGTTCCGTGCCGAGGTGCGCAGCGTCACGTTCGTGGGTGGCGAGTGGGATGTATGGCTGTCGCTGCCCGGCGGGACGGCGATGCTCTGCCGATGCGGCCAGGCGCCCGACGCGGCGGTTGGTGCCGTGGTCGGGGTGCGGGCCATCCGAGCGCACTGGTTCGGGCCGGATGGAGCGGCGGTTACTTCGTAGGATCACCCGGCGACACGGAGGCCCCGATGCCCGACCCCGCCCCCAAGCCCCGTTCGACTCCGAAGCGATCACTGCGGGGAGTCTCCGCCGGCGGCCTCGCCGACCTGGCGGACACGCGGGAGGCGTTCTGGCAGAACGTGGTCCGCGAGATGCTGACTTCGCTCTCGGCGATCTATGCCCAGGGGCGGAGCGACGACCCCGAGCATGCGGCGATGTTCGACGGCAGGATCGCGATCATCACCACACGGGGCGAGCGCATCGGGATCGGGGCTGTCTCGCCCGTCTTTGCATGCTCTGTCATGGACATGCCGGGGGCGCGCGGGCTGGCCCACGACGTGGAGTGCACGGTCTTTCAGATCGAAACCCCCGAGGGCGAGGTGTTCACGCTACCCCTGCAGGAGATCCGCGCGATCCACGCGCTGAGCCACGATCTGATCGAAGAGATCAACAGCGCGAGCCGGGAGCGGGATGGCGGGGAAATGCCCTTTGGGTTCGAGGCGTTCACGAGCCTGGCCCGCTCCCGGCGTGCGGAGACCTGGGCGCCGTTCTTCATCGGGCCGGACTTCCCGCAGCAGCCCGGCCCGTCGGCCTGAGGGCGGGCCTCCAAAAAGAACGGGACCCCGGCCGAAACCGGGGTCCCGCGTGAACTCTCCACTCCAGAAGAGATCGTTGATCAGGCGCGACGGCGGCGGCCGGCGGCCAGGGCGCCCAGGCCCAGGAGGGCGGCGGCGCCGGGGGCGGGGGTGATGCCGGTCGCGTCCGTGCGGACGTTGTCCAACACCCAGTAGTTGCCCGTGTCGTGCACGATCACGTACTTGATGAACTGGCCCAGGGGGGCGTCGACGCGGAGCGTGCCGGGGCCTGCGGCGTTGCTGTTGGTGTAGCGCAGGTTTGCGCCGCCCGAGTCCGTGTCGAGCAGGTTGTTGCTGGCGTCGTAGGCCTCGAGGAAGAACGTGCTGTTGCAGGAGTAGCCGACCTCGACGTAGGTGGCGTCGCCGTTGTCGAAGGTGATGCGGCCGTCGTTGCCCGAGCCGTCGAGCGCGCTGGTCACGCCGACGTCGCCGTAGACCCAGTACTCGCCGGAGCCGGTCGAGGTGCCGGAGGGCCAGGAGGAAACGTTGTACCCGCCGAGGAGGCGGTTACGGGAAACCAGGGGCGAGCCCGTGCTGCTGCTGCCGAAGGTCACGCCGGCGTAGTACGAGCCGACGGGGACGACGTCGACGGCGAGGAAAATACCCTCGTCGAAGGTCATCAGAGTGTCAGCCTGCGCCGCAGAAGCGAGCGCAGCGACCGCCGCGAAACCGAGAATCGTCTTCTTCATGTCCTGTCTCCTCTCAACTGAACCTGGGCCAAGGACCCCCCTTGCGCCCCACAACCAGGCCGTCCACGGCACTAAATGTGAAGTGGACCCCCAGCGTTTCTCTCTCCGCGCCCGCACCGCGAGCGCAATGTGAGACTAGCGACTCGTGTCTGGAAGGCAAGGGCCCTATTGCGAGTTTTCCCGCAATTTGCGCAGGACTCGCGCTGAACTCCAAGCTCGGCGCGGGAAAGGATTTGTCTCCGCAAACAACCCGGCGGGCCAAGGCTCAATCTGAGGGGGAGACGGCCCTCCTTTGCGGCGCTCCGGCTCGGCCGGGGGAGCGCGACCCCGACTGGACTACCGAGAATTAAAGTGGTCCTATAACCATAATGTGGATTGGATGGGGACGATCTTGCCGCGCGCGGCGCCTCTGACGTTGTGGGCTGCACCCTGATCCGGTTCGTCCATGTTCAGACTCGGCGTGTGCGCCGATCGGAGCAACCCACGAGGCGGGGTGCTTGCACGATCCGGCGATCAACGCTGGTCACGTCGCGCGCGCCCCGCTATCCTTCACCCCTTCAATCGGGAGCGGCCCGATCGGAGATTGTTCGGTCGAGCGAGATTCATCTTCTGAGAGGTTGGAATGGCCACCAGCGGCACGATCACACAGGTCATCGGCTCCACCTTTGATGCGCAGTTCGGCGAGGACGCGCTGCCCGAGATCTACAACGCGCTCCAGGTCAAGGCGCAGACCAAGGCGGGCGAGCTTGATCTCGTCGGCGAGGTGCAGCAACACCTAGGCGGCGGACGCGTCCGGGCCGTGGCGCTCGGCTCCACCGACGGCCTGCAGCGCGGGATGACGTGCCAGGACACGGGCGGCCCCGTGACCGTTCCGGTTGGTGAGGGCGTGCTGGGCCGCGTCTTCAACCTGCTTGGCAGTCCCATCGACAAAGCGGGCCCGGTGAACTCCACGAAGCGGCAGCCCATCCACAAGACTCCTCCCGAGTTCGCCCAGCTCAACCCCAACACCGAGATCCTCGCGACGGGCATCAAGGTCATCGACCTGCTGTGCCCCTTCGTCCGAGGCGGCAAGATCGGCCTGTTCGGCGGCGCCGGCGTTGGAAAGACCGTGGTCATCCAAGAGATGATCGCCCGCGTGGCCAAGAACTTCGGCGGATACTCCGTGTTCGCGGGCGTGGGCGAGCGCACACGTGAGGGCAACGATCTGTGGCGCGAGATGAAGGAGGCCGAGTACACCGACGCCGAGGGCAAGAAGGCCCACGTGCTGGACAAGGTGGCGATGGTCTTCGGCCAGATGAACGAGCCCCCGGGCTCGCGTCTCCGCGTGGCGCTCTCGGCCCTCACCATGGCAGAGGAGTTCCGCGACGCCTCCGGCAAGGAGACGCTGATGTTCGTGGACAACGTCTTCCGCTTCACGCAGGCGGGTTCCGAGGTGTCCGCGCTGCTTGGCCGCATGCCCAGCGCCGTGGGATACCAGCCGACGCTGTCGACAGAGATGGGCGCTCTTCAGGAGCGCATCACCTCGACGAGCAAGGGCGCCATTACCTCGGTACAGGCGATCTATGTTCCGGCGGACGATCTGACGGACCCGGCCCCCGCGACGACCTTCGCCCACCTGGACGCGTTCATCGTGCTCAGCCGCGGCATCGCGGAGAAGGGCATCTACCCCGCGGTGGATCCGCTGGCCTCGACGTCGCGAATCCTGGATCCGCAGATCATCGGCGAGCGTCACTACCGCGTCGCGCAGCGCGTGCAGCGCATTCTGCAGCGGTACAAGGACCTCCAGGACATCATCGCCATTCTGGGCGTCGACGAGCTCTCGGAAGAGGACAAGAAGACCGTGAGCCGCGCCCGCAAGATCGAGCGATTCCTTTCCCAGCCCTTCCACGTGGCGGAGCAGTTCACGGGCTTCAAGGGCGTGGACTCGCCCCTTGAGGCGACGATCGACTCGTTCGAGCGGTTGTGCAACGGCGAGGGCGACGACCTGCCCGAGGGTGCGTTCATGTACGTCGGCACGCTTGACGATGCCAAGGCCAAGGCCGCGAAGATGGCCCAGGGCTGATCCCCGCCGGAGCCGAAGAGTGACCCGAGCCAGCCCCCGCTCCGAGCGGGGGCTTTTTTCTGTGCGGGATACCCGCAATAGCAACCCCGCATAGTCCGTTGATCACTCACCGCCATGGCTGCGAGCCGTGGGAGCACGCGAGAGGCCCACAGGGGTAAGAAGATGAAGACGAAGGATGCCCGAGGCGCTTCCGCGGCGTGGCTGCTGGCCGCCGCTCTTATCGGTCTGGCTCCGAGCGCCCGCGCGGTGCTGCCCCCCGTGCCCGTGCCGCCGGGCAACCCGATGACCGAGGAGAAGAGAGTGCTGGGGAAGATCCTGTTCTGGGATGAGCAGCTCTCGACCTCGAACGTGGTGGCGTGCGCGACGTGCCACCAGATGACGGGCGCGGGGTCCGACCCCAGGGCGCGGGTCCGCAACCCCGGGCTTGACGGCGTGTTCAACACGCCCGACGACGTCTTCGGCTCGGCGGGCATCGTGCACTCGGACGCCGACAACGACCTGCTGCGCGATGCCCTGTTCGGGACGGGCGTGCAGGTGACGGGGCGCACAGCAAACTCGCCGATCAACGGGGCGTACGCGCCGCAGCTCTTCTGGGACGGGCGCGCGGGCCCGCAGTTCATCGACCCGCAGACGGGGCAGGTGGCGCTCAACGCCGGCGGCGCGCTCGAGGCGCAGAGCGTCAACCCGCCCCTGAACAACGCGGAGATGGGGCACGACGGCATCGACTGGGGCGCGATCTCCGAGAAGCTGCGGACCGCGCGGCCCCTGGCGCTCGCGACCTCGCACCCCGCGGACGTGGCGGCGGCCATCTCGGGCAGCCCGAGCTACCCCGAGCTCTTCCGGCGCGCGTTCGGCACCGACCAGATCAACGCCAGGCGCATCGCCTTTGCCATTGCAACCTACGAGCGCACGCTTGTCTCGGACCAGACGCCGTGGGACCGCTTCCTCGCGGGCGACAACACCGCCATGACTCCCCAGCAGGTGCAGGGCTTCAACGCGTTCCAGGCGCACTCGTGCGCCGTGTGCCACAGCGTCGCGAACCAGCAGCTCACCGGGTTCGGGTTCCGCAATATCGGGCTGCGCCCGCCCCAGGAGGACCTGGGCCGGCAGATCGTGACCGGCGACCCCAACGACCGGGGACGCTTCAAGGTGCCGGGGCTGCGGAACGTGGGCCTCAAAGCCAACTTCATGCACAACGGCATGTTTACCACGCTGACGCAGGTGATCCAGTTCTACGCCCGCGCCCCGGGCGCGCCCGTGCAGTTCACGGACAACCGCGACCCCGTGATGAACCAGATCGTGCCCCTGCCCCCTCAGGACGCGCAGGTGATCCAGGAGTTCCTGCAGAACGGGCTGACGGACCCCCGCGTGGCGAACCGCACGTTCCCGTTTGACCATCCCACGCTCTTTGTCAATCGCGCGGCGGACCAGGCGACCAACCTCGGGGGCGGCGCGGCGGGCTCGGGCGGCGTCATCCCGCGGACGATCGTGCTCTCGCCCGGCATGCTGGGCATCGACGACTTCCGCATCGGGCTCGACGGCGCGCTCGGCGGGGCCAACGCGGAACTTGTGATCTCGTTCAACCCGCCCGTCAACGGCAGGATCAACCCCGCGCGGACGCTCTACTCCGGGCCGACTCAGGGCGTGGGAGCGGGCCTTGGGATCGCCACGGCCCACAACAGCCTGTCGGTCAACTCCTTCGAGCCAGGGCAGGTCATCTTTGCTCAGTGGCGCGTGACGGACCCCGCGGGGCCTGCCGGCCTGGCCTTCAGCACCGTGGCGCGCATCCCGCTGTTCTGCGGCTCGACCGGCTGCCCACCCTGCGACCCGGACCTGAACGCCGACGGCAACGCCGACCAGGACGACGTCACGTTCCTGATCGACATTATCGCGGGTGGAGACTCCGTCGTGGGGCTCAACCCGGACTTCAACAAGGACGGCAACCTCGACCAGGACGACGTGACGGCGCTCATCGGCGTGCTGGCGGGCGGGGCCTGCCCGTGAGGGCCTGATCCCTACTGTCCGCCGTGCCGCGACTGCCCGAGCAGCCGATCGACGCGATACGAGACCTGGAGGCGCAGCTCCGCTTCGCGCCGCGGGACGCGCTGCTTCGTGACATCGATCGGGTGGAACGGCTGTGCCTGACGATCGAACCGGGCGTCCAGTACCCGGAAGACTGGCTGTGCCAGGCGGTCACAGGGTATCGAGCGCAGGTCAGCCACCCCCGTGTGATGGAAGGCGCGGCCTTGCTGGCCTCGATGCCGGTGTTGCTGCAGAGGCTGTGCGAGTACGCGGGGCTGACCGGGGCGGAGGCGCCGGGCGCACTGGGGCTGGACGAGGTGGCGGCAAGGTGGAAGATGAGCCGCGCGACGCTCTCAAGGCTGCGCACCCGCGGGCTGCCGACCCTTCGCGTGCGGGACGGGCGTCGGACGGCGCGCGTTGTGGTGAGGCGTGAGATGGTGGAGGCGTTCGAGGCGGCGCACGTGGACGTGAAGGCCGAGCGGCATGGGCGGTTTACGCCGGCCGAGGTCTCGCGGATGGTCGCCCGGGCCGCGAGGTATCGCAGGTGTCTGGGGTGGTCGCTGAACAAGGTGGCGGGGAGGCTGGCGGCGAGGTCCGGGCGCAGCCGCGAGGCCGTGAGGCAGGTGTTGCAGCGGGCCGAGGAGCGAGCGCCGGCGTTCGGGCACGCGCCGCCTCTTCGGGAGCGCGACGGGCGTGTGCTGATGCGGGCGTGGGCGCGGGGCGTATCACTCCAGGCGATGGTGAAGGCGACCCGGCGCAGCCCGGCGAGCATCCGGCGGGCGACCAATCTCGCGCGGGCCGGCCTGCTGCGTGACCTGCTGGAGAGGGGAGTGCTCGAAAGCGGCGTCGTGGACGAGACGCCGCTGCGAGCCAAGCCCGCGAACGAAGGGCTGGGCGAGCCCGCGCCGGCGACGCTCGATGAACTGCTGGCGGTGGCGAGGGCGCGCGGCCTCGCGGTGCCCTTCGAGGAGCGGGTGAGGCTCGGCGCGTACCAGTCGCTGAGGCGGCGTGCGGCGGCGGGGGTGGAGGGGCTCTCTCGCCTCCACCCGGCGGCGTCGGCGCTGGACCGCATCGAGACCGACCTGCGATGGGCCGCGAGGCTGAAGGCCGAGCTGCTTAGGGCGCAGCTCCGCGTGATCGTCACGACCATCGAGGCGAGGCTGGGTGGGCCGATCGAGCGGGCGCCCGCGGGGCCGATGGTGGCCCTGCTCTCCGAGGCGATCACCGCGGCGAGCGGCGCGGTGGACTCCATCGACGCGGCGCGGGGTGGGCGCGTGGCGGCGGGCGTCGGGCTCGCGGTCGATCGCGTCGTTGCCCGACGAGCGAGAGTTTCGGGCGGACCCTCGCCCGGGCGTGCAGCGCCGATGGGCTCTGGGCGCGACGCGCTCCCGGATTGGACCCGCACGCTCTGTGAGTGGCAAAGGTGGCTGGAACCGGACGCGCGCGTCAGGCCGGTGGTGCTCGCCGGCGGGCCGGACGATGCCGACGCCGGGCTGCTCGCGGCGCGCTTCGGCTGGGGCGGACGCCCCCGCACCCTCGCGGAGCTGTGCGCAGAGCTCGACATCGCCGAGAACCGCGCGCCCGCGACGGAGCAGGCGGCGCTGCGGCGTGCGGTCATCGCGGCGCGACGGGCCTGAGCGGTCAGCCCGCGCCGAGCAGACGGAGAATCACCTCGCGCACGGACTTCGCGTCCGCGCTCCCCCCCGAGAGTTTCATGACCTCGCCCACCAGGCGGCCCGCGGCGGCGACCTTGCCCGCGCGCACGTCCGCCGCGACCTTTGGGTTCGCCTCGATCACCGACCGCGCCCACTGCTGCAGCGCCGCGTCGTCGCGCACCACGAGCAGGCCGGCGGCGCGTGCGGCGGCGGTGGCCCGCTGCAGCGCGACCTCGGGGGACTCACCGGCGGGCGGGGCGGCGTGCGCCCCCGCGCCGTCCGCGAGCCCGAGCAGCGGCGCCACACCCTGGTGACTCAGCGAGCCTTCGTCGCGGAGCTTCACGACAGCCGCCAGCCACAGGGGTGAGGTTGCGGGCGGGCCGTCCTCTGTGGCGCGTGGGAGCAGGACCTGCACGATGATGTTCGAGGCGGCGCGGGCCCCGCGCGCGGGGGGCACGCCGAGCTGCGCGAGCGCGCCGACCGCGGCGTCGAGCAGGTCCGCCGCGGAACGCTCCGCGGCGATGGCGGCGGCGTCGGCAGCGGGGATGTCCCAATCCCGCGTGTACGCCGCGGCGCGTGCGGCGGGCAGTGGGGGCAGAGAGTCCTGGATGTGGCGGACCCACGCGATGTCCACGCGAACGGGCGGCAGATCGGGGTCAGGAAGGTATCGATAGTCGTGCGCGTCTTCCTTCTCGCGCTGGAGCACCGTGACGCCCCGCGCGTCGTCCCAGCCCCGCGTGGTCTTGGTGCCGGGGCCAAGCTCGCGGCGATCCTGCAGCCAGCGCCGGGGCTGCTCCGCTGCTTCGTGCTCGATGGCGTCGCGCAGCGACTTGAATGAGTTGAGGTTCTTGATCTCCACGATGGGCGTGCGTGCCGCTTTGCCGCCCTCGAGCGTCAGCACGCAGTTGATGTTGGGCTCAAACCGCATGTGGCCCTTCTGCATCACGCCCTCGGTCACGCCCAGGCTGCGGCAGATGGTGCGGAGGTCCTTCGCGAAGCGCACGACCTGGTCCGGTGTGCGGAAATCCGGCTCGGTCACGATCTCTAGCAGGGGCGTGCCCGCGCGGTTGTAGTCCACGATGGAAAAGTCGATCTTGGCCCCGCCCGGCGCCTCGTGCAGCAGCTTGCCCGCGTCTTCTTCCAGGTGGGCCCGGATGATGCCCACGCGAAGGGGGGGCGCGTGCGGATCGTCGGAGGCGACGTGCGCGAAGCCCTCGGCGCAGATGGGCAGGTCAAACTGGCTGATCTGGTAGGCCTTGGGCATGTCCGGGTAGAAGTATGACTTGCGGTCCCAGCGCGTAACCTCCGCGATGCGGCAGTTGAGCGCGAGCCCGACGCGGATGGCGAGTTCCAGCGCGTGCGCGTTGGGGACGGGGAGCGCCCCGGGGAGGGCCAGCACCGTGGCGTCGGTCAGCGTGTTGGGGGCCGCTTCGTGGTGGGCGCGGTGCGCGGGGCTGGGTGCGCGGCTGAACATCTTCGTGCGGGTGGAGAGCTCCACGTGCACCTCGAGCCCGATGATGATCTGGGACGAGACGATGGTCATGCCGGCGTGAGCGTAGGAGGTGCGTTGCGGTGCGCGGGCTGGCGTGGCACGGCCGACTCTCCCGTGCCACGGATGTCGCCACGCGACATCCGTGCGACTCCGTTGACGCCGGGTGGGGCTGGGTGGTGGGGTCTCCAAACCGGCCGTCTGCCACGGCCGGGCCCCGTCAGTTCACCGGGTACGGAAGTCGCCGAGCCGAATTCTGTGGCACGTCAAGGAGCCCACTTCCGTGCCACACCCGCCGGAGAACAGAGCGAGGTTGGGTAGACGCGACGGTCATGCGACTCCAGTGCACCGCGCTTCGGCCGCGAGATTGCTCGGCGGGGCTGGGCGCGGCCGCCTGTGTGGATGTCGCGGTCGCGGAGGATGATGGAGTCGATATACGAGGCGGGCTGGAAGCCCGCCCCACGGAAGAGCCCCGCCGCGTGCCACACGAACGCCTCCTTCGGCGTCGAGTCGGTGTCGCGGAAGGTGGCAACGGGCGATCGGGTTGATGGCGGTGCCGTCCGCATGCTGCGGGAGTGTACCGGGGGGCGGCGTGGTGGGTTTTCGGGGCGGTGGCCGGCGCAAGGGCTCTGGCGGGCGTCGTTTGTACTCGCTCGGCGGCTGGGCGCGGGCCTGAAGGGAAAGCAGGGGATCTAGGATTTGAACCTAGACTAACTGAGTCAGAGTCAGTCGTGCTACCGTTACACCAATCCCCTGTATGCGGGCGAATGGTACGCCGCGGGCGGCCCGGGGCAACTCGGGGCCTGCGGGTTTGGCGCGCTGTGGCAGGGGCGGAGTGGCGGCGGCCGGGCGGAGCGGTCGATGTATGTGCGGCCCCGGTTCGGGGCTGGAGGCCAGCATGAACAAGGTTGGGATGTTCGCGGCGGTGGCGGCGATGAGCGTGGCGGCGGCGGCGCACGGGCAAGGGACCGAGGGCCCGGACCGCCTGCGCGAGGACATCCGCCGGATGGTCACGCAGGCCCGCGACCAGGTCTTTCCGGCGCTCGTGAACATCTCTGTCATCACCGTGAACTACAGCGGCGGGAAGGAGACCAAGGGGGGCTCCACCGGCAGCGGAACCATCGTCTCGCCCGAGGGGTACGTGGTGACCAACCACCACGTGGCGGAGGACGGCAAGAAGTTCCGCGTGACGCTCTCGGACAAGCAGGAGGTTTCCGCGGTGCTGGTGGGTGACGACCCGCTGACCGACCTGGCGGTGCTGAAGATCAACGTGAACGAACTCAAGGACCCCAAGGCGGTGCCGGTGGCGTCGTGGGGTGATTCGGACGCGCTGCAGGTGGGGGATTACGTGATGGCGATGGGCTCGCCCTTCTCGCTGTCGCGGACCGTGACGCTGGGGATCGTCTCGAACACCGAGCGGGTGTTCACCGGCGCAGGCGACGACGTGGAGGAGCAGGAGTTTGACAGCGGGCAGCGGACCGGGCTGTTCACGAGGTGGCTGCAGCACGACGCGACGATCAACCCGGGGAACTCGGGCGGGCCGCTGGTCAACCTGCGCGGGCAGGTGGTGGGAGTGAACACGCTGGGCGGCTCGAACATGGCGTTTGCGATCCCCTCGTCGCTGGCGAGGCCGGTGGCGGAGGCGCTGATCAAGGAAGGCGAGGTCGTGCGGAGCTACATGGGCGTGCAGCTTCGCAGCCTCAAGCGGTCGGACTTCACGGAGGGCGTGCTGCTGAACTCGGTGATCCGGGGTGGGCCGGCGGACCGGGCCGGCCTGCGCGCGGGCGACCTCATCACCTCGATGAACGGCGAGGCGGTGAACGCGTACTTCCCCGAGGAGATCCCCGCGATGGCCCGCAAGATCGCGGACCTGCCCGTTGGATCGAAGGTGAGGGTGACGTACAGGCGTGACGGCGTGGAGGGGAGCGCGGACGTCACCACCGAGAAGATGCTCAAGGACCGCGAGGACGAGGAGGCGCTCCGCCGCTGGGGGCTCTCGGCGATGCAGATCACCGAGAAGATCGCCAAGGACCGCATGCTGGACGGCACCAGGGGGGCGCTGGTCTCGGGCATTCGCGGGGGTGGGCCGGCGGAGCTCGCGGAGCCCCAGATCACCTGGGGCGATGTGATCACCAGCGTGGACGGCGAGACGGTCGAGGACCTCTCGGGGCTGGTGGCGGCGTACACGCGGATCATGAGCCAGGACCCCGTGCCGGAGTTCGTGATGATCGGGTTTGACCGTGCGGGCAAGAGCCAGGTGACGCTGATCAAGCCCCGCCCCGACAAGAAGGAAGACCCGCCCCGCGAGGTGCCCAAGCCCTGGATCGGGATCGCGACCCAGCCGGTGCTGAAGGACCTGGCGGACAAGCTGGGACACCCCGGTGAGCTTGGGTTCCGCGTGTCGCGCGTGTATCCGGGGACCCTGGCTGCCAAGAGCGATCTGAAGGTGGGGGACGTGATCGTGGGGCTGAACGGGGCCAAGGTGGCCCCTCGCACGATGCAGGACGCCGGGCTGCTGGGTAGGCGGATTCGGGAGTTGCCCCTGGACAAGGCGGCGGTGGTGACGGTGCTTCGCGGGGGCAGCCGCATGGACGTGGAGGTCATGCCCGAGCGGACGCGGATCGGCCCGGACGAGGCGCTGAAGGACACGAACAAGGACTTTGAGGTGACGGTGCGCGAGCTGACGTTCTTTGACCGCGACGACCGGCGCTGGGATGAGAGCGTCTCCGGCGTGCTGGTGGAGAACGCCGAGCAGGCCGGGTGGGCGGGTCTGGCGGGCGTGATGCGTGGGGACCTGGTGCAGCGAATCGACGGCATCGAGATCTCGGACATTCCCGGATGGCGGCGGGCGATGGACGACATCGCCACGAGGCAGCCCGCGAAGGTGACGATCGTCGTGCTGCGCTGGAACCGGACGTTCTACCTGTTCGCCGAGCCGGAGTGGAAGCCGCAGACGCAGGCGCCCGCGGGGGCGGCGGGGCAGGGCGGCGAGAAGTAGGGGCCGGGGCGCATACCCTGCTAGCCCGGTCGCGACGCGCGGCCGCGTGACCCTGCACACCCCTCGGAGTCCCCCAGATGACGTCTCGATTGATTGTCGCCCTCTCGCTCTGCGCCGGCCTGATGGCGGCCGCCCCCGCCATGTCTCAGCCTGCGCCCACCGCGTATGAGGTGCTCGCGACGACGCACGCCAAGGCCATGGTGAACGTGAAGTTCACCTCGAAGTTCGGGGCCGAGGAGGAAGAGGGCGAGGTGCCCGGCGTCATCATCGACAAGGGCGGGCTGGTGCTGGTGAGCAACGACAACCTGCGCGGCATCAACGCGCGGTTCGGCGCTCCCGGCGCCGAGTCGGCGAACATCAAGGTGCTGGTCGGCGAGGACACCGAGGGCGTGGACGCCAAGGTGATCGCCCGCGATTCGGAGCTCGGGCTCGCCTGGGTGCAGATTGAGAAGGCCGCAGAGGGCGGCTACGCGTTCGTGGACTTCGAGGCCGGCGCCGAGTCTCGCGCGGGCGAGCGCGTGATGGTGATCTCGCAACTCTCCAAGTTCTTTGACCGCGCGACCGTCGTCACCGAGGGCGTGGTCGCGGGCGTGACCGTGCGGCCCCGCAGGACGCTGATCCCCAGCCTGGAGCTGGCGACCACCGAGTGGGGCGTTCCCGTCTTTGACGCCAACGCCAAGCCCGTGGGGCTCATGACGATCATCCTTCCCGAGAAGGAAGAGCTGGAGTCGATGCCCGGCGGGCCCGGCGAGGTGCTGAAGGGAATTCCCGGCGGGAAGATCGTCCTGCCCGCGGCGGAGGTGGCGGCGGCGACGAAGCGCGCCCGCGAAGCCGCGGCGAGCGGCCAGGGCGAGCCCGCGGCGCCCGTCGCCCCCGCGACGCCGCCAGGGGAAGCCCCCGCGGCCCCGGGCAGCGGCGAGGGTGCGCCGAAGTAAGCCGGCGCTGCGACGGTTCGGGGCTTGTCTAGAACCAATGACGGCGCCGGGCGAGTGCTCGGCGCCGTCTTTTCTTTCGTGGAGCGGTGTCTTGTCTGGCCGTGGGGACTACGGGCACCCCCCGCCGCCGATGGTATTGACGAGGGCTTGAATATCGTCCTGGTCTGCGTTGCCGTCCCCGGTGAAGTCGGGATCTCGCCCCGTGGGGTTGTACCCGCCGGCGACGACGTAGGTGAGGTAGGCGACGTCGTCCTGGTCGGCGTTGCCGTCCTGATTGAAATCCGGGTCGCAGAGATTCAGACAGCAGAAGCCCGTCTGCTCCTCCTCGTCGGCCACGCCGTTCGTGTTGCAATCCTTCACGAGCCAGAACTCGTACGTGAAGTTCGCCACGGCGGTCGCGGCGGCGCCGGGGCGCAGCCCATCGCACAGCAAGCGTGCGCTGCCCGTGCGCTTCGGCCGGACGTAATAATGCCCCGCGAGAAGTTGCGTGAACTCGCCGCCGCTGATCCGCAGCCGGCGCTCCGCCCCGCCCACGAGTTGCGGCAGGGTCTCGTACTGCGTCCACATGCCGTAGTCCGTCGAGAAGTCCGGCTGGCCGTTCACCTCGATCCCGATCTCGTAGGGCCGCTCGGTCGCCGACTCCGCGAGAATCGGGCCGTAGAACTGAAGGTAGATGGATGCGTCGGCGTAGATCTCGCCGGGGTCGGAGCCCTCGCATAGGTTCCGGGCGTAGGGGATGTGGCAGAACTCGGAGTTGAGGAACGTGCGGCTGGCCTGCGCCGCGTCGGCGGGCGGGTCGCAGTCTTCATCGTGGAGCGCGAAGGGGACGAGCCCGACCGCGCCGCCGCCGAGAACGGCGGAGAGGCGGGCGTAGTGCGGGGCAAGGTCGGGCTGGGACTGGGCGGGGGACACTTCGAGCAGCGGGCACCCGTTCGAGTCCTCGCCGACCTGCACCGCGTCGGTCCAGAGCGCGGCTTGCGGCAGCCCGGTGCTTGCGGCGTTGACCACGAGCTGGCCCTGGAGGCCGTCGCTTGCGAGCGTCCACACCTGCCCCCGGGAATCCTCGGTCGAACTGCATCTCGGATAGTCAGGGTCGCGCGGAGACTCTTCGTTGATGATGTCCGATACTGCGCAGGCATCACAGACCGTGGGGTTCCACAACTGGCACTGGCACATCGCGGTCGCAAGGTCGCCGGAGTACGCAGAATCTGCTTCGTCGCCGAGGATGCCACCGATTTGAATGCTGCGGTCGGCGGGCACGGCAGGGACGATGATGTTCCCAAACATGTTGCCGGTCAGGACGGCACTGTCCCAGTCTCGCATTTGCTCTGTCCAGAACCCTGGCGCAACCGGTGACGCTGTACGCGCGAACAGTCGTGCATGAGCAAGCGACGGCGTGAACGTGGGCTGTTCGGGCAGCCGATCCGCGAGGCGGGCGACCAACAGATC
>JADYXW010000105.1 GCA_020853975.1 Phycisphaerales bacterium
CGAACATGGCGCCCAACCCATGCTCGATCCGTGACCTTGTCGTGGGTGATGAGGTGCACACCGCGGCGCACGGCATCTACGCCGACATCCTCGCCTATGGCGGGCACATCCGGCGCATCGAGTCCACGGGCCACATCGGCAGCGCGGCAACGCCCGTCAACATCCACTCGGGCTTTGGTCTCGCGGAACTCTTCTGCACGGCGCAGGAGAACGGCCAGCCCGCGCCGCGCGACGTGCACGCCGACATCGCAGTGAATCTCCTGGCGCCGACCACGGGAAACACGCACGACTACGACGGCTTCATCCGGCGCGTCCGCATCAGCGGCAGCCTCGACGGCGCGGTCGAGGCCAACATCATGCGTCCGGCGCCGATCACGGGACCGCCCGGCGGTTACGAGGGTTCCGACCCGTTCGGCAGCACCAATGGGCTCTTTGTCGCGGGCAGCGTGCATGCGCCGATCACGCTCCGGCAGGGCATGCTGGTCACGTCGATGGTCGCCGACGAGTTCACGCAGCCCATCGAGATGGAGACGTACCTGAAGGGGCGGATTATCGCCACCAGCGGGGGAATCGCCGCGCTCATGGTCGGGACGCAGCCGCACACGAATACGCTGCCGACCGCATCGTGGGGCCACGGGTTCATCGCCAGCGAGGCCCGCCCCGACTGGGACCCGTCGGCGCTCTTCCCGTTCAAGACGACGTCGATGATCTGCTCGCGTGCATCGGGGGTGACTGCTCGCGCGTTCTCCCTCAGGCAAACCCGGACTTCAACCACGACGGCAACGTCGACCAGGATGATGTGTCGGCCTTGATCAACAGGGTTGCGGGCAACGGTTGCCCGGCGTAGTGGACACCTGCACGGCTTGCCGCACCAGATTGAAAACGGGCCGGCGCTGGGCCGGCCCGTGGGGTGAACTTGTGAGCGTCGCCGTCAGGTCGAGGACGTGCCCGCGGGCTCGGCGGCGGGCTTGGGGGTGGTGGGGACGGCGTCGAAGTAGAGGTGGTCCTCGTCCTTGCCGTCGGCGGTCTTGCGGCGGACGGCCTTGATGGTGGCCGGGGCGGCGAAGGTGCCGGAGAGGAGCATCTCGCTCAGCGGGTCCTCGACGTACTGGCCGATGGCCCTGCGGAGCGGGCGTGCGCCGAACTCGGGGTTGTAGCCCCGGTCGATGAGGAAGTCCTTGGCGGCCTGATCGAGCTCGATGGTGTAGCCCTGGGCGGTGAGGCGCTTGTTGAGCTTGCCGATCTCGTACTCGATGATCTGGGTGATGTCGGCCTTGTTGAGGGGGCGGAAGACGATGACGTCATCGAGGCGGTTGATGAACTCCGGGCGGAAGAAGCGCTCGATCTCCTTGAGGAGCACGGTCTTGATGTTGTCGTAGTCGGTGGCCTCGGTGCGCTTGGCGAAGCCGAAGCCCGCGCCGCCCTTGATGAGGTCCGCGCCGAGGTTGCTGGTCATGATGAGGACGGTGTTGCGGAAGTCCACGTGCCGGCCGAACGAGTCGGTGAGGCGGCCTTCCTCCATGATCTGGAGGAGCATGTTGAAGACGTCGGGGTGGGCCTTCTCGACCTCGTCGAGGAGGACGACGGCGTAGGGGCGGCGGCGGATGCGCTCGGTGAGCTGCCCGCCTTCTTCGTAGCCCACGTAGCCGGGGGGCGCGCCCACCAGGCGGCTGACGTTGTGCTTTTCCATGTACTCGGACATGTCGAGGTGGATGAGGGCTTCTTCGTCGCCGAACATGAACTCGGCGAGGGCCTTGCTGAGCAGCGTCTTGCCGACGCCGCTGGGCCCAAGGAAGATGAACGAGCCCATGGGGCGCTTGGGGTCCTTCAGGCCGGCGCGGGCGCGGCGGATGGCCTTGGAGACGGCCTTGACCGCGTCCTCCTGGCTGATGACCTTCTTGTGGAGCTCGTGCTCGAGCTGGAGGAGGCGGGCGGCCTCGTCCTTCTCGAGGCGCTTGAGGGGCACGCCGGTCATCTTGCTCACGACCTCCGCGACGACCTCGTCGTCCACGGTGCCCTCGGCCTCCTGGCTCTTGGTGCGCCACTCGCGCTGGATCTCTTCCTTGCGACGGCGGAGCTGCTCGGCCTTGTCGCGGAGCTCGGCGGCCTTCTCGTAGTCGGCGCCCTTCACGGCCTCGTCCTTCTCGACGGTGAGGCGCTCGATGTCGCCCTCGATGTCCGCGAGGTTCGGGGGCTTGCTCATGCTCTTGATGCGCACGCGGGCGCCCGCCTCGTCGATCACGTCGATGGACTTGTCGGGCTGCACGCGGCCCGTGATGTAGCGGCCCGAGAGCTCGACGGCGGCCTTGAGGGCCTCGTCGGTGATCTTGACCTTGTGGTGCTGCTCGTACTTCTCGCGCAGCCCCTTGAGGATCTCGATGGTCTGCTCGGCGTTGGGCGGGTCGACCGTGATGGCCTGGAATCGCCGAGCGAGCGCCGCGTCCTTCTCGATGTACTTGCGGTACTCGTCGAAGGTGGTGGCGCCGATGCACTGGATCTCGCCCCGGGCCAGCGCGGGCTTCAGGACGTTGCTCGCGTCGATGGCGCCCTCGGCACCGCCCGCGCCCACGAGCGTGTGCAGCTCGTCGATGAAGAGCATGACGTTCTTGGCGCGCCGGACCTCGTTCATGACCGCCTTGATGCGCTCCTCGAACTGGCCCCGGTACTTGGTGCCCGCGACCATCATGGCCAGGTCGAGCACGACCAGGCGCTTCTCGTGGAGGATCTCGGGGACCTCGCCGTTGACGATGCGCTGGGCCAGCCCCTCGACGATGGCGGTCTTGCCCACGCCCGCCTCGCCCAGGAGGACGGGGTTGTTCTTCGTGCGCCGGCACAGGACCTGCACGACGCGCTCGATCTCGGTCATGCGTCCGATGACGGGGTCGAGCTGGCCCTCACGGGCGAGCTCGGTGAGGTCGCGCCCGAAGCTGTCGAGCGCGGGGGTCTTGCTCTTGCCCTTGGCGGCGGCGCCGCCCGCGGGCTTGTCGCCCAGGCCCGGGCCGGTGATGGAGCTCTCGGGCTCGCCCGCGCCGGGGCCGGGCTCGCGCTGCTCGCCGCTGCTGCTGGCGCCGAGCAGGTTGAGGACCTCCTCGCGGACGTCCTCGAGCTTGAGGCCGAGGTTGATGAGCACCTGGGCGGCGACGCCGTCGTGCTCGCGGAGCAGGCCCAGCAGCAGGTGCTCGGTGCCGACGTAGTTGTGGTTGAGGTTGCGGGCTTCCTCGATCGCGTACTCGATGACCTTCTTGGCGCGGGGAGTCTGGGGCAGGCGGCCGAGCGTCACCATCTCTGACCCGGCCTTGACCAGCTTCTCGACCTCGAGGCGCACCCGGCGCAGATCGACGTCGAGGTTGCGGAGCACGTTGGCGCCGACGCCCGAGCCTTCCTTGACCAGGCCCAGCAGCACGTGCTCGGTCCCGATGTACTCGTGGTTGAGGCGCTGGGCCTCCTGGTTCGCGAGGGCCATCACCTTGCGGGCACGATCTGTGAAGCGTTCGAACATCTGCGGCCCTTCTCCTCGCGTCGGGCGAGGTCTGGTCTCCTGATAATCTTTCGACAATCAGGGGGGCACGGGTTCACCGTGGGGGGCAAACCCGGGCGAAGTCTCCCAAGCCCAATAGGGGCGTGGGTTTGTGGTGCGGGGTTCGGGATGGCCTTCCGCCCCGCTGGCCCCACCGGGCTGTGATAGGCCCGCGGAGCGTGCCGGGCAGGGAGCGATCCGCGTGCCGAGCGGTCAGCGGACGGGGTGGCCGTGTGGGGACGCCAGCCCCGGTTTGGGTGCGCTGAGGGGGTTTCGGGAGGTCGGCGGCCCCCCGGCCCTGCCAGAATGGCACCTGTTGGTGCCGGCTAACGACCCTTGCCCTTGCGGGGGCCGAAGGTGCGAGGGCGGGGCTTGTCGGCGGGGTGAGAGGCGTGTGGCGCGGGGCGCGGGCCGTGAGGCCGGGGTGAATGCCCACCCGAGCTCGGCGCTTGATGCCCACGCTGCTGGTGGCCACCCCGCTGATCGCTGGGGCCGTGAGGTGCGTTGCGGGAGACGATGCCCGAGCCGGGCGTGTGCGGGCGCCTGGGCCTGGAGTCGCGCGAATCCTGACGCTGGTCGGGGCGCTGGTCTTGGCGCTGACCGTCACGCCGATCGCCACGCTGGTTGCCCCTGTGGTCCGCGTGCGGGTCGCGGCGCGGGGTCTGGTGGCGCCCATCGCGCTGCGGGCGGCCCTGCCTCCGCGGGTGATGCTCGCGGGAGTCGTCGCCCTCGGCGTGGTGTGGTGCCGGGATGTTGGTGTACTCGGGGTGGTCGGTGCGGACGGGGATGGACTGCCGGGTGAGGCGCTCGATGGCGCGGAGGAGGTCGCGCTCCTCGGGGTCGCAGAAGGCGATGGCGTCGCCGCTGGCGCCGGCGCGTGCGGTGCGGCCGATGCGGTGGACGTAGGTCTCCGGCACCTCGGGGATGTCGTAGTTGAAGACGTGGGAGATGGCGTCGACGTCGAGGCCCCGGGCGGCGATGTCCGTCGCGACGAGAACGGGGACAGCGCCGGACTTGAAGCTGGCCAGCGTGCGGACACGGTGGGTCTGCTTCTTGTTGCCGTGGATCGCCTGGGCGTTGATGCCGGCGCGGTTGAGGTCCTTGGCGACGCGGTCGGCGCCGTGCTTGGTGCGGGTGAAGACGACGACGCGGGTCATGTGCTCCGCGGCAACGAGATGCCGCAGAAGCTGGGGCTTGAGCTTCTTGGGCACGTGATAGACGCACTGATCGATCTTGTCGGCGGTGGCGGCGACGGGGGCGACCTTGACGGAGACCGGGTCGCGGAGGATGGCCTCGGCGAGGTGGCGGATCTCCGCGGGCATGGTGGCGGAGAACAGGAGCGTCTGGCGCGCGTGCGGGCCGTGGTTGGGGGGCAGCGCGGCGATGACCTTCCGGATGTCGTTGATGAACCCCATGTCGAGCATGCGGTCGGCCTCGTCGAGGACGAGCGTGCCCACGTGCCGGAGGTCGGCGTAGCCCTGCTGCATGAGGTCGAGGAGGCGGCCCGGGGTGGCGACGAGGATGTCCACGCCGTGCTGCAGGGCGCGGACCTGCGGGTTCTGGCCCACGCCGCCGAAGATCACGGCGTGCGTAAGGGGCGTGTGCTTGCCGTAGGTCTTGATGCAGTCGGCGATCTGGGCGGTGAGTTCGCGGGTGGGTGAGAGGATGAGGCAGCGGACGGGACGCCGCGAGTCCTTCTTGGCCTGCGGGCCCTGTGACAGGCGGTGGATGATGGGGAGCGCGAACGCCGCGGTCTTGCCCGTGCCGGTCTGGGCGCAGCCAAGCACATCGCGGCCCGCGAGAACGTGCGGGATGGCCTGAGCCTGGATGGGGGTGGGGGTGTCGTAGCCTTCGGACGCGACAGCGCGGAGGATGGGCTCGGAGAGCCCGAGGTCGGAGAACTTGATGGCTTGTACTCGCAGAAAGGGCTAGGACAGGTCAGGACGCGTGAGGAGCTTGTGCCTCGCCTTGAGAAGCGTCCACCGGGCGAAATCGCTCGGCTTTCCGGTGGCTGTCCGCCCACAGGAACCCCACATGATAGGCGCGCGGGGCGGTTCATTTGGTCGAGACACACATTTCGGTAGGATGGAAGCGGGTGCGCGGGCCACCAGCCCGGGGAGAACGCCATGAGCTCACACGTGAACGGCGCGATGGCGGTGCTCCGCCGCTTTGTCGATGCGAACGCCGCCCAGGACGTGGCGGGGATGATGAAGTGCCTGTCGAAGAGCACGCTGGAGTCGGGCGGGTTCTCGGGCCCCATGCCGGGGGAGTTCCGCTTTGAGTTCGGCGAGCCCGAGGAGCAGGCGCCGAGCGTCTTCATCCCCATGACGGTGCTCGCGCCGGGCGAGACGCCCGACACGCCCCCGACGCCCGTGATGGCCATGCGGTGCATCATGGTGCAGGAAGAGGGCGAGTGGAAGTTCGACCTCGCGTCGACCATGCAGCCCCAGGTGGAGGCCATGGAGAGCGCGATGATGGATGCGATGCAGCAGGTGGGCACCGCCATGGGCGAGGCCATGGGGGCGATGGGCGCCGCGGTGGGCGAGGCCCTTGGGGGCACCACGGGCGGCGAGCCCGGGGGCGAAATCAGCCCGTTCACCGGGGAGCCGCTGGAGTTCAGGTGCTGGGAGGACGCGCCGGGCGGCTACGAGGCGGAGGAACTGCGCGAACTTCCGGAGATGACGCTGCTGGAGATCACCACGCGCCAGGTCTCCGATGCGCTCGGGCGAGAGGTGCCTGTGGTCGCCGACGTCAAGAGCCTGATGGACCTCTTCGGCGAGACCGACCCGACCAAGCTGATGCCCTGGCTGGACGGGGAGTTCACGGCGGGGCTGGGGCAGGCGATCGCGCTCTCGCCCTTCGCAGATCGCCTGAGGCGCGTCCGCATCGAGGCCTCGCTGGAATGGCAGTTCCGCGAGATGCTTTTGGACGGCACGGAGCTGGTCTATCGCGCGGACCTGCGCGCTGACGATGGGTGGTATCGGTTCCGGGATGAGCTGCCGACAGTGATCCCGCCCGTGCTCGCGGGGCTCATGGTGCCAGAGCCCGAGGTGCCGGAGGGCTTCACAACGCTGCCCACGCAGTCGTGGGGGCCGACGATCACGCAGTTCCGCGAACGGCTGGCGCCGCGTCTCATGCAGCGGATCTCGACGCTCGCCGCGGGCCCCGTGGCCCTGGACGTGCCCTGGGGGAGCATGATCAACGAAGACACGGACGGCAAGCGGCTGCAGGCGTGGGGGCTGTTCCCGGTTCTGGCGGCCCTGTCCACGCTGGTGAGCACGGGGGAGGCCCCGCCGCCGGGCGAGCTTCGCGTCATCCGGCTTGAGGACTCGCTGTGCGACCGGCGTGCCTCGTTCGTCGACGGCGTGCTGCACCTGGAGATGCTGCTGAGGCAGGGCGAGCAGGGGTGCTTCAGGCCCCACGAGCTGGTGGGCGTGCTGAAGGGGACGCCGATCGAGCCCACGGGCTCGCCATCGGAAAGCGAGGCGGGTTCGGACGAGGCGTCCGGTGGCTGATGTGCGTCGGGCTCACGCGTGCAGCGAAGGAAGACCGCCCGTCGAGTCTCCAAACTCTGTGACGCCGCAGCCCATGCGCTGGAGCATCGAGACGTAGAGGTTGCAGAGGGGGGTGTCCTTCGGGCAGTCGATGAGGCGGCCCGGGTCGATGGTGCCCCCGGCGCGGCCGGCGAGGATGATGGGCAGGTCCTCGTGGTTGTGCCGGTTGCCGTCGCTGATGCCCCCGCCGTACATCACCATGCAGTTGTCCAGGAGCGTGCCCCCGCCCTCGGGCGTGGAGGCCAGGCGTGAGACGAACCGCGCGAAGCGATCGACGTAGAAGCGGTCGATGCGGCGGATTTGCTCGATCATCTCGGCGTTGTTCTGGTGATGGGACAGGTGGTGGTGGCCCTCTTTCACACTGATCTCGGGGAAGGTGCGGTTGCTGCCGTCGTTCCCGAGCATGTAGGTGCCGATGCGGGTGGTGTCGGTCTGGAAGGCCAGGAGCAGGAGGTCGTAGTGCAGGTCGATGTGCTGCGAGAAGGTCTCCGGGATGCCCGCGGGCGCTGGGTAGTCCGGGGCCTTGATGGTGCCGGCGTCGTCGCGGGCGCGCTGGATGCGCAGCTCGATCTCGCGGACGGAGGTCTGGAACTGGTCGAGCTTGCGGCGGTCGGACGCCCCCAGGCGCGACGCCAGGCGTGCGGAGTCGTCGCGCACGAAGTCGAGGATCGACTGGCGACGGCTGAGGCGGGCCTGCTGGGTGGCGGCGTCGCGCGCATCGCCGAACAGCCGCTCGAACGCCGCCCCCGGGTCAACGATCTTGGGCATCGGCGCGTCGTCGGCGCGCCAGGAGATGTTCGAGGAATAGGCGCAGGAGTACCCGGAGTCGCAGTTTCCGGCGCTGGGGCCCTGCTCGCACCCCAGCTCGATGGACGGAAGGCGCGTGGCACGGCCCGTCTCGCCCGCGGCGACCTGGTCGACGCTCACGCCGTTGCGGATGTCGTTGCCGGCGGTCTTGCGAGCCTGGCGGCCTGTGAGGAAGGACGCGGCGGAGCGGGCGTGGTCGCCCGGGCCATCGCCGTTGGCACGCGCCTTGGCGAGCGCGAGGCCCCGGATGACGCTCAGGTGCTGGCGCACGGGGGCGAGGGGTTCGAGCGTCTGCGAGAGCGCGTAGGAGGCGCCCTCGATGGCGGGGTTCCACGCGGCGTAGTTCACGCCGTTGGGGATGAACACCATCGCCATGCGCACGGGCGGCGCCGGAAAGATGGGATTAGCGGATGCCGCGACCGCGCGCGCGCCGGGAAGCGACTCGAGCATCGGCAGCGCGAGCGTGACACCCAGGCCCCGGAGCACGCCCCGACGCGAGGGTCCTGGCCTCTTTGGATCAGTCGGCATTCCTGGGCTCCCTCCCCCGGCAAGTCCGGAAGGTGTCACTGAGGACAACGGCTTCGATCATCGACCGCACGCCGTCGTTCTGTGCCCTGGTTTGGGCTGAAATCCGGCGGATGGCCGGCCGGTCGAAGGGCTCGGGGCCCCGGCCGACGGCGTAGGTCAGGAGCTTGGAGGCGAGGTTCTCGATGAACTGCTCGGAGCGGGCGCGAAGGACGCGCTTGAGGCCCTCGGGCCCCTCGAAACTGCCGTGGCCGGGGAGTTCGCCCGAGGCGTCCACCGGGCGGCCCGCCTCGGAGTCTCGCCAGCGGCCGATGGCGTCGAAGTTCTCGAGCGCGAGCCCGAGCGGGTCCATGCGTGTGTGGCAGGAGGCGCAGGTGGAGTCTGCGACGTGGGCCGCGAGGCGCTCGCGCAGGCTGGCGTCTTCTGGCAGGCCCCTTGCCTGCTCCAGGGGTGGGATGTCCGCGGGGGGCGGGGGCGGGGCCATGCCCAGGAGCTGGTCCAGCACGAAGAGCCCGCGTTTGACGGGGCTGGTGCGGACGGGGCTGCTGGTGAGCGTGAGGACCGCCGCCATGGTCATCACTCCGCCCCGGTGGGAGCCTTCGGGGAGGGTGACGGCGCGCATCTCATCGCCCGAGACGCCCGGCACGCCGTAGAAAGCAGCGAGACGGGCGTTGAGGAAGGTGTCGGGCGCGTCGAGGAGGTCGGTCGCGGGGCGGTTCTCGCGGACGGCGCGGGCGAAGAAGAGCGTGGCCTCGCGGGTCATCGCGTCGCGCAGCGGCGCGTCAAACTCCGGAGATCGGGCGGCGTCGACGCTGGCCTTGTCGAGCTTGCGGAGCTGCAGCCACTGCCCGGAGAACTGGTTGATAAAGGCCTCTGAACGCGGGTCGGCGAGCAAGCGGCGGGTCTGAGCTAGCAGCCCCCCGTCGCTGAGGATCGAGCCGTCGGACGCCGCGGCGAGCAGGGGCTCGTCTGGCATGCTGCTCCACAGGAAGTAGGAGAGGCGTGAGGCGAGTTCGTAGCCATCGAGGCGGTAGACGCGGGAGGGTTCGTCGGGCCTGGGGTTCGCGATGGTGCGGAAGAGGAAGTTGGGCGAGACGAGCACTCCCGCCATGGCCTGGCGGACGGCGGGCTCGAAGTCGGCGCCCTCGGTCTGGGCGCGGTCGAAGAGGCGGAGCAGCGCGTCGAGCTCGTCCGCGGCGAGCGGGCGGCGATAGGCCCGGGTCGCGAAGCGCCCGAGCACCTCGCCCGCGCGCGTGCGGTCGTCGCCAGAGCCCGGGGCGAAGTAGGTCTCCCACGCCGGGCTGCGGACCGCCCCCGAGGCGTCGAGCGGTCCGGCGAGGGTGATCGAATCGATCGTGAGGTTGCGGTCCTCGACGTCGGGCTTCCAGTAGTCGTTCGTGAAGGCGGCGGCGAGGGTGTGCTCCCCCGCTTCGAGCCTGACGCGGTGTTCCAGCAGTTCCGGCGCGGCCCGAGAGCCGGAGACGTCGAACCCCGCGACTTCCTTCTTGTCGAGGCGAAGGCTCAGCCTGGCGAACTCGTCGCCCGCGTGGGTTTCCCAGGCGCGGACGCGGAGCACGTAGTCTCCCGTGACGGGCGTGACGAAGGTGCTGAGCGCGGCGCCGTTGCTTGACAGCCCCACGCCTCCGCGCTCCGTGACGCGCCCGGACTGCGTGCTGCTCGTGAGCCTCAGGGGGCGAGGAACATCGCCGAAGGTCACCGTGGGCCCAAGCCCGGCCTCGATGGCCTGCTCCGCGGCAGCGAGGTACGCCTCCACGGACAGGGGCGAGGTGGAGAGGACATCCGCGATGTTGTCAAAGCCGTATCCCGTGTCATCCGGCGGGAGCGTCTGCGAAAGGTCCGGCGCGGCGTCGGGGAGGAACAGCAGGTCGCGCAGCGTGTGCCGATACTCGCTGCGATTCAGCCGGTGGATGGTGAACCAGCCCGGGTCGGGTGCGGCGTCGGGAGGGACGTAGTGCCGAACCGCGTCCAGCCACTGCGTCAGGATGAGCCTCTGATGGTCGCTGGGGGAACGCTTGCCCTCGGGGGGCATCTGCGAGGTCGCGACGAGCTCGCGAAGAAGATTGAGTTGGTCGGGGCGGCGGAGGGCCTCCTCGAGCGTGGTGAGGTTGTCCAGCCGCACGTCGCCTTTGGACTTGGCTTCGGAGTGACACGGGTAGCAGTAGTCGGCGAGGACCGGCGTGATGCTCTCGGTGAGCCGCGATTGCAGGTCGGCCCCGAGGGTGTCCGAGGGTTGGGCGAGGACGGGGGCGCCGACAAACCCACAGGCGAGGAGCGAACTGGCGATGTGCGAGAGCACTGACTTCACAGGGGCATCCTACCCGATGGTCCAGATGCGCCAAGCCAGATGGGCCAAGGGGGCCCGCGTGCGCGCGGGCGGAGGGCAAGCCCGGACTACTTCGATTCGGGCGTGGGGGCGGGCTTGGATTCGTCCGCGGGTTGGGATGCCCCGGGCTTCTGTTCGTCGAGAAGCCGAGAATACGAGTAGAAGACCATCACCGCGGGGATGAACGCCTTCTCGCCGGCGTTCTTGGAGAGCTGGTCGAGCGATGAGACGCGGCCCGCGTTCACGTCGTCGGTCAGGTCGCGGATGACGTTGTCGAGGGTCGCGAGGAACGAGCCGAAGACCTCGTACTGCTCCGGGGTCTTGGGCATGAAGTTCCGAACGCCGGCGATGCCTGTGGGGAGGACGAAGTACCAGTTCTCGTCGTCCCCCTGGCGCATGGTGAGGCCGATGGGGGCGAGCACCGGCTTGCCGTCCCATAGCACCGCGACGGTCTCGTCGTCCACTTCTTCGGTGGTGAGGCGGCCCTCGGCGCCCTCGAGCCAGGTGAAGGGATCCACGAAGATGCCAGTGAGGGCGTCCTCGAAGCCGCCCCGGTTCTGCTCCATCTGCTGGGGGTTGGGGCGGCTGGGACGGCCTCCCCGCACCTGCCCGGCCAGCTGGGCCACGAGACCCGTGGGCTTTCCGGCCCTGGCGGAGGCTTCGGCGTCGGCACGGAGCTTGGCAACTTCCTCGGGGAATCGGGCCTGCAGCGCCTTGGCGAGGTCCTGCAGATTGCCCATCACGATGCCCGCGTCGGTCCAGAGGCGGCGCATCTGGGGAGTGTCGGCGTAGAGGAAGTCTCCCAGCAGGTCGGCCCGGCCCTCGGCCACGACCTGGCGCGCGGAAGAGAGGGTCGCGTGGGGCGTGTCGCGGGGAAGGTCGCGCTTGCAGCCGCCGAGTGGGAAGGCGACAGCCACGCAGACCGTCGTGGCCAGCAGGCGAGAGAGGTACCCCCAGAAGCGCATGCACACACTCCTACCGGACGCCCCTCGCGGAGGATGCGGGAGCAGTCACGAAGACGAGCGATCGATGACCTTGTACGCCTCGCGTTCGCCCCGGCCCCGCACTGGATAGTCCTTGCGGAGCGGGAACGCCGGGTAGGCCTCCCAGAGCAGGATGCGCCGCAGGTCCGGGTGGTTGCGGAAGCGGACCCCGAGCATGTCGAAGACTTCCCGCTCCATCCACTCGGCACCGGGCCAGAGGTCGGTGACGGAATCGACGTACAGGGCAGGGTCGTCGGCGGTGCCGTCGGTAGGGAGACTGGGTGAGACAAAGGTCTTCACGAAGAAGCGGTCGCCCCGTGAGAAGTTGAGGAGGTTGTAGACGACGGCGAAGCGGCCCGGCGTGGGCGAGGGGTAGTTGAGGTAGTCCACGCCCCCGACATCGGAGAGAAAGCAGAAGTCGCACGCAGGGTTGGATTTGAGGAAGGACATCACGGCGTGAAGGTCGCCGGGCTCCACGATGAGCGTGGACTGCCCGCGGAACTCAGTGCCCTTGAACTTTGCGGCGGGGAAGGCCTTGCGCACATGGGCGAAGACAGGGTGGTCGAGCGTGGGGCTGGGCTGTGGGGTGCTCATCTGGGTTCGACTGTAGGACGCCGCAGCGCGTGCTAGGGCAGCCGGGCGGTCCAGATGGCGGGGGGAGTCCACGCGGCGATGGTCCCGGCGTGCCAGAGGTCTGGTGTGAGGAGGATGCCCCGGAGCGCCGGATGCGTGCCAAGGGCCTCACCGATGCGCATCAGGTGGTCCTCCGCGCGAGATTCCATTTCGGGCGTCAGGAGCCACCTTGGGCACAGGATGAGCGCCCACGCCGGGCAGGCGCGGAGAAAAGTAAGGATGGACGGAGTGTCGGAGATGACGTCCGCGTGGTGGGGGAGGAGGGCCGGGGTGGAGCCGACCCCGAGCGAGGCTGCCTCGAATCGGTCGGCCCGGCTAGCCCAATCCGCCCGCGCGGGGGCCATCCAGGGTGTCAGGCCTTCGCCGGCGGGTGTGCGGATGCCGGTGATCGGAGGGCTAGGCGAAGGAGGCGAACTGGGATCGGGCCACAGGAGCGCGAGGGGGGCCCGCTCGTGGCCTTGGACGAGCAGGGAGCCATCCGGGCGTGCCGAAACGATGCTGGGTGAGGGGAAAGGTTGGGGCATGGCACGTTGCTTGCGGGGAGAAAAACGAGTGGGTGTTGAGCGTCCGCTTGGGGTTACATCCTGTGCGAGCGGGTCGGTGTCGCGCCGAAGGAAGGGGCGAGGACCGCACCGCGGCAGGATGCCGAACGCCCGGGCTCGCGCCCGGAGGATACGGATGATCCCAGCTTCTTTGTCGCTTCGACGCCCGGTGCGGATCGATCTGTCGCTCTTTTCGAGGTCGGCCCCCGCCCCGCGGGCGCACACGCCCTCGCCGGTGGCGGGGCTGATCTCGCAGATCATTGAGATCAACCCGAGCGCGACGAGTGATTTTCTGGCGCGGTTCGCCGAGCCGGCGCTGCGCGAGTATCTCGCGCACCTGCAGACCGGGCAGGAGCCTCGTGGACGAGAGTCGACGTGGGTAAGGTCGGCGGGCCGTCCCGCGATCGTGACCCGAGCGGCGAAGCACGACTAGCGGCGCACCCGCGTCGCGACCACGACGCGGGGAAGGCCCTCGACATCCTGGAGCACGCGCGCGTCGGCGAGCGCCGGCGATGCGTCGGCGAGCGACCGGGCTTCCTCGGCGCGCGAGGACGCGACCTCCACCAGCAGCAGGCCGCCCGGCTTGAGCAGGCGTGCGCCGTCCGCGATGAGAGGGCGCACCAGCGTCAGGCCATCGGGCCCGCCCCGGAGCGCGAGGTGGGGCTCGTGATCGAGCACATTGCGATCGACCTGGCCCGGCCACTCGTCGTCGGGGATGTAGGGCGGGTTGGCGACCAGGTAATCAAGGCTCGGTTCGCCCCGGGTTGCCGGAAACTCGGCGAAGGGTGCGAGCAGGTCGCCTCGGAGCAGATCGAGGCGGTCCAGAACGCCGTGGCGGGAGGCGTTGAGGCGGGCAACCTCCAGGGCGTCGGGCGAGAGGTCGCTGGCGACGACGCGGGCGCCCGGCAGGCGCTTGAGGAGCGAGATCGCGACGCAGCCGCTACCCGTGCAGACATCCGCGATGAGGAGCCCCTCGCCCCTGGCGCCCACGCCGTGGGTCGCGCGGGCGTGCTGGAGGACGTGCTCGACGATGGTCTCCGTGGCGGGCCTGGGGATGAGCACGCGCCGGTCGACGTGAAAGGCCAGTCCGAAGAACCACGCGTCACCCACGAGGTACTGGACGGGCTCGTGCGCGAGGGCGCGCGTCACGAGATCGCGGAGGGTCTGGCGCTCCAGGGGCGAGGCGGGCCGGTCCTGATCGAGGTAGAGCTTCAGGCGGTCGCACCCGATGACGTGCGCGACGAGCATCTCCGCCATCAGGCGGGGAGAGTCCAGGCCCTTCTTCGTGAAGGCCTGGCCCATCCACGCGAGCAGCTTGCGCGTGGTCCAGACCTCTGCGTGGGCGGCGTCCGCGGACATGGCCAGAGGGTAGTGAACTTCCCGGGCGGGTGCGGCGGCGTGGTGCCTACTTGCCCTCGTGCCAGTTGCGGGCCAGTGAGGCGTCGGCCCGGAGGGGCACGCGGAGGGTCATCGCGCGTTCCATCCGGTCCTTGACCAGCACCTTGGCATCCTGGGCGAGGGCTTCCGGCGACTCAAAGACCAGTTCGTCATGGATCTGGAGGAGGAGCTTCACCGCCCCGGGGGGGAACGGCCCCTCGCCCGCGCGGAACCGGCGGAAGAGGTCCACCATCGCGACCTTGATGAGGTCCGCCGCGGAGCCCTGCACCACGCTGTTGATCGCCAGTCGCTCCGCGAGGGCGCGGCGGGATGGGTTGGTGGACTGGATGTCGGTGATCGGGCGGCGCCGGCCCAGGATGGTGCTGACGTAGCCGTGGCGGCGGGCCTGCTCGATGCACTCCTGCAGAAAGGTCGTGATGCCGGCGAACTTGCGCTTGTAGCCGTCGATGATCGACGCGGCCTGATCCTGGGGGACCTTCAGCCGGCGGGCGAGGCCGAACGCCGTCACGCCGTACACGATCCCGAAGTTCACCATCTTCGCGCCGCTGCGCTGCTCGCGGGTGACCTTGTCCGCGGGGATGTTGTGGATCTGGGCCGCGACGGCGGTGTGGATGTCCTCGTCGGCCTCGAACGCCGCGATCAGCGCCGGGTCTCGTGATAGGTGCGCGAGCAGGCGGAGCTCGATCTGCGAATAGTCCGCCGCGACGAGCGTGTGCCCGGGCTCGGCGACGAAGGCGCGGCGGATTTCCCGCCCCACGTCCGTTCGGATGGGGATGTTTTGCAGATTCGGGTCGCTGCTGGCCAGACGCCCCGTGGCGGCGACGGTCTGGTGGAAGCTCGCGTGCACGCGCCCGGTCGCGGGGTGGATGGCGTCCCTGAGCGCGACGAGGTAGGTCGAGACGAGCTTGGTGAGCTGGCGGTACTCGAGGATGAGCCGGGGCAGGGGTGTGGCGATGGTGTCGTCCGCCGCGAGAGACTCGAGAACCTCCGCGTCGGTGGAATAGCCGGTCTTGGTGCGTTTCTGGCCGGGGATGCCGAGCCCGGATACCTCGGCATCGGGCCGGTTGAAGAGGGCGGCGGCGAGCTGCCTGGGGGAGTCCGGGTCGAACGTGCGCCCCAGCGCCGCCTTGGACTCCGCGTGGATGCGCTCGAGGAGCGTGTCGATCTGCCCCTGGAGTCGGACGCGCTGGCGGTCGAGCTCCGCCGGCTCGCAGCGGATGCCGTTCCACTCCATCTCCGCCAGCACCTCCACCAGCGGCATCTCCACATCCTGCATCAGCGGCATGAGGCCCATCGCGCGGAGCTGGGGCATCATCAGCTCGCGGAGCTGAAGGGCGACGTCGGCGTCTTCGGCGGCGTACTGGGTGGCGAGGTCGAGCGGCACCGTGTCGAAGGTGCGCTGGTTCTTGCCGCTGCCCAGCAGCTCGCTGAGTGAGATGTTGGTGCGGCCCAGGAGCGCGAGGGCGAGCGCGTCCAGACCGTGGGAGGAGCGGGAGGCGTCGATGAGGTAGCTGGCGACCATGGAGTCGCAGGGAAAGTGCTCCGCGGGCATGGCGGGGGTCGCGCACAACCCCCTGAGCTCGACGCCCTGGGCGCGGAGGATCAGGAGGTCGAACTTCAGGTTGTGCCCGCACTTGGGCTTGTCGGGGTCTTCGAGGATGGGGCGGAGGGCCCCGAGGACCGCGTGCTGGTCGAGGTGCTCTTGGGGGGTGGGGGAGCGGACGGGGATGTACCAGCCCGTGCCGGGGGCGACGGAGAGCGACACGCCGCAGAGTTTGGCGTCCCGCGGGGAGAGGGCAGTGGTCTCGGTGTCGAAGGCGATGACGGGCGCGGCGCGGAGGGCCATCGCGACGCGGGCGAGGTCTTCGGCGGTGCGCACGCAGGTGTACACGCCCGAGGATGCGAGCCGCGGCGTGACGGCGCGTGCGGCCTGATCGACCTGCGCGAACAGGCTGCCCTCGTCGGGCGGGGCCTCGGCCCGCCTGCGCGGCGCGGGTGGGGCGTCCGGCTGGGGCGGGGTCAGCGGCATGACGGCCGGCTCGCCCGCGAGCGTGCGGACCTCGTCCTGGTAGCGATTGAAGCCAAGTTCCTTGAGGATGGGGATGAGTTTGAGGAGGGGCAGGCGGTCGGTGCGGGCGGCGTCGAGGTCGATGGTGAGGGGCAGGTCGCGGCGGAGCGTGACGAGCTCACGCGAGACGCCCAGCCGCGGGATGGCCTCCCGGAGCTTCTCGCCACGCTTGCCCTTGATCTCGGAGGCATGGGCAATGAGGTTGTCGAGCGTGCCCCATTCCTGGAGCAGGGCGGCGGCGGTCTTCTCGCCCACTCCCTCGACACCCGGCACGTTGTCGACGCTGTCGCCCATCAGCGTGAGCATGTCGACTATCTGCGATGGAGCCAGGCCCGTGCCGTGCTTCAGAGTGGCCTCGGAGATACCCGTGTCGGCGTGGACATCAAACATGGCCACCGGGCCCAGGCCATCACCAGCGCCCTGAAGGAGTTGCTTGAGGTCCTTGTCCTTGGAGATCATCCGGATGGACAGATCCGGGTGGTCCTTGCGAAGCCTTGTGACGAGCGTGGCGATGACGTCGTCGGCCTCGAAGCCCGCCAGCCCGACGACGGGCACGCCCAGCTCCGCGAGAAGCGCCATGCAGCGGTCAACCTGAGGGCGCAGGTCTTCGGGCGGGGGCGGGCGGTGGGCCTTGTAGTCCGGGTAGATCTGCGAGCGGAAGGTGCCCCGGTCGTCGGAAACATCGGTCGCGACGATGACGTAGTCGGGCCTGCCCGCGACGCGGAGGCCGGGCTCTGAGGCGCGGATGAGCTTGAGGAGCATGCCCACGAAGCCGAACGTCATGTTCGTCGGCTCTTTCGTGACCGGGCTGGTCATGGGCGTGCGGATGGCGTGGTACGCCCGGAAGAACTGCGCAAAGGCGTCGATGATGTAGAGCGTGGGCATGGCTAGACGGCGCGCTGGTGCAGCGAGGCGAGGCGGTCGAGGTAGGCCTGCGAGGGCTCGACTTTGCGCCGGGCCATCATGGCGCGGGCGACGTCCAGGAACTTGTCGAGGCGGTAAGAGCGCTCGCCGGCGTCGGTGCGCCAGCAGAATGGCCTCGTGCAGCCCGTGACGGGGGCGGTGCACGCGAACATGCCCCCGGTGTGGAGAACAGAGCCCGTCATGAGGCGGGTGCAGATGGCGGTCTTGACGTGGTCGCCGATGGTGGGGCCCAGGAAGGTCTCCCCGGTGCGTTCGTGGCCCGCGCCCGGGAGAGCAACGGCGGGGATCTCGGCGTAGGTGTTGAGGAGGTTGCTGCAGGTGGTGCCCGCGCCGAGGTTGACCCACTCACCGACCCAGGCGTCTCCCAGGTAGCCGTCGTGGGCCTTGTTGGAGTATCCCTGGAAGATGCAGCCCCCGACTTCGCCATTGACCTTGCACCAGGGCCCGACGCCTGTGTATGGGCGGATCGTGGCGCGCTCGAGGACCGTGGAGCATGACCCGATGAAGGCGGGGCCGATGATGATGGCGCCCGGACGGACGACGGCGCGCTCCGCGATGACGATCGGGCCGTGCTCGGCGTCGAGGATCGCGCCCGGGTGCACCCGGGCGCCGCGTGTGACGCTGATGGGGAACCCGGGGATGCAGATGGGCCCCGGTCCGGACTCCGACGGAGCGGCGAAGTCGGCGGGCTGCTCAAAAAGCTCGCGAGAGTCGGCGTCAGGGGGGAGGGATGCGGCGCCGGTGATGAGCCGCAGATCAAGGTCGATGCAGCGGTCGCGGAAGGTGCGTGCGTGCCAGGGGCGGGAGAGGAGCGTGGGGGCGGGCAACTCGCGGATGCGGGCGCCCTCGGGGCGTGCGCCGGCGAGGGCGGCGGAGACGTCGCGGGGGAAGAGGCAGGCGCAGACCAGATCCCCCGAGCCGGCCTCGAGCCAGAGATCCCCCGGGGACATGGAGGCGAGACCCTGGGGCGGGAGCGGGCAGCGACCGTTGTAGAGCACCCAGGGGCCGTCGAGATTCAGGGTGCCGTTGACGGGCAGCGCGTGCGCCGCGCGGACGAGCGCGGTCATGGCCTGGGGCACCCAGAGGTACCCGGGCTTTTGGCCAAGGACGCGCCCGAGCCGCTCGAGCGTCGTGAGCGCCCCGGTGCGGATGTCGAAGGACGCGCGCAGGTCGACCAGCGGCGCCAGCGAGCCCTTCCCGTCGTCGAACACGATCACGCGGAGCATGGGCGCAGTGTACCGCGCGGGTCTATCCCCCGTTGCTGCCCCGGAGGGCCTCGAGCACCGGGTGCCTTTGGGCCTTCTTGGTGCGGAGAGCCTCGATGACCGGCGGGGGCACCATGGAGCGGAGCGCGTCCAGGTCGTCGCTCATTGCTGTGATCTGCCTGATGAGGCTGGAAGAGGTGTAGGCGAAGCTCTGCCCGGCGACGACGAAGGCTGTTTCCAGGCCAGCGACCTCGCGGTTGGTGACGGCCTGCTGGACTTCATACTGGAGGTCGGAGAGGTTGCGAAAGCCCCGGAGCAGCGCGGAGGCGCCGACCGAGCGGGCGAAGTCCACCGTGAGCCCGGAGAAGGCGCGGACGCTCACCGGGGCGCCCGGTTCTCGCGCTTCGAGTTCGCGGACGAGCTCGTTGGCGAGCTGCACGCGTTCCTCGATGGTGAAGAGGGCCTGCTTGCCCGGGTTGCGGCCGACGCCGACGATGAGTTCGTCGAAGAGGCGCCTCCCTCGTGCGATGACGTCGAGGTGCCCGAGCGACACTGGATCGAAGGACCCCGGGTAGATCGCCAGGTGGTGGGGCATTGCGAGAGTGTACCGGGCAAGCGGGAATGGAAGGGGCCGATGGCTTCTCGGACGCTCGGGAGTCGTGCCCTGCGTGGCCCGCGTGGCGTGAGGACAACACGAGTGTGGCGGGCGGGGAGCGCTCCGTCATGGGTGGCGGGTCCGGACGGGGTTGAGAAACCACTTCGCGCTTCGGCACGCCTGTTGTAAGGTAGTGCCGGATCATGAGAACGACGCTCCTCCTGCTTCTGGCCGGTTCGGCTCTCGCTGGGTGTGCACGCTCGGTCGAGATCGTGAGGCGAGAGCCCGGGCCCGCGGGCGGCGCGACCGGACGGGGGGCCGAGGTGGTCTTCGCCGGGGCGGCGATCGACCCGGAAGCAGAGGGTTGGGACTTTGACAGACGGGACGCGTCTCTCACGGCGCGCGGGCCCCTGACCGTGGTGGACGCGGGCTGGCAGGCGGTGCCCAGGCCATCGCTGGACTACGCGAGGCGGTTGTACCTGGAGCCGGGAAGGCAGGCGCCCGTCACGTACTTCGGGAGCGGGCAGGGGCCAGAGCGCCGGAGCTGGCGCCCCTGGTGGAGCGACTGAGCCAAAAAAAGTCAACGCCCGGGCGGGCAACAAGCCCAACCCGGGCGTGGAACTCAGGGAAGATGCCGGGAGCCCTTCGGACGGCCCGCCGACCGGGCTCGCTCCGGGCGCGCCCGCCCGGTCGGCTCCGCGGCGACGGCTCAGTCGTGGAGGGCCGAGGTGGACGGCGGCTGCAGCGGGCGGAGCCTCATGGTGGTATCGATCCTGAAGTTGGACTGCGTGGTGTGTCGCTCCGCGAAGTAGAACTTCAGGCTGTACTCGTGGCCGTGGGTCAGCCAGTTGAGGCGGTCGAGCTCGATGGTCTGGGAGGTGGCGCCGTGGACGCCTCCCAGGTCGATGACGAGCTTGCCGTCGATGAAGACCCACACGTCGTCGTCGCCTGTGAAGGTGAAGGCCTGCCCCGTGCCTCGCTCGAAGACGAAGTTGGTGGAGAGCTCATAGGTGAAGTGGAAGTTCTTGCCCGTGCTGCTGTAGTTGCCGAAGAGTTCGCCGTTGATCGGGAAGAACCCGCCCAGGTTGGCGTAGCGGGCGTCGGTGCGATCGTTGAAGGTATAGACGTTGGTGCCCGCTTGGCGGACGAGGGTGATGGGCAGGTTGCGGCTGACGTTCACGCCCGGAACGTCGGTGAACCACTGGGCGAGGCGCTCGCCGCTGGTCGCGGCGCCGCCCGTTGACGAGGCCTTGGCGCCGTTCACATCACCCGAGCGGGAATCGATGTAGGACTTGTTGGAGATACGGTTGCGGCCCGCGGCGTCGCGCCACTGGCTGTTGATCTTGTAACCCGCGGAGGCCCAGGCGGGCTTTCCGTTCGATCCGAGCTGGTCCTGGACCAGGCCCACGTAGTGAGCGAAGCCCGAGGTGGGCTGCCTCTGAAAATCCGGGTGCCCGCCGGTCTCGTTCTTGGACTTGAAGTCCCGAACGACGCCGGTGAGCTCGATGGATGACGGGAGGGACGCGTATGGGTCGTTACCCATGGCGGTCCCGTCGGCCGGAGCAAGGCTGACCGCCGCCCCCGCCCCCGCGACCATCGCACACACTGCAAACGCCTTGATCCGCTTCGAGTTCATGCTGACCTCCATTTGTCGTACGGTCGCCGACGGGCCTCTCTCAACCTCCGGGCGGGGGTCCTGCTCCCGCCGGCGACCACCCCAAAGGTCAAATTCAGAGGACTCGATCGCAAGGGGAAGGGGCGGGGTGCCCGGGGCCGGGGGATGGGCTGTGCCGGGTGTGCGGGGCTTGTCGGCTTGTGCAGCCGGGGGCCCACCACGGACCGATGTATGATCGGACCCGCGGCGCGCGGGGAGTTCTTTTGCACACCACCACGCGCCGGGCAGGGGCCCGACGCCGGAACGGAAGCCGGGCATGGACACCTTTGTCATCGAGGGCGGGAGGCGGCTGTACGGCCGGGTACGGATCAACGGGTCGAAGAACTCGGCGCTGCCGCTGCTCTCCGCGGCGCTGCTCACCGACCAGCCCGTGACGCTCCGTGACGTCCCGTCTCTCGCAGACGTTCGGAACATGATCCGCCTGCTCACGCAGCTTGGTTGCGAGCGCGAAGCGGGCGCCGGCGACCCATCCGAACCGAACAACGGGGTGGTGACCCTGCAGGTCACGGACCCTTCCCAGAGCCACGCCCGCTACGAGACGGTCAAGACCATGCGGGCGAGCATCTGCACGCTGGGCCCGATGCTGGCGAGGCGCGGCTTCGCGCGGGTCTCCATGCCGGGCGGGTGCGCCATCGGCGACCGCCCGGTGGACATCCATCTGCGCGGGCTCACGGCCCTCGGGGCCCAGATCTCCCTGCAGTCGGGGGACATCGTGGCCAAGGCGCCCCAGGGCGGGCTGCGGGGAACGACCGTCTTCCTGGGCGGGCCTTTCGGCTCGACGGTGCTGGGCACGGCGAACATCCTCTGCGCGGCCACGCTTGCACAGGGGACGACGGTCATCGAGTCCGCCGCGTGCGAGCCGGAGATCGTGGACCTGGCGGGCCTGCTGAACGCGATGGGCGCGAAGGTGACGGGCGCGGGCTCGCCCCGGATCATCATCGAGGGTGTGAGTGAGCTGCGCGGCGCGGACTGGACGATCATCCCCGACCGCATCGAGGCGGGGACGTTCATGGTCGCCGCCGCGATCACCAACGGCGACCTGACGCTGGACAACTGCCCCCTGGACGCGCTGCTCTCGACGACTTATGTCCTGGAGGCGGCGGGCGTGCATATCCAGCCGGTCGGGTCGCTCTCCGCGGGCTCTCCCCAGAGACGGACGCCCTCGCTCTCGATCACCAGCGGCTCTTCGGACCCGACCCGGAACTCTCCCGACGACCCGATGCGCCGCACGGTGCGTGTGACCTGCGACCGGATTCTCAAGCCCGTGGAGGTCACCACCCAGCCTCACCCGGGCTTCCCGACGGACCTGCAGGCGCAGCTCGTGGCCCTGCTGTGCCTGACCGACGGCAACTCGGTGGTGACCGAGCGCATCTTCCCCGACCGCTTTCTGCATGTCGCGGAGCTGCTGCGCATGGGCGCGAAGATTCTCAGGCAGGGGCCCAGCGTCATCATCCAGGGCGTGCGGAAGCTCGTGGGCGCGCCTGTGATGGCCAGCGACCTGCGCGCGAGCGCGGGCCTGGTGCTGGCGGGGCTGGCTGCCCAGGGCACAACCGTCGTGAGCCGCGTGTACCACCTGGACCGCGGGTATGAGCGGCTGGAAGACCGGCTGCGGTCTCTGGGCGCGTCGATCGAGCGGAAGGATGAGAAGGAACTCTCGCCGGCGGAAGCCGCGATGGCCTGACTTGGTCTTGGGGCAGGAGGTGACCGATGAGCATGGTCCTGACGGCGTGCCTCGCGATGGTTCTGGCGGGCGGCGCGGAGTCCTCGGTCGGCGCCTCGGGCGAGCCCCTGAAGCTGACGCTCTACTCGATGCGGGAGCTCCGTTCGGCCCGCATCGCTCCGGGCGAAGAGGACCAGAGCGTGCGCTCGGGCGACAAGGACGGGCTGACGCTGACGTTCGTTCCCGATCTGCCCGAGGGGACCACGATCTCGGCAATCGAGCAACCCACGGGCGTCAAGGCGCAGGACAGCGCGGGCACCGACCTCTCGAAGATCGCACCGGACTTCTGGGACAAGTTGACGTACCTTGAGGCCGAGGATTTCGGCTCCGACGAGGGAACTGTGACGCTGAAGCTGGGCCTGCCGGCACGGCGCGCCGAGACCTTTGACGTGAGCATCACGACGAAGGCGACCGTGTTCGAGGGCGTCGATGTGCTCGACATCCCCCAGCCCAGGAGTTGGACCAAGGTCACGCATCCCTCGCTGGCGAGGTTTGGGGCGGAGGTCAAGTTCGTGGGGGACGAGGACGGCGCGAGGCTGCAGGTGAGGCCGGTCGCCGCGAGAGAAGTCATCGAGGGCGTCTTCGCCGCGACGGAAGAGACGGACCAGTCGGGGTATTCGGTGTCGTACGACGACGAGACTGCGACCTTCGACGTGTCTCCCGTGCCCGAGAAGGACCAGAAGATCCGTCTCAAGGTGCGGAGCAAGGTCGACGTGAGGCCGGTCGTGATCGAGCTCAAGGGGCAGAAGTTGCCCTGAGGGTCTACCGCCGGTCCTCGAGCTCCTGCCACCGGGCGTAGAGCGAGGCGAGGTGCCGCTGCAGGTCGGCGAGACGGCGGCTGGCGTCGGCGAGCAGCTTGTGGTTCGCCAGCGTCTCGGGCGAGGCCAGCGACGATTCCACCTGCGCGATCTGCGACTCCACGCGCTCGATCTCGGGCTGGATGGCATCCAGCTCGCGCTGCTCCTTGTAGCTGAGCTTCTTCTTCGTGGGTTCGGGGGCGGCCTCGGCGGCGGCGGTCGGCGGCTTCTCGCCCACGGCGCGGCTTGCGGGAGCGCTGGTGACCTTTGCCCACTGCTGGTAGTCGGCGAAGTAGCGGGCACCGCCATCGCCGTCGAGCGCGAGGATGCGTGTGGCGAGGCGGTCGAGCATGGCGCGGTCGTGGGTTACGAGGACGATGGCGCCGGGAAACTCCTCCAGGCTTTCTTCGAGGACGGAGAGGGACGCGAGGTCCAGGTCGTTGGTGGGTTCGTCAAGGATGAGGACGTCCGCGGGTTCGAGCATGAGGCGTGCGATGTGCACGCGGGCGAGCTCGCCCCCCGAGAGCGAGCGGAGCGGCTGCTTGAGCTGGTGGCGGGAGAAGAGGAACATCTCGGCCCAGGTCGCGATGTGGAGAGACCGCCCGCGGTAGACAACCGAGTCCGCGGGAGAGAACGCCTCGGAGAGGGTCGCGCCGGGGTTCAGCTCCGTCCGGCTCTGGCTGAAGAGAACGGTGCGGAGGTTGTCGGCGCGCCGGACGGTGCCGAGCGCGGGCGTGCCGTGGGGCAGCAGCGGCGCGATCTCCTTCTCCGCTTCCAGCATTTCGGGGGTGGGCGGGTCGCTCTCGATCTCGCCCGTGAGCATGCGGATGAGCGTGGTCTTGCCCGAGCCGTTGGGGCCCATGAGGCCCAGGACCGAGCCGGGGGAGAGCAGCACGTCGAGCCCGCTGAAGAGCGTGCGCCCCCGGATGGTGCGGGAGAGCCCGCGCGCCACGAGCAACTTCTGCGTCTGGCGGTCGGTCGCGGTGAAGTCGATCTGAGCCGCCCGCTGCGGCGCGTTGCGGGCCCGCAGCTCGGCCAGTTCGTCCATCCGCTGGTACGACGCGTCGATGCGGCTCTTGCTCTTGGTGCGGCGCGCCTTTGCGCCGCGGCCAAGCCAGCGGAGGTCTTCGCGCACCTCGTTGCTCAGGGCCTGCTCCTGCCTGGCCTGGCCCTCAAGGAACTCGGTCTTTCGGCGGAGAAACTCGGCGTAGCCCCCTTCGACGGAGAAGGTGCCATCGGGATAAGCGCGGCTGAGCTCCACGATGCGCGTGGCGGTCAGCTCCAGAAACGCGCGGTCGTGCGTGATGACCACGGACGCGAAGGGCCCGGCGCCGAGCGTGTCCTCCAGCCAGCGGATGCCCTCGACATCGAGGTGGTTGGTGGGCTCGTCGAGCAGCAGCAGGTCGGGCTCGTGGGCAAGAGCCCGGGCAATGGAGAGGCGCTTGCGCTGGCCTCCCGAAAGGGAATCGCACGGGGCGGCGGGGTCCGCGACGTCGATGCGGGAAAGGATCATGTCCGCCGCGAGCTCGAGCTCGTGGTCGTCGTGGTGCTGGGGCAGCTTCCCGGCCTTCCACGCGGCGTCGAGGTCCGCGAGGACCGCGCTGCGGACGGTGGCGCCGGGGGAGAAGGTGTCCGCCTGGGCGACGTAGGCGACGCGGAGCAGGCGGCGGGTAGAAATCTCGCCCGTGTCCGGGGAATCAAGCCCGGCGAGGAGCTTGAGCAGCGTGCTCTTGCCCGAGCCGTTGGGCCCGATGAGGGCGAGGCGTTCGCGCTCGTCGATGGAGAATCCCACACCCGAGAAGAGCGTGCGTGTGTCGAAGTGCTTCGAGAGGTTGCGGGCGGAGAGGAGCGAGGCCATGGGAGGGGGAAACGTAGGAACGGGGCGAGGTTGGGGCGGAGCGCGCACGAAAAGGCCCCGGCGCGGGGCCGGGGCCTCGGGGGGGCATGCTCCGGGCGTCAGCCAGGGTCAGGGGCAGTCGCCGCCGGCGACGACGTTGATGAGCGCGGCAACGTCGTCCTGGTCGACGTTGCCGTCACGGTTGAAGTCGGGGTCGATGCCGGTGTCGTTGTTGCCGCCACCGACAACGTTGATGAGGTAGGAGACGTCGTCCTGGTCGACATTGCCGTCCTGGTTGACGTCGGGGTCGCAGGGCGGCGCCGCCTGGGCGATCACGACGTACTGGTTGCCCTCGACGAGGCCGAAGTCAACGAGTGAGGGCTCGCCCAGGTCGGGGGCGAAGTCGCTGCCCGAGGGTGTGGGCAGGCCGCCCAGCACCTGGTTGGAGATGAAGTCGTGGGCCTGGCCGTTGATGAACCCGGCGACCTTGATCGGCGAGACACCATCCCAGCCGAGCTCGGTGAGGTCGAGGACGAGCTCGATGCCGGTGGTGACGGCGGCGGCGCCGGAGACGTCGATGGGGAGCACGGTGCCGGAGACGCCCAAGATGTTGTTGTTGTCCACCGAGGCGCGGTGCAGGTTGGCGAACTGGGCGTCGGGGACGACGTTGATTTCGGGGAAGGTGGGCGGGGTCTGGAGGGGCACCCAGTCGGCCATCAGGCGGGGTGGCCCGTCGGTGCTGAGGACGGTGCCCTCGGAATCAAAGAACTGGTATTCGGCGTAGGTGGCGGTGAGGCTGACGGGGTCGTTGGTGGACTTCTCGCCTCCATGGCTGGCGGCGTAGTCCGCCATGAACCCGCTGTTGAGGAGCGGCCCGTCGGCGCGGAGCGCGCAGGCGTTGATATAGATGTCAACAGGGTCGTTGCCGTTGGTGATGCCGACGAAGTAGTCGGCGAAGAAGTCGGAGTCGAACTTGAGTCCCAGGCCGGCGTTGGGGGCGCCGTTGCCGCCGTTGCCCATGCGGTTGAGGCCCTGGAAATCGATGTTGACGTTGTCGCCCCTGAGCTGGTTCTGGCCGTCGGCAGGGTTGACGTCAAGGAACAGATCGAGCTTGTTGAAGTTGTTCTCGAGGTTGCCGGTGACGAGGAGGTAGAGCTTCCCGCCCTCGACTTTGCCGTAGAGCCCATCGATCTCGGAACCGACGGCGATGTCTCTGCTGGGCGTGGCGGCGCCGGAGGAGGAGCCGACGCCGGCGGTGTTGCTGTTGTTGAGGGAGACCAGGACGTTGGCGAGCTCGCCCGCGGGCGTGCCCCCCGCGAGGGCGCCGGTGGCGGAGGGGCAGGTGTTGTTGCCGACGTAGGTTCCGACGCCGGGGGTGGCGACGGGATCGGTGGGGATGGTGATGTTGTCGATGTGGAGGTCTCCCCCGTTGCCGCAGGTCACGAGGAAGAGCTGCTCGGGCTCGAAGGAGGGTTCAAAGGTGAGACCGTTGCCCGCGCCGGCGGTGGCCTCGGAGAGCGATTGAAGGAGGCCGAAGGAGTGGCCCGAGTTGCCGAAGAGGAGGCGGTTCTGGCCCCCGGCCTGGGTGTCGAAGAAGATGGCGAGCTTGTTGTAGTTGTTGATGTTGCCGCCGAAGAAGAGGTAGAGGTCGGTGCCGACGATCATGGCGTAGAGGTTGTCGAGCTCGGTGCCGGTCGCGGAGGTCCCGCCGTTGTTGGTGTTGTCACCCTCGGTGGTGCCGCGGTTCTGAACCCAGACGCGGGTGCCGGCCCAGTCTGCCTCGTCGATGGCGCCGTTGATCACGGGAGCCGAGGTGCGGGTGCTCGGGAAAACGGTGAGGGTCTGTGTGTCGGCGATGGTGCCGAAGTTCGCGACGCGGGGGTCGCCGACGCGGGTGGTGGCGTAGGAGGAGTCGAGCCCGCCGGTGACCTGGTTGGAGATATGACGGTTGTTGTCGCGGATGACAAAGGCGGTGAGCTCGAGGCCCGCGCCGATGTTCGGGTTGCCCAGGAGTGCGAGGGGGATCCGCATCTCGACACCCGTGGTGACGTTGGCGGGGTCACCGGGCGTGCCGCTGACGCCGCCGATGTTGTTGCCAAAGGTCGTGGGCTGGTTCTGAACCCACAGGATTCCGCCGTAGGAATCCCCCGCGAGCGAGCCGTCGATGGTGGGCTGGGCGAACGCGCTGCCGGCGAGGGTCGCAAGCACCGCCGCGGCGTTGATCGAGCACCGAATCATCTCGTACCTCCGATTGAAACCTGCCTGCGGCGGGCGCAGCGCCCGTCGCGCATGACAACAAAGGGCGGCGCACGCTGCGCCGCGGCCACAGGATGCACCACCGGGCCGGAGCCCGGACCAACGGGCATTCTAAGGGTGATTCACCCGATTCCAAGCGAATTCCGCGCTCGCGGCGCCATGGACTGGCGCGTCGCTCCGACCGGAGGCCGAACGCCCGGAGCCCGATGCCCCCGGCTGCGGGAACTAGTGGGGCCACCGGCCGGCCTTCGCGCGGAGGCGGCGGCGAGATCGCGCGCAATCGCTGGCGTCGGGAGGCTTGATCGATCATCCCGGTGCCAGTAAGGTACGGGGTCTTGGCGCAGCCGCCGAAAGCACTTGCGTTTCGGGGCAGGAGGGACTTCATGCGATCTGGCTGGCGGGCCCGGGCGTTTACGCTCATCGAGTTGCTTGTGGTCATCGCGATCATCGCGCTGCTTATCGGAGTGCTGCTGCCGGCGCTCGGCAAGGCGCGGACCGCCGCCCGGCTGGCGAAGTGTCTCTCGAACGTCCGTCAGAACGGCACGTCGATGCTGTACTACGCGAACGACAGCAAGGGGTGGTACCCGCTGATCCCTCTGAGCAACGCGGACCGGATCACGTTCGAGGTTGGGAACCCGCCGCCGAACCGCTATCTGACCGGCCAGCACCTGCGGGGCGGGCTCGCGGGGTTCTATTCGCTCAATCAGCTTGGCCAGCGGGTGGACGACATCGGGAGCGTGCGTCAGTACCCCGGCACGACCATCCCCTTCTATCCCGGCGGCACGCCCGCGAACCCGAGCAAGCCCGTGATGCGCGGGTATCTCGATTCGTACGGGGCCCTCCACTGTCCCGGCGACCTCGAAGACGTGTACTACGGCGCGGTCTACAGCAGCACGTCGAACAACACCTACGCGGGGCGGCCCAAGGTCAGGCCCCAGATCCCCGCGGGCGAGGACGACGTATGCGCCGTGAACATCAGCTACCTCTACATCGCGGGGCTACGGACCGACGAACCGAACGTGCTTGCGGTCGTGCCGATGTTCGGGGATGAGACCAACGGGCCGGACGTCGCGACCGACGCGTTCTGGGGCGGTGGCGGCACCGGCGGGTCCAACGCGGACCTGGTCTTCACGGCGCCCGGCAAGTTCGCAAAGGTCGATAACCACGGCGTCGCGGGCGGGAACTACGCCTTCACGGACGGCAGCGGGAGCTTCGTCCGCGATGACATCCAGGCCGTCTTCTTCCAGAGGCCCGACCCCTCGAACCCAAACGCCCCGCTCCCCGGGCCCCGAAGCATCAACGCCATGGACCGGTTCAGAAGCGATCGGGTGTTCACGATCGACTGAGCAGCCCAGGTGCCGACGCGGCTCCCCCCGTGGTGGTACGCTGTTGCCCCCTGCGCGATCTGCGGCGGGGCAGTGGAAACCTGACTCGTGCCCGATGCAGCGATCAAGCCCCCGGCCTCGCTGGCCCGCCGCCTCTTCCGAGCGCCGGAATCGGGCCTGGTGCTCGTCATCCTGGCGATGATGCTCGCGCTGACCGTCTTTGGGGGCACGAAAGAGAAGCGGGTCAGGGAGAGCGTGAGCGGCGAGTGGACGAAGGTCACGGTCAACCGCTTCCTCGACTTTGAGAATCTGGTGCTGGTCGCCAAGGACGCGAGCTTCATCGCGATCATGGCGGTGGGGATGACAGCGGTGATCGTAATCGGGGGCATCGACCTTTCCGTTGGATCGATCTACGCGCTGGCGGCGCTGCTTGGCGCGATGGCGCTTCGGGCGTTGCAGGGGCACTGGCTCGGAGTGCCGGCGGGGGGCGAGGTGACATCCGCCGGGGGCGCCCCCTTGTGGGCGGCCCTGCCCGTCGGGCTCGGCGTGTGCTGCATGGTCGGGGCGGCGTGCGGGGCGCTCAACGGCTCGCTCGTGGTGGGCCTGCGGGTGCACCCGTTCATCATCACGCTGGGAACGATGGCGGCGCTGCGGGGCGTGGTCTTTGTGGTGACGGGGGGGCTCTCGATCAGCGGCCTTCCCGAGTCCTTGAGCGCGGGGTTCTTCAAGGCCGGCATCGCGGGGGTGTATCCGGTGCCCCTTCTGGTGATGCTGGTCGTGGCCTGCGCGGGGCACCTGGTGCTCACGCGGCTGGTGCTGGGCCGGCAGGCCTTCGGGATCGGGGGAAATGAGACCGCGGCGCAGTACGCGGGCATCCGCGTGGGGATGGTCAAGGTGATCGTGCACACGCTCTGCGGGCTGCTGGCGGGGCTCTCAGCGTGCGTCTACCTCGGCTATTACGCCGCGTTCGAGCCCAACGCCGGCAACGGGTACGAGCTCTCGGTGATCGCGGCGACGGTCATAGGCGGGGCGTCGCTCTCGGGCGGGCGGGGCTCGGCGCTTGGCGCGGTGCTGGGGGCGCTGCTCATCCAGCTCATCACCAACGCCATGATCATCCTCGACATCGACAGCAGCTACACGAATATCGTGATGGGTGCGGCGATCGTGGTCGCCGTCGTCATGGACCAGACCAAGGCAAGGCTCGCATCAAGGAGGGGCTGAGCCCCCGCCTCGGGCCGCGCGGCACAGGAGACACGTATGACCCTCAACTCCGGCATCCTCCGATTCACAGGTTGCGGCGTGCTCGCGCTCGTCGGCGCATTCCTGCCCGCGGGCTGTGACAAGAAGCCCGCCCCGACGATCGGTACGCCCGCGCCCGCGTCGGGCAACCCGGGCACGCCCACCCCAGCCCAGGCGGGCAAGAAGACCATCACCATCGGCGTCATCGCCAAGAGCGAGAGCAACCCCGTCTTCCAGGCTGCGAAGACCGGCGCGGAAGAGGCCGGGGCGGAGCTGAGCAAGGCGCTCGCGCCCGAGGGTGTCGAGATCAAGATCGTGTGGCGAACGCCCGTGAGCGAGGACGCCGCGGTGCAGGCCCAGTATGTGGAACAGCTCGTGAGCCAGGGCGTGGACGGCATCGCCATCTCGTGCACCAACGGCGACCTGCTGACGCCCCCCATCGACGAGGCCGTGGGCAAGGGCGTGTTCGTCGTGACCTTTGACTCGGACGCGCCCAAGAGCAAGCGGCTCGCGTACTACGGCATCGACGACGTGGCGGCGGGGAAGGCGGTGATGCAAGAGCTCGCGAAGGCGATGGGGGGCAAGGGCGGCCCGATCGCGATTCTCGGGGGCAACCAGACCGCGCCCAATCTCCAGGCGCGCATCCGGGGCGTGAAGGAGGCGCTCGAGGGCCTGAAGGACAGGGGCTTCACGCTCAAGAACACCTACTACCACAAGGAGACCGCTGTCGACGGCGCCGCGGCGGTGCAGCAGGCCCAGACCGCCAACCCCGAGATCGCCGGGTGGGCCATGGTCGGGGGCTGGCCCCTGTTCACGCAGAACGCGCTCGACGGCGTGGCGGACAAGGCCAAGGTGGTCTCCGTGGACACGCTCCCCGAGCAGCTCGACTATGTTCGCAAGGGACAGGTGCAGACGCTCATCGGGCAGGATTGCTACGCATGGGGGCACGAGTCCGTGAAGATCCTGGTCGACAAGATACACCACAAGAAGGACCCCGCCTCGCAGATCATGCACTTTGAACTGGCGGTGGTGACCAAGGACAACGTGGAGCAGTACGCCGGGCAGTGGCAGCACTGGTTGGGCAAGAAGTGAGGGAGCGCGGGCGATGAGCCAGCCCGGCGACCTGCTGGTCGCGGAGAACATCTCGAAGCGGTTCGGCCTCACGCAGGCGCTGAGCGATGTGACGGTGCGCTTTGCGCCCGGCGAGGTGCACGCGCTCATGGGCGAGAACGGCGCGGGCAAGTCCACGCTGGGCAAGGTCATCGCGGGGCTCCTGAAGCCGGACGCGGGGCGCGTGATGGTGGACGGACGCGAGCTGAGGCCCGGCAGCCTGCAGGACGCGTTCAGCGCCGGCGTGCGAATCGTGCACCAGGAGCTCGCCCAGTGCCCGAACCTCTCGGTCGCTGAGAATCTGTGCCTGCACGCGCTGCCCAGGACCAGGCTGGGGCTCGTGGATTTCCGGGCAATGGCGGATCGCGCTTCGGCGCTGGTTCACCAGCTCGATGCGGGGATCGACGTCGAGGCGCCGCTGGGGTCGCTCGCCCCGGGCCGGCGGCAGATATGCCAGATCGCCGCGGCGCTGGACGAGCGGCCGGGAACCGCGGGCGGCGCGGGCCCGCGCGTGATCGTGCTGGACGAACCGACCAGCTCGCTCTCGGTCGCGGAGGCGGACCGGCTGCTGGAGATCACCCGCGGGCTGGCGGGGCAGGGGCTGGCGGTCATCTATGTCAGCCACCGCATGGGAGAGATCTTTGCGGTGTGCGACCGGGTGACGGTGCTGCGCGACGGGCGGTTCGTGGCGACCACGCCAGCGGCGTCGCTGGATGAGCCGACGCTTGTGGAGCAGATGATCGGGCGGAAGCTCGAGACGCCGGTGCGCGGGGCGCACGCCGCGGCGGGAGCAAGAACGGGCCGCGCGGAAGGAGAAGCAGAGGCCGGTGCCATTCGCGCGCTCGCGCCCGAGCACGCGACGGGCCAGGCGGGGCCGGTGATCCTCGAGGTGAGGGGCCTGAGTTCGCCGGGCCGGCTGCGGGACGCTTCGCTCGCGGTGCGCAAGGGAGAGGTGCTGGGCGTCGGGGGGCTCGTGGGCAGCGGGCGCTCGGAGCTGCTGGACGCGATCTTTGGGCTCGACAGCCGTGCCTCCGGCCGCGTCGAGGTGGAGGGCCAGCGGGTGCGGTCCGTTCGCGGCGCGATCGCGGCGGGAATGGGTTATGTGCCCGAAGACCGACGCCGCCAGGGGCTGTTCTTCGACCTGAGCATCCACGAGAATCTCGTGCTGCCCTTCATGACGCGGTTGGCCTCGGCGCTCGGCTGGCGCCGCCTGGGTGCGGAGCGGCGGCTTGTGCGCGAGAAGGTTGCGGCGTTTCAGATCAAGGCGGCGAGCGCGGGCCTGTCGCCGGGCACGCTCTCGGGCGGCAATCAGCAGAAGGTCCTGATCGCGCGGTGGATGGGGCCCCAGACCCGCGTGCTCCTGCTCGACGAGCCCACCCGGGGCATCGACGTGGGCACGAAGGCCGAGGTGTACCGCCTGGTCCGTGACGCGGCGGAGCGTGGAGCGGCGATCCTACTGGTCTCGAGCGAGATGCCGGAGCTGCTCGCGCTCTCGGACCGCATCATCGTGATGTGCGAGGGCCGGATATCGGGCGAACTGTCGGGCGAAGCCATGACGCAGGCGAACATCCTGCGGCTAGCGACGGCGACATCGGCACCGGCTATCGCGGGCTGAGCGGGACTGAGATTGACTCGCCGTCAACGCCCGACGCCTCCACGGTGCGGTCCTTCAGCACGACACGGACGAGCACGCGGCGGGCCGGGCGGGGCATGCTCCCGTCGGTGCGGGCGACCCTCAGCGTGAGCACATCGCCGCTCACGCGCGCCTCGTAGGTCGTGCGCAGGTAGCCGCCCTTCAGGTATTCAAAGCCGTCGCCCGCGTCTTCGTAGAGATCGCCGCCGGCGGCCCCGTCCGGGCCGGGGTTCACCACGAGCGTGAGCGGATCCAGGGGGCGTTCGCCGGTGTGCTGCATGTCCGGGCCCATGGGCAGGATGGCCCCGGGGCGAATGCGGAGGTCGGGGAGGTCGGGGTTGTCGGAGCCTTCGATGCGGCGCCAGTCACCGCCGGGCAGCGCGGGGGACCGGGCGCCTGTTTCGAGCACGTTCGAGACCACGAGCAGATCGCCGCCAAGGAGAAACGCGTCGTCCTCGGCGCGGAGCGTCGGGTCGGCGAGGTCCGCAAAGAAGACGGGGCGAGCCACGGGCAGGCCGGTGGTGCTCGCCTCGTGGAAGAGCGTGTAGTAGTACGGCATGAGGCGGTAGCGCCTGCGGAGGGCCTCGCGGGAGGTGGCGGTGGTGCGGTCGTCAAAGGCCCAGGGCTCCTTGGCGATGTTGTCCTTCCCGGTGTGGCCGCGCGCGAAGGGGAGCAGGGCGCCGAAGCCCATCCAGCGGGAGAAGAGTCGCGCGTCGCCATTGCCGACAAATCCCCCGATGTCGGGCCCGATGAAGGGCTGGCCCGAGAGGCCGACGTTGAGGGTCATGGGGATGGATGTGTCCAGATGCTCCCAGGACGCGGTGTTGTCGCCGGTCCAGGTCGCGCCGTAGCGCTGGCCCCCGATGTAGTTGGCGCGGCTGAGGACAAACGGCCTCTGCTCGGGACGAACGGCGAGGATCCCCTCGCGGGTGCCTCGGATCATCTGCATGCCGTAGACGTTGTGGTATCTCGCGTGGGTGTCCGCGCTGCGCAAGCCCTGGGGCGTGCCGGCGGGCGTGCGCATCGAGGGGTCGCCCTGGTGGCGGTTGTCCAGGGGCATGGTCTTAGATTCGACGTTGAAGAGCGCGGGCTCGTTCATGTCGTTCCACACCCCCGAGACGCCGTGGGCGAGGAAGGGCCGGTAGAGCGAGGCCCACCACGCTCGGGCGCGGGGCGTGGTGAAGTCGGGAAAGACGCAGTCGCCGGGCCAGACAGCGCCGCGGAACTCCGCGCCCGAAGCATTCTTTACGAAGACGTCCGCGTGGCGCCCGCTCTCCAGCATGGACCTGTAGCGGGCCAGCTCCTGCTCGCGTGCGGCGCGGGCGCTCTGGGGCTCCCTCGCGAGGTCGCTCTCGGGGCGGTCGGCGGGGCCCCGCGCGTCGTCGGCCTTCATGCCCGGGTCGATCATCCAGACGTTGTGGAAGCCAATGCCCCGGAGGTCCGCGTTGAGCCCCGCCGGGTCCGGGAAGTGGCCCCGGTCAAACGTGAAGACGCGGAAGGCCTCCATGTAGTCGATGTCCATCCAGATGACGTCGGCGGGAATCTGGTGCTCGCGGAACCCGCGCGCGACCTCGCGCACGCGTGCATCCGGGAAGTACGAGTACCGGCACTGGTGATATCCCAGCGCCCACTTTGGGGGCATGGGCATCGTGCCCGTGAGGCTCGCCAGCTCGCGCAGCACGTCCTGGGGGCTGTTGCCCCTGATGATGACGACGCCGAACGCGGGCCCCTCGGCGGCGAAGCGGATCTCGCCGGGGTTGGCCGCCCCGGTGTCGACCTCGCAGCGATAGGTGGTGTCTGCCAGCGCCCCCATCGCGGAGCCGTCGGGCGCGACCGCGAGGACCCACGGGTGAGATTGGTAGAGCGATCTCGCGTCGAGCCCGTAGCCGTAGGCGTCGGTGTTCCAGCACTCGATCGTGCGTCCGTTGCGGAGGAGAGGGCCGGCGACTTCGCCCGTGCCGTAGAGAGAGGTGCCGGGGGCGATGCCGATGGTCGCGACGTGGCGGCCGTTGGACTCTGAGAACTCGGGTGTGAGCGCGCTGCCGACGCGGGCCGGGGCGCCCCGCACCGACTCGAGGAGCGCATAGGAGGGGAGTGCGTTGCTGCGCGACGCCTCGTCGGCGAAGTAGCGAGTGCTCGCCCGGGTGAGCTTCTCGGCGACTACGCGCCGTGACGGTGTGCCGCACCCGGTGAGCAGCACCATCGCCAGCGAAAACACGAGCGCTGCAGCGGGACGGATCGCACAGGCGAAGGGCAGTCTCATAACATGCTCCCGGGGGCGCCGAAGGGCGCGGTCTTGAGCATAGCGGCACGCGGCGTGGCTGGGGCACCCGGGGCGAAGCGTGGGGCCGTCCGCGAGTGGTCCGCTCGCGTTGAGGCAAGGAATTGGGGTTCCACAATCGGTGAAGGCGTGGCATAATGGCGGGCCACGACCCGTCAACCCCGGGACCGCCCCGCGGGCTGGGATTGCCCCATCCGCGACATCGCCCCGAGCACGTTTGCAAACAGTCATGACACAGCCTGACCTCCGCCGCACGCTGATGCCCGTCGCCGCCCTGA
>JADYXW010000106.1 GCA_020853975.1 Phycisphaerales bacterium
GGCGTGATCTCGCCGAGTTGCGCGATTTCCTGACGGCGGGCCCACGAATCCGGCGGCACGGGCTCGGATTGGCCAAAGGCGGCTTGTCCGGCGAACGGCGCGACCATGAGCGTGAGCCCCCTCAGCCCCGCCGCGAGAGCGCGGCTACGCCAGCGCGGCCGGTTGGAAGCCTGCGCCACTGCGGAACGGAGTGATGGCAGGCTGGAAGCCTGCCCCACTGGCAGAAGGGCAGAACGCGCATCAGGGGCCTCCCGAAAACTCCCCTATCCCCGAGTCAACATACCACACGAACCCGCTAGGGGCAAGCAAAGTTGGATAGCAACGTCCCAAAAGGCGCGCGCAGGAAGGGCACCGGCAGGCGGCACTCCGCGTCTGCGCCTATTGCCCGCGGCGAGCAGGCCGAGAGCGAAGAGTGACGCGGAGCCGGGGCTTGGGAGGACGGTGATGGTGCCCTGCATGCCGGAGGCGGTGCCGTCGCCGTTGTCCGAGCCGTGGGGGGAGCAGTAATAGGTGTAGACGCCGGGGGTGGTGAAGTCCCAACTGAACACCTCGCCCATCTGCATGATGGGTGACTCCCAGAACTCGGCCTGGCCCACGCAGGCGACGGTGTTGTGGAAGTCGTGGAGCATGACCCACTGCACGCGGTCGCCCGGGTTGATGATCGCCTGCTCGATGGGGCCCTCGCCCGGGCGGTTGATGCTGAAGTTGAAGTCGAAGGCGTAGACCGTGACCAGCCGGGGCTGGGCCAGGGCGGGCGAGGCGAGCGCGGCGAGTGCGAGGAGGACGGCGCGGGGCGAAAGCGGGTGCATACGAAGGCCTTTCCGCTTGCCTGGGTCTCTCCGAGAGGGACAACGTACACCATGCGGGCGGGATTGCCACCCGCGAGCGCGCGAAGGCGACAAAAAAGCCGCCCGGGGGGCGGCTGGTGGGGGCAAAGTTGGAGGTGCAGGTCAGGCGGCGCGGGGGCCGTCGGGGCCTTCGAAGCGCTCGCCCAGCAGTTCCTTGAGGTTGCGGAGCTGGCGTTCCATGCGATCCAGGGCGTCTTCGGCGCCGTGGACGGCGTCGATGTCGCCCGGGCGGCGGAGTTCGTCTCCGCCTCGGAGCTTCATCGCTCTCGGGGCGCGGATCGCGGGCTCGGTCCGGTCGCGGTGGATCCTGAGGTTCATCAGCCGCCAACCTCCTTCGTCGGGGGTGTACCCCCGGCTGAGGAGGATCGGGTGAATGTCGGCTGGCGTTGTGCTGCAGAGCCGCAAGGAGAAGTCCTTTCCCCTGCCTGGGTGACGAGTTGGACGGAGAAGCCGGTACCTTCGGAACCGCCCGGGGTTCGAGAACTGCGTGCAGTGAGTATCGGACGGCGGGGCCCGGGCGGACAAAAACCCGGGGGCCGGGCGGCTCAGGGGGCGAGGGCGCCGCCGCGGGCGAAGGCCTCGCGGAGATCGCGGAGGAGGTAGCCCGGGTCGCGCGAATGCTGCGCGAGGTGGTGGATGACACCGAGGGTGGTGAAGCCCGGGATGCTGCGGCAGGTTACGCGGCGGGAGGGCAGATCGACCCAGAGGCGGTGGGAGAGCACCTCGTTGCGGCCCGGCTCGTCCCTGAACCAGAGCAGCATGGTGAGGGCGGTATCGGCCTGATCGGGTTCGACGAGCGCGGCCCACCACGAGCCGCGGAGGTCGAGAAGGACGCGCCCGGCGGGCGTGAGGATGCGCGGGTGCAGGAAGGGGGTGGGCCACTCGGCGTGGCCTGCCCAGAGCTCGATGCGGTGGCCTCGGTGGTCGGGGAGGACGACCGCAGGATGGTTGCTCCCCTGGGGGCCGGCGCGGAGGGCGGCGCGGAGGGCATCGATGGGCGCGTAGAGGGAGAAGTTGCGGAGGTGCCGGTTGGCGAAGTCGAGCGGGATGTCGCTGCCGTCGGGCAGGAGGCGGGCGGTGCGCTTGTCCGGCTTGATGTGGAGGGACATGGAGCCGGGATGGTGACCGAGCGAGAGAGTGAGGGCGTGGGAGTCGGGCTCGCGTGTGACGTCGCAGTCCCATGAGGTGCCGAAGAGGTCGAGGACGACCTCCTTGTTCAGGGTGTCGGTGATGCGAACAGCCTCGGCCCAGCGGTGGGGGCCGTACTCGGTGTGGTCGGTGTCGAGTGTGAAGCGGGCGGCGTTGAATGGTTCCCGGCGGTCGAGCTCCCAGTAGTTGCGGAAGGGCTTTGGCGGCGGCTTGATCGTGGGCGCCGCGTCCTGGAAGTATCTCTCGGGTGGCGCAGGGTCGACGGGCTTGCTGGTGAGTTGCGCGTCGAGGTCGCGGAGGGCGGCGTTGAGGCCCGGCGCGTCGTAGCGCTCGGCGAAGGAACTGAGGGAGCCGCCGGACCCGGGCCAGACCAGGACTCGACGCTGTGTCGTGGGGTCATCGAGGTGGTGAAGGAAGAGGGAGGCGCCGTTCTCGAAGCGCTCGACGCCGTGGACGTCCCAGCGGGTGCCCGCGGTGGAGAAGGCGGAGCTGCCGTCGCGGTCGCGGACGGCGACATGGGAGAGCGTGTTGCCGTCGGTGAGCGTCATGGATAAAAGAGAGATGACGCCCGGATCGGGTTGGTAGCGGGAGAGATCGATGTGGGGCGTGGCGGCTGGCGTGAGGGGGTGCGCGGGGGCTCCCGCGTCGGACGCAGGAGCGAGGCTCTCGCAGCGGAGGATGTTGGCGACGTCGAGGGAGTGGGCCGCGTCATCGAGGGTGACGGTGACGCGCTGCATGCTGGGGGACATCGCGACCTGGAGCGGGGAGGCGACGTCGAAGACGGCGGAGGCGGTGAGGATGCGGAAGGGGCGGAAGGGGTTCGCGTGCCAGAAGCCGACGAAGTCCAGGGGTGTCATGTCGGGCGTCACCCTTCGAGGTAGGTGTATCCCTCGAGCCCGTCGTCGTAGTACTTGAGGAGGCTCTTGCCCTCGGGGAAGGTGATGCGGCCCTGACGGCAGGCGGCCTCGATGTCCTTGCGCATGGCGTTCTTCAGGTCGTCGACGTCGTACTGGACGTAGGAGAGGACCTCCTCGACGGTGTCGCCCTCGATGACCTCGTCGATCTCCCAGCCCCCTTCGGGGCTGAGGGAGATGTGGACGGCGTGCGTGTCGCCCAGCAGGTTGTGGAGATCGCCCAGGATTTCCTGGTAGGCGCCGAGGAGGAAGACGCCCAGGTAGTAGGGCTCGACGCCCACGACGCCATCGGCCTCTGCGCCCTGCGCGGGGCGGACCTCGTGGAGTTCGAGGGTCTTCTTGTCGATGCGCTTGTCGACGAAGTGGTCGATCTTGCCGTCGGAATCGCAGGTGATGTCGGAGAGGATTCCGACGCGGGAAGGGCGTTCGTTGAGGCGGTGGATGGGGCAGATGGGGAAGAGCTGGTCGATGGCCCAGCTGTCGGGCATGGACTGGAAGAGGGAGAAGTTGCAGAAATAGATGTCGCTGAGGAGTTCGGGGAGGGACTCGAGCTCCTCGGGGAGCTCGCCCTTACGGGAGGCGCGTTCGAGAACTTTGTGGCAGATGGCGAAGAAGAGCTGCTCGGCGGCGGCGCGCATCTGGAGGGACATGTAGCCCAGGCCGAAGAGGCTCATGGCCTCGTCGCGGGCCTGGGTGGCGTCGTGGAAGGTCTCGAGGACGTTGCGGTCGGTCATGCCGCTGAAGGCGCCCATAAGGTCGAGGATGGGCTGGGGCTGCTCGGGCTCGGCCTTGAGGGCGGTCTCGATGGCGGCGATATCCGGGGTGCTGTCGAAGCGGCTGGTGCCCAGGACATCGATGACGAGGACGGAGGAGTAGGCGACCATGGCGCGGCCGGACTCGCTGAGGATCTGCGGGTGGGGGACGCCCGCGGAATCGCAGACGGACTTGATGCGGTACACGACGTCGCTGGCGTATTCGGCGACGGTGTAGTTGATGGAGCTGGGGAAGGCGGACTGGCTGCCGTCGTAGTCCACGCCCATGCCGCCGCCGATGTCGAGCATGGAGAGGCCGGCGCCCTGCTTGCGGAGCTCGCAGTAGATGTGGGTGAGCTCGTTGATGGCGTTCTTGAGAACGCGGATGTCGTAGAGCTGGCTGCCCACGTGGCAGTGGAGGAGGTTGAGGCAGTCGAGCATCTCGTGCTTGCGCAGGTACTCGACGGCCTGGAGGACCTCGGAGACGAAGAGGCCGAACTTGCTGCGGACGCCTGCGGAGGTCTCCCAGCGGCCCGCGCCTCGGGAGGAGAGCTTGACGCGGATGCCGATACGGGGGCGGACGTTGTAGGCCTTGGCGTGCTTGACGATGAGCTCGAGCTCGCTGAACTTTTCGACGACGGGGATGATGTTGCGTCCGAGCTTGGTGGCGAGGGTGACGGTTTCGATGAACTCGTCGTCCTTGAACCCGTTGCAGATGATGGGCATGCCGTTGACGCCCGGCCCGCCCGCCATGGCGGAAAGGCCGAGCACGGCGAGGAGCTCGGGCTTGCTGCCGGCCTCGAGGCCGAAGCCGAGGTCGACGGCGAGCCTGGCGATCTCTTCGCAGACGTGGCGCTGCTGGTTGACCTTGATGGGGTAGACGCAGGAGTAGCCGCCCGCGTAGGCGTGTTCGCTCATGGCGAGGTCGAAGGCGGTGCGGATCTCGCGGAGGCGGTGGACGAGGATGTCGTTGAAGCGGAGGAGGACGGGGGTGTGGATGCCGCGCTCGCGGAGGCCGCCCACGACCTCGGCGAGGTCGATCTGCTGTGCGGCGTCCTTGGTGGGCATGACGGTGACGTTGCCCTGGGCGTTGACGCCGACGTAGCCCTTGCCCCAGTCGGGGATGCCGTAGAGGGCGGAGGCATCGGCGGCGGTCCACTGTCCGTGAAGGAACGGTGAGCGGGAGTGCGGGATGGTGGCCATGGTGTCGGGCGGTTCGCCGGCGGCGAGAGGGGCGTGCGGGGGATGTCTGAGCGGTCCCCGGATGGCCTGACGCTCGGAGAGGCCCCGCGGCGAGACCTTGCCGCTCCAGGTTGCGGCGAGGGGTGACGCGTGCCTCGAATCCCGGGAAGATGCCCGGGCCCGGAGTCCGTTCCGGCTGCGTGCCGACCCGCGCGCGAGCGTTGCGGTGCCAGCGGGGCCCCGCGCGGGTGCCATCAATCAGTGAACGATACACACAGTTGGAGGCGGGGCAAGTCGATCTGCGCCGCGGGTACGGAAGTTCTGCGCGCAGAAGAACGCCCGCGGGCGTGACGCCGCGGGCGTTGGGTCGTGGCGGTGTCGGCGGGGGTGCCGAGGAAGGGGGGGCAACCTTACGGCACGATCGCGCCGGTCACCGCGTTGACCTTGACCGAGACTTCTCGGCGGCCCGAGAGAACCTTGACCTCGTAGATGGGCTGGCCCCGGTACACGCCGAGCTCCGCGCGGGAGACTCCGGACTGGGAGGCGTCGGCGGCGATCTGCATGGCCCCGCCGAAGCCGATGGCGGCCTGGGTTCCCAGGGCGCGGGTGAAGGCGGTGAGAACGGTGCCGTCCTCGCCCAGGAGGGTGGACTCGCGGGTGGCGCGGCCAGAAACGGGATCGACCAGGAACTCCAGGCCGGACGTGCGACCCGGGACGCCCACGAGCACCTCGATAAACATGACCATGTTGCGGCGCCTGGGCTTGACCTCGATGGGCAAAGCGCCCTGGGGCGAAGCGGCGAGGGAGGCGTCGATGGACGCGGCGAGCACGGCGGCCTGGCCGGTGGGGCTGGGGATGGTGTCGCCACCACCGGAGCCGCCACCCGAGCTACCGCCGGAGTTGTCGTCACCGCCGCCGGAGCCGCCACCCGAGCTACCGCCGGAGTTGTCGTCACCGCCGCCGGAGGGGGTGCCGATGGTGCTGGTGCGGATGACGGCGCCGGTGGTGGCGTTGACTCCGGTTTCGGAGCGGCTGGTCTGGGTGTGAGTGGTGACTTTGTAGACGATGGTGCGGCCTTCGGTTTCGAGCTTCACGTCGGTGACGAGGCCCGGGGCGACGGCGAGAGCGGCGTCGGCGGCCTGGGCGAATGAGAAGCGGATCTCGCTGGCGCGGTTGAAGATGGTGACGGCGTGGCGCTGGTCCGAGCCGCCGAGCTTGTCGGCACGGGTGCGGACGACGGCGCCGGTGGTCGCGTTGATATCCACGCGGGCGCCCGTGCGGGCGAGGCGGGCGGCGAGCTCGCCCCTGTAGACCCAGCGGCCGTTCTCGAGCTCGAGCTCGATGCGGAGCAGGGTGGCGCGGGGGACGGCTGCGAGCGAGGTCTGTTCCGCGGTGGCGATGGAGATGACGGACGCGGGTGCGGGGAGGACAATGCCGACGCCGAAGTCGTCGCCTCCTGCGGCGAGGGCGAGGGCGGGGGTGCCGGCGGCGGTGGCGAGCAGAAGGACAGAGGTGCGGAGGAGGGTCTTGATCTGCATGGGTGCTCCTTGGGGGCCCTTTGGGTGCTAGGCCCGGCCGTGAACGCCGCGGGGGCGCGGACGTCCGGGAGTCATGCGTCGGGGCAGGGGCGCGTCGGTCAGGAATTGGCGAGGAATGTCTCTGGAGGGGAAGGGGGGTTGAGGCGTGCGGATGGCGTACGCTTGGGGACCAGAAAGGGCCATTTCCAATGCTGACCCGCGTCGCGATCGCCGTGCTCCTTGCCTCCGCCACCATGACCATGGCCCAGGAGTCGAACACTCCGCCGCCGGCGGTGCCCGTGCAACCCATCATGCCACCGAAACCCGCCGCCGTACCGGTCCCGACCGGTGAACCCGTCCAGAAGGCTGAGCTCGCGGGGGGCCTGCTGGTAGAGGACATCAAGCTTGGTGAAGGATTCGAGGTTGAACCCGGGGGTGCGGTGGTGTGCTTCTACCACGGGACGCTGAAGGAGGGCGGGAAGGTCTTTGATTCCGCGTTCGATCGGGGTGAGCCGATCGCGTTCCCGCTGTCGGGCGTGATCAAGGGCTGGCAGGAGGGCGTGCCCGGGATGAAGGTGGGCGGCGTGCGTCGTCTGACGGTGCCCGCGGCGATGGCGTATGGCCCGTCGAGCCCGTCCCCGGACATCCCGCCCAACTCGGACCTTGTGTTCGTCATCCAGGTGGTGGATGCGATCAAGGTGGAGGAGATCAAGGAGGGCGAGGGCGAGGCGGCGTCTGACCAGTGCGTGGCGGTGACGAACCACACGATCACGGACAGGGACGGCAAGGAGTTGGAGAAGACCGAGGCGGGCAAGCCCTACATCTGGTTCCCCGGGGAGTTGCAGGGCGCGTCGTTCGGGATGGCGGGGATGAAGCCTGGCGGGAAGCGCCGGGTGACGGTGCCCAAGGAGTTCAACAAGGGGGCGCCGGGCATGCACCCGAACGTGCCGCAGGACACGCCGATCGTGATCGAGTTCGAGATAGAGCACCTGAGGAACCTGCCCAGGCAGCGCGGGTACTGAGGCGCTGGGGTCAGGCGGCGCGGTCGGAGCGGCGTTTCTCATCGACGGCGCGGCGCTGGGCCCAGCGTGCGGCGCGCACGCCGTGGGGGGTCTCCGCGGTCTCGCGCCAGTCTTCGGCGGCGCCGATGGTGAGCTCGGAGGCGCAGGTCTTTCGGTAGCCCAGGAGCCTCACGACCTCGAGGACGTCGGTCCAGGTGGGGAAGGTCTTGGCGTTGGCCTTCTTGAACTGCTCGATGGCCATGAGGAACAGGAACTGCTCCTTGGTGAGCTGGCCTTCCTCGGCGGAGCGGGTGAAGTCGCTGAGTCGGCGGCCCGGGCCCCGGCGGCGCTCGAGCCCGCTGGGCGCGTCGGCGGCGGGAGAGCCGTCGGCGTTGAGATTGCGGCGGTCAACAGGCCACACGCGGCGGTCGATCACGCCGAAGCCGGCGGGCTGACCCGTCGCGGGGTTCTGGTTGCTGTTGTCGGGGCCTGGTGAAGGGGCGTGTGGGTGCTGCATGGGGTGGCTCGGTGGCCACCCCGTGGGGATGGCGGCTCAGAGGTCGTCGTCGTCCTCGTCCTCGTCATCGTCCGCGTCGCCCTCGTCGTCGACGCCTTCCTCGTCATCGTCTTCGAGGAAGTCGTCGTCGTCCTCAAAGTCGTCGTCGCCCTCAAAGCCCTCATCGTCGCCAAACTCCTCATCTTCGTCATCGTCGAAGTCGTCGTCATCCTGGGCGACCAGGGTGGCGGGCGCGGCGAACTCGTCCCAAGGCAGGGCCGGGCGGGCGAGGGTCGCGGGGTCTTCGAGGAGCAGGGTCGCGGAGTCTTGCATGGGGCACCTTCCCGGAACTTGTGCACCGCCTGGCACAGCGGAGCGGGGTCTCTCATCTCCCCGAGGGCGCGAGCATAGGCCGCGGGGCACTCTCCGGCACGGAACCTCGAAGGGTTGCGGCGGAGTCGGAAGCCGCACCGGAATCTGCGCCCGCGGCGCCGGCCGAGGGGGTGGACTCCGAGGCGGCGGTACAATACAGCCCGCACCGGAAAAATCAACGGGGCTTGATGGGGGAGGAAACTGCCCCTTGAAGGGGCGTGTTCTCCACTGTCTTTCCACACGGGGTCGGGGTACCATCGAGCCGCACGGCATGTCCGACCAAACCTACACCCCGTCGTTCAGGCCGCTCGCGATGCTCGCGGGGATGGCGATCCCGGGGCTGGGGCATTTCGTTGCGGGCGAACGCTCCCGCGGCGTGTGCGTCTTTGCGGGTGTCATGGGCCTGTTCATTACGGGCCTGCTCGTGGGGGGCGTGGACACCATCGACTCAAAGGAAGATCGCGTGTGGTTTTACGGGCAGGCGCTCGTGGGGCCCGCGACTTTCGGAGTGGACTGGTATCACCAGAACCGGCTGAAGGTGATCGATGCAAGGGGCATGCTGCGGACGGCGAACCCGGGCGAGGGGCGCGGCCCGGACGGCAAGGTGCTGGCCGGCGGGACGCCCCCCAACAGCAAGTCCGTCGCGAAGATGAACGAGATCGGCACTCTGTACTCGACCGTCGCGGGGATGCTGAATGTCATCGTGGTGCTGGACGCGGGTTTCCCGGGCCGGCGCGGCCGCAAGGGCAAGGGCGCACCCGAGGGAGCGAAGGTATGAGCCCGACCCTTCTCCTGGCGTGGCGGCCATTCCTGGACCCGCTCGACCTGCACCAGCACTGGTACCTGCTGATCTTTCCGATGGCGTTGCTTGTCTCGCTCTCGTACAAGGCCGTCCGGGTCGAGAGCCTGCGCGAGCTTCCGAAGCAGACGCTGGTCATGGCGGTGCAGATTGTGCTGGCGATGATCGCGCTGGGGTTCGCCGCGTGGATGCTGGTGCAGTACGTGGCGCCGATGGTGCTCCCGAAGTAGACCGGGTCACTTCGTGCCGCGGGAGAGTTCGGTCCGGCAGCGGACCTCGAGCCTCCCGGGGTGCGGGGAGAGATCCAGAATCCGCACTCGCCTGCGGCCTTCGAGGGGGATCACCATTTCGCCCGCAAGGGGGCGCTTGCCCCGCAGGGATTCGAGCAAACGCGCGGTTTGAGCGTCGGCATCCGGGCCGATCAGGCCGTCTCGCAGCACCCACTGCGGCGGTAGGCGGAGGCGGCCGACGCCCGCGGTGACAGGGGTGAGCCAGAGCGACCCGTCGGCTTCGAGGCGCGGCACACACTTGATGTGGATGAGCCGGCCCGGGGGACCACCGAGGCGCACGCCGACGTGGAGGACGCCCTCATCGCACACGACGATCGGGTGTGAGAGCTCCGCGGGCCACGCATCCAGCAACCCCCGATTCCGTGCCCATGGCTCGAGGCGGTGCGCGAGCCACGCCCGCAGGTCGTCGTCGCTGAGGGAAACCGACCAGGGCATGCTGGTCCATGCGGTCTCACCGGATGCCGTGGCGGAGGGGTCTTCGTCGCGGACAGCGGTGAGTTGGCGAACGACAGCGTGCTCGAAGCTCTCCGCGGCGGTGGCGTCCGGGGCTGACGCGCCGGCGGCCCATTCCGGGGTGGCCAACGCGAGGAGCAGGATGACGAGAACGGCCCCGGTCAGGCCCAGGGCCAGGCAGACGGCGAGGGCGAGGAGTCGGCGGCGGGGTTTGGGGCCGGGGATCATGCGGGCGCTCTGGATGACCGATCGTACTGGATATGGCCCACCGCTACGATGCTGGCATGAGCAACACCCCCGGTTCTGTCTTGCCCGAGCAGGTGCAGGAAGTTCGAGCCGCGTACTCGCGTCTGCGGAGCGAGATCCGCAAGGTGATCGTGGGGCAGGACGAAGTTGTAGACCAGATGCTCATGGCGGTCTTCTGCCGTGGGCACGTGGTGGTGGTGGGGGTGCCGGGCCTGGCGAAGACGCTGCTGATCTCGACGATCGCGCGGACGCTGTCGCTGGCGTTCAGCCGCGTGCAGTTCACGCCCGACCTGATGCCGGCGGATATCACGGGGACAGAGGTGATCCAGGAGGATCGCGCGACGGGGCACCGGGCTCTGAAGTTCGTGCAGGGGCCGATCTTCGCGAACGTGATCCTGGCGGACGAGATCAACCGGACGCCCCCGAAGACACAGGCGGCGCTGTTGGAGGCGATGCAGGAGCGGCACGTGACGGTGGGCGGGAAGAGGCACGACCTGCCCGTGCCGTTCTTCGTGCTGGCGACGCAGAACCCGATCGAGCAGGAGGGGACGTATCCGCTACCCGAGGCGCAGCTCGACAGGTTCATGTTCCAGATCTCGATCTCGTATCCCTCGCTGGAAGAGGAGATGGAGATCGTGAGGCGGATGGCGAGCCGGGGAGGCGAGTCGGTGGAGGCGGCGCTGGACGAGGACGGGATCCGCCGCGTGCAGGACGTGGTGAGGCAGATGCCGGTGCCGGACCACGTGATCGCGTACGCGTTGAGGCTGGTGCGTGCGACGCGGGTAAAGGAGCCGATGGACCTGGGCATCACCAGGCCCCGGATGGTGCAGGACTATGTGGGGTGGGGAGCGGGCCCGCGCGCGAGCGAGTACCTGATCCTCGCGGCGAAGGCCAAGGCTCTGCTGGAGGGTTCCACGCACGTGACGCCAGAGCACGTGAAGGCGATCGCGAAGCCCGTGCTGAGGCACAGGCTGCTGCTGAACTTCAACGCGGAGGCGGACCAGGTGACCCCGGACGCGGTGGTCGCCGACCTGCTCGCGAACGTGCCGCTGGAGGGGCTGACCCCGGGCGACAAGCGGACGCTGGACGAGGTTTTGAAGTAGCGGGGCCGCCCCAGCGCGCATGAGTTGAGAGTCGACAAAGAAAAAGCCCCGGAGCGAAGCGCTCCGGGGCCGGGGTGTCAGTCGTGAAGTGTGGTCAGAAACTCAGGGGCAGTCGCCGCCGGCGATGACGTTGAGGAGGGCGGCGTAGTCGTCCTGGTCGGCGTTGCCGTCGCCGTTGAAGTCTGGGTCGCGGTTGGTGGGGTTCTCGCCGCCGCCGAGGACGTTGACGAGGTAGGCGAGGTCGTCCTGGTCGACGTTGCCGTCCTGGTTGTAGTCGGGGTCGCAGGGGACGGTGCCGCCATCGAAGCAGACGCCGGTCATGGAGATCTTGTAGGAGCCGGTGGCGCTGGCGCCGCTCCAGGAGGCGATGGCGTTGGGCGCACCGGGGCCGTCCGGGGCGCGCTCGACGTTATAGGGGGTGTCTTGCCAGAGGAACTGGCCGCCCTCGTCCATCGCGTCATTGTCATAGCGGGCGACGGCGATGTAGTAGGAGCCTGTGGAGGTGACAAAGGCGTTGGTGATGGTGGAGAGGAGGCCGACGGAGTCGTCGTTGAAGGCGACGCCGACGCCCTGGGAGTTGAAGAGCCAGAGCGAAGTGTCGCCAGCGGTGTCGGCGTTGGAGGTGGTGGCGCTGAAGGAAGCGACATCACAGATGTTGATGCGGTACATGTCGGCATCGCCGCTGAACGCGACGTTGCCGTTGATGCTGCTGAAGGGGTCGGTGCCGGTGGGGACCTGGGCGTCGCCCGGGAGGCCGCCCGAGTCGCCGCCGCCGTTGGCGGTCTCATCCCACTGCGGGGGCGTGGGGACAGAGATGGTGACCTGGCCGGGGCCGCCGGTGCCGGTGTAGTAGCGTGCGACGCGAATGATGACGGGGCTGTTCTGGGTCACGGGGATGTTGGCGACCCGGCTCTGAAGGCCGCAGGAATCGTCATTGCAGGCGAGCTCGTTGCCGAAGCAACCGTCGAGGACGGTGAGCACGGTGTCGAAGGAGGTGCCGCAGGCGTCGACCGTGATGAACCCGGTCTGATCGGGCACGTAGCGGAACCAGATGTCGGAGGAGGTGGTGCCGATGCAGGTGGCGGAGCCGTCGGTGGTGGCGGAGGAGGAGTCGAAGGAGGTGGTGCCGGCGCCGATGGTGAGCGCGCCGTCACAGTTGTCGTTGTTCGGGGGCGGGGGGAGGATCTGGAGGAAGAAGACGTCGGAGACGGTGCGGGACTCCTGGTCGGAGGCGGTCCAGGCGAGGTTGTAGACACCGGGGGTGACGTTCGCGTCAGTGGTGAAGGAGAAGGAGTACACGTTGTCACCGGGGATCGCGTCGCCGTTCGTGCCGTCGTCGTACATCGTCTGGTTGCTCGACCCGCCGATGAGCGCGAGGTCGCAGGAGACCGCGACGCCGGTGCTGGGCGGGAGGGTGGCGGGGGTGACGGCGACCTCGAAGAGCGCGGAGGCGCCCTGAGAGATGGTGTCGGGGGTGGCGGTGCCGAAAGCCTCGAGGTTCGCACCGTCGTAATAGATGAAGACCGAGCCGGCGTGGGTGCCGCCCGCGAAACCAGCGACGCGGAGCTTGAAGGGGTTGTTCGCGGTGACGGGGACAAAGATGGTGCTCTGCAGGCCGCAGAAGTCGTCGTTGCAGGCGAGGACGGTCTCGCCGCAGGAGGTCCAGGCCTCGAGGACGGAGTCGCCCGCGGCGAGGCCGCAGGTCTCGACGATGATGGTGCCATCCATGGGTGGGTTGACGAGCATCCAGACGTCCGGGGCGGTGCCGGAGCCGCCGCAGGTGCCCGCGCCGTCGTTGCTGGCGGCGGAGAGGTCGTAGGGGTAGGTTCCGGGGCCGTTGGCCTCGGTGGCGTCGATGCAGTTGTCCACGAACTGAGCCTGGGCGGCGGACGTGATGCCGAGAATCCCTCCGGCGCAGACGACTAGGAGCCTACTGAACTTCATGGTGACACCCTCTTTCGCCCCCGGGGATTCCCAAGGACGTGAAAAGAAACATCGAGCAGGACCTTCCCGCTCAACCTCCAGTTGCCGGCAAACGTACCCCGGCCCCACATCCTACCAGTAAACCGAATTCCCGCGCTTAGTCAAGGCAAACTTCCGGGATGGAGTCGGCGAGGGGCCTGCGGCAAGGCCTGGGCACCTACCCTGCGGCTCCATGCTGATTTCCTACCGCTGGCTCTGTAACTACTTGCCCACTCCCGCTCCGAGTGTGGAGCGTGTGGAAGAAGTCCTGATTCACGCCGGCTTCCCGATCGAACAGCGAACATCGCTCGATGGAGGCGATTGGTTGCTGGACGTGGAAATCACCAGCAACCGGGGTGATTGCCTGTCGCACATCGGCCTGGCGCGAGAGGTGGCGGCGAAGTTGGGCGCGGCTCTGGTGTTGCCGGTGTCGGCGCTGCCGGCTGCGGCGGGCGCGCCAGCGGGCTTCGCTCTTGAGAATCGGGTTCCGGACCTGTGCCCGCGGTTCTCGGCCCGCGTGATCCGGGGAGTGAAGGTGGGCCCCAGCCCCGCGTGGCTGGTGAAGGCGCTGGAGGCGGTGGGCCAGCGCAGCATCAACAACGTGGTGGACGTGACGAACTTCGTGTGCGCCGAGCTGGGCAACCCCTCGCACGTGTTTGACCTGCGGAAGCTCGCGGGGGGTCGGCTCATCGTGCGGGCCGCGACGCGGGGGGAGAAGCTGACGACGCTCGACGGCAAGGGCCGCACGCTGGCGGCGGGCGACGTGGTCGTGGCGGATGCGGAGCGTGCGCAGAGCCTCGCGGGCGTCATCGGCGGGCAAGACTCCGAGGTGGACGCTTCGACGACCGATGTGGTGCTGGAGGTCGCGACCTGGGACCCGGTCGCGGTGAGGCTGGCGGCGAGACGGCACCAGGTGCGCACCGACGCGTCGCACCGCTTCGAGCGGGTGGTGGGCGCGGGCACGATCGCGGAGGCGTCCGCGCGGGCGGCGGCGCTGATCCTGGAGCTTGCGGGCGGCAGGCTGGACGGGGACGTGGTGGTGGCGGGTGCGCCCGAGCGCGCATCGGCAGGCGTGTCGCTGCGGCCCGGGCGCTGCCGGGGCGTGCTGGGGATGGAACTTACTGAGCAGGAGATCCCGGAGTTGCTGGGCCGGTTGGGCGTGAGCTGCCGACCCAACGGGCGGGGCGGCGCCGGGTGGGTGTGCGAGGTGCCGGCGTTCAGGCCGGACCTGACGCGAGAGATCGATCTGATCGAGGAGATCGGTCGGCTCAGGGGGCTCGATCAGGTGCCGCTGCGCGGGGCGATTCCCATCGTCGCGCGGGCCGGGCAGCGGACGGAGCTTGCGCGTCGCGAACTGGGCGCGACGCTCTGCGGCCTCGGGTACTTCGAGGTGGTCACGTTCAGCTTCACGTCGCGCAAGGCGGCGGACATGCTGCTGCCCGCGGGGATGACCCGCGCGGAGGTGGACGATTCTCGCCGGGGCGACGAGCCGGTGCTGAGGCCCAGCGTGCTCAGCGGGCTGCTGGCCTGCCGCCAGAAAAACCAGTACGCGATGGCGAGCCAGCCCGGGGGCGTGAGGCTGTTCGAGGTGTCGTCGGTCTTCGCGCAGCAGGACGGCGCCTCGGTGGAACGGACCAACCTCGGCCTGCTCGCGGACGTGCCGACGAAGGGCCGCAACGCGACGATGGACGAACTGAGACACGGCGTGCGGCTGATGCGGGGCGCGATCGAGGCCCTCGTGCGCGTGCTCGCGGGGCCGGGCGCCAAGGTGGAGTGGGAGGCCCGCGCGCCGCACGCGCCGGGGCTGGACCCGCGCGCGTACGCGGGGATCACGCTGAACGGCAGGCTGCTTGGGTACATGGGCCTGGTCGGCGGCGAGTGCCAGCGCATGCACGACCTGACGTCGCCGGTGGTCGGCGCGGAGCTGTGGCTGGAGGGGCTGATCGCGGACTATCCGCCCAAGGTGACGATCCGCGGGCTGCCCGAGTTCCCCGGGAGCGAGCGGGACATCTCGCTGATCGTTGCGGAGCACGTGCAGTGGGCCGATGTGGAGCGGGCGGTGCTGGAGGGCGCGGCCCCGCCCCTGGAGGGCGTGTCGTTCGTGACGACATTCAGGGGTGAGCAGATCGGCAAGGGACAGAAGTCGGTGACGCTGAGGCTGGCGTTCAGGGACGCGAGCCGCACGCTGAAGCGCGAGGAAGCGGACGGGGCGGCGGCGGCGATCCTGGAGCGGCTGAAGGGCAGATTCGGCGCCACGGTGCGGACCTGATGGCCCTGGCCCGGAGCGCGACGCCGGGGAATGCGGGCGACAGGAGTTGAACCTGCAAAGCCTTTCGGCCACGGGATCCTAAGTCCCGCGCGTCTGCCAGTTCCGCCACGCCCGCAATGGGGAAGGGTAGGGACCGCCATCATCGGGCTTGAAGGGCGCGGCCCTGCGCGCGTTTTCGGTCAAACCCGCCACTTTGGTGGCCGGGTCCGGGAACCTGTGGCATAGTTGGGACATGACCGAATGCAGTTTGCCTCCGCAGCCGGCCGCGGCCGCCCTGAGACCACACCCGCGA
>JADYXW010000107.1 GCA_020853975.1 Phycisphaerales bacterium
GGCATGCTCGTCAACATCGGCAGCCGGTTTGTACCCGACCCCGGCACGCCGATGACAGCCCCCACCTGCGGAGCGCGAGACGCCGTGGCGGCGGCGTGCGATGAAGTGGGCGACACGCGGATCATGGACATCGTCGGCCTGATCGCGCCCGAGACCGATTGCACCTCTGACTGGACGATCGCGCACCACTACGAGGGAGTCGGCGAGACCGGCCTGTCTGTGCGGGCGGTCCTGTTCGTTGAGGGGCCCGGGGCGATTCTTCAGGCGTGGAGTGTGCGGCTGCCAAACGATCCCTCGCGAGAGGATGCAGCGACACACTGCATTGTTCGACATTCGGACGGCGCGGTTCTGGAGTCGTCCGACACGACCTCCCGGATGTGCCAGCCCGAGCCGGCGACGTTCGCCGTGTATCCATACCACTCGCCGGTGCCCGCGTGGCCGGCCCTTGAGACCCATCCCGCAAACCCGCAGGAGGACACGGAGTGCAAGATGCGGTCCCAACTGGGCCGCATCGGTATCCCGTCGTGCGACTACCCGCTCGGCGATGGGAGGGCGAACACGGTCGTGACGTGGGAAGAGATCGCCGGCGCGTCGCCGAACGGGTGGCTGAACGATGCGGCGTACTCGCGGTGTGCGGACCCACCCGCGACCGGGGTGGTGAGTCAGACATGTGGGAACAATTTCCGTGTCTACGCGATTGCCAACCTCGTCGCACAATCGCCGACGCAGGGCGTGGGGCGAGTGTTCGCCGCTCCATTCGCCATCGACTCCGATCCTCCTACAGCCCCGGGCTACATGGCGGCGTCGGTGACCCAGGCGTTCTACACGGCCAATCGCTGGCACGATGCGCTCTACGCACTCGGCTTTGACGAGGCCGCGGGGAACTTTCAGGAGGCGAACTTCGGCGCTGGCGGCGTCGAAGGTGACTCAATTGACATTCGAGTGAACGGTGGAGCCGCGAACGAGTACGGTCGGTATGCCTTTGCTGCCAACGAGAACTGGTCGGAGGATGGGGGGGATAGCGCCGTTACTCTGAGCATCATGACCCATGATCCAGCATCGCCCCGCTCGGCGGCGCTGGACAGCCAGGTGCTCTTCCATGAACTGACCCACGCCATGACGAACCGGCTTCATGTCGCGGCGGTCCGTGTGGGCCCGTTCGTCGGCATGCACGAGGGCTGGGCCGACTTCTTCGCGGCGTGTCTCACGACGCCCCCGGATGCAATGCCCGGAGATGGCTTCCCTATGTTCTGTTGGCCGGCGAGAATGTCGGGCTCTGGCGGATCGGCCAATGTGCACAGGTTGCAGTACTACTTTGGTGCGCGGCGTTACCCGTACTCGACGAATATGGCGGGCGTGAACCCGTTGACCTTCGGCTTTCTCGACCCCGGTGTGAGCCCCGACGGGCCGCCGAACCCTTACCCGGACGCGCAGATCCCAAGGAACCGAGCGGTCTCCAACTCCGAACTTCGGTCCGATTTCTATCTGGTCGGCACAGTCTGGGCTACGGTCCTTCTGGAGTGCCGAGCGGCACTGGCGACTGCGCCCTCGCCGCTCGACATGACCTCTGCGACAGAGGTCGCCATGCAACTGGTGGTGGATGGCATGAAGCTCGATCCCACTCAGGTCGATTTCATCCGTGCGAGGGATGCGATCCTGCAGGCAGACCTCATCAGGTACGGCGGCGTTCACCAGACCACACTTTGGAAGGCATTTGCGAAGCGAGGCCTTGGGCTGGGCGCTGCGTATGGCCCTGGAGGAAGCCCGCGAGGTTTGGATGAGTCCATCGGCACGCCCGGGCCGGACGTGAGCGTGTTCTTTCCAGACGATGTGCCGGCGATCGTCGAGACCTGCCGCCCGACGACCATCGAGGCTGTGATCGTCGCCCCCGGCGAGCCCCTGTCGTCCGTCAATCTCCACATCATGAACCAGTATGGCGATGAACTACTGACCACGGCCCTGCAGCCGGACGCTGAGCAGCCGGGTCTGTACCGCGCCGTTCTCGTTCCCGCCGTGTGCAAGGACCCCTGGGACATCTTCGTCCGCTGCACGTTCATCCCGGGAGCCAACGCGGACCCGATCGACACGGCGCTCTATCGGGTTGTCGGCGGCGGTCGGGGTGCTGCCCAAGCCGTGCTTGTCAATGGCCGGGCGATCGAGCACATGGAGGGTGAGTCGTCGCCTTGGACTGTTGATCCTCCGGTGGGCGCACCAGGGGCATGGGAGCGCGTCGACCCCAACGGCGGGATCATCCACCCGGCACGAGACACGACCACCCTTGGGACGCACTGCTGGGTGACGCAGGCGCACCCGATCACGAGCAACTATGACCCGAACCTCGATGACGTGGATGTCGGACCACCGGACGGCGTGACACTGACCTCGCCACCGGTCCCCGGCATCTTGGACCAGAAGACGGTGGTTGTGGAGTTCTCAATCTGGTACGCAAACCTCGGTGCGACCGACACCGATGATGAGGTGCATGTGCTGTGGGATATGGGCGTGGAAGGAATGGCCTTGGTTGGCAAGCTCCACCCCAAGAACTCCCGCCTCGTCTGGCAGCGGTTCCGCGGCTCGGTCGGAACCGGCAGCGCCGCGGCGGCCCCCCGCCTCGTCATCAGGGCGATTGATCAAGGAGCCCCCTCATCGCTTGAGGTTGCCATCGACGACGTACGCATCCGCCAGGTCGTGGATTGCGAAGAGTGCTGCGATGGGGACATCAACCAGGATGGGAATGTAGATCAGGACGACACGTCGTACCTGATCCAGATTGTCGCCGGGGGCCAGAACCCCGTCGGCACGGACCCGGATTTCAACCGCGATGGGAACGTGGACCAGGACGACGTGCTGTCGTACATCAACTACGCCGGAGGTGCCGGATGTCCATGACCAGACTCCTCGCCGCCGCAGTCGCCGCGATTGCGGCGCTCGCCGTCAGCCCGGCATCGGCGCAGCCGACCGAGTTCATCGATCTGGGTGAACGCTTTGAGGCCGAGACCGTCACCGTCGAGATTGACCTGCCCGCCTCGAACGCGATCCAGTGGATCCGGATCGTCCTGCCGCCGCTCTCGGCGGACGCGGGGTTCCTTGACGTGGCCTCGCGCATCGAGGAGTTCGCCGAGCCGTGGATGATGGGGCCGTATGCCGTCCTGTTCAGGAGCGACGGCTCCGTGCATCACCTGTGGGCCGGCCTTGACGAGGGAAATGACCTGCAGTTGTGGGCGAGCTATGGGCTCACCTCGTCGCCGAGGGCTCCGTATTGCTTTACGGCATTACATGGCGACATCGGGCCGCTGCACTGTGATACCACGCCGTTCGCGGGGCAGATGGGCCCACTCGCCGGAGGGGAGTATTGGTTGGCGATTGCCAACACCTGGGTGGGGTGCCGAGAGCCCTGGCAATGTACGAGTTCGTACCCGGCGGGCCGTCCCGCCCGGCGTTGCACACTCGACATCCGCGTCCAACCCCCCAACGTGCCGTATTGCGACGCCGACTTCAACTGGGACGGCAACACCGACCAGGACGACGTGATGTACCTCGCCAACGTCCTCGCCGGGGGCGACAACCCCACCGGGCGCTTCGCCGACTACAACCGCGACGGTAGCGCAGACCAGGAC
>JADYXW010000108.1 GCA_020853975.1 Phycisphaerales bacterium
GGCCCGTGGCTGCACCTCAACCTTGGGGACGTCTGCCCTCCCGGGCACGACCTGCGCACCGTGCTGCGCGAGCCACGGGGCAGGGCCGCCGCCATCGCCGCGTGGGCCGAGGCCGTGCGGACGTGGGACAAGGGGCTCCTGTACGCCAAGGGCACGCGGACGGTGCCGCTGGCGGGTGCCTCCATCGAGGCCGAGGAGATCGTGCCGACACCGCACGACCTCCGCATGGTGGCGGACGGCGACTCCCTCTCCGCCTACGGATTCTCCCTCAAGCGAGCCCTCTGGCACATCTCGGATGTCGTGGGGGTGCCCGTGGTGCCATACGGGGCGGCGCAGGTGCTGAAAGCGCACACCGCCTCGGACCTATGGGAGCACCGGCAGCAGACCGAGGCGTGGTACGCATGGCACAGGCCCGGCGGACCGCTGCGGGGGATCACACCATGCCAGAGCTTCTACGCGAACTGGCGCGACGCGACGGTGCAGCTCTCCGCGTGGGTGTACGCGGCCCTGGACAGGCACGCGGCGGTGGAGAACGGCACGGGCACGAAGCCGTTGACCGTCTTCGTGACGCCGGAGCTGCAAGGGGCGGCGGGGGCGGGGGAGTCCGACGCCTTCGCGGCGATGGACCCGCTCCACCTGTCGAAGCTGCTCAGGGCGATCGACCTGCACCCGTTGGAGTGCCGGGTGGTATCCTGGTTCAAGGCCAGCACCGAGGCCAGGGCGGGCAAGGCCATGCGGATCGTGAGCGAGGCGGCAGGAACGTATGGGTGGTCGGTGTCGGCGTGAGTGCGTAGGCGACATCAGGATCACATTTCAGCGCAAGTACAAGGTGGCACGGTGCTTTCAGGGCAAACGGGCGGTGTGGTTGAACAGGCGGAGGAATCATGGGCCTGGGACAGACAGAGGCGATCGACAGTGGTAAGGCGGCAACGGCCAACGTGGTGAGGATGGCACAGGAGCGGGCAGCGGCAGCATCCATAGCCGTGGGAGACCCGGTGATGGTCCGGTGGGTGGACGAGTACGGCCCGGCGTGGGTGGTCGAAGAGGGGGAGTCCATCGTGGAATGGCTCAGGGTGCGGCCCGCAGATGGTGGGAAGGTGGTGATGGTGTGCCGCGACCAGTGCCGCCGTCCCACGAAGGCGGAGGTGCAGGGGTACGGCCTGGACCGGGCCCCCCGGGCTTCCGGCCGCAAGTCCGCGTAACGCGAGAGCACCAACCCATCGGCACGCGCGGTTGTTAGGGTGCCCCGTACTATGGATGGGCGACTCCCCGGCCCCCACGCGCGGTAGGCACGCGGCATGGACACAGCGGGGTAGGGGCGACTACGCCCACGGACGGCTACACTGGCAGCGGTTGCACGGGCGCCGAGGGCGCCCCAGTGCTGACCTACGACCAAATCGGCGATGTCTACCCACCCCGCGGCGATCAGCGGTGGACCCAAATCGGCGAGCTGTTCAACCGGGCGACCACCGAAGCGGTGCATGTCGCACTCGTGGACGACAGCCAGGGAACCGTTGGCGGATCGTACGGCGGCGGGCCCGCGGCCCTGATGATGTATCTGAACCAGGCTTCTGGGACCAAGATTCCCGGGACGCCGTGGCTTCCTGTGCGTGCTCGCGGGGCAACTGGCGGTTTCAGCCCGATCTCTCACACGGCGCGCAGCCCCGACAACATCGGCACGATCGACCAGAGCAAGTACCCTCCCGGCTTTGCTGGTCCGGTGAGCCCAGCGACGCCATACCCGCGAGACTTCGGGAGCGCAGACGCCGGTTTCGGCGTGGCCATCATGCCGGACTCGATGCGGGTTGAGGGCAACCTCGACATGATCTGTCAGGGGCAGACCGACCTCGCCGACAAGGACGACACCGGCTGGTACGCCCAGGCGATCCTGTGCGGGGCGAGCAACGCGGTCATCCACGGGGGCACCGCCGGCGATAACCCGTCCATGAACGGCTGGCGCGGCTCCCAAACCAGCCTGTACTTCGGCGGCGGGTCTCCCTCACCAACTCTGACGCTGACCCACAGTGCGAGCGGGATGGGGCTCTCGACCTTCGGAAACGATGACCCGGCGCCGATCTACGAGACTGGCCCATTCCCGTTCTCCTCGAGCGCGTACATCGGCGCCCGCGTGACCGGGGCGACGGCGGGCAAAGTCCGCGTCGGCGCCTACCGGGTGTACAAGCGGAACGCCCCGGGCTGGGTGGTGCATTCGTTCTCTGAGGGCGGGTACCGAATCATCGCCTCGTCGAGCTGGTACACCGACCACGCCAACAGCGGTCCGTTCGTCCGCCGGATGTTCGAGGTGGCGAGGAACAAGAAGCCGGACCTGACGATCTTCGGGCTCGGCACCAACGACATCTTCGGCGCCTCCCCTCGTTCTGCCGAGGACTACAAGGCCGAGATTCGGACGTTCTTCGACTGGTACTTCGCCCTGTGCGGTGGCGTGCATCCGGTCGTCATCAAGGGCGAGCCGTTCCGCGGCGACTCGGCCACGGCCAACTACTCCACCTACGTCGCGCAGTACAACTTGGCGGCAGGGGCTATCCGGGAGCTCATCGACGAGGGCTACCCGATCGTGTTCTACAACGGCCTGCTGAACAGCGTCCGGTACTTCGGGTCCCTGACGGCGGCGTTCCTGTCGGGAAAGACGTACCTCGGAGACTTCGCCACGCTCGTCCAGGCGGCGGGCCCGACGGCGATCACGCAGAACGTCCACTATGTCTCGCAGATGCGTGGGGGGCACTACCAGTTCTTCCTGTGGACCGGGGCCACCACGACCATCGGCACCGCCGGCGTCATCAGCTCGCGGCGTCACGGTCCTGGCGCGGACCTGACCATCGGGGCGCCTGTCAGCGGGGCGCCGATCGACAACTGGCAGCCGATGATGCCCCTGTTCGGTCGGCAGGGCAACGTGGGTCCCGGCGCCCCCAACGACTTCGTCCACCTGTGCGCTTCCGGGCAGCAGCGCGAGGCCGACATGTTCGTCGTCGCCATCGCGGGTGCGTGCGCGGCAAGCCGGAAGACCCCAAGCCGTATCTACCGTCGGTAGGCGGGTATAGTTGCCAGGTTGCACGGGCCCCGATCGGAGGCCCGCGATGTCTGCTCTCCTGAATCCCCCGGTCCAACTCAACAAGACCACCATCGTCACCGTGCAGGATCGGCTCACGCCGGTTTCTGTTGCGTCGAGCGACCAGAACGGCACCTGGACGACCAACTCCTCAGCGCTCTCCGCGGCCAGCACCTATACCCACTCGGTGTCGGCGCCGGACGGCTCCTCGGCCGCCACGAACGGGCGGTACGTCGAGCTCAACATCGAGCCGTGCAACCGTCTCCTGTTCAAGTTCGCGGTCAACGACTCCTCGGACCCGAACAACATGGCCGTCGTCGGCAGGCTGTGGCTGATCGACGAGGTGCCGATCGCCGACAACGCCTCCGAGCTGGTGGCCGAGTACGCCGGCGACCTGGTCATCACCTGCGGGAACACGGCGCTGGCGACTGGCTCAAAGCTCCTGCGTGCGACGGGCGCGAGCAAGTGGGCCGACACGATCGCTTTCAGCCCCGACCGCACCTACGGCGGCGCCCAGATCGTCGGTGGCGTTGCCGAGGACACCGCGCCCGGAATCAGCGTGGACTTCCACGGGAAGCGCGGGTACGTTCTGGAGTTGAGCACGGTCGGCGGCTCTGCCGACGCCATCCTGCCGCTGAGGCGGCGGATCTGACCACATAGGAGGCCCCCACGATGTCCTGGTTCGACCCCGCACCAACTGTTGCATATCCGGCAGACATGACCTGGCAGCAGGCGATGATCGTCCTGTACCACTACGAGCAGGGCAAGGGGACGTCCACCCGGCAGGTCTCGTGGCGCACGATGTGCGAGGCGATGTACGAGAAGCACGGGTTCGTCGCGTTCGACGCCGGCACGACGCTCCGCGAGATGGAGAACCCGCTGCTGCTGTTCGACCCCGAGCGGCCGATGATCGAGCACCACAGGCTCCCCGAAGGCTGCTTCCGCGACCCCAGGGCGATGTACGAGGCCGTCCAGCAGGCGGAGCGCCGGCACAACCGCTTGGTTGACGAGGCGCACGCGAAGTACAAGGCGATGCTGGCGGCGGGGAAGAAGGTGGACGAGCCGACCACGCCCAAGGTCACCATCACGCCGCTCCCGGGCGACGACGAGCTGGATGTGGCCGGGGCGTACGGCAGGCAGGGCGGCGGGCTCAAAATCGGGGCCCTGGTAGAGTCGGGTGGCGCCATGTGCGAGATTGTCGCCGGGCCCGACGGCAAGCCGGCCCTCCGGCGGCTGTCGTTGGTGGGCGGCTCAGGTCAGGACGAGCCCGCAAAGCCAGAATCGGACACGCCGAGGCCATCCAAGCCCGCCAAGAAGCTCGCCGCCACGCCCGCGGCGAAGGCCAACGGCAAGAAAGGTCATCGGGTGGCCTGATGAGAGCGGAGCCAACGCCCCCGCGGCTCCCGCCACTGTCAGAGATGAGCACGCTGACGGCGTGCGAGCGTCGGGTGCTCACTCTGATCGGCTGCTGCCTGTCGGACGCCGAGATCGCCAAGCGTCTGTGCCGATCGCGCGGCACGATTCGATTCCATCTGTACCAGATCAGGCAGAAACTTGGTGGCGTGGAGCGTCGGGAGCATCTTGCCCTGATCGCAGTGCAGCGCGGCCTGACTCCCCCGCCTGCCAGTCGTTGATGAGGGCGGCCGGATGAACCAGCACCACGAACGCATAGCCGTCGTCTGGATCGACCGTGATCCACACGGCGCAGTGCGTTCCGGAGCGGGAGACCGTGAGAAGCCGGATGGGGTAGATCGCATCATCGGGCAGCGCAACCCAGTAGACGCCGCGGTCGATCGGCTTGGGCCCGTTGTCCGTGAGGGCGGCCACCAGCCAGTCGTCATCGGAGTGTCGGAGCGCGATGTCGATGGCGTCGCTGGCGGTGAGGCGCTCGAGTCTGACGAGCACGCGGTCGGCGCGTGGGTGTTCGGTCCTCATGTCTGGAGTCTAGCGTAATGCCCAGGGGTGGCCGCAAGCATCTCCGCCGCGACGATCCGACCGAGCCGCTCGTGGTGTCGCCGGTGCCGGAACTGTCCTCAAGCGCCCACATCCGGGCCGGGCTGATGCACTTCCAGCGGCGGGTCGAGCTCGGTCAGGCGGCGGCGGAGGAGCTGGAGCACGCGCTCGAGATGGCGGGCAAGATCAGGGCTGGCAAGGCGCTCGGGAAGAAAACCACCATCCGCGAGGCGCTGCGCGCCGGAGAGCTCACAAGGTCCATCGTCAGGGACATCGACCACGCCGCGGCCCAGTTGGAGGCGATCCAGCAGGCCCAGGAGTTCGGCGTCGCGGTCAAACCCATGGCGAGCGAGGACCAGCCTGTTGTTGCCGGTGGGGTCACGGTCAACATCATGGCGAGAGTGCCGGAACAGGCCAAGAAGTCGAAGTGACGGGGGTGCGACGTGGGCGCGTCCGTCAACTTCTACCTCGAACCAAAGCAACTCGACTTCCTGAGCGCCGTTGACGACGAGGTGATGTACTCGGGCGGGTTCGGCGGCGGCAAGACCATGATGGTTTGCCTCAAGGCGTTCGTGCGGGCTCAGCACCCAAGAGCGGTGGAGGTGCTATGCCGAGCGGTGGAGAGGGACGTGGAGGACACGATCCTGCCCACGCTGTTCGAGGGGTCCGGCGGCACGCCGGCCATCCTCCAGCCCGGTGGATACATCTGGAACAAGGCGAAGAAGTGGATTCGCCTGCTGGGCAAGGGCAATGTCCCGCTCGGATTGATCCGGTACCGCGGCCTGGGCGGCGCAAGGCAGAGCAGCCTGGACAAGATGACGTTTCGAGGACAGAACGTGACTGGGGTTGGCATCGACCAGGCCGAGGAACTGAGCGTCAAGCAGTACAACAACGTCCTTGGCCGAACGCGCGTGGGTGGCGACGGCCTGACACGGCAGGTGTACGGGTCTGCGAACCCGTCGGCGCCGTCGCACTGGATCGCCCAGCGGTTCGGGATCACGGCGAGCCACGATCCGCGCGTCACGCCGTTCGTCGTACGCGAGTTGGTGGTGAACCGCATGACGAGCAGGCTGCGGGCCATCCTGACCTGCCCGGCGGAGAATCCGCACCTGCCCACGGACTACATCGCCAGGCTGGCGACGTACACGGGCGTCGAGGCGATGCGGTACGTCCAGGGCCGGTGGGTGGCGTCCGAGGGCCTGGTATACGACAACTTCCTGCGCGAGCGTCACGTCAGAGACCGGCATGGCCCATGGGTGCGCACGCTGGTGGCGATCGACGACGGCACGTCCAAGCCCGCGGCCATCCTGCTGGTGCGTGTGGATAGCGGCGGCAAGCGGCACTACGAGGAGGAGCGGCACGCGGCGGGCATGAGCGACCGTGAGAAGGTGGCGTGCGTCATGCACTGGCACGCGGTCAAGGGCCCTCTGGAGGCGGTGGTGGTCGACCCGGCGGCGGCCGCGCTCAAGCTCTCCCTCTCGCGGGCTGGTCTTCCCGTGTTCGATGCCCGTAACGACGTTCGGCCAGGCATCAGCGTGGTCAGGTCCGGGTTCGAGCTCGGCGTCGGGGGTGATCCCGGAATCACGATCTCGCCCCGGTGTGCGAGGACCATCGGCGAGCTGGAGGGGTACCTGTGGGACGCCAACGCCAAACAAGAGAAGCCGGTCAAGGAGAACGATCACGGGCCAGACGCCATCCGGTACGCGGAGTGCCACATCTACGAGCCGCCGCCCCTGGTATTCGACATCACATCGTCCATGGAGAAGGCCACCCGCGGCATTGTGCCCACATGGCGGGGCACGCTGATTCACGCCAAGCCGGATGGGAGAATCCGTGACGCATCGCTGGCTATGGGCCGGGTTAGCGAGATCATGCTTGAGCGGGATCCGGACGGGCCCCTCGTGCTGTGGCGATCGCCGCGGCGAGATCCGCGGGCACAGATGATGCTGTTTGCCAGCGTGGGCGGAGGCGAGTTCAAGAATCACCTGGTCATCGGCGACATGCGGACCAAGGCGATCGTCGGCGAGTTCACGGCGGTCATGCCGGCGGCGTCGTTCGCCAGGGTGGCGGCCATGCTGGCGCTGCACTTCGGGTCGGCGGAGCAGCAGGCGGCAATCTGGTACTACGCAAGCGGGCCAGGAAAGGCGTTCGGGCAGCAACTCGAGCGCCTTGGGTTCGGCGCGACGGGGTGGGAGCCGACGGCCAAGGAGTTCACGGAGGCGATGGGCGTGCTGCGGACGGCGTGGGAGACCAAGCAGACCATCGAGCCGTCGGCGGACGCGCTGGTGACGGCAAGGCAGTACGTCCACTCCGGGGCCGCGGTAATGCACGCGAGCCTGGTGGGCGACACTGACCACCGCGGGCTGTACGCGGACGGTGTGATCGCCCGCGCTGGCCTGTGGCGACAACTGGCGTCGGCGTCGTTCGAGGACATCCCGGAGTTGGAGTACCAGCCGGGGTCGCTCGGGTACATGCGGAAGCAGGCCGCCGGCGAGTAGGCGTCGGTGGTGCGGATCGGCTAAGGTTCTGCGGTTGCGCGGGCCCCAGGCGGGTGCCCCATGGACATCAACCGATCGCAGTTTCCGACGGCCGCACGCCTCCAAAGGTTCATTCGTGCGGCGAAGGAGTCGATGGACTCCCCCGTCCAGGTCCTCGCCGACTTCGTGAAGACCGCGAAGAAGGAGTTTGCGGGACCATGGTGGGTGGTCAACCACTCGATCAACCGTAACCACAAGGTCCTGCGCCCGTACTCCATGCTCGGGGAGATGCTCAGGACCTACCACCCGCACCTCATGGGCGACGGGATCATGCCCGTGGTCGAGCCGATGAGGATGGGCAACCGGGCCGAGGCCAAGCTGCTGCAACTCCGCCTCCGGCAGTGGGTGGACGATACCGCCTACGCGGCGCTGGATGAGAAGCTGGTCATGGACGCGCTGATCGGCGTGAGCGTTCAGTACGTCGCGCGCAACGCTGGCGGTCCCCTCTTCACCGACGGAACGCAGGACATCGACGTGGGTACCCCGGTGGTTATCCGCGTGCCAATCAGCAGGATGATCGTGTCGCCCGGGGCCGAGAGCTGGGACACGGCCGACGGCATCGGACACGGCTACGAGGCTGACCGCGGCGCCATGCTGGACTTGGGCGTCGGCGACCCCGAGGTTCTCAAGAAGCTCAGCAACTCATGGGATCGGGCGTCCCGCGCGGTTGATGAGCGGGACCAGAAGTACACCGACACCAGGGATGACGA
>JADYXW010000109.1 GCA_020853975.1 Phycisphaerales bacterium
ATGGGCGGCATGGGCGGCATGGGCGGCATGGGCGGCATGGGCGGCATGGGCTTCTAAGGAGCAGACACATGGCAAAGCCGACGGACATCCGCAGCCGCCTCGGGGCTCCCGTGCCCCAGGCGACTCCGAACACGATCTCGCTCAACAAGCCCAGCGCGAAGGTGGGCGAGGATCACAAGAACACGGCGCCCAAGCCCCAGGCGGGGCCGGCGAAGCAGGGCAGCGGACGCGTCCAGGGCGGCGCGGGCCAGGCCTCGGTGCGCCCGAAGGTCTGAGACGTTTCGTACCTCGACCCGCGCTGCGCGCGGCTCGAAAGCCATGAATGCAGCAACTGCTCGACATCTTCCGCGATATCCCGGGCTTCCTGGAAGAGTTCACCAGGTCCCACGGCCCGTGGATCTACGCCGTGCTCTTCGCGGTCGTCTTCTGCGAGACGGGGCTGGTCATCACCCCGTTTCTGCCGGGCGATTCGCTCTTCTTCGCGGTGGGGGCGCTCTGCGCCACGGGCGTTCTGAAGCTCCACATCGCGGCCCCGGCGCTCTTTGTGGCGGCGGTGCTGGGCAACACCACCAACTACTGGATCGGGAAATACCTCGGCCCTCGAATCTTCCGTGGAGAGTCGGTGGGCCTCTTCGGCAGGCTCATGAGCCGGAGGCACCTGGAGCGGGCTCACCAGTTCTACGAGAAGCACGGCGGGGCGGCGGTGATCCTCGGCCAGTTCCTGCCGATCGTGCGCACCTTCGTCCCCTTCGTCGCCGGCGCCGGGGCCATGAACTACGCGCGGTTCATCCTCTTCAACATCCTGGGTGCGTTCCTCTGGGTCTCCATCTGTGTGGGCGCGGGGCTCCTATTCGGCAACATCCCCTTCGTCCGGCACAACTTCGAGTTTGTCATCATCGGGATCATCGGTGTTTCGATCATCCCGGTCATCGTGCAGGTCCTGCGGGCCAGGTTCGCTCGCAAGCCTGTGACGGCGGGGGCCGTTGCCCCATCCGAACCGTCTGATTCGTCAAAGCGTCACTAATCCGGAGAAAGAAAGCCATGTCCGTCAAGCCCCTCGAAGACCGCGTCCTCGTCAAGCCCTCCGAGCCCGAGACCAAGACCGCCTCGGGCCTCTACCTCCCCGAGGCTTCCAAGGAGAAGCCCGTGCGGGGCGAGGTCGTCGCCGTCGGCCCGGGCAAGCGCCTGGAGAACGGCAAGCGCGCCGAAATGTCCGTCCGCAAGGGCGACACCGTGGTGTACGGCAAGTACGCCGGCACCGAGGTCGAGATCAAGGGCACCAAGCACCTCATCCTCCGCGAGAGCGAGCTGCTCGGCGTGATCGAGGGCTGAGCACGTACACCCCCCAACGCACACGAGGAACACCATGTCCAGCAAGCAACTCATGTTCAAGGACTCGGCCCTGACCGAGATGAAGCGCGGCGTCGATCGCCTCGCCGAGGCCGTCAAGTGCACCATGGGCCCCGCCGGGCGTCACGTGGTCATCGAGAAGTCCTACGGCGGCCCGCAGGTCACCAAGGACGGCGTGACCGTCGCCAAGGAGGTCTCGCTCCCCGAGCCCTTCCAGGCCATGGGCGCCAAGATGGTCAATGAGGTCGCGAAGAAGACCGCCGACAAGGCCGGTGACGGTACGACCGCCGCCACGGTGCTTGCGCAAGCGATCTTCACCGAGGGCCTGCGCCTGGTCGCCGCCGGGGCCAACCCCGTGCTGCTGCAGCGCGGCATCAACGCCGCCGCCAACGCCGCGGCGGACGCCATCGATGGGCTCGCCACCAAGTGCAAGGGCAAGGACGACCTAAAGAAGGTCGCGATGGTTTCCTCCAACTACAGCGAGGAGATCGCGGAGACCATCGCCGAGGCCATCTCCAAGGTCGGCGCCGAAGGCGTGGTCGAGATCGAGGACGGCAAGACGGCGAACACCACGCTGGATTACGTCGAGGGCATGCAGTTCGACAAGGGCTACCTGTCGCCCTACTTCATGACCAACCCCAAGACCGGCGAGTGCGTCCTGGAAGACGCGTACATCCTGATCTACGAGAAGAAGATCAGCAACCTGCCCGACCTGCTCCCGCTGCTGAACAAGGTCGTCGCCACCGGGCGGCCCCTCCTCATCATCGCGGAAGAGGTGGAGAACGAGGCGCTCGCGACGCTGGTCGTGAACCGCCTGCGGGGCATGCTGAAGATCTGCGCCGTCAAGGCGCCTGGCTTCGGCGACCGCCGCAAGGCCATGCTGGGCGACATCGCGGTGCTGACCGCGGGCTCCTTCATCGCCGAGGACCTGGGCCGTCAGATCGAGAGCGTGGAGCTCTCCGAGCTGGGCCGCGCCAAGAAGATCGTCATCACCAAGGACGACACGACGATCATCGAGGGCGCCGGCAAGAAGGCCGACATCAACGCCCGCGCCGGGCAGATCAAGGCCCAGCACGACAAGTCCACCAGCGACTACGACCGCGAGAAGCTCATGGAACGCTACGCCAAGCTGACCAGCGGCGTGGCGATGATCTCCGTGGGCGGTGCGACCGAGATCGCCATGAAGGCCAACAAGGACATGGTCGACGACGCGCTCAAGTCCACCCGCGCCGCGGCCAAGGAGGGCTACGTCCCCGGGGGCGGCGTCGCGCTGCTCCGCACGCAGGACGCCATCCGCGCCGCCGCCAGGAAGGCCAAGACCGACGACGAGAAGCACGGCTTTGAGATCGTCGCCAAGGCGGTAGAGTACCCCTGCAAGCAGATCGCCCAGAACGCCGGCTTCGATGGCGACCTCGTCGTCGAGAAGGTCAAGGAGGGCAAGGGCGGCAACTTCGGCTTCAACGCCGCCACCGGTGAGTACACCGACCTCGTGAAGCAGGGCATCCTCGACGCGGCGCTGGTCGCCAAGACCGCGCTCATCAACGCGGCGAGCGTCTCGGGCCTGATGCTCACGACCGACGTGCTGATCACGGACCTGAAGGAAGAGGCCAAGCCCGCCGAGGGCGCCGTGGCCTGAGGAATCACGAAGCAGAGACCACAAGACCCATGCTTGGAAACAGGCGTGGGTTTCTTTTCAGAGCCGGCGCCACTCATCATGACCGCCACCCGCGACTACTACGAGATCCTGGGCGTCGAAAAGACCGCCGACGCGGAGGAGATCAAGCGCGCCTATCGCCGCCTCGCGATGAAGCACCACCCGGACCGCAACCCGGGCGACGCGGCCGCGGAAAAGGCCTTCAAGGAAGCCGCGGAGGCCTACGAGGTCCTCTCCGACGACCAGAAGCGACGCATCTACGACCAATACGGGCGCGAGGGCCTGAAGGGCTCGCAGGGCGGCCCCGCCACGCACGACTTCTCCCGCATGGATGTCCAGGACATCTTCTCGATGTTCAACGACATCTTCGGCAGCGGGATGGGAGGCGGCGGTGGCCGGGGCAGGCGCGGGCCCGCACGGGGCTACGACCTTGAGACAGAGGTCGCCCTCACGCTCGACGACGTCTTCAAGGGCTGCGAGCGTGACGTCGAGTTCACGCGGCTCGATGTCTGCGAGGGGTGCACAGGCTCGGGCGCCAAGCCCGGTTCAAAGCCCATCAAGTGCGCGACCTGCGGCGGGCAGGGCCGCGTCCAGCAATCCGGCCTGGGCGGCATGTTCCGCATGGTCACAAACTGCCCGACGTGCGGCGGACGGGGCCAGGTCGTGCGAGACTTCTGCGAATCCTGCCGGGGCAAGGGCCGCGTGTCGCGCAAGCGGGCCATCACGGTCACCATCCCGCCCGGCATCCACGAGGGCCAGGCGATCCGCGTCGCGGGCGAGGGCGAGCCCCCGCCCCCGGACGCTTCCCCTTCGGGCGAGGGCCAGCGTGGCGACCTCCACGTGGCCGTCCGCGTCAAGAGGCACAGCCTGTTCCAGCGGCGCGACGACGACCTGCTCATGGAGGCCCCGATCAGTTTCACGCAGGCGGCGCTGGGGGCGGAGGTCGAGCTGCCGACACTCGACGGGCCGGCGAAGCTCTCCATCCCCAAGGGCACCCAGTTCGGCGATGTCTTCAAGATCGCCGGGCGTGGCCTGCCCAACCTGCGGGGCGGCCGCCGGGGAGACGTGATCGTGGGCGTGCGGGTTGAGATACCGCGGCGACTGTCCTCGGCGCAGGAGAAACTGCTGCGGGACTTCGCCGTTACCGAGGACAAGCACGTGATGCCCGAGAGCACCGGGTTCTGGAAGAAGATCAAGGACGCGCTGGGATAGGCCCCCGGCACGATGCGAGCACGAACATGGCCGACGACTCCTTTGAAACGCAGGACCCCCAGTCGCACCCCGACGCCCCGCACGGGACGGACGTTGCCCAGTTGCAGGCGGAGCTGGACGAGGCCCGCGGCCGCGCGCTTCGTCTGATGGCGGACTTCCAGAACTATCAGCGCCGGGCGCACCAGAACGAGGCGCAGGCGAAGCGTGAGGGCGTGGCATCGGCGGTCGCGGCGGTGGTCCCTGTGCTGGATCACTTCGACAACGCCCTGTGCATGGACACCTGCTCCGGCAGCGCCGAGCAGGTGATGCAGGGGGTGAGGGTCATCCGCGAGGAGATGCTCAAGGCGCTGGCGCAGCTCGGCGTTACCCTCATCAGCCCGCGCGCCAACGACGACTTCGACCCCGGCAAGCACGAGGCCGTCATGCAGCGCCCCAGCGAGGGCGTGGAGCCGGGGCGCATCGTCCAGACGTTCCAGGCCGGCTATCTGCTCGGGAGCGAGCGAGTGCTGAGACCGGCGAAGGTCGTCGTCGCTCCCACCGGCGGCTGAAGATCGCCGTCGCGAGGAACTCCATGCCCACCTACGACTACAAGTGCGGCGCCTGCGGGCACCAGTTCGAGTACTTCCAGTCCATGAAGGACGCGCCGCTGCGCAAGTGTCCGAAGTGCGAAAAGTCAAAGCTCGAGAGGCTGATCGGCACGGGGGCGGCGATCATCTTCAAGGGCTCCGGCTTCTACCAGACCGACTATCGCAACGAGAGCTACAAAAAGGCCGCCGAAGCCGACAAGCCCGCCTCCGAGAGCAAGCCCGAGGCGAAGGGCGACGCAAAGACCGAGGCGAAGCCGGAAGCGAAGGCGGGCTCGGGCCCGCAGGCGCCTCCCGCGGCAAAGGCCGAGAGCCGCTCCGCGCCGATCGACAGCAAGGAGGCGCCCAGGTCCGGCGGGCCAAAGCCCGGCGGCGACAGCGGCACGCCCAAGGCCCGCAAAGCCCGCGCGAAGTCCTGAGATTCACCCATGCGCATCGTCGGCCATGGCATCGACCTCGTGGAGAACGCCCGTATCGCAGCGGTCCTGGGCGATCACGAGGAGCGATTTCTCGAACGTGTCTTTACCCCCGCGGAGCAGGCGTACAGGGCGGACTCGCGCCGCCGCGTCGAGCACCTCGCCGCACGGTTCGCCGCCAAGGAAGCGGCGATGAAGGCCCTGGGGATCGGGCTCGCCTCCGGCATCACCTGGACCGAGGTCGAGGTGCAGAGCGGGCCGTCGGGCGCGCCGACGCTGCGCCTTCACGGCCGGGCGGCGGAGGTGGCCTCGGGGCTCGGCATCACGGCCTGGCACGTCACCCTCAGCCACACCGACACCCACGCCATTGCCTCTGTCATCGCGTGCGCGGGCTGACTTTGCCGATAGACTCTCCCTGAATCTACGGGCTGCGGCCCCAGGAGACTTCCGCATGTCAGACCAGGGAATCTCGTCCAACAAGCTGCTGATGGTCATCATCGCGATCCTCCTGCCCCCGGTCGCGGTGGCCGTGCGGGATGGGATGGGCCTGCACCTCATCATCAACATCGTCCTCACGTTCCTGTTCTGGATCCCGGGCCTCATCCACGCGCTCTGGCGAGTGCTGCGTTGATCCTGGTGCTGGCGGCGATGGACGCCGAGCTGCGGTCGCTGCTCGAGCACCTTGAAAGCGCGGCCCCGGGCGAGGGCACGCCGCCCGCGGCGCTGGGCACGCTCGGGGTGCACCCGGTCGCCGTCGCGCTGACCGGCATCGGCAAGGTCGCGGCGGCATCGTGCGCGGCAACGCTCATCGAGCGCTATCGGCCCCGCGCGGTGCTCTTCGCCGGCCTTGCGGGCTCGCTCTCGCCCGGCCTGCGCATCGGGGACATCATCGTCGCCTCCCGGTTCATCCAGCACGATCTCGACGCGTCGCCCCTCTTCCCGCGGTTTCAGGTCCCCCTCACCGGCCTCGCCTGGTTCATGGCCGATCCCGCGTGGAGCGAGCGCCTGCGGGCCGCCGCGGCCCGGGCTGTCGCGGACCTTGACCCGGATGCAAGAGCCGCGCTCGAAGCGATCGGGGTCGGCACGCCCGAGGTGAGGCCGGGAGACGTCGCGACGGGTGACGTCTTCGTGAGCTCCGCCCCGGCGCGGGAAAGAGTGCGTTCTCTGGTGCCCGAGGCTGACTGCGTGGAGATGGAGGGTGCCGCGATCGCGCAGGTGTGCCACGCGCGGGGCGTGCCCTTCGCCGCGTGCAGGGTGATCTCCGACAGCGCGGACGAGTCGGCGCCCGCGGACTTCGAGGCGTTTGTCACGCGGGTAGAGTCGCGGCTGACAGCGGCGGTGCTGCTCGGCGCGCTCTCCGAACGGTCATGAGGCGATCGGCTCGGGCTTGCCTCGCGTCCCGGCACCGCCCACGATCACACCGACGCTCCCGATCAGCGGCAACAGCCAGGTCACCCACGCGGGGTCGCGGTGGTCGCTGCTGTGCTCCATCGCGAGCTTCATCGTGGCCGGCTCGGTGCGGGGCGGCGGCGCTGGCCACGTCGTCTGCAGGGCCGCCATCCCCAGCCCCAGCACGAGCAGCACACCCGCCAGGCCACGGGATCCTCGTGGCTTGGCGTCGATCTTGCCGGCAACCCAACCCCCGACCACAGCGGCGAACACGCCCGAGATGAGCGTGAGCACGCCGATGATCGGCGTGGCGTGCCAGCTCTTGTCCTGGTAGGCGCTCTCGATGCCGATGCCGGCGTACGCCGCCACGCCCAGACCCAGGACCAGAAGGACGATCACGATGTATCCGACGACGATGGCTGCGATGGTCCGGACCATGGCGGTCTCCTAGGTCGTCCAGCGTATGGCGAGCAGCGAAGCGGACGCGACGAGGATCCACAGCGCCGCCGCCTGCACCAGCGCCCGCCAACCCACCTCGCGCAGCGCCCTGACCGAGAGCCCGGCGCCGATGAGGAAGAGCGCGAGCTGGAACCCGATGCCCGAGACCAGGGCGATGTTCCCCGCCCACTCGCCCACAGCCGGCAGCGCCGTCCGCACCCCGCTCGCGCCGATGAAACCGAGAATGAACCACGGGAACGGCTGTCCGGGCTTGCGGCCGCTCTCTCCGGCCTTTGAAGTGCGGGCCCACCACCAGCCCGCTCCGAGCGCGATGGGGAAGATCCACACGACGCGGACAAGCTTCACGACCGTCGCGATCTCCAGCGCCGCGCCATCGCCCGCGTGATAGGCCTTCGCCGCACCGCCCACGCTGGCGATGTCGTGGAGCGCGACGCCGGCCCAGGCACCGAACTGCTCGTCGGTCAGGCCCAGGGCGTGGCCGATCTGGGGCAGGGTCCAGAGGCCGATGGCGTTCAGCACGAAGACGGCGCCGGTCGAGACCGCCATGGCGGTGGGGGCGGCGCCGATCGCGGAGCCGACGGCGGCGATGGCGGACCCGCCGCAGATCGCGGTGCCGGAGGAGACCAGCAGCGAGACCTCGCGCCCGCTCCGCAGCAGCGCGCCCAGGAGCAGGCCGAGGGCAAGCGTGCCCACGATGGTGCCGATGGCCAGGCCCAGGCCGTCGCCCGCGGCCTGGAGCAGTTGCGACAGATCGATCCGGAGCCCGAGCAGCACCACGCACGCCTGGATCAGCCATTTGGACAGTGACTTGGATTGCCTTGGGTACGCGGTCCAGCCCAGGATGGCGAGGACGATGCCGGAGAGGAGCGCAATATCCGTGCGGCACCAGGGGCCGGCGGCGCCCACGGCGCACAGAAGGAACACCGCGACCTTCCATGGCGGGCTCGGGGGCTTGGGGGGGGCTTCGCCCATGGGCCGCTACTCTATCTGCCCCCCGGGCCCCGCGCCCGCGGGCACGAGCGCCACATGCCCACTCTTCCCAGCCCGTCCCCGATGAGTCGCCACTGGGCGCTCGACCCCGCCCGGGTCTTCCTGAACCACGGCAGTTTCGGCGCCACGCCCCGCGTGGTGCAGCAGGAGCAGGCGGCCTGGCGAGAGCGGCTGGAGGCAGAGCCCGTTTCGCTCTTCGTTGAGCGTCACGCGGACCTCATGGACGACGCGAGAAGGTCGCTTGCGGAGTTTCTCCGGTGCCCGTGGTCGGACCTGGCGCTGCTTCCCAACGCGAGCACCGCGGTGAACACCGTGCTCGCGGGGCTAGAGCTGAACCCAGGCGATGAACTGCTCATGAACGACCACGAGTATCCCGCGTGCCAGAACACGCTCCGGTACTACGCGGGCCGCGCGGGGGCAAGCGTGGTGCGGGTCAGTCTGCCCTTCCCGATCGGCGGCCCGGGCGAGGTGGTGCGTGCCTACGAGGCCGGAGTGACGCCCCGAACTCGCCTCGCGCTTGTGAGCCACGTCACGAGCCCCACGGGGCTGGTCTTTCCGGTGGCGAGGGTGGTGAAGGCCATGCATGACCGGGGTGTGGATGTGCTCGTGGACGGCGCGCACGCGCCCGGCATGGTCGCGGACCTGGACTTGAGCGCTCTCAGCCCCGCGTACTACACCGCGAACTGCCACAAGTGGATCTGCTCGCCCAAGGGGACGGCCTTCCTCTACGTGAGGCCGGACCGCCAGCCCGGGCTCAGGCCCCTGGTGCTCTCGAACAACGCGGAGCGGCCCAAGGCCGGGCGATCGCATTTCCTGACAGAGTTCGACTACCAGGGCACGACGGACTACACCGGCTTCTACTCCATCCCCAGCGCGATCCGTGCCATGGGCTCGATGCTGCCCGAAGGCTGGTCCGGGGTCATGCGGGCCAACCACGAACTCTGCGTGCGGGCACGCGCGATGCTGTGCGAGGCCTGGGGCGTGACGCCCCCCGCCCCGGCGGAGATGGTGGGATCGATCGCGACGATCATCCTGCCCCCGCACGACCGGGCGCGGCGCGAGCGGCTGATGCAGCGCCCCACGCGGTATCACGACGCCCTGCAGGACGCCCTGCTGGCGAAGTGGGGCATCCAGGTGCCCGTCTGGGGCCTCGCCGACAGGCCCGACCGGTTCCTGCGGATCTCCGCGCAGCTCTACAACTCGATGGAGCAGTACGAGTACCTCGCCCGCGCTGTCCGGGAAGAGCTGGCGGTGGAGCGGGCGATCTAGGAACGCGCTTGGCGCGCGAAAAAGCCCGCGCCGGGCGCGGGCCTGGGGAATGCCGCGGGTGTGCGGGATCACTCCTCGCCCGGGTCGGTGTCGTCGTCGGGGGCGGGCTTCCCCGCCGCGATCGGCTGGGCGAGCTTGATCTTCAGCACCTTCTCGCGGATCTCGCGGGCGAGCTCGGGGTTCTCGCGGATGACCTGCTTGGCGGCCTCGCGGCCCTGACCCAGGCGCATCTCGCCATAGCTGAACCACGCGCCGGACTTCTGCACGACCTCGCACCCGCTGGCAAGGTCGATCAGGTCGCCCGCCATCGAGATGCCCTCGGTGTACATGATGTCGAACTCCGCGTCGCGGAAGGGCGGGGCGACCTTGTTCTTGACCACGCGGGCGCGTGTGCGGCTGCCGATGGTGATATCGCCCTCCTTCAGGGCGCCTGTGCGGCGGACGTCGATACGCACGCTCGCGTAGAACTTCAGCGCCCGCCCGCCCGGGGTGGTCTCGGGGCTGCCGAACATCACGCCGATCTTCTCGCGGATCTGGTTGATGAACACGACGGTGCAGTTGCTCCGTGCGATGATGCCGGTGAGCTTGCGCATCGCCTGGCTCATGAGCCGCGCCTGCACGCCCACCGACGACTCGCCCATCTCGCCCTCGATCTCCGAGCGCGGGACCAGGGCCGCCACCGAGTCCACGATGATGATGTCCACCGCGTTGCTGCGGACCAGCAGCTCGCAGATCTCCAGGGCCTGCTCGCCCGTGTCGGGCTGGCTCACCAGCAGGTCGTCGATGTTCACGCCGATCTTGCGGGCCCAGGAAGGGTCCAGGGCGTGCTCGGCGTCGATGACCGCGGCGACCCCGCCCTCCTTCTGGGCATGGGCCGCGACCGTCAGCGCGAGCGTGGTCTTGCCGCTGGACTCAGGGCCGAAGATCTCGACGATGCGTCCGCGGGGGATGCCCTTGCCCCCCAGGGCCAGGTCCAGCGAGAGCGCGCCGGTGGAGATGCCCGGATGGGAGAGGTACGCGTCCTCGTCCATCCGCATGATCGCGCCCTTGCCGAACGTCTTCTCGATCTGCTGGACTGTCAGGTCGAGCGCCCGGCGCTTTTCCTTGTCCATCGGGGGAAGGGGAGCGGCCTTTGGAGCCTGCCCGGCCTTCGATTCGATCTGCACCGCTGCCTTCGCATCGGACTTGTTCTCGGGCTTGCTCTCGGACTTATCCCCGCGGGTGCGCGCACGATCCTTGGTCTCGACCTCTGCCATGGCCTTCCTTTCCGCCGGGCCGCCTCCGCCGTAACGGAGACAGTCACCGGGCTCTCCATCGCGAGGCTGAGCGGCGGGCATCCGTACCCAACACACGGCTCAGGGTCAGGGGCGGCGACGGACGCGAGCCTGACTGAGAGGACGATACCAAATACCAAACGGCCTCGTCAAGTCTTGGTAGGGTATGAATTGCGAGAGATCGTTTAACGTGCTATTCAATGGCCACTTGTGACACACAACTAGTTTTCCACATGTGCGAAAAAAAGCCCCGGGACTTCTCCCGGGGCTTTCGAGTTGCATCGAACGTGTCGTCGCGGATTAGCGGCGACGGCGGGCGGTCACGAGGCCACCCAGACCCAGGAGCGCGAGCGCGCCGGGGGTGGGAACCACGGTGAGCGAGTACGCCGCGAGGCCGCCGGCCGCGAGGGTACCGGAGGCGGCGTTGGCGCCGTTGACGTGGAGGACGTAGTCGCCACCCGCAGTGCCACCAGCCGCTCCGCCGTCGCCGAAGTTGCTGTTGTACCCGCCGATGATGACGTAGTAGTTGCCCTCGGCGAGGTTCTGCACGACCTGGCTCTGGAGGCCACCGGCGTCGTCGTTGGTGCCCAGAAGAACGCCGGCCTCGGTGTAGAGGGCAAGTTCAGTGTCGAAGGCCGAGGTGAATGTGTCGAAGTCGATGGTCCCGGCGTTCACGTTGCCCAGGGAGCCGATCGCGGCGCTGTTGAACGTGAACGAGACGTTCGACCAGGACGCATCAGTGCCCGAGTCGTTGTAGCTCTCGTACGCCTCAAAGCTGAAGTTGTCACCGGAGGAAGCCCAGAGGAACATCCCGCGGTTCGCCGCGACGTTGACGGTGCCGGTCCAGGTGGTGCCGGAGGCGAACTGGAAAGCGGAGGCAGCGCCGGTGTTCAGGTTCTTGACGTTCCAACGGGCTTCGGAGAGGTAGCTCCCGATGTCGCCGGAGGTCAGATCGCCGGTGAAAGCAACGCTCCCGAAGATGGTCCCCGCACCGCTGTAGGTCGCGCCGAAGGTGCCATTGCCGGCGGCGCCGATGGGGCCGTCGCTGTTGAGAGGGCCGGCATTGGTCGCGACGAACTGCGCGTTCGCCGCACCCACCAGCGCCAAAAGAGCCACAACGCTGCACGTAAACTTCATATTCTGTCTCCTCTTTCTCTCTGAGGGGGCTCTCTCAAGCCACCCGGTTCCGCGAACGGGACACCACATCGGTCCCAAACACCACCCGCTTACTCAAACGACGATCTGACTTAAGTGACTGTCGAGAAATGGTTTACGAAGCAATCGCTCGCCTAGCCTTCTGGGAGAGCATTCGATCGCAAGGTTCCATCCTTCGCAGACACCCACTCAAAATCTACTCCAAGATATCTCAAATGCAACCCAAAGAAAGTCAAGACAACCTGATTAGGCCACTGGGAGCCATAGAACTGTGGGAATTACCGATGCCGCGCGGCAGGCCGCGGTCCCATAACACTTAGAACGGGGTAGATGGGCTCACAGGGATGCGGGGAGGAGCGCCCGCTGGATCCTTGGCGGCGCCGAGGGGCAAAAAGAGCCCCGAGATTTCTCCCGGGGCTCTTTCGAGTTGCATCAAGCGTGTCGTCGCGGATTAGCGACGACGGCGGGCGGCGACGAGGCCACCCAGGCCCAAGAGCGCGAGAGCGCCGGGCGCGGGGACGTCACAGTACTCAGCGCCGGTGAGGGCGATGCGGTAGGGGATCAGGTCCGGGCCGCCAGTCCAGCCAGCGACGGGGGTGCCGGCGCCGGGGCCGTCGGGAGCGCGCTCGACGCCGAACGGACCGTCGAGCCACAGAGGGGCGCCCGCGCCGTTGAGCGGGTCGGTGTCGTAAGCGGAGACGGCGAGGATGTAGAGGCCGGGGCCAGGGACGAACGCGCCGGTGATCGTGGACTGCAGCGGGCCGGCGTCATCGTTGAAGGTCACGCCCGTGCCATCCGGACGGAACAGCCAGAGCTGGGTGTCCTGGGCGGTGCCGCCGACGGTGCTGGCCGAGAAGGCGGTGGGGCTGGTGATGTGGATGCAGTACGCGTCGACGGTGTCGCCGGGGAAGTTGCCGGAACCGGTGATGGTGGTGAGGGCGCCGACTCCGACGGTCATCTGCGCCGTGAAGGGCAGGGCCGCGGGAGCGTCGGGAATCTCGACCCAGAGCTGCGCCTGGGCAGCGCTCGCGGAGGCGAGCATGGCCAGAACCAGAAGCTTCTTCATTTCTACACTCCTTCTTCGAAATGCCCCGCCGAGGCGGGCGGAACCCACGATGCCGCCACGCCGCATGCGACGCAACGACATAACCCATCAGCTCGAAACGAGGAGGTGCCTTGTCTCTCTCCTCGCGGCTCTACGCGAGCCCATCGAGCGCTGCAAGTCCATACTCTCTCGCGCAAACTCCAAACCCGCAAGTAATTTCACGAGGTTTCGGCGGATTTTTTGCGGGAAACCGCAGCCCAAGGGCCTGGAACAAATAAAAACCGGGCCCCTTCAGGCCCGGTTGGCAAGACAGCATAGCGAACCGCTTGTCAGTTTACGGCCGTCCGCAGCCATGCGGGGCACTCGGCCTTGGCGTCGGCAGGCAGCACGTGGACCTTACGTCCACGGAACAGGACGGTGCCCTCGGCGACGGAGAAGAGGGTGTCGTCGGTGCCCTTGCGAACGTTGAAGCCGGGCTGGATGGGGGTACCGCGCTGGCGGACGATGATGCAGCCCGGGGATGCGACCTCGCCGCCATACAGCTTCACGCCCAGGTACTGGGGGTTGCTATCGCGGCCATTCTTGGTTGAACCCTGGCCCTTTTTGTGTGCCATGATACCGGCTCCGATCGATCACCTGAACAAAGACCTACCTCCGCCGATGCGGGACAGGTGGAGACTGTAGCCCCGCGGCCTGGCGAGTTCAACCTAGCGCATGACCCACTGCTTCTCGAGGAGCGGGAGGGGCGTCGAGCCCATGTCTCGGAGCTCACCGGGGGGCTGGTAGGCGAGCATGAGCGTCTTGCGGAGGAGCACCTTGGTGGGAGTTCCCTCTTCGTTCTTCAGCTCCACGGGGCGGGTCTCGCCGCTGAAGCCGCTGGCGAAGATGTTCAACTCGGTCAGGCGGGTGGTGGTCACTGGCCAGATCACGACGCCTTCCTTCGCGTTGGATTCCCCCTGGAGCAGCACGCCGACGATGCTGACCTGATCCTGCATGAAGGGGTTGTCGAGGCGGGCGAGGATGTCCTTGGTGACTTCCGCGGGGACGTGGCGTCCGGCTCGCTGGATCTCGCCGCTGTCGCTCACGAGATCGAACGACGGGGTGAAGAGCAGGTCCTGACCGGACGCATTTGTGACCTTGTAGGTGAGGTAGAAGTACGCGCGGGTGCCGTCCTTGGTCTCGACGCTGGCGGTGCGCAGGGGACCGACTTCGACGCTGAGCTGCCAGCGACGGGGCACCGGATCGGGCTCGGGCGCCATCGCGACGGACGACGCGAGCACGCACGCGCCAAGGGCGATGGGCAGGCCTCGGCCGAGGGAGGCGCAGGCGAACATCGCCACGCGGCCTGCCGCGGTGAAAGCGGACCGAACTCCGGGACTGGATGAGCGGTGGGGCATGGGAAAGGCTCCGAAGAACACGCAGTCTACAGAGTCTAGCCCCGGCGTCAAACCGGGGGCGCCCCGTGGCTACCGTTCGCTCGCGTGAAGCCCGGGTCCCAGAGCACTTCAAGCCGCAGGACCGAGCCCGTGAGGGTCTCGCCCGGGCTTTTTCTCGCCGCGGCGAGGAGGCTGGTAAGCCAGTCCAATGTGGACGTGGAGTCCGCAGCTCGCAGGCTGGTGGAGGGGGCAGGACGGCACGAGATCGACCTTGGGATGGCCTATGCGACCCTGGCCCCGGGCTGTCCCGCCGATGCTCCCATCGCCCGCCAGGCGTGCCTTGCGGTCCGTGGCAGCGGACGGACCGCGATGCTCTTCCTGAGCGAGCCGGCAGATTCGCTCGGCTCTGAGCGTGATCAGGCGGAGGAGGCGAGGGCGTGCGTGGAGGCTGCGTGCGGCATGCTCCGGGCGGAGCACGCCCACGAGGTGACGCTGGCGCAGGCGCTCCCGGAGCCCGAGGAAGCTTGGGCGGTGGGGGTGCTTCACAGCGCCGGGTTCATCGACGTGGGGACGCTTCGATACATGAGGCGTGAGCGGGCCGGCAGGGTTGCGGCACCGTCGGAGGCCGGCCCCTGGCCCGACGGCGTGACGGTCCTGCGGGTGGACCAACTCTCCGAGGCGCGGGGCGACACAGACAGTCGGCTGCTGCGGGCCATGGACCGGACCTACGTCGAGACGCGGGACTGCCCGGAGTTGTGCGGGCTGCGCGAGACGGCGGACATCCTTGATTCGCACAGGCACACCGGGCAGTACGACCCCTCACTGTGGTGGCTGGTGCTCCACAACAACAGCCCCGCGGGCTGCGTGCTGCTGAACCGCTGCCCGGAGCATCGCACGGTGGAGCTTGTGTATCTCGGCCTTGGGCCAGAACTCCGCGGAAAGGGCCTGTCAAAGCCGCTGCTGAGCATGGGCATCGCGCGGGCGAGGCAGGGCAATCCGTCGTGGTCCGTGACGTGCGCGGTTGACGAACGGAACGCCGCGGCGATTCGGCTCTACGAATCCCTAGGGTTTGAACCCTATGGGAGGCGACGCGCGCTGGTTCGTGACCTCGCGCGCTGAGGCACAATCGACAGGCGCAGCGCGCAGGGCTGGGTCGTCTGAGGGGTTGGCGCTTCACACGAGTTTTGCACAACGTTTGCGAGCGGGAGGCGTCGCGGAAGTCGCCAAGTTTTTTGCGCAACGTAAGTCTCGCCACGGTCGGATTCAGTGGGGAGATCGTCGCGCGTCATGATTCGAGGGGCTTGCTAGGCGAAGGCGGGATCACTATTTTGACCCCCACGACTCGTCTGAGATGAGCGGGGGCGGGACGAGTGAGAGATCGACGGGAGCGCTGGAGCGGTTCCGTTGGGGTTTCGGATTTTGGGGTCACGGATCGACCACCGGTGTGAAGCCTTCGCAAGCCCGGCTTGCGTGAAACATGCGTTGTGGCGGTGCGTGGCGACCCTTCCGTTCGGGCGTCCCGCGTTGGGGGCACTCAGCCGTCGTAGAAGGATTCGGGATAAAGAGGTCTCTGCCAGGCATTGGCGATGGCGGCGCGCTGGGACCGCGCCGGCACGTGGTGGCGCGCCCTCGTGGGGGCGGGCCCGGCCTGCAGCGGCGTGGCATCCGTACCCAGGGTGGAATCCTGTGGCCAACAGCGACGGCGGGAACCGTGTGCGGGCGATCAATCTGGCGGCGCCGGCGGGTCGGAGTGCGGGTGAGCGTGTCTCCCGCGAGCCCGTGCGCGAGATTCCCAGGAGCGCCCCGCCCGCGGAGTTCACCGCCGACACCATGCTGGAGCGGCTCCGCCGCGCCATGGGTGATTCGCAGTACGACCGCTACGTGCGGGGCCAGGCCACGCTCTCGCTCCAGGACGGGGTGCTCCGCGTGAACGCGGCGTCCGGGGTGCTCGCGGACCTCCTCGAGAGGCGGTTCGGCGCGCTGTTCCGCGAGGTGGTGACGACGGCCTGGCGCGGGGGCGTGGCGCCGCGCGTCTGCTTTGAGGTTGATCGCACCGCCGCCCCGGTTGTGCTGCCCGTCAAGAAGGCGACACCCATCGCGGCCCCGGCCCAGGCGCCCGCCCGGTCCTCGGACGTCTTCCGGTACTGCTTCGACAACTTCGTGGTGGGCCGCTCCAACAGGCTCGCCTACAGCGCGTCGCTCCGTCTTGCGGAAGACCAGACGCCCGTGCCCCCGATCTTCGTTCACGGGGCGTGCGGCATGGGCAAGTCGCACCTGCTCCGGGCCGCCGCGGCGCGGTTCGCGGAGCGCCGGCCCGGCTCGCTCGTGCGGTACATCACCGCCGAGGCCTTCACCAACGAGTTTATCCAGGCGGTCCGCAACAACCGGGTCGACCAGTTCAGGCGGTCGTACAGGCGGGTGGACCTGCTGTGCATCGACGACGTGCACTTCTTCTCGAACAAGGACGCCACGCAGACCGAGCTCCTTCACACGCTCGACGCGGTGCAGATCGACGGCGCCCGACTGCTGCTGGCCAGCGACGAGCACCCCAAGGAGATCTCGCGGCTGTCGGAGCGGCTGGTCTCCCGGTTCCTCGCGGGGGCCGTGGTGCGGATCGACGCGCCCGACCCGGAACTCCGTGAGAAGCTGGTAAAGCACCTGGCGGAGCGGCGGGGCATCCGCCTGGACGATGACGCCGCCAAGTTGATCGCCGCACGGTCGTCACGCTCGGTGGGCTCTCTTGGGGGCTTCGGCGGGAGCGTGCGCGAGATCGAGGGGCTGCTCAACCAGATCGACGCCGTGCACCGGCTGCTCCCCGAGTTTTCGGGAGGGACGGTGGGGCTGGCGCTGGTTCGCAAGGCGCTGGGCATCGACGACGAGGCCTCCTCCGCGCCCGCGGGGCCCGCGCACCGCATGCGGCGCCCGGTGGGCGCGGAGATGGTCGTGACCGAGGTCTGCCGCGAACTGGCGGTTGAGTTGCCCGACTTCATGGGCAAGGGGCGGCACAAGCGCGTGGTGTTGGCGCGGTCGCTCGTGGCGAGTCTTTGCCGGCGGCTGACGACCATGAGCTTTCCGGAGATCGCCCGCGCCATGGGGCGCAGCAACCACTCCACGATCATCACGGCGCAGCGCCGGATCGACCGCCAGCTCGCCGAGGATATGGGCAAGCCCCTCAGCTCCGAACTGGCAGCTGGTCACGCGGGCAGCACGCTCCGCGAGCTTGCCGAGTTCCTGACCCGCAAGCTCCAGAGCGGCTGAGCGCCCCTGCTCACGGGCGGGGAGCGAGGCCCCAGTTCGGGGTCGTGGCCTGATCGGCCCACAGGCGCATGTCGTTCATGTCCGCCCAGGAGCAGAGCTGCGCGTGGCCATCGAAGCGGGCGGTGACCGCGCGCCCGCCATGGCGGAGCGAGAGGAATCCGGAGTTGAGGCCCGGAAAGGTCGCGCGCTCCTCGTACGAGGCTTCCCACTGACGGCCTCTGGACGCCCCGAAGACCGGGGGCTCGAGCCTGAAGAAGCCCTGGGGCTGGCCCGGGATGGGGAGCGCGGGCTGCACTTCCGCCCGGGCGGAGGCAAACACGAGCAGATTCGAGGGGCGGAGCGGCTCGTGCGACCGCTCGACGTATACCTTGCCATAGGCGCGGGTGAAGGCGGGGTCGAACTCAGAGTGGCGTTCGGAGCCGCCCACGAACGCGATGTTGAGGCCCAGCGATGGGTAGAGGCTGACGACGTAGTCGTACGTCACGCCGTAGGAGCGGTAGATGTCTTCCTGCGCCAGCAGGTCGGCCAGGACGCGGTCGTCCTGGTAGAGGCCCCTGAAGTTGAAGTCGAGGTACGGGGCGAGGCGCCACGGGTACCTCTGGGCCATGTCGCCGGTCATGCGTTCGCCAACGCTGTTGGTGACGCTGACAGGCCCGGTAACCATCGCCGCGGTCGGATAGCCGGTGAGCACCCGGCCCCGGTTCGCGTCGGCGTAGGTGGTGTAGGCGGTCATGAGCTGCTGGGCGGCGGCGAGCTCGCGGGTGGTCCGAACGCACTGCCGGGCCTTGGACAGGGCCGGGAGCGCGATGGCGATCAGCAGCGCGATAATCGCGATGGTGACCAGCAGTTCGATGAGGGAAAAGCCTCTGGACAAGCGCGTCAGATTTTGAATAGATGAGGTAGACATATTCTTGTCATACGGTAATCATTACTGCAAGTGAAGACAAGCGGATCGTTTGGTATTTAATCGAGTTTCAAAGGTGAACCCAATGAAGACCCTGGCACTCGGAACTCTTGTGGCGATCACGGCTTCGGCAGGAGGCCAGTGCGTGTCTTTGCAGAACGCGCAGGTAGTCTTCGATCGGTGGATGTACGGATTCAACTCGACCCCGGGGGTCGAGGCGACAGCCTCCTCGTTCGGTGCCATCAACCAGGCGGGCTTTGATGATCGCGATGCGCAGGTCCTGCTCGGCTGGAACACCTCCGGGCTCATTACGGGGGGCGCGCCGCACTACGACATCCGCTCCATGCGGGTGACGATCTACACAAGCGTGAGCGACCGCTTCTTCTACGACCCGACGCCCGACTCGGTCGTCAGCCTCTACGACACGGCGGATCCGGCGTACGTTGCCGACGCCGACCCGGGCCGCCCGGTGGAGCTGTACGGCGTTGGGTACCGCAACGGCATGAGCGCCTCGACGTTCGGGGAGACCACGGCGTTCGCGCCTCTGCCCCCGTTCCCGCCCCAGGAGGGCGTGCGGAGCGCGTTCGCGGCGGTGTTTGATGCGGCGGGCAATGCGACGGACATCTCGCGCCAGGTGCGGCAGCGGTTTGAGTCGACGCCGATGGCGATCGGCCGCATCGCGGGCATGGTGGGTGGCGAGAGGCCCGCCGCGGGCACCGCGATGACGTTTGACGTGGACCTGAGCGACGCGGTGACGCGGGACTACATCGCGCGCGGGCTGCGCGACGGGAAGGTCCGATTCATGGTGACGACACTCGAGCCGGCGAGCGGCGGGCCCGGGGGCGGCACGGGCACGCCTTCGTACCCCGCGTTCTACATGCGTGAGAACCTGATCGGCCCGGCCTACGCCGCCACGCTCGATATCGAGGTGACCGCGATGGCCGAGTACGACATGAATCAGGACGGCAACATGGACCAGGATGATCTGTCGTATCTGGTGAACGTGGTCGGGGGCGGCGACAACCCCACGGGGCTGGACCCGGACCTGAACTTCGACGGCAATATCGATCAGGACGACTACGCGCTGCTGGTCAACGTGCTCGCGGGTGGCAGCTCGTGCCCCTGATGCACCGGGCGTCCTAGGACAGAGGGCGCCGGCCCCTACGATCCCGCGTCATGTCGCGGGCACAGAGACAGCGCGTGCTGGTGGCGATGTCGGGCGGCGTTGATTCGTCCGTGGCGGCGGCGATGCTCCGCCGCGAGGGCTTCGACGTTGTCGGGTGCTTCATGCGCCTGGGCACGCCGGGCGAGGGGTTGACCCCCGACGCGTGCGAGGCGGATC
>JADYXW010000110.1 GCA_020853975.1 Phycisphaerales bacterium
ATCTGTTGGTCGCCCGCCTCGCGGATCGGCTGCCCGAACAGCCCACGTTCACGCCGTCGCTTGCTCATGCACGACTGTTCGCGCGTACAGCGTCACCGGTTGCGCCAGGGTTCTGGACAGAGCAATAACGAATGAGAACAGTCGGGCGATGGAGATACTCATGGTAAGTTCCTTTGGTTCCGCCGCATGGAGAGGCCGAAGAGGGCTAGCGCCCCGATTGTTCCTGGTGCCGGAACAGCGGTCGCGATGCGGAAACTCTCGGTGCTACCAAGGTCCGGGCTGAGCGACCCCGCTCCCCAGATTCGGTCGTAGAACTGCCAGGCACCGCCACCCTGCCCCGCGTACGAACCCATCAACCCTCGTTCAGCGGGGTAATCGGCCCGAAAGATCTGCTCGTTCCACTCGTTGCCCCCCCCGCTGGTGTCCAGAAGGCCCCAGGGCGAGACCGACTGGGGGTAGGCGCCGAGGGGGATCTCCCACGCGGCCCAGGGGTCCTCGTCGGTACGCCAGCCCGCGCTGGTCGTCCCGACGCCGGGCGGGCCGCTCACTCCGGGCGTGTCGGCGATGTTCCGCGCCTCCCACCACCCGCCGAGCCCCGGTCCGTACCGGTTTGGGTCGTACTGAAAGGCCTTGAGTTGCTCGTCGAGCGTGGGAATCCAGTACCGGGCGCCGGTGAGGTGCACGGGGGCGTCGGTGATCTCGAACGGACGCGGGCCGCGCCCCCAGGTGGTGGAGTCGTACGCGCCGCCGACCAGCGAGCCGGGGTCGGTGCCTTTGCCATTGTGGAGCCAGTTGCAGTAGAGCGCCGCCATGCGCCAGGTGATCCCGCCGCAGGGCAGCATGGCCGCGTCGGGCACGTCTCGCAGGTGGTAGGTGTCGTTGATGTCGCGGTAGCCGCCCCAGTCAACCGGCTCGTTCTCCCAGAACGGGCTCGGGGACGGGATGGACTGAAAGGTCCGGAGGAACTCGAGCCACTGGGCGCTCGTGATCTCGGTGCGGCCGATGCGGTACTCATAGTCAACGCGGCCCCGCCCGTTGACCAACTGCGCGATGTTGTCCGGGTTGACGTAGGGCGCATTGCCGACCGCGCCGATCGTCACAAGGTCAAAGCCGTAGTCGGGCTGGGCGAGCGCGCCGGACGCGCCGGCAAATAAAGCCGCGGCTGCGAGGTGGGCGGAGCGAGGGCGTACCGAAAGCCAGAACGTGTACGTCATGCCCTCGAAGGTACACCATCGTGCGGAATCGGCCACCAAACCGCGACGCAGACATCGCAGCTCAAAAATCTACAGTTTGTTACGTTGCCCGGGTGAGCCGCCCAGGCCCAGAAACCGCTCGGCCAAGCGGCGAGAACCGACCTGCGCACGCCGGGGGGCCCACGCCTCAGAGCAATGCCTTCACCTTCGACTCTGACTGGGACCACCCTCCGGAAGTAGCACGGTGAATCCGACCGGACCACCCCTGCAGCAGCGCCCCGATTACTTCCGCTTCACCTTGTGCCGGGTGTGCTTCCGCAGGCGGGGAGAGTACTTCATCAGCCCTTCCTTCAAACCCTCGGGCATCCCGCCCTTGGTGTTGACGGAGCTGCGATAGTTCAGGTCGCCGCACTCGGTGCACTGCAGCCACACGTACTCGCGGGCCATGGACTTCTTCTTCGCCATACATACCTCTCCGCCCCGGGGGCGGGGTAGAACATCCTTGCGACCTCGGAAGAGCCAGCCGCCCCCGGACCTCCCGGGCTTGGCACTCCACGCTCTCCGTAGAAACCACCGTCCGGACCTTGCGGCCCGGACGGCAGAAAACTGTAGGCCCTCGGCAGCCCGCGGGTTCAGCCCCGGGCGCCCGAAGGGTCTTACTCGATGATGTCCGTCACGGCGCCGGAGCCGATCGTGCGGCCACCCTCACGGACGGCGAACCGCAGGCCCTTCTCCATCGCGACGGGCTTGCCCATCAGGTCGATCTCGACCTCAACGTTGTCGCCGGGCATGCACATCTCCGCCCCGCCCATCAGCTTCACCGTGCCCGTCACGTCCGTCGTGCGGAAGTAGAACTGGGGGCGGTAGCCGTTGAAGAACGGGGTGTGACGCCCACCCTCCTCCTTGGTCAGGACGTAGATCTGACCCTTGAACTTGGTGTGGGGGCTGATCGAGCCGGGCTTGCAGAGCACCTGGCCACGCTCGATGTCGTCCTTCTCAACGCCGCGGAGCAGCGCGCCGACGTTGTCGCCCGCGACGCCCTCGTCGAGGGTCTTCTGGAACATCTCGACGCCCGTGATGACCGTGCTCTTCTTGTCGGGGCGCAGGCCGACGATCTCGACCGTCTCGCCCACCTTGCAGCGGCCACGCTCGATACGGCCGGTCGCGACCGTGCCGCGGCCCTTGATCGAGAACACGTCTTCGACGCTCATCAGGAAGGGCTTGTCCACCTCGCGGGTGGGCTCGGGGATGTAGCTGTCGATCGCGGTGAAGAGATCGTCGATGGGCTTGCAGGCCTTGTCGTCCTTGGGGTTCTCAAGAGCGAGCTTGGACTGCCCGCGGATGACGGGGGTGTCATCGCCCGGGAAGCCGTACTTCTTGAGCAGTTCGCGGACCTCGAGCTCGACCAGGTCGAGCAGCTCGGGGTCGTCGACGAGGTCGACCTTGTTCAGGAAGACGACGATGTGGGGCACACCGACCTGGCGGGCGAGCAGGACGTGCTCGCGCGTCTGGGGCATGGGGCCGTCCGCGGCGGACACGACCAGGATCGCGCCGTCCATCTGGGCGGCACCGGTGATCATGTTCTTGACGAAGTCGGCGTGGCCCGGGCAGTCGACGTGGGCGTAGTGCCTCTTCTCGGTCTCGTACTCGGTGTGCGACGACGCGATGGTCACCGTCTTGTTGGCGTCACGGACGGTGCCGCCCTTGGTGATGTCCGCGTAGGACTTGATCACGCCGCCGAAGCGGGCCGCGGAGCGCGCCGACAGCGCCGCCGTGAGGGTCGACTTGCCGTGGTCGATGTGACCGATGGTGCCGACGTTGACGTGGGGTTTGGAACGGGTAAATACGCCTCGAGCCATGGGAGATGCCTCCAAAGAGATGGACGCGAGACCCTTGTAGAAGGTCCGGGGCGGGGTCTCCCATCGCGCCTCCACCGGACCAGCGAACGCAGTCTGCCCTGCTCGACGGTTGCCAAAGCCGTCGATCCGGGTTGAGCAAGCGCGGGGACAGGCCGCCCTCACAAAGCCGCAGGCGCAGCGCCTGCGACTTCCCGGAAAAGCCACCAATGGGACTTGAACCCATGACCTCTCCCTTACCAAGGGAGTGCTCTACCACTGAGCTACGGTGGCACAAATCACTAGTATTTCAGGTCTTAGAGCAGCCCTCGCGGCCCAGAGACCCGCCCCGGCGCGGACGGACATACCGCTCCCGGGGGGTGGATGGTAGCGGCGTCCCGCCAGCGGTCAAACGGCCATCCCCTCCGACGCCCTCGCCGTCCCAGAACTCCGTACCGCCGCCGTCTCGACATACGCTCTCGCCCCGCGCCCCCGGGCGCCCCCCCGGAGCCACACATGCCCTCCTTCGATATCGTCTCCCGCGCCAACTTCGCTGAACTCGACAACGCCATCAACAACGCCAAAAAGGCCGTCGCCGCTCGCTTCGACTTCCGCGGCTCGCACACCGAGATCACCGTCGATCAGAAGGAAAAGAAGCTCAAGCTCGTCGGCGACGACGCCACAAAGCTCCGGGGCCTCCGCGAGATGTTCGAAACCGCCTCCCAGCGCCGGGGCATCGCCCTCCGCACCTTCTCCTGGGGCGAGCAGGAGCCCACCCTCGCCGGGCGCCTCAAGTGGGAGGCCAAGATCCAGGACGGCATCGAGCAGGAAAAGGCCAAGCAGATCGTCCGGCTCGTCAAAGACTCCAAGATGAAGGTGCAGGCCTCCATTCAGGGCGAAGAGCTCCGCGTCAGCGGCAAGCAGATCGACGACCTTCAGGCCGTCATGAAACTCCTCGACGGCTCGGACCTTGGCCTCCCCCTCCAATACGTGAACCTCAAGAGCTGAGGAACCCAGCCATGCGCCGCCAGGACCTTCTCGCCGAATCCGTGCTCACGAGCAAGCCGCTCGTCCTCCGCTTCCTCGCGGGGTTCGACGACACCAACGCCACGCGCCAGGCCCCGAGCCTCCCGAACCACGCCGTCTGGTGCCTGGGCCACCTCGCGCTCACCATGCACCGCGTCGCCGAGAAGCTCGGAGGCGGGCCGCCCCCCGCCGACGCCTTCATCACCGGCGGCCAGGGCGACGCCCGCCGCTTCGCCGCCGAGTCCGTGTCGTTCAACTCCGTGCCCACCCACGCGCCCGCCTCCTACCCGACACTCGCCCGCTCCGTGGAGATCTTCGAGAGTGCGTGCGACCATCTCGCCGCGACGACCCGCAACGCCCCCGACGCGGCGCTCGACGCGCCATCGCCCTGGGGCGCCGCGACGGTCCCGGTCTGGACGCTCGTGCTGCGCATGGCCTTCCACAACGGCGTACACACGGGACAGCTCACCGATCTCCGGCGCAGCCTCGGCTTCAAGCGTGTGCTGAGCTGACCTTCCAGTCCCCGCGGGCTCTTCAGGGCATCGGGTCGTTCACCGTCGCCGGGCTTGCAAAGGGGATCGCCCTTCCCGTGGCGTCGACCGACACCATCACGATCGTGGCGCTCGTGACGGGCACGGTCTGGGCCGACGCGAACCGCTCCGCCTCCACCTCCACCTGCACGGTCACGCTCTTGGTGCCCGCACGGGCGGTCCGCGTGTAGAGGTTGACGACGTCGCCCAGGTGCACGGGCATCTTGAAGTCCACGCGGTCCAGCGCCGCCGTGACCCAGCGGTGCCTCCCGAGCCGGCGCGCGTGGATGGCCCCGGCCTGGTCGATGAGGCTGAGGATCACCCCGCCAAAGATCGTGCCGTAGTGGTTCGTGTCCCTGGGTAGCGTCGCGACGCGCAGCGCGAGCGATCGCTCGGTCTCGTGGGGCGCGCCGCTCATGGATTCTTCCCGTACGCCACCATGGGCGGGCAGGAGCACACGAGGTTCCGGTCGCCCCAGGGGTTGTCGATGCGCCCGACGTGGGGCCAGAACTTGGCGTCGCGGAGCCAGGGCGCGGGGTACGCCGCCCGCTCGCGCGGGTACGGGTGCTTCCACTCGTTCGCGCTCACGTGGGCCATGGTGTGCGGCGCGTTCTTCAGCGGGTTGTCCGTCCGGTCGAGCGAGCCCTGCTCGACGGCGCGGATCTCCTCGCGGATGAGGATCATCGCGTCGCAGAAGCGGTCCAGCTCGCTCCTGGGCTCGCTCTCGGTCGGCTCGATCATGAGCGTGCCCGGCACGGGGAAGCTCATGGTCGGCGCGTGGAACCCATAGTCCATCAGGCGCTTGGCCACGTCTTCGGTCTTGATCCCCGCCGCCTTCTCCAGGGGCCGCAGGTCCAGGATGAACTCGTGGGCGCACAGCCCGGCCGACCCGCGGTACAGGACCGGGTAGTGCGCCTCCAGCCTCTTGGCCATGTAGTTCGCGTTGAGCATCGCCACCTGCGTGGCCTTCTTCAGCCCGCAGGCCCCCATCATCGCGATGTACATCCAGGGGATGACCAGGATCGAGGGCGAGCCCCAGGGCGCCGCGGAGACCGGGCCGATCGCCCTGGAGTCGTTGTTGCTGCTCACCACCGGGTGCCCCGGGAGGAACGGCGCCAGGTGCGCCGCGACGCAGATCGGCCCCATGCCGGGCCCGCCCCCGCCGTGCGGGATGCAGAACGTCTTGTGCAGGTTGAGGTGGCAGACGTCCGCGCCGATCGCCGCGGGGCTGGTGAGGCCCACCTGGGCGTTCATGTTCGCGCCGTCCATGTAGACCTGCCCGCCGGCCTTGTGCACGATCTCGCAGATCTCGCGGATGGTCTCCTCGTACACCCCGTGCGTGCTCGGATAGGTCACCATGAGGCAGGCCAGGTCGGCCCCGTGCTGCTGGGCCTTGGCCCGCAGGTCCGCCACGTCGATGTTCCCGCGCTCGTCGCAGTCGACCTCCACGATCGAGAACCCCGCGAGCGCAGCGGAGGCCGGGTTTGTCCCGTGCGCGCTGTGCGGGATCAGGCACACCTTCCGCCCCGCCTGTCCCTTGCTCTCCAGGTACGCCCGGATGACCAGCAGGCCCGCGTACTCCCCCTGCGCGCCCGCGTTGGGCTGCAGAGAAACCGCCGCGAAGCCGGTGCACGACGCGAGCCACGACTCCAGGTCCGCGAAGAGCCTGCGGTACCCCGCCGCCTGCTCCGCCGGCGCAAAGGGGTGCATCCTGCCGAACTCGGGCCAGGTCACGGGGATCATCTCGCTGGTCGCGTTCAGCTTCATGGTGCACGAGCCGAGCGGGATCATGCTCTGCGCCAGCGACAGGTCGCGCCCCTGCAGTTTGGTGATGTAGCGGAGCATCTCGTGCTCGCTGTGGTGCGCGTTGAAGACCGGGTGCGTGAGGAACGCGCTCTGTCTGGCGAACCGCTGATCCACGGACTGATCGTCCGGGGTCGCCCTCGTCGCGTCCCCGCCCGCGGGCTTCTGGCCCTTGTTCAGAATCGTGAGCAGGCCGGCGACGTCCCCGGGCGCCGTCGTCTCATCGAGCGAGACGCCGATCGTTCCATCGCCAAAATCCCGCAGGTTGACCCCCGCGACCCCCGCCGCCGTCAGCAACGCCCCGGCATCGCCCTTCACGCGCACGCGGATGGTGTCGAAGAACCCCGCCGTCAGCACCTCGTGCCCCAGCCCCGCCACGCCCCGCGCGAGGATCGCCGTGAGCGTCCGCACCCGCCTCGCGATCGCCGTCAGCCCCGCGGGCCCGTGGTACACCGCGTACATGCCGGCGCAGATCGCCAGCAGCGCCTGCGCGGTGCAGATGTTGCTCGTCGCCTTGTCGCGCCGGATGTGCTGCTCGCGCGTCTGCAGCGAAAGGCGCATCGCCGGGTGCCCCTCCGCATCCTTGGAAATGCCGATCAGTCGCCCGGGCAGGCGCCTCTTGTGCTCATCCTTGGTGCCAAGGAATGCCGCATGCGGCCCCCCGTAGCCGGGCGGAACGCCGAAGCGCTGCGCGCTGCCAACGACAATATCCGCCCCGAATTCGCCCGGCGGCTTGAGAAGCGTCAGCGCCAGCAAGTCCGCCGCAACGACAAACACCGCGCCGGCCTCATGTACCTTCGCTGCAAACTCCGCATAGTCCTCGATCTTGCCATCCGTCGCCGGATACTGCACCAGCGCGCCGAAGCAATCCGCGTCAATGGATGCCTCGCGCCACGGACCTGTGACAATTTCAAACCCCAGCGGCTCCGCACGCGTGCGCAGCAGAGCGATGGTCTGCGGATGGACATTGTCCGCCGCGAAAAATTTCTTTCCGGAGCCCTTGATGCCGTGCGACATGGTCATCGCCTCCGCCGCCGCCGTGGATTCATCCAGCAGCGACGCATTCGCAATTTCCATGCCGGTGAGGTCGGTCACCATCGTCTGAAAGTTGAGCAGCGCCTCAAGCCGCCCCTGCGCGATCTCCGCCTGATACGGCGTGTA